>JANPLQ010000096.1:0-49198 GCA_031422395.1 Ilumatobacteraceae bacterium | reverse complement strand
GTGGGGGGGGGGCCCCCCCCCCGGGGGCGCCCCCCCACGACCTCGCCTATTAGAGAGTGGTGCCGATCCCCGGGAGGTACCCGACGAGATCAACCACCACATCGGTCGAGTTCTGCACATAGATGCAGACACGACCCGATTGGCCGATTGCGGCGACGACGAGGTTCGCCGTCGACGTTCCAGGACCTCGGAAGTTGCCACTCGAGGAATTCGGACGCTGAGTGCCGCACGGGAAGACCGTGATGAACCCCAACGCCGTCTCGTTGGTTGTCGTCACGTTCAGGAACGCCGTCGTTGCGGTGGCGGGTACCTGCGCCGTACCGACGCCCGTCACCTGAACTTCGATCGTCTGATCCCCGATCGGCTTTGCGCCGGTGTAACCGATCCGGCCCTCGCTGACGCGAGTCTCGAGGATTCGCTCGGGGCCAGCGGCGACGTAGTCAGATCCGGCCGGTATCACGCCGAGCAGGTCGACCACCAGGTCGGTGGATGCCGAGGTGTACAGGCAGATCGTTCCGGCGGCAGAGATCGGCGCAACCATCAAGTTCGGGATGGTCGTGCCTTGCTCGTAGTTGAGCGCCGATACCGACGGGCGAACCGGGTCACACGCGTACACAGTGACGAAGCCGGCTCCCGTCGATCGCGTCGACGTGACGTTGACGAATACCGCACCGGCGTCGGCCGGGACCTGATTGGTTCCGACCTGAGTGACGTCAAGTGTGATGACCTGCCCTGCCGTCGGCTTGGCGCCCGAGTATCCGATCTGACCGTAATCGACTCGGGTTTCGAGCAGTCGTTCAGGCGCTGCGGAAACAATCGGCGACGTCGAGGGGACATAACCGTTGACGTCGACCACGAGATGACTGGATCTCAGGGTATAGAGGCAGATCGTTCCCGCATTACTGACCCCGACGATCGCCAGGTTGCCGAACGAGTTGTTCGGGTTGCCGGTGGTGTTGACGTTCGAGGCGTTCGGCCTGGGGTTGTCGCAGTTATAAGCGGTGACGAAACTCGGGCCAGCAGCTTCGGTTGCGGTGACGCGTACAGCAACAGCTGAGGCGTCATCCGGCACCATTGATGTGCCGACTCCCGTCACGTCGAGGACAATCACTTGACCGTCAACTGGCTTCGGGCCCGCATAACCGGTTTGGGCGAAATCGCCCGTGCGTGTCTCGAGTAGTCGCTCGGGTTGGAAGGCGGAGAACTCCGCCGTTCGGGGTGCCCGCTCGGGACCCTGGTTCACGCCGTTGCCGTGCGGCAACGCCAGATACGGGAACGTGCTACCGAAGTCACGGTCGTTGCGATCGACGTAGTCGCCTGCCGCGAGTGCTTCGACGATCTGGCCAGATTGCGCAGCGCCCATCACGGTTTGCAACGCAATGTCGACGACGTCGTCGACCAGACGGCGACCGTTCGGGAAACCATCGAACTGACCGGCGAAGATTCCCAGACGATTCGGCACGGCGGACGGAGCGATCGACATGTTCAGTCGAAGTTGCTCAGATGGCTGCAATGCAGCTTGCACCGTGTTGAGGTCGTGACCATTGAGGTCGACGGGCAGCACCACGGCAGGATCCCCGCCGAGTCCGGCGTTGGCTTCGCTGATGCCCTGCAGGAAGATCTCCTCGAGGTCGTTGCGCGGCCCGGCCGGAGCTGGAACACCGTAGATCGCTTCGATCAGCGGAGGCAGGATCGGATTCGTCACCGCATCGACAGCTGCGGGAATCGTCGCATCAATTTCCGGGGAAATCGAGTTGAACGCATCCTTGAGCGCCAGCGGGAACACGACTTCGTTCACCAGCGGGTTGCCAAGTCGCGAGACCTGCACAAAGGTGCTGAGCGGGAGGCCTTCTCCGTTGGCGGCTCGGGCACTGCGACGGTCGGTCGTGCTCCAAATCCCGATCACCGGGTTGAGTTCAGGTGAACCGCCACCGGCAACCAGAGTCTTCGGGACCTGGATCGCGACTGCGTTGACGTTGTATCCGGCCAGCGTGTCTTCACCAACTTCGGTCAGGTTTCCTCCGTACAGCAAATCGAACACCCGCAGGTCGAGGAAGAACGGATCGTCGGCCTGGCCGACATAGGTCTGACCGCCGCCCGGCAGGTCGTAGGTGGCACCCGCGACGAGTGGCGCATAGTCGGGGATCGAACCAGGTCCGACCAGTGACGGTGCAGCAATCGGATCTGTCGGATCGTGCACCCCATCGCCGTCACCAAGCAACACAGTGGTTGTCGTCACGCCAAGGATTTCAGTAGTCACCGTGAGGTCGTACGTTTGGTAGTAGTTCAGATCAGGATCGTCGACGGTGGTGACGGCTCCGGTGTTGTACAGGAACTGGGCGTCGTCACGAATGACCGTGTCGAACACCCAGGTGTAGGTCACGTCCGGCAACGCATCGCCATCGTTGTCGATCTTGATGTTGTACTGCGTGTCGTCTGCAAACGGGTAAAAGTTGGGACCGCCGTTGGGCTCCTCGAATGGGATCCAGTTGGCGATCAATGTGACCGTGTCAGGTGCGTCGGGGCTGACGAACGCATACAGGTCGGTGTTGTCTGCTCGCGGATCGCCCGCGATCAGCGGCGCTTCTCGGTGGCTCGAGGCGGTGATGCCGGTTGGGCCGCCGCTGGCGACAAATCCAGCAACCAGCGCCAGCGCAGCGCCGACTACGGCACCGCGCTTCACTGTTCGGATAGATGGTCTGTGCATGGAGAACCTCCTGGATTGCGACCACGTTGTGGCCGGGCGTTTGGGACGTGTACCGAGGTCGTTCGTCCCGAAACGTGATCCGGATTGCGAATTCCCGGTCAACTCGGCAAGTTCTGCCTCACATGCCTAAACTGCTCGGTCTCGTGCGATCGGGCCCGGACCTGTGCGGTTCAGCTTCGCCACTCCAGAACGGTGAAGGCTCCCAGACCTGCCAGATCGAGCAGGGCTTCTGCCTCACGAACTCGACTGCGCATCGTAATTGCCGCCAGGTCTGGACGCGAGGCGTGCACCGCCCAGTGCTGCTTGCCTTCGTCCACGAGTCCGTCGATACCGTGTCGTCGCAGCCACTGCACTTGCGTGCTGATGGCGTCGGGCGGTGGCAACTGATCGACGGCTACCTCCGCCGTGATGTCCTGCGTACCCGGTTCGGCGAGGTAGTGCCCGCCGCGTTCGTGTTGTCGATAGGTCCGCAGCCAGTCCCTCCACGGCCGTTGCGCGAGTGCGGTGGTCGACGGACTGCAGTAATCGAACACCACGAGTGCACCGGATCGGATCATGGATCGGGCATCGGCCACCCACTGATAGGCGGCATTCTGCAACGGGGCCCGCGCCCCGAGACTCGCAGCCGCCGGGAGCACTTCTGGTCGTGGGTCGAACCGTTCGCTCAGCGTCTCGACGAGCCGGCCGTCCGGCAGTTCGACCACGAACGCTTCACGCCAGCCGTCGTCGAACACCGCAAGCCTGAACGGCAGGTTGTCGAGCAGTTCGTTGGCGATGATCACACCGTCGAGTTGTTCGTCCGGCAGTGCGGCCAGCGATTCGACACCGGCGGGATGTTGTTGGCGCTGCCCGGGAGAGACATCGACGGCGATATACCGCATCGCTTGGCGACACCGCGGTTGAGCGGCAAGCACAGATCGCGCCAGCGTGCCTGGCCCAGCACCTGCGTCGACGACTGTGAACGAGTCGGGGCGACCGATCCGGTCCCATTCCGCATCGAGAAATTGAGCCACCACGGTCCCGAACAACGGGCCAACCTCCGGCGAGGTCAAGAAGTCCCCCCGACGCCCAGCCCGACCACCGGTCATGTAGAACCCGTCTGAGCCGTATAGCGCCTCGGCCATGAACTGATCGAACGCCACCGCCCGTTCTGTCTGCGTCACATCAGTCCACCGATGGTTACACGCAGACAGTTGGCCGGGGTCGGGGTTATCGGCCGAATGCGCTGGTCAGGTCGGGGAGGTCGGCGAAGCGCATCACCAGACCGGGCAGCAGACCGAGCACGAATGTTCCGGCGGCGCAGATCCCCAGCGCAGCCCAGACCGGCTGCGGCGGCGTGATCGGCGTCGTGTCACCATCAGGAACCGGCTTCATCCACATCTCGCGGAGCACCTTCATGTAGTACGCCGCCGAAATCACAGTATTGACTGCGGCGATCACAGCGAGGACATAGGCCGCCGTGGTGCCGGCATCGAGCACTGTCTTGAACGACTGCAGCTTGGCGATCCAGATACCCAACGGGGGGACACCTGTCAGCGAGGCAATGAAGATCGTCATCAGCAACCCAAGCCCAGGGGCATACGACATCAGGCCACCGAACGAACTGATTGCCCCGCTGCGGGTCTTGCGACTGACTGCGATGATCACGGCAAACGCCCCGAGGTTCGAGAAGGCGTAGATCAACAAGTAGATCACGACCGATTTGAGGGCTGAATCGGCGACACCGAGATCGGTACCCATCACGGCCAGCGGCATCAGAATGAATCCGCCCTGACTGACTGACGAATACGCCAGCAGGCGAACGATGTTGGTCTGGCGCAGCGCCAGCACATTGCCAACGGTCATCGTCAACGCCGCCAGCACCCAGATCACGGGCTGATACACGTCGCTGGCGGCGTGCAGGCCGACATACAACATCGTGACCAACCCGACGAAGCCGGCCGCTTTCGAAGCGACCGAAAGGAACGCCGTGACCGGTGTGGGGGCACCTTCGTAGGTGTCAGGGGCCCACGTGTGGAACGGGACAGCGGAGACCTTGAAACCGAACCCGACGATCACAAACAGCACCGCCACCACTTGCATCGCCAACAGATTCTCGCCGTCGAGCGCTGCTGCGATATCGGTCAGCTTGGTGCTGCCGGTGGTGCCGTAGAGGTAGCTCATCCCATACAGCAGCACTCCGGAAGCGAACACACCGAGTAGGTAGTATTTGACTCCGGCTTCGTTGGACTTGCGGTCACGTTTGCGCCAGGCAGCCATCATGTACGCCGGGATCGACAGCAGCTCGAGGGCAACGAAGATCGAAATCAGGTCTCGACTCGATGCCATCATCACCATGCCGAGAATGCTCACGAGCAACAGCAGGTAGTACTCACCCTGGTAGTAACCGCCCTCTTCGAGCTCGTTCTGGCTGAGCAGGACGATCACGTAGCCGACCAGCAGGAATAGTGCTTTCAGGATCAGGGCGTACTCGTCAACGACGTAACGGTCGTCGAACATCGAACGCACATCATCACCCAGCACGGCGAGCGTGACCACAGGGACGAAGGCACCGAGCATGACAAACCCCGCCAGCGAGGCCATCATCCACTTCTTGGACTCATCGATCCACAGATCGACGAGCAGCACCACGTTGATACCGATGATCAAAACGATCTCGGGCGCGAGGGCATGCCAATCGACGTACGGTGCCTTCCAATCGGCGACTTGAGCAAGGAGGGCACCGATCACGGGATGCCGGCCCCCACTCGCTCAACGAGTTGCGTGACAGCCGGATCCATAATCTTGAACATCAGCTGCGGGTATACGCCGAACACGATGATGGCGATGAGGAACGGGGACCACGAGATCCACTCGATGAGTGTCACGTCCTGTATTTTGTGGTCGGCACTGGCCTCCGCTTCGCTTCGGCTGCTGCCTCCGTGCGGCTCGTCGCTGGCGCTTCCCTTCTGGTGGTCGGCACTGGCCTCCGCTTCGCTTCGGCTGCTGCCTCCGTGCGGCTCGTCGCTGGCGCTTCCCTCGCCGCCTTTGTTGACGGCTGCCGACAACGAGTGGGCGACGTGGCCGTTGCTACGTCCACCGTGGCCGTTGCTAGCGAACTCTGGGCTTGGGGTTCCGAAGGCGGTGCGTTGGTACAGCCACAGCAGGTACCCGGCGGCCAACACCGTGCCGAGAGCGGCGATCACCATCAGTGTGCGGAACAGACCCTCACTGAGGCCGAAGCCAGGCTGATACGCCGACAGAATCGCCGGGAACTCCCCCCAGAACCCTGCCAAACCTGGCAGCCCGAGCGATGCCATCGCGCAGAACCCGAGCACCCACCCCATCTTCGGCATTTGGATCAGGAGACCCGACAAGCGCTTGATTTCGAGTGTGTGATAGCGGTGTTTGATCGACCCGGCCACAAAGAACAGCATGCCGGTGATCAAACCATGGGCGACCATCCCGAACAGGGCCGCATTGATTCCTGTGGTGGTCAGGGTCGAAATCCCGAGCATCACGAAACCCATGTGAGCGACTGACGAGAAGGCAATCAATCGCTTCATGTCGGTTTGGGCGAGACACCCGAGGGCGCCGTAGATGATGCCAACTACAGCAAGTATCCCGATCACTGGCGCCCACGCTTTGGCACCCTGCGGGAGCATCGGCAACGCGATTCGCACGAATCCGTATGTACCGAGTTTCAGCAGGATCGCCGCCAGGATCACCGACCCCTGCGTCGGTGCCTGCGTATGGGCGTCGGGCAGCCACGTGTGAAACGGGAACATCGGAACCTTGACGGCGAAGCCGATGAACATGCCGGCGAAAATCCAGATTTGAACATCGCGGTCGACGCCCGCACCGGCCTCCATCAAATGCTGGAAACCGAAGCTTTCGGCACCGGTCTGGAAGAACAGAGCCAGGAACGCCACCAGCATCAACGCTGAACCAAACATCGTGTAGAGGAAGAACTTCAGCGAGGCGTACTGTCGGTCCTCGCCACCCCACACGCCGATCATGAAGTACATCGGCAACAGCACGAGTTCGAAGAACACAAAGAACAGAATCAAGTCCTGGGCGATGAATGAACCAGCCATGCCGACCTGCAACACCAGCATCAGCATCAGGAACGACTTGGCGTTCCCTGCGTCAGGCATGTTGTCCCAGGTGTAGATCGCCACGAGCAAGGTCACGGCCATCGAGAGGATGTACAGCGGAAGGCTGATTCCGTCGAGACCGATCGTGTAGTTCGACTTGAGGACGGTGATCCATTCCTCGTTGACGTAGAACTGGAGTTGCTCAGCTTTGTCGTACTGGAACTGGATCAGCGTGTAGATGCCGACCGCGAGTGTGGCCCCGGCGGTGACGATTGCGATCTGCTTGTGGGACCTCTCGTCTGATGCCGGGATGAACATCATGAAGAGAACGCCGATCAGCGGCAAGAAGGTGCCGACCGATAGCAGCCAGGTGTCGTTAGTGAGGACTTCCATGATTGTCGTGCCTTACACGTTGAGGATGATGAGGACGATGGCACCAACCCCGGCGGCACCGAAGAGCAGCGCGCCGTATTGGTTAATTTTGCCGGACTGCACGGGCTGGAGAGCGCCACCGGTACCGGTAGCAGCTGCGCCCGAGGCGTTGACCGCACCGTCGACCACACGCTGGTCGATGTTGCGGTAGACCCAATCGCCGGTTCGTTTCCCAGTGCGCCCGGCACCGTTGACGACTCGGTCGATCACGTTCTGATTCGCCCAGTACGCCGCTTTGGCGATCGGATGGGCGACGCCATGCACGATGACTTTCTCGTAGAGGTCATCGAGGTAGTACTTGTTGACCAGGAATTTGTGACCGGCACCGGCCAGCTTGTTTCGCTTCGTCAGCCCGACCAACGCCGCAACCGGTGACTTCTCGCCGCCGAACACGGCCTTGCACAGCAGCAAGCTGACCATGAAACCGGCCGCTACGAGCACGAGACCTGGCAGCGCATTGCCCCACGAGAACTCGGGCGGGTGCGGCACAGCAGCGATCCCCTCGCCAAGCGGAAGCCCGATCGACGACTCCGTCCAATGTTCGAACCTGAGCCAACTCTTGCCGAGCGGGGCCGCGTTCAGATATCCGGAGACGAGCGCCAGGAATCCAAGGGCCAGCAGCGGAGTCGTGATCTGCCACGACGAATCGTGCTTGGCGAACGGCAACGGAGCGGAATGATGAACAGGCGCGTGATCGTGATGATCGTGCTCGTGATCGGCACCAACCACCGCTTCACTGTGGCTGCTGCTTGCGTTCTCGTCGAAGGCGTGCATGAAATGGGCTGCGCCACCGCGGGGTTTACCGAAGAATGTGAGGTAGGTCGCACGCGTCATATAGGCGGTGGTCATGAAGGCACCGATGATGCCGACGAAGTAGAACACGGTGTAACTGTTGTTCTTGGCCGAGTCGATGATCTCGTCTTTACTGAAGAACCCACTGACGAACGGCACACCGCACAGGGCCATCGTGCTGACCATCCACGTGCCGAACGTGACCGGCATCTTCTTCCAGATCCCGCCCATGTCTTTCTTCATGTCGAAGCTGTGATGGCTCGCGGTATGACTGACCGAGCCGGCCGCCAGGAACAAGCAACATTTGAAGAAGGCGTGCGTGAAAATGTGGAACACGGCCGCCGTCCAGGCGCCAACGCCGAGCCCCATCATCATGTAGCCGAGTTGGCTGACGGTTGAGTAGGCGAGCACTTTCTTGATGTCGTCCTGCACGAACGCCAGCAGGGCGGCGATCAGCACCGTGATTCCACCGATCACGGCAATCAGATTGAACGACTGGCCGTGCACGTTGATTTCAAGCCCGACGTGGAACACGGGATACAGCCGCGCCACCAAGAACACGCCGGCGACGACCATCGTCGAACTGTGAAGCAGCGAACTGACGGGAGTGGGGCCCGCCATCGCGTCAGGCAGCCAGGTGTGCAGCGGAAACTGGCCGGACTTGCCGATGCACGCAATGAACAGCGCAATTGCCGCCCACATCAGAATCTTCTGGCTCCCAAACTCGCCGGATGCGGTCATTTCGTTGATCCCGGCGATATCGAGCGTGCCGAAGATCCCGAGCAGCATCGCCGTGCCGACCAGCAGGCCCATGTCGCCGACACGGACGGTAAGGAAGGCTTTCAACGCTGCGCGGCTGTTGGCATCCTCTTCCCACCAGTGGCCAATCAGCAGGAACGAGCAGAGACCCATGATTTCCCAGCCGAGAATCAGCTGGACCATGTTGGGGGCCAGAACCATCGCCAACATCCCCGACGAGAACAGCGTGATGCTGGCAAAGAAATGGGTATAGCGACGGTCACCGCGCACGTACTCGGTCGAGTACAGCAGCACAAGTGTCGAAATGAATGTGACGAGGATCAGGGCCATCGCCGCCAACCCGTCGATCTGTTGACCGATCCCGAACTTGGTCCCGCCGCTTTGCCACCAGGTCCACTGCTTGATCACCGGTTCGGCTTCTTCGCCATGCGAGGCGTTGACCCGTGAAATCCACTGGGATGCAGTACCGGCGGCGATCACTAGTGAAGCGATCATGCTGGCCAGGGCGAGTTCGCTGCCCCCACGCGGGAGCTTCTTCCCGAAGAAGATGATGGCGAAGAAAGCGGCAGCTGGGAGCACCGGGATCAGCCAGGCGTGTTCGATGAACCAGCCTGCAGCCTCGATGGCGTGTTCTGTTTCTTGCGCCAACATCGGCTCAGCCCTTCATTTCCGAGAGCTCGTCGAGGGCGATCGACCGGCGGTTGCGGTAGACCATCAGCACCATCGCCAGCCCGACACCAGCTTCTGCAGCGGCAACCGCGATCACGAACAGGGCGAAGATGTGCCCGTCGACGTTGTTGTTCATCAGCGCGAAGGCGATCAGGTTGAGGTTGACCGAGTTGAGGATCAGCTCGACCGACATCAGCACCATCACCGCGTTGCGACGAGCGATGACCCCGAACACGCCAATGCAAAACAGCACCGCAGACAACAGGAGAAAGTTGACGGCGTACATCAGACGTAACCACAGGTGACGAGGGAAGCGCCAGCGACGAGTCGCACAGCGGCGCGAGGAGGCAGCGCAGCGGACAACGAACCCGCCATCGAAAGAGGAAAGTTGAACGCGTACATCAGATGTACCCACAGGTGACGAGGGAAGCGCCAGCGACGAGTCGCACAGCGGCGCGAGGAGAAAGCGCAGCGGACGACGAACCCGCCATCGAAAGGAGAAAATTGACGGCGTACATCCTCGGCTAGTCCTTCCTGGCCAGGACGATGGCACCGACGGCGGCGGCGAGTAGAACGAACGACAGGGCGATCAGCGGGACGAGGTAGTTCCCGAGGTAGCCGTCACTGATCGCGGTGGTGGACCCGGCAATCTGTGCCTGCGACTGGTCGACGAGCACCGTGTCCTCGAAGGCATCGATGACCGAGTAGGCGAGTACGCCGAGCAGCAACAGTGCAACAGGGATACCGACGGCCCACCCCTTGTTGTTGAGGTCGGAATCGGGACCGATCGTGGCGCGGGTGAGCATGATGCCGAACAGGAACAGCACCATCACCGCCCCGATGTACACGAGCACCTGTGAAACGGCGACGAACTCGGCTGCGGCCAGGATGTATTGGGCGGCGACGCCGCCGAGCACGACAATCAGCCACAGCGCGGCGTGCACGACATCCTTGGTCGTGACAACGGCGAGCGCAGCGAGGATCATCGAAGCGGCGATGATCCCGAACGCCACGTTCTGCGCAACGTTGACGTCGGCGGCGAATACGACAGCAACGTTCACTTCGGTTTCACCGCCCCAACTTCGAGCTCAGGCGCCTCAGGCACAGTTTCCATCCATTCGCCGAGTTTCGTCTTGTCGTGCAGGAGGTCGGCGATGCGCGGTTCGGAGTACTCGTACTCCGGGCTCCAGAACAGGGCGTCGAACGGGCACACCTCGACGCAGATCCCGCAATACATGCACAGCGCGTAGTCGATGTCGAATCGGTCGAGGTGGTTGACCTGTCGCGGCTTACCGCCGGCGCGACGAGGGGGTGCAAGTTGCTTGTGGCCCTCGATGTAGATGCACCAGTCGGGACAAGAGCGGGCGCACAACATGCACGCCGTGCAGTTGTCCTCTCGCAGAGCGATCACACCGCGAGCACGAATCGGTGGCGTTTCCTTCTCGTGCGGGTACTGCACCGTGTTGGCGCCGTCTTTGGCGGTGCGCATCATCGTGCCCATCGTCACGCCAAGACCTTTGATCAATCCAGGAAGCTTCGGCATCACACTGCCACCTTGAGCACTGCTGTGATAGCGATGTTGGCGAGCGACACGGGGATCAACACCTTCCAGGCGAAACGTTGCAACTGGTCCTCACGGAATCGGGGATAGCTGAAGCGCACCCACATGATGATGCCAGTCAGCACCATCATCTTGGTGAACAGGATCAGTGGTCCGGCGAGGTTCATCCAGTTGTCGACCGAGTCGATCGTGGTCCAGCCGAACCAGCTGAACGGGATCCCCCAGCCACCGAGGAACAACACAGAAGCGATCAGGGCGAACACGCCGGCTGTGGCGAACTCGCCGATGAAGAAGATCAAGAAACGGAAGCCAGAGTATTCGGTCATGTAACCCGAGACGAGTTCGGATTCGGCGATCGGCATGTCGAAGGGGGCCTGGGTCAGTTCGGCCTGCACGGCGATCATGAAGATCAAGAATCCAACGAACTGCGTGACGACGAACGGGAACCCGACGCCGTTCCAGCCGAAGATCTCCTGCGTGTTCTGGGCGACGACGATTTGTTGCAGGTTCATCGAACCGGCCTGGATCACGACGCCGACGACAGCCAGCACCATCGGCAGTTCGTAGGCGATCAACTGGCCAGCGGCACGCAGACCTCCAAGTAGCGAGTACTTGTTGGCGCTCGACCAACCGGCGATCAGGATGCCGATCACCGAGATCGAACCAACGGCAAGGAAGTAGAAGACTCCGGCGTCGAAGTTGGTGAACCACGCGTCGGGTCCGAACGGCACCACCACGACCAGCAGGAACGTCGACATCAACACGATGATCGGTGCCATCTTGAAGATCTTGGCGTCGGCGTTCTCGGGGACGATGTCTTCTTTCTGCAGCCACTTGGCGACTTCGGCGAGCAACTGCATCGAGCCGTACGGGCCGGCTTCCATCGGGCCTAATCGGCTTTGCATGAACGACATCATCTTGAACAGGAAGACGTACACGATCGTGCCGGCCGGCAGCAACACCGCCACCAAGCCACCCAGCACTCGAAGCAACGACTGCCCCCAATACGGAATCTCTACTGCCAAGAGCGTCATGCGTCGGAAGCCTCGTGGTCATGCGGCGAGGGAAGCGCCAGCGACGAGCCGCACGGAGGCAGCACTCGAAGCGAGCGCAGCGAGCGGAGAGCAGTGCCGACCATATTCATCGGTCGATGTCCCCGAGGATGAAGTACATCGAGGCAAGAATCGTGATGATGTCAGGCACGTAGACGCCTTTGAGCACCCACGACGCGATCGAGATGTTGTTGAAGCTGGCGGAACGGATCTTGACCCGGAACGGGCCAAGATCGCCCTTGCTGACGACGTAGTACCCCATCTCGCCGAGCGGGTTTTCGGTTGATACCCAGGCTTCACCTTCAGGAACCTTGATGATTCGCGGCACCTTGGTCATCACCGGACCGGCCGGGATGTTGTCGATCAACTGGTCGACGATCTTGGTGGCCTCACGGGTCTCTTGCAGACGCACCCAGCAGCGCGCCCACGAATCACCGTCAGGGTGCGTCCACACCTTGAAGTCGGCCTTATCCCATGCCATTGGCAGGCTCTGGTCACGGCGCAGATCCCAGTCGACACCAGAGGCGCGGAGGTTGGCACCCGACAATCCGTACGACTTGGCGACCTCGGCTGGAATGATCCCGATCCCGCGGGTACGGCTCTGGAAGATTTCGTTGCCGAACAGCAAGTCTTCGATCTGGTCGCAGAACGTCCGCAACTTCTTCATGACCTGCTTGGTCTCGTCGATCCAGCCCTTCGGCAGATCGTCCTTGAGGCCGCCGATCCGGTCGAAGTTGGGGTGGAAGCGACCGCCGGTCGCTCCTTCGATCAGGTTGAGCACGTACTCCCGGTCACGGAAGGCGAGGAACACCGGTGTGATCGCGCCCATCTGTACGCCGAGGTCGCCAAGGAACAGACTGACGTTGGCAATCCGCGACAGTTCGAAGAGGATCGTGCGGATGTACTGGGCACGAGGTGGTGCCTCGATTCCCATCAGCTTCTCGGCGGCGAGGATGAAGGGCACTTCGTTGGCGAAGCTTCCGAGCCAGTCGATCCGATTGACCAGTGAGGTGACTTGAGGGAACGTACGAACCTCGGTCAACTTCTCGTAGCCGCGGTGCATGTAACCGGCGACCGGTTCCGCCCACACGACCTGCTCGCCATCAAGCCTGGCCACGATCCGCAACGTGCCGTGAGTAGCGGGGTGCTGCGGCCCGATATTGAGGGTCATACCCTCGGTCTCCAGCTCGACGTTCAGCCTCGCATCAGCAGCCTGAGCGGCGATGTATGACAGTTGCTGACGCTCGTTCATTCTTGTGGTCGGGACTGGCCTCTTTTGATGGTCGGGACTAACCGCCGCTTCGCTTCGGCTGCTCCCTCCGTGTGCCTCGTCGCTGGCGCTTCCCTCGGCACCCGCCGAAGCATTGTGCAGGCTGGTCGGCTTCACGGCCCGATTCGTCATGATTCCGACTCACCGACCTCAGGAGTTTCGACGACGTCAGCGTCGGCGGACTTTGGCATCGGTTCTACGTCGACGATGCCGGGCCATGGCTTGACCATTCGAGACAGCAACGGGAAGTCCTTACGCAACGGGTACCCCTCGAAGGCGCCCGGAAGGTACAGGTTGCGAAGATCGGGGTGGCCGGCGAAGTCGATTCCGAACATCTCATGGGTCTCGCGCTCGTGCCAGTTGGCACCGGAGTACGAAGCGATCCAGGTCGGCATCGACATCGACTCAGGGACGTCGGACTTGAGCGTCACACTCACGTGACGGCTCAGATCGGTCACCCGGGCGAGCAGTTGGAAGCGGGTTTCGCCGCCGGCGTAGCCCTGTTTGATCTCGGTGCTCGGCACAAACGGTTCGGCGTCTGGGTCATCTTCGCCTTTGCCGTACGGCGACGGCAACCAGTCGATTGCGGAAATGAAACAGAAGTAGTCGAAGCCCTGCGCCTTCAGTGACTGTGCCGCAAATGCCCACGATTCGGCAGCGACGCGCACCCACAAATCATCCTGCGGGACGAGGTGAGTGTCGAGCAAGTGCTCACCGAGATCGGCACGCAACGCATCAACGATACCTTCACGCAGCCCGTCGCCCGGCAACGCTTGAGTGTCTGTAGCCGACGTGTCGCTGACTGTCATGTCACTCAATTGGGCCGCCTCCGACGACGAGCGGCTCACGCGCCAGGCGTTCGCGTTCGGCAGTCATCTGCAACGACGTGAACTCTTCGTTGCGCCATTTGGCCGCCATGTCTTCGTTCTTGATCCGCTGCTGCAACAACACGATGCCTTCCAGCAACGCTTCCGGCCGCGGCGGGCAGCCCGGCACGTACACATCGACCGGAATGATCTGGTCGACACCCTTGGTCACTGAATACGAATCCCAATACGGGCCGCCGCAGTTGGCGCACGAACCCATCGAAATCACGTATTTTGGTTCCGGCATCTGCTCGTAGAGCCGCTTGACCGCCGGCGCCATCTTGTCGGTCACGGTACCTGACACGACGACGAGGTCGGCCTGGCGCGGACTGGCCGGCAACGGAATCACGCCGAGCCGCATCACGTCATAGCGGGGCGAGCCAAACGCCGCACCCATTTCGATCGCACAGCAAGCCAAACCCCACTGGTACACCCACATCGAATAGGAGCGACCCATGTTGAACAACTTGGTGAGCGGGGCCGGCATCCGGCCCCGATCGACTAGACCCATCGCAGGAGTCCTCGTTTCCACGCGTAGACCAAGCCGTCGAGCAGCAGCACGATGAAGATCAGCATCGCAATCAGGCCGAACCAGCCGTAACGCTCCATCGCCGCCGCCCACGGGAAGATGAACACGGCTTCCACGTCGAAGATCACGAACAAGAGGGCGAACACGTAATAACGGATCTGCGATTGCGACCAACTCATGCCGACGGGGTCGACGCCCGATTCGTACGCAGTCAGCTTTTCTTTGCCGGGACGCGACGGCCTAACAGCGGCCGCGACGCCAAGAAGCAAGCCGGCAACGAGGATCGCGGCCAAGCCAAACCAGACGACAGTGAGGTAATCGCGCAGAAAGAGCGACATCGGTCAGCGAGGCTACCAGGGGTCCGGAACGGTGACCCAAACTGTGCTCAATCAGCCGGAAATCGTCTTGCTCGAGCGCCCGGCACGCCCAACTGCGGTGTCGACTGCATCGCTCGGGAGCAGAAAGCGGGGGCCCATCAACTTCGCCATCAGGTGCTCCCCTGCAATCACGGGCGGGTACTTCGGCGGATGGTCACTGTCGGTGCAGGTCGGTACGCACTCAATTTGGGCGTCCCAGTTGGCGTCGAAGAAGAACGCCGTACTTCGTCGACGAACCGGCCCTATTCCGGGCGGCGGCGGCACCACACGATGCAGCGTCGATTTCCACCGGTCATTCGTCCACTCGGCCGTGAGATCACCGAGGTTGACGAGCAAAGCGCCTGGAGCTGGAGCGACATCGTGCCACTCGCCATCATCGCCAAGTACTTGCAACCCCGGAGTCGTATCAGCCCACAACACGGTCACAACGCCATAGTCGGTGTGGGCACCCATCCGCTGCTGACGTGGCTGCGGATCAGCGTCCCCTGACCGGCGTTCGTAGTTGATCGTTCGCATCGTCGTCGTCGATCGGTCGACAAAACGCCGGAACCATTGATCGGAGAGTCCGAGCGCCAGTGCGAACAGATCAGTCAGAGTCAGCGCGACACGCCGTGCTTCAGCGAAGTACTCGACGAGCGCCGTCCGAAATCCTGGCGGCTCGGCAGGCCAAATGTTCGGCGCGAACATCCGATGCCGCTCGGCGGCGTAGAACGGATCGGCCTCATCAACGACTTCCTCGCCGATGTTGAAGGCCTCGAACAGGTCGGGAGGCGCCGCCTCGCCGATGCTGTACGAGAGCGCTTCCGTCCCCGCCGCCGCGTAGCCACGGTTGACTGTCAGATCTGAGGGTCGTGCAGCAAGCTTGTCGGCGAGCGGCAGATCGAAAAACGCCTGGCTCTCGCGAACCATCCGACCGATCACGCCATCGGAAACGCGATGACCGACGATCTGCACAAAGCCGACGGTCCGGGCGGCTTCGTCGAACGCACGGGCAAGCGCCAGACGGTTGGACCGCTCCCCCGTCCACCAAGGCCCAAGGTCAATCGTCGGAACGGAGAACTCACGCAACGTCACAGTCGCGACCGTACCGAACCAGCCCCGTATCCCCCAGCATGAACGACCCTCAGTATGAACGACAGTCAGTCTGAACGACAGCAGCAGGATCCATCAGGGGCCGTATGGTGCTGCGGTGACCGAGTTGACAACGGACCAGCGACGCATGGTCGGGCTGATCTTTGCAGTCACATTGACGTCGATCATGGGCAACTCCCTGCTGGCGCCGGCGATCCCAAACATCCTTGACACGTTCGGGCGCGATGAGGGTGCAGCTGGTTTGATCATCGCTGCCACGTCGTTACCGGGAGTCTTCATGGCACCGATCATCGGACTGCTCGCGGACCGATTCGGTCGTCGCAACGTGTTGGTTCCGTGCCTCGCCGTGTTCGGTGCGTCGGGGATACTGGTCGCGACGGCACCGTCGTACCACGCCCTGATCGCCGCCCGGTTTGCGATGGGATTCGGCGCCGCCGGCCTGATCAACCTCGCCGTAGTTCTGCTTGGCGACACGTTCGACGGCGAGGAACGCACCCACTGGCTGGGCCGCAACGCCGGCGTGCTCACCGTTGCGTTGGCGATCTTCCCGGTGATGGCAGGATTCCTCACCGACGCGGTCGGCTGGCGGTGGGCACTCGCACCGCTCTCGATCGGAATCGTGACGGCAATAGCCACGTGGGTCATGCTCGAACCGGGACGTCCGGAACACGGGATGTCGATTCGGCAACAGTTGAGCGGTGCCCGCGACGCGATTCGAGATCGTACGATCCTGACGACCGTGATCGCGGGAGGGTTGGCGTTCGCCGTCATCTTCGGTGTGTTCCTGACGGTGCTGCCCAACCATCTCGAATCAGAGTTCGGGCTGTCGGCTCGGTGGCGCGGCGTCATGCTCGGTCTACCAATGATCACGTCGTCGTTGATTGCGTTCAACGTCGGTCGGCTCCGGCGCAAGATCTCGATGCATCAGCTCGCCGTGTCCGCCGCAGCGATCTGGGTGGTCTCGTTCATGATGATCGGACTCGCTCCAACGCTCGTGCTGGTCGTGATCGGTTCGCTGCTATACGGGTTCGGCGAAGGTGGTCTGATCCCGAGCCTGCAAGACACAGCGATTCGACGCGCGCCCGACGATCATCGGGGCGCGGTGATGGCCAGTTGGACCGGGTTCGCGCGACTTGGCCAAACCACCGGGCCGCTGGTAGCCGGTGCGATCCTCGCTGGATCAACTACCACCTGGGGGCTACTCGCTGGTGCGATCGGAGCGGGTGCCATGATGTTGCTGTTCCTGATTAGTCCACTCGGACGGCAATCCCCACAAGCCGTCGAGTAGTTTTGGCTCATGGAATTGTTTGGCGGCAGGTCCGAATGACTTCGCTAGACGACATTCGAGCGGCGCGGATCGCCGGCCATGGGGTAGTCAAGGTCACGCCGATCGTGTCATCGATGACCCTGTCGACACTTGTCGGCGGGTCGATCGTGCTGAAGGCCGAGAGCCTGCAACGGACCGGGTCGTTCAAGATCCGCGGGGCGATGAACAAGGTTGCGTCACTCGGCGAGGCGGCGCGTCACGGCGTGACGGCCGGAAGCGCTGGAAACCACGCACAAGCCTTGGCATTCGCGGCTGCCCACCACGGCGTGACCTGCGAGATCTTTGTGCCGTCAGGCGCTTCGATTTCCAAGATTGCTGCGTGCGAAGGGTACGGCGCGACGGTCTTCGAAGTGGGTGCCAGCTTGACCGAGGCTGTTGCCGCATCCCGCGCTCGGGCCGTCGAGGCAGGAATGGCTTTCTGTCATCCGTTCGACGACCCGATGGTGGTCGCCGGACAGGGCACACTCGGGCTCGAACTGCTCGAGGACTTGGATGACCTCGCCTGTGTGATCGTCCCGCTCGGCGGAGGCGGGTTGGCGGCCGGCCTGGCAATTGCTGTCAAGTCGTTGAAACCTGACGTGCGCATCGTCGGCGTTCAGGCCGCCGCCTGCGCGCCCTATCTCGGGCATCAGCCGCCGTCCGGATCAATCGCCACGCTGGCGGACGGGATCGCCGTGAAGTCTCCCGGCACCTTCACCGCTCCGCTGATCGATCAATGGCTCGACGAGATCGTGACGGTCGATGAAGACACGATCGCCGACGCCATGGTGCTGTTGATGGAGCGCGCCAAGTTCTATGTCGAAGGTGCCGGCGCGGTCGGCGTCGCAGCCCTGATGGGCGGGCGGACTGAAGCGGCCCCCATCGGAACAACGTGCGTCGTTCTCTCTGGAGGAAATGTCGATCTCGGCGTGGTACCCGGTCTGATTCGAAGGCACGAGCATCAGGCCGGGCGACGGCTCACGATGTTCGTGCGGATCGACGATCGGCCTGGCGGCCTTGCTCGGTTGCTCGACACGTGCGCATCGGCAGGGGCCAACCTGATCGACGTGTACCACATGCGGGAGGGTCTCGATCTTCATGTCCGCGAGACCGGCGTACGGGCAACGTTCGAGGTTCGAGGTGTCGACCACGGGGCCGATGTCATCGCTGCGGCGCGCCAGGCCGGATATCGCGTCCTGGTCGAACGCGATCGACATTTATGAACATTCGGTTACCGGCTACCTACTGGTCGGTAGGGTGATATCCTGTTACCCGTGCTCGACGCTTCACAGCTCCTGAACGAACTCACACCCGATGTCGAACGGCTGGTGGAACGCCACCTGGCGACATCAAAGGAGTGGTTCCCCCACGAATACGTGCCATATGGGCGCGGCCGTGACCCGATCGAAGGTGAGGTGTGGAGCGAGGACGACGCCGACCTCGCCGGAGCCAAACTCGACGACACTGTGCGCTCTGCGCTGCTCGTCAACCTGCTGACCGAGGACAACCTGCCCTACTATTTCCGTACGGTCGAGCATCTCTTCGGTCGCGACGGCGCATGGGGCTACTGGGTTCGCCGCTGGACAGCCGAAGAAGGCCGTCATGCGATGGCGATCTACGGCTATTTGATGGCGACACGAGCGATCGACCCACACCACCTCGAGCGCTGTCGAATGGCGCAAGTCACCGGCGGCATCGCCCCAGATCCCGATCCGCTGCAAGAGGGCTTCGTCTATCTCGCATTGCAGGAGTTGGCCACGCGTATCTCACACCGGGCAACCGGCAAGCTGATCGGCGACCCGGCCGGCTACGAAGTGATGGCCAGAGTGGCCAGCGACGAGAACCTGCACCAACTGTTCTACCGAGACCTCGCTGCCGCGGCGATCAAGGTTGATCCCGACGGAATGGTCTGCGCTATGGAACGTCAGGTGATGACGTTCGCGATGCCAGGCACGGGTATCCCTGGGTTCCTCGAGCACGCCAAACGAATTGCCCAAGCCGGGATCTACGACCTCGCCGTACATCACGATCAGATCCTCGCCCCTGTCGTGTTGCGCCAGTGGGATCTCGAGAACATCACCGGGCTGAGCGCGGAAGGCGAACAGGCCAGAGAGCGTCTCATGGCCCGGATGGTCAAGAGCGAGCGCGTCGCTCGCCGAGTGACCGAACGCCGCGAGCGGATCCTCGCATCCGTCGGTGCGTAGCAGGCCGCAATCGTCAGTCACGTAGCGTTGTGTCATGGACGTTGCTGTCGTCGACTACCAAGATTCGCAAGCACCGGAAATCTTCACGAATAGCCTGCGCGAGACCGGGTTCGCTGTGCTCGTCAATCACCCGTTGCCCTGGAGTCTCGTCGAGCAGATCTACCGCGAGTGGGCCGACCTGTTCGACTCCCCCGCGATCCATCAGTACTTGATGGACTCAGGCGGCAACGTCGGCTGGTTCCCTCCCAACCGCAGCGAAACCGCAAAGGGCAGCAACGTACGCGACCTCAAAGAGTTCTTTCACGTCTACGACTGGTCGATGTACCCGGCCGAGGTCAGCAGGGCAGCGCTCGAGTACCGCGACATCGCCACGGCGTTGGCTCGCACATTGCTCGGTTGGGTCGAAGCCAACACTCCCAAAGATGTGCAGCAACGATTCAGCGTCCCGTTGAGCAACATGCTCGATGGAAGCACGCAGACCCTGCTCAGAATTTTGCGATATCCACCACTGCTCGGTGACGTACCGGAGGGCGCCGTTCGCGCCGCCGCCCACGAAGACATCAACCTCCTGACCGTGCTGCCGGCGTCAGATCAACCGGGGCTCGAACTACTCGATACGAACGGCGTGTGGCACGCCGTTCCGTGCGACCCCGGCTCGATCGCAGTGAACGGCGGCGAAATGCTCGACCTGGCGAGCGGCGGTTGGTACCCGGCAACCACGCACCGCGTCGTCAACCCGGTTGGTCCGGCAGCATTGAAACCTCGGATGTCGCTGCCGCTCTTTCTCCACCCAGCCAATGACGTCGTACTCGCTGAAGGACGCACGGCCTCTGAGTTCCTCAAGCAACGGATCGCCGAACTCCGCAGCGGCGACAAATAGCTGTTCGAGGTCAGGCACGCAGGTACGTGAGGACCGCGAGTACTCGACGATGGGCACCGTCTTCGGGTTCCAAACCGAGCTTGGCGAATACGTTCGAAATGTGTTTCTCGACGGCGCCGCCTGACACGACGAGCCGTTCTGCGATTCCCGTGTTCGACAAACCTTCCGCCATCAGATTGAGCACTTCCCGCTCCCTTGGGGTCAGCCGATCAAGTTCGCTTGCCCGTCGAGATCGACCGAGGATCTGACTGACGACCTCAGCGTCGACGGCGCTGCCACCGGCCGCGACGCGTCGTAACGAGACGATGAAGTCATTGACGTCGATCACGCGGTCCTTGAGGAGGTAGCCGACACCAGAAACATCGCCAGCCAACAAGTCGCTGGCATAACGCTCCTCGACGTATTGCGACAGGACCAACACGGCAATCTGCGGATACCGACGCCGGATTTCGATTGCCGCCCGCAAGCCTTCGTCCGTGTGCGTTGGTGGCATGCGGACGTCGATCAGGGCCAGGTCAGGCTGATGCTCGGTGACTGCGTCGAGCAGCGCGTCGGCGTCGCCGACAGCGGCGACCACGTCGAAACCTGAATCGGTGAGCAACCGTACGATGCCGTCGCGAAGCAGGACAGAGTCGTCGGCCACGACGGCACGCAGCGATGCACTAGGCATTTCGGGGCACCTCCGCAGTGATCGTCGTTGGACCGCCGACCGGCGACGTGATCGTCAGTACGCCGTCGGCACCGTTGACACGAGCCCTAATTCCGGCCAAGCCCGAGCCGCCATTCGGACTGGCACCACCAATTCCATCGTCGTGAATCGTGACCCGAACGTTGTCGCCGATCGACGTCACATGAATCGACGCAACACGCGCCTTGGCATGTTTGAGGACGTTGGCGACCGCCTCGTTGGCAATCAAGTACACCGTCTCGGCAACACCGGTCGCGAGCACCAGGTCCGGCTCCACATGTACGGAAATCGGAATCGGTGAGTTCGCAATCACCGCCGACAATGCGGCGTCGATGCCGCGATCCTCGAGGATTGCTGGATGCAAACCGCGACCGAGTTGACGTAGTTCCCCGATCGAACCCTGCACCTTCTCACGAGCACTCACGATCAGTTGACGAGCGACCGCCGGATCATCGTCGAGATGATTGACCGCCATGCCAAGATCGAGTCCGATTGCAACGAGCTGTTGCTGTACGCCGTCATGCAAATTGCGTTCGATCCGACGTCGTTCGTTTGCAACCGCGTCGAGGATGTCATCACGCTGCGTCGACAACGTTTCGACCCGTTGTTCAGCAGCGGCCAGCTGATCTGGCCCAAGAAACCAACTCGTCACCTGCGCCTTGAATCGTGCAACGAACACCGCAATCCTGGGCGCAGCACCCAGCAGGAACAGGGCGATTGCAAGACCGGCCGCCCATGCAATTGGGCTGACGCTGAACAGGGAAAGATCAGCACCGGTCGGATCGTCGAAGGCCAGTCTCGGCACCAGCCAGTAGGCCGCCAGCCCAACGTTGCCAATCGCAACACCCAGGATCAGATTCAGCGCAAGGAAGCCAACCTGTCGCCAGCGATCGGGATCGGTCACCGCTCGGATTCCCAGCCCGCGGAGCGGTTCCATCGGGCGCGGGTCGACGTGTACATCGACCCACCTCGCCATCGTTCGTTCGGCGGACGCGAATGCGGCGACCATCCGGAAGAACGGCCCGATCAGGAGTAGTCCGATTCCGGCGAAACACAATCCGAAGACCGTGAAACCAACCGCAGTCAGGGCGATGAAGAACCCGATGCTGGAGCACATGCCGACCAACAGATACAGCGCAGCCATCCACCCTTCGCGTTCCAGCAGTGGTTGATACCAACGCCGAGCAAGCGCCTCAAGATGGTGCCAGTCGACGTCGATCCCCGCTGGCCGCGACCGCTGCGGTGACGGAGGAGGAGAGGGCGGCAGGTCGCTCACGCCACCAGTCTCGCGCCCGAAGGGAGTGTTCGGTGGTGGCATCGTCATCACGCTGCGCCTCGCAAAGTCACGGCGACCGGTCGCCGACTGGCACTTCTGACGGCGAGTGTCGCCAGTATCACCAGTGCCACCAACGTGACTGCAGCGATCACTGGGATCGCCGAGAACGCCTGCGCGGTTCCGATATCCATTTGATTGCTTGCCTCGAATGCCGCCATGATGCCGCGAGTACCGAGCCCACCGACTAACACGCCTGCTGCGATACCGACGATGCCGACAGGCAATAACTCGCGAATCACGAGGCCCCGAAGCCGGCGCCGTGAGGCACCGAGCGCCTGCAGGGTGGCTAACTCGTGGCGACGTTCGTACAGGCTGACCGTCATTGACGCCACAACTGCCAACGCAGCGACACCGGCGACGATCAGACCGATCGCACCGAAGATGGCGATGATCGCCTTACGCCCGGTTTCGTTCTCTGAGGCAACGTCGGCGGCAGTCGATGTGTCGGTCGCCGCCGCCAAGGTGTAGTTCGGGCTGGCGTCGCTTGACCAGAGAACATTCGCCATGCCGGTTGCTCCGAGGTCGGTGGCGAGCACGGAACGGTCGAGGTAGACCGCTCGGCCGAAGTCGTCAACGGTGCCGACGATGGTGTAATCGGCAGGGCCGGCGGCGAGATCGATCGTCATTTGCTCGCCAATATCGAGTGATTGACGGCGCGCGAATCCGGTACTGACGACGACCCCGCGTTGGCCCTCCTCGATCCACGATCCCTGTGTCAGGATTGGGTCGAACATTCGAGTGTCAGGTGTCAGCCCGTACACATCGAGCTCGAGATCGTTGACCTCACCGAACACCCACACACCGGTCTCACTGTCGGCGTCGGGCGCGATGATCTCGAACGGCAGGCCGTCGTCGGTGGAGATGGTCTGCGATTCCCACACCCACGGTTTGGTCGTTGCCTCGTTGAACTCGTTCACCGAAGCTGCCAGCCCTGGGATCAGAAATGCGGCACCAACCGCGGCGGCGGTTTGGGCGACGACTGCGATCGTGCGAGTAGGTCGCCGGAAGGAGGCGCGGGTCGCCAATCGAGCGAGCAGTCCTCCGGTCGGAATCCGTGTGAGAAACCTTTCCCTCGCCCGACGTCCGAACGGTGAACCGTCTCGATCGTGCAAGGCGTCGGCGAGCGGCAGCTTGACGATTCTGCGGGCAGCGCTGGCGGCCACCAATCGGGCCCCGAACAGGGTTCCGACGGCGCTTGCTCCAAGTACGCGCCAGTCGACGGCGATGTCGGGAGTGATTCCTACGAACTTCTCGAGCACCATCCTCGCAATCAGGTTGCTGATCAACACACCTAAAGGCAACCCAAGAATGACCGCCATGCCGGCGATTCCCAATGCAATCCTGCGCAGCCGCCGGCGAAGTTGGCGAGACCGTCCACCGAGGGCGCGCATCACGGCAACCTCCCGAGTCCGTTCGGTGATCAACGTGTTCGTGGTCGACGCCAACAACACCAACGCGACCAATCCGGCGGCGATCCCAAGGAGCCCAATCAGTTGGCTGATCTGGCGGATCTCGGCGTCAATCGGCGTCGTGCCGTCGGGGAGGTAGATCGGGAACTGCGTGAACGTGTCGTCGCCGTCAGCGATCACGTCACGGACTTGATCGGCGAGCAGGCGCAGTTCGTCGGCGCCGTCGTCACTCGCTGTGATCGTGAGCCGGTTGGTCCCCGGATCAGCAGCGTTGGATCTGGCCGTTGCGAGTGTGGTGAACAGCGTGTCGGTACCAGACCACCAAATCGTGTCGCCGTGCCCGACAATTCGATAGATCACATTCCCTGCAACGGTGAACTCCCCGATCGCGCCGATCGAAGGATCGGTGACGACCTCGTTCTGGCCATTCGGCAGACGTCCCGCTTCGAGCTGCAAGAGATCCATCGTCTGGTGCCCGATATCTAGTCCGACCAGTCGAACGAGGTCGCCATGGTCGTCGGTGACGCCGATGTCGATCGAACCTTCGGCGGTGACCACATTGTCGAGCGCCTCGATCCGCGCCAGCTGTTCAGAATTCAGCGGCGTGGTCGACACGAGCAAGTCGCCGACGCCGTCACGCTCTACCGCTTCGTGGATCGCGCCTTCAGTTACGGCCGGAATCCCCAGTACACCGATGGCACCGACGGCGAGTGCCAGTGCAAACACGCTGGCGGTGATCCGACCCGGTGCCCGTCGGAATTGTCGGAGTGCGCCGCGCATCACACTGCTCCCTGCTCGGTCACGGACGCCAGGCGACCATCGATCATCGATACGACGCGTGTCGCCGCAGCGGCGAGCCCGAGGTCGTGTGTGATCAGGACGACCGTGGTGCCACTAGCTGCAACCCCTGCCAGCAAGTCGAACACGGCGTGGCCGTTGCGCTGATCGAGGGCACCGGTTGGTTCGTCGGCGACGAGCACGGCAGGCTTGGTCACCAGCGCCCTGGCGATGCCGACCCGCTGGCGCTCGCCGCCACTCATCTGGGCTGGCAACTTGCGGGCATTGCCGGTGAGACCGACGCGATCGAGCGCTGAGTCCACCGCACGACGACGATCACGGCGACCGATCTTGCGAGCACCCAGCTCGAGCGCGAGTTCGACGTTCTCGAAGGCGGTCAGCGTGGGTAGTAGGTGAAAGTCCTGGAAGACAATGCCGACGTTGGCCCCGCGCCACGCCGCCAACTTGTCGCGCTTGAGTGCATCGATCCGAACCCCGTCGATCACGAGCGAGCCAGATGTTGGTGTATCGATCCCGGCGATCAGTGCTCCGAGCGTGCTCTTGCCAGAACCTGAGGGTCCGATCACAGCCAGCAGTTCACCGCTGGTGATGTCCAGATCGACACCGGTAATCCCAACTTGAGCAGCGTTTCCCTTACCCCATATACGGGTCAGGTTGCGGGCCTGAATGAGCGCAGGTCTGGAGGTTGCGACCGCTACGGGTGGAGGCGTGAGGACAGATGTCGGATGCATACCTCAATCATCGAGAACTCAGGCATTCGAGAACATGGAGCGCTCCGGTCAATTGAACGTGGGGATAACCCCACCATCACCGAAAGCCCGTGGTGACGGTGTGCCCGTCGAAGCTACCCGGCAGGTGATCGCCGAGCCCGCACGATCAGAAACCCGAGCATCGCCAGTGCCACGGCACCTGCTCCGTACACGACCGGACTGACACCGTTCGAGTCGGATTCGGGGACGGCAGAAGCGATTGCGGCAACGATCGTCTCGTCGGTCGAGGTGGCCGCGACCGTCGTGGTCGTTGCGGCAGACGCTGCGTTTGCCGTGACCGGAGCAGTGGACGGCGTGTTCGTCGTTGTCGTGGGCGATGACAACGACGTGGTCGGCAGTTGGACGGCGATTGTGAACGAGAACGAGCCCGACACGATGTGACCGTCCTCCGAGGTGACCTCGTAGCGAACGCCTACCTCGCCACCAGCAATCGGCGGGTCGATCTGCATACGGAATACGATGTTGTCGTCAGTTACGACAAACGGCTGCAACAGGTTGCCTTGTGGATCAAGCACCTCGAACCCGGGGCCGACCAGCGTGACCGGCTCGGTAAAGCCGACCCTGATCTCGGTCACGGGCTCGCCCACGGCGGCATCGTCTGTTGGAAGCGTGAAATCGAGTTCGGTATGCGCAGACGCAATACCCGGCGAGAGCATCAATCCGATTGCACCGCAGAACGCCCCAACTGCTGCCAAGAGTCCTCGCCTGCTCACGCCAGTCAGAGTACCGAGATTGCCAGCGCGTACGCTGTCGTCGTGGGCACACATCCACCATTCACACTCGATCTCGGCGAGCCAACGTTCGACTCTTTGGATGCTGAACGCGTACACCGCAAGCGCCGAACGGCGCTCGCCTATCGATTGTTCGGTTCGTACCATTGGGGAGAACAGGGCGACGGCCATATCTCGGCTCGCGATCCCGAGCGGCTCGACTGCTTTTGGATGCTGCGTTACGGCGTTCCATTTGGCGAGGCGAAGGTCAGCGACCTGGTGCTCGTCGGGCCTGGCGGCGAGGTGCTCGACGGTCATCCGGTTCGCGAGATCAACATCACGGCGTTCAATATCCACTGGCCGATTCATGAGGCGCGCCCCGATGTGACGTGCGCGGCGCACACGCACACTCCCTACGGAACACCGTGGTCGGCCAACGCTGAGGGGTTTCAGCAGATCGTCCAGGAAGCAACGGCATTCCTCGACTGTCACACCGTGTATCAGGGCACCGATCTGAATGTGTCGACCCCGGCGGGTGGCGAACGGATCGCCGAGGCATTGAGTGGCGGCAAGCTGGCGATCCTGCGCAACCATGGTCTGCTGACGGTCGGCGGGTCGGTCGACGAAGCAATCGGCTGGTTGATCATGGCCGAACGTGTTGCAGAGGTTCACGTCAAGGCCGATCGCCCGAAGCCGATCTCTGACGAGGCCGCCAAGGAAAGCGCCAAGGCAATCGCTCCGTCCCACATGGGTTGGACCGCCTTCAATTGGGCACTCAGAGCCAGAGTCCCAGACCCAACAGTCGTCGACTAATGCCCTACAGCAGGTGCCCGACACCGTTTGCAACACCTTCGGTAGACGACCGGAGCGTGCATCCGGCGAGGCTTGTCAGCGGGCGTAGTTGGTGACGGTTTCGGTGGCACCGAGCAGCCAGTCGGGCCACACCCCGACGAACAGCGTGAAGACCGCTGCGGCGGTGATCGCCAATCCGGTGGCGAACGGAATCGACTCGGTCCCGACGGGCTGATCAGATGTCTGGAGCCACACGCTGACCATGATCCGCAAGTACAAGAAGGCGGCGACAACAGCCGCCACCATGGCGATGATCGCGATTGCGTAACTCTCCTGCTCGACGGCAGCTTGAATCACACCCCACTTGGCGATGAAACCAGACGTCAGAGGAACACCCGCCTGCGCCAATAGGAACACGGTCAGCCCGAGCGCCAGCGTAGGACGCCGTTTGGCGAGCCCACTGAATGCGGCCAGCGACGTGTC
Organism: Ilumatobacteraceae bacterium; assembly: GCA_031422395.1. GTDB lineage: Bacteria > Actinomycetota > Acidimicrobiia > Acidimicrobiales > Ilumatobacteraceae > Ilumatobacter. Next base: position 21,640 of record JANPLQ010000096.1, on the reverse strand, counting down.
ACCACCGTTGTTGCGGGCGACGAGCGACACGACTGCAAATGATCCGACGGTCAGCACCGAGTACAGCAACAGGTAGGTCATCACGCTCGGCAAACCGTCGCCGACCACGCTCTCGCCGGCATCGTGACCGGCTGCCTCGATCCCTACCAGGATGAACCCGGCATGGCTGACCGACGAGTACGCCAACATCCGCTTGACGTCGCTCTGCACGATCGCCAACACCGAACCAACCACGAGCGATAGCAACGCCAACACCCAGATTGCCGGACGCCAGTCGTCACGATGGAACGGCATCGCAACGACGAGCACCCGCAACATTGCGGCGAAGGCGGCGGCCTTGCCGACAGAAGCCATGAATGCGGTCACGTTGGTCGGGGCTCCCTGATAGACGTCAGGGGTCCAGACGTGAAACGGCACCGCCGCGACCTTGAAGCCCAGCCCGACAATCAGCAACGCGATGCCCGCAAGCACGAGCGAATCTTGGCCGTCGATCAGCACCGAAGTGCGGAACGATTGCGTGATCTCTGAAATGTTGGTCGACTGAGTGCCGCCATAGATCAATGCGATGCCGTAGAGAAAGAACGCCGAGGCGAATCCGCCGAGTACGAAGTACTTGATACCGGATTCCTGGCTGGCGGTTCGCTCGCGGTCAGAGGCCGCCAGCACATACAGGGCGAGCGACAGTGTTTCGAGTCCGAGGAACAACACGATCAGATCGTTGGCGGCACCCATCACGACTGCCCCGGCGGCAGCCGTGAGGAACAGGGCATAGATCTCGGGACCGTCGTCCCCGGCACGTCGCAACTCGTCACCCGTGATCAGCGCCACGAGCAATGTCGCGGCGCACACCGTGATCGTCAGGAACTGAGCCAATGTGTCGAACGCCAGCGCCCCACGGACGAGCGTCGATGCGCCCTCGTCGCTGATGTCGTCCCATTGCATCATCGCCAAGCCACCCGCGACCGCAGATGTCAGCGCCGTATAGAAGGCGTAACAGTTGCCCGGCCAACGCGGGGTCAACGCTCCAACCACCAACAGCAACAGTGCACCCGAAACCAGGGCGATGATCGGCGACAGCGACCACCATTCGACGCTCGGTGTGGTGAACACGTCCTGAGCAAGAATTGCGGAGCTCATGTCATTCACGCTCCCTACTGATGGTCGGGACTAGCCGCCGCTTCGCTTCGGCCGCTCCCTCCATGCTTCTCGTCGCTGGCGCTTCCCTCGTCGCCACGTGCATGTCATTCATCGTTTTCAACTTGGGTCTGTTTTGGTTGGGGTTCGACGAAACCTGTCTTTTCCTCGACGTGGGCGATCAGCGCTTTCACCGACGGCTCGATTCGGCTCAGCATCGGCTTCGGATACACACCGGTGAACACGATGATCCCGATGAACGGCAACAGGACTGCTGCTTCCTTGAGTTTCAACTCGGGGAAGTTCCTGTTTGCCTCGTCTGGCTCGCCGTGGAACACACGCTGGTAGGCCCACAGCAAATAGAGGGCAGCGAGGATCACCCCAGTCGATGCCACGACAACCCACCAGCGGGCCGTCAGGAACGTCCCGGTCAAGATCAGGTACTCGCCGACGAACCCGTTCAAACCTGGCACACCGATCGACGACAGCATCACGACCATGAATCCGGCCGCAAAGATCGGGGCGGCCTTCTGGATCCCATTCAGGTCAGCGATCTGACGGGTGTGGCGTCGTTCATAGATCATGCCGACCAGGAGGAACAGCGCACCGGTTGAGATCCCGTGGTTGATCATCTGCATCACCGAACCGGTGATTGCCTGCGTCGTGAACGCGAACGTGCCGAGCACGATGAAGCCGAGGTGGGCAACCGATGAGTAGGCGACGAGCCGCTTGAGGTCCTTCTGCATCGTGGCCGCGATTGCCCCATACATAATTCCGACGACCGCCAGCGTGAGCCAGATCGCTCGACTCCAATGCGCTGCCTCCGGGAACAGGTACACACCGAACCGCAGCAGGCCGTAGGTGCCGAGTTTGAGCATCACACCGGCTAACACGACCGAACCTGCAGTCGGTGCCTGCGTGTGGGCATCAGGCAGCCAGGTGTGGAGCGGAAAGATCGGGACTTTGACGGCGAACGCCACGGCGAACCCGAAGAACAGCCAACGCCCGGTCGACGCTGCGAACGACGCGTTCTCGGCGATCTCGACGAGGTCGAATGTGATGTGACCGACACCGTTGTTCTTGGCGAGGAACACTGTCGCCATGATCGAGACGAGCATGAATGCCGACCCGATCATCGTGAACAAGAAAAATTTCGTGGCGGCCTGGACGCGACCTTCGTAGCCCCATCCGCCAATCAGGAAATACATCGGCACGAGCACGATCTCGAAGAACACGAAGAATAGGAACAGGTCAAGGCTCAGGAACGAGCCCATCACCCCGGCTTCCAGCAGCAGCAGCCAGGCGAAGTACGGCTTGTCCTGAGCCGGATCCTCGTTGTGTGGGTCGATCCCGAGGATCGCCAGCGGGAACAGCACTCCCGTGAGCACGATCAGGAACAGCGAAATCCCGTCGACACCGAGATGCCAAGAGATGCCCCACTGCTCGATCCAAGGGTGTTTGGAAACGAACTGATAGCCGTCATTTTGAGTGTCGAACGCATCGAGCAACCAGATGCTCATCGCACCGGTCGCCACGGAAGTGATTCCGGCGACGAGTTTCATCAACTCGGGTCGACGCTTCGAGAGCATGATGATGATCAGCGCACCTGCGGCAGGCAGGAACACCAGCATCGACAGGATCGGGAAGTCGACCGGTGCCGCGCTCACTACAGCACCCCCCGACCAAGCACGAACCATGTCAGCAACAGGACAACGCCAACTCCGACGATGCCGGCGTAGTTGCGGACGTTGCCTGTCTGGAGCTTGCGGATCTGGCCGCCGGTTCCCTGCACCAATTTCCCTGTGCCGTTGACAGCGCCGTCGACGATTGTCTTGTCGAACCACGCCACGGCATCGAACGCCTTTCGTCCGGGACCGCCCATGAATGCCGACACGGTCGAGTCGTACTTCCAAGCGTCGGCCAGGATCTTGGGCTCGATCGGCTTGGCCTTGTGTTTTGCGTAGATCGCGATCGCTGCCCCGATGCCTGCGAACGCGCACGCCGAGGCAACGACTGCCAGCCAGGCTTTGTTGTCGTATGCGCCGGTATCGGTGATGTGTGCCTCGCCGGCTTCGATCACTGGTTCGAGCCATTGCTCGAGCTTGTGACGCCACGCTTCAGGCACGATCCCGAACGACGGAAGTTGAATGATGCCGCCAGCGAAAGCGAGCCCCGCCAACACAACCAGGGGGAACAGCATGATCGGCGGCGACTCGTGCGGCTTGAACTCGCCGTGTGCGCCGTGTTCCTCGGCATGGCTTTCCCACTTGGCTTCGCCGAAGAACACCATGATCACCTGACGGGTCATATAGAACGCCGTCAACACCGCCGTGACCAAGCCGATCGCATACAGCGCCGGGCTCTTGACGAGGGCGAACAGCAGGATCTCATCCTTCGACCAGAAACCGGAGAACGGGAACACACCGGCGATCGCCAGCCAGCCGACAATGAATGTCGATGCGGTGACTGGCATCAGCTTGATCAGCTTGCCCATTTTGCGCATGTCTTGTTCTTCGTGCATGCCGTGAATCACGGAACCAGAACCGAGGAACATCAGGGCCTTGAAGAAGGCGTGCGTGACCATGTGGAAGATCGCCGCAACGTAGGCACCGGATCCGACGGCGAGGAACATGTAACCGAGCTGCGACACGGTCGAGTAGGCGAGCACCTTCTTGATGTCGTTTTGGGCGACAGCGATCGTCGCCGCGAACAGGGCCGTAATCGCTCCGACCCAGGCAATGATGGTGGGGGCGTAGTCAGACGCGGCAGCCAACATCGGGTTCATACGAGTCATCAGGAACACGCCAGCGGTCACCATCGTGGCGGCGTGGATCAGGGCCGACACGGGGGTCGGGCCTTCCATTGCATCAGGCAGCCACAGGTACAACGGGAGTTGGGCCGACTTGCCGACCGCTCCGACGAACAGCAGCAGCGCAATCGCCGTTGCAGTCGACTGCGCCAGCGCACCGGACTCGGCTGCGCCGTTCAGGGTTCCATAGCTGACCGAGCCGACGGCCTCGAAGCCGAGGAACATTGCAAGCATGAAGCCCCAGTCACCGATCCGGTTAGTGATGAACGCCTTCTTACCGGCGGTTGCGGCGGAGTCACGGGTGTGCCAGAACGAGATCAGGAAGTACGAGCACGTGCCGACGCCCTCCCAGCCGAGGAACGTGACGAGCAGGTTCTCGCCGAGCACCAGCAGCGTCATCGACAGCACGAACAGGTTGAGGTACAGGAAGAACTTCGAGAACTTCGGATCGCCGTGCATGTAGCCGATGGCGAACAGGTGGATCAGGAAGCCAACCCCGGTGACAAACAGGCACATCGCGATCGACAGCGGGTCAGCGAGAAAGGCCATGTTGATCTGCAGCGAGGAGACCGGCACCCACGAGAACAGCGTCTCGACGTGGTGACGGTCGTGGGCATCCATCGACAACAGGTCGAAATAGGTACCGACTGACACGACGAACGAGGCCAGCACCATCGTGGCGGCGAGGAACCCAGCTTTCGGTTCGCCGAGTTTGCGACCGAACAGCAGGATCAAGATGAATCCGGCAAGCGGGAAGGCGGGGATCAACCAGATGACGTCGAGCATGGCCTATCCCTTGAGCTCCGCCAGGTCGTCGGCTGTGGCGCCAGGACGGCGCCGCAGGATCGAGATGACAATGCCGAGCCCGACCACGACTTCCGCGGCAGCCACCACCATCACGAAGAACACGGCTGTCTGCCCGTCAATATTTCCGAATCGATTGGACAATGCCACGAACGTGAGGTTGACGGCGTTGAGCATCAGCTCGACGCACATGAACATGATCAGCGGGTTTCGCCGTACCAACAGCCCTGTTGCCCCGATCCCGAACAGCACGGCTGCCAGGATCATGTAGTACGTCGTTGTCGGTTCGGCCATCGCCAGTATCACTTGCCGACTTCCTTCTTCGACTTGCGGGTCATCAGCACGGTGCCGGCAACGGCGACAATCAACAGGATCGACGTCAACTCGAAGGCGAACACGTGGTCTCCGTAGAGGTTCCGGGCGAGCGCCCTGATGTTTTCGTCGCCATCGGATTCCAGCGGTGTTCCCTCTGCAATCGTGTCTCGTGCGCGCACGATCGCGGCAACGAGCAGTCCGATGATTCCTCCCCCGACCACGATTGCCAGAGGGCGCTGGATCGGGAACGGTTCGATCGACAGATCCTCCGACTTATCGACACCCAGCAGCATGATCACAAACAGGAACAACACCACGATCGCGCCGGCGTACACGATCACTTGTACCGCAGCAAGGAAGTGGGCATCGAGCGACACGAAATGCACGGCAACACCGAACAACGTGAGCACGAGGCCGAGTGCGGCATGCACGGGATTCTTCATCACGATGACTGACACCGCACCAGTCAGCACCATCAGCGAGGCAAGCACAAAGACGATCATCTGCATCAGCGATCGGCCTCTCCTGGCGGCGGGCTCGTCGTCCGCTCCGCTTCTTCTGGTGGCAGGTTCGTCGTCCGCTCCGCTTCCTCTGGTGGCAGGTTCGTCGTCCGCTCCGCTTCCTCCCCGCGCCGCGTGCGACTCGTCGCTGGCGCTTCCCTCGTCGCATTGCCGTACGTTCGCATCAACGATCGGCCTCTTCTGGCGGCGGGCTCGTCGTCCGCTCCGCTTCCTCCTCGCGCCGCGTGCGACTCGTCGCTGGCGCTTCCCTCGTCGCATGGCCATACGTTCGCATCAACGATCAGCCTCACCTTCGGGGGGTTCGGCGGGGCGTTCGCCGTAGCCGAGTTCGTTACTCCACGCAACCAGGCCGCGGAACGTCGCATCGCCCGACGGAGACGTGGCGCGCATCCAGCCAGAGGTGTGCAGGTCCTCACCGTCGCGCCAATCTTCCCACGGCATCTGCTGCGGCTTGCCCTCGTCGTCAACGAGCAGTTCGGCCTTGGTGTAGATCGCGTCCTGGCGATTGGTGAACGAGAACTCGAACAGCTTCGACTCGGTGATCGCCTCGGTCGGGCATGCCTCGACGCACAGATCACAGTGGATGCAACGCAGATAGTTAATCTCGTACACGAAGCCGAACCGCTCACCAGGAGAAGTCGGGTTCTCGACATCATTGTCGGCACCACGGACATAGATGCACTTGGCAGGGCAAACACCGGCGCACAGTTCGCAGCCGATGCACTTCTCCATCCCGTCCTCGTAGCGGTTGAGCACGTGGCGACCATGCAGGCGCTCCGGCTTGGCAATCTTTTCGTCGTCGGAGACGGTCGGATCATTGGGTCTTCCGTGCTTGCGGGCATAGCGGCCACCCGAATACTCGGTTGTGACCTGCTTGCCGCCGAACAGGCGGTGCTGCCTGATGGTGACCGCGAAACCTTCGAAGTAGCCCATCAGTACGCCGCTCCTTCCTGTTCACGGTTGCGTCGGCTGACGCTGAGCGCGCTGCTGAGCAGTACGTAGGCGACACCGAGAACTGCGAGACAGGCTGCCACGACTACGAACACGTTCCAGTCGCGATCGCGGCCGAGTTGGATCGCGGCCAGCACAAGAAACCAGCCGAGGGCGACGGGAATCAGCAACTTCCAGCCGAAGTTCATCAGTTGGTCGTAACGCAGGCGAGGCAGGGTCGCCCGGAACCAGACGTACACGTACAGGAACGCCAATACTTTGAGGATTACCCAGAGCGTGCCGCCGAGCGGACCGGCCCATCCGAAGATGTTGATGTCGCCAAGCTTCAACGGCTGCGGACCGCCGAGGAACAGCGTGACCAGGATCCCACTCATCGTGATCACATTCATGAACTCAGCAAGGAAGAACAGCGCGAATCGAATCGACGAATACTCGGTGTTGAAACCTCCGACGAGTTCCTGTTCGGCCTCAACGAGGTCGAACGGCGGCCGGTTGAGTTCAGCCGTCATGGCGACCATGAAAATCGCAAACGGGATGAACCCCGTAGCGACAATGTTCCAGTTCGTCAGCCGATCCTGACCTGCGACAATGCCTGAGGTCGACAGCGTGCCTCCCATCAACAGTACAGCTCCAAGACTCAGCCCGAGCGCCGCCTCGTACGAGATCATCTGTGCCGAGGCCCGGACCGCGCCGAGTAGTGGATACTTGGACCCCGACGCCCAACCAGCCAACATGATTCCGTATACACCGATCGAACTGAGCGCAAGTACGAGCAGGATGCCGACCGGCGGGTCGATCAGTTGGATCCGCGTGGTGTGACCGAACCAGGTGACTGTGCCATCGTTCCCGTCGGTGAAATCGCCCCCCAGAGGAATCACCGACCACAACAGGAATGCCGGGACGAAGGCGAAGAACGGCGACAATCGAAACACCCATTTGTTGGCGTTGGCAGGGAGCAGATCTTCCTTGAAGAACAACTTCGTACCATCAGCGAGAGTTTGCAACAGACCGAACGGCCCGGCTTTGTTTGGCCCGACACGATTCTGCATGCCCGCCACGATCTTGCGTTCGAACCAGACCATCAACATCGTGCCGACCAGCCCGACCACGAAGATCACGAGCACTTTGGCGAGCACGATCGCCAACACCTTCCACCACCAGTCGTCAGTGTCCAACAACGGGTCGGTCGCAAGAATCGATGCGAGTAGGTTCATGACAACCGCTCGATTCGGACATCGGTGACGGGTGATGTCGACTCGATCAAGGCGGTGACATCAGCGCCCGGCTGGTTGAACGGTACCCAAATCGTGCCGCGCTGAACCGTTGCGTCGGCGACCAGCCGTAGCACAACGGAGCCCTTGACACCCACGATCTTGACCTCGGTGCCATCGGGCACCCCAACGCGATCGAGGTCGAGCGGATGAATGCAAACGCCAGAACCGATCGCCAGCCCGGCGATCGAGGGCGACATCGCTGTCGACACAGCCTGGTCATAGAGTTTGCGGCTGACGACGAGCCGGTAGTCGTAGCTGTTTGGCTGCTGTTCGAAGGGTTCGGCCTCTGGCATCTCACCAAACGATCCGATCGCCAACACACCTTCCGGGGCGGCATCGATGGCCGCCGCGGTCGCGCCGACGTACGCCAGGACGTTGGCGGCGATCGCCGCCGTCACGTCGTCAACTGAACCGAATCCGAGGTCGTGACCAAGCGCCAGCGCCAGCTCTGCAGCAATCATCCAGTCGGGACGCGACGTGCCGTGCGTCGTGACCTTCTGGTTGACCCTCGAGACGCGGCCCTCGAGGTTCGTCGTGGTTCCCGACTGCTCGGCGAAGGCAGCAGCGGGCAGCACGACGTCGGCGTGTCGAGTGGAATCGGATAGGAACGTGTCGATCGACACAATTCGACGAGCGCCAGCCAGCGCTCGACGTGCGAGATCGCTGTCGGGGCAATCGTTGAGCGGATCGGCACCGAGCAAGATCAGCAGTTCGAGTTTGCCATCGGCAGCTGCGCGTAGCGTCGACAGGGCATCGCGCTCACACGACTCCTGGCCGAGACCCAACTGAAGCGCTCCGACCACGTTGCCGCGGCGAAGTGCCGGCAGCACCGTGGCGTGAGGAACGGCGTCGAGCACGGCCTGCAACGAAGCCAGCGCCCGTCCTTCGGACTCGGCAAGGTTGCCGCGACCAGCCACAATCACGACGTCACCCTTTGCGATCTGGGCAACGATCACAGGGTCAGCAAGTGTCTGAGCGATCGCCGACGGACCGGTACCGGGCGAGTACCGCTCGGTGCGCCACGCGTATCGACTCATGCCGGTGGTCTGGCCCGAGAACTCGATCAGCTTGGTCCGCTTCTTCTCGGCCGCGTCGCGAAGCCGGAGATACAGGATCGGAAGTTCTTCCTTGAGGTCGGGCCCGAGCAGGATCACCGTTGCGGCGTTGGCCGCCTCCGAAATCGTCGCCCGCTTGAGACCGAGGATCTGAGCCGGCATCCCGTCGCCGAGTTGGGCATCGCGTCGTTCGATGCCGATCGCGTCGGCAAGCTGGGCCCACGCATAGGCACCCTCGTTGGTGCTACGGGCACCACCGAGCAGTCCGATCGAGCCGGCGCCGCCGGCGTCCAGGGCACCCTGAACCAGCTGCGCGGTGATTGCTATAGCGCTGCTCCAGGATGTTTCAGATTGGGAGGTTTCGGCGTGTCCGTCGTCGGTTCGAACACGAGGCGTCGCGAGGCGCAGGTCGGATTCGATCGACTCAAAGTTGAAACGACCACGGTCGCACATCCAACCCCAGTTGACCGACTCGATGTCGACGCCTTGGAAGCGCAGCAGTTCGTCGCGGCTCGAGTGGATCGAGATCCGGCAACCAACCGAACACGACGTGCAGGTCGACTCGACCTGTTCGAGATCCCACGGACGCGCCTTGAACCGATATGGCTTGGCGGTCAACGCACCAACCGGGCAGATCTGTACAACGTTGCCGGAGAAGTACGACGAGAACGGTTCGTCAGGGAACGTGTTGACCTGCGACAAGTTGCCACGGTCCATGAAATGGATCAGCTTGTCGCCAGCGACTTCGTCGGCGAAGCGGGTGCATCGATCGCACAGGATGCAGCGCTCACGGTCGAGGTAGACGTTCTCGTTGATCGGGATCGGCTTTTCGTAGTGCCGCTTTTCCTCGACGTATCGACTCTCGCCAGGGCCGTGCGAGAACGACTGATCCTGTAGCGGACACTCGCCACCCTTGTCACACACCGGACAGTCGAGTGGGTGGTTGGCGAGCAGCAACTCGAGCACGCCTTCTTGAACACGCTTCGCGATCGGCGAGGAGGTCTCGATCTTCATGTCGGGAGCAACCGTGATCATGCATGAAGGCTGCAGTGCCGGGCCTCGCCCGGTGTCGACTTCGACGATGCATTGACGGCACATACCCACCGAACTCATCCGTGGGTGGTAACAGAACCGTGGGATGTACTCGCCATGCCGCTCCGCAGCAGCGATGATCAACTCGCCCTTACGTGCGGTGACGGCGCGCCCGTTCAGTGTGATCGCAACCGCATTGGGATCTATTCTGGTGGCGGGTTCGTCGTCCGCTTCGCTTACTTCGAACGCCGCTTCCGCCTCGTCGCTGGCGCTTCCCTCGGCGGCTGTGTCCACGTCCGCGTCCTTCTTCACGTCACTCATGTTCCACCGCCGAGTGCTGCGACCGCGATCATCGTGCGGACCTTGCGCTTCGTCACACGCGATTCGAACTCTTCGGGGAACAATGTCATCGCCGAGTGGACAGGAACGTAGGCCGACGGGCCGACGAAGCAGATCGTCGTCATTTTGTACGGGAACGGTACGGCAACGTTGATGCCAAGCCGCCGGCTCGATGCATGCGGCATCTCGCCTGGGCAGATCGATTCGCCGACTTCGAGGATCGTCTCGAGGTCGACGTCAGTGCCCTCACCGGCCACGATCCGTTCGAGAATCCGGTACAGCCAGGTGCCACCTTCGCGGCACGGCACACATTTGCCGCACGACTCGTGGGCGTAGAATTTCACCAGCGTCAGGGCCGCAGCGGGAATATCGGTGGTCGAGTCCATCACCATCACCGCACCGGAACCGAGCATCGACCCCGCCGCGCTGGCAGCGCGACCCTCGAACGGAATATCGAGTTGGTCGGCGACGAACCACGGGGCAGAGCCGCCACCCGGCACGAACGCTTTGAGTTCGTTGTCGTCCCGGATGCCTTGGCTGAAGTCATCGCCGTAAATCAGATCACGGAATGTCGTCGAGCCGTTGATGATCTCATACACGCCGGGTCGCTTCACATGCCCGGATACGGCGATCATCCGTGTACCGGGTGAGGTCTCGGTGCCGATCGATGTGAACGCCGCTGAACCGTTGGCGGCGATGAACGGCAGGTTGGCGAGCGTCTCGACATTGTTGACGATCGTCGGCTGTCCGTAGAGACCGACAGCAGCCGGGAAGTACGGAGGCTTCAAACGCGGCATACCGCGTTCGCCTTCGAGTGACTCGATCAGCGCCGTCTCCTCGCCGACCACGTACGCTCCGGCGCCCCAGTGGAGGACAATGTCGACACTGAACTCGGTGCCGAGGATGTCCTTGCCGACGTAGCCGTTGGCATACGCATCGTTGAGCGCGTCGGCGACACGTTCATGCGCCAGCGCCATTTCTCCGCGGATGTACAGAAAGCACTGTGACAGACCGGCGGCGTAGCACGCAATCAGGCATCCCTCGATCAGTTGATGCGGATCGCGCTCCATGAGAAGTCGGTCCTTGTAGGTGCCCGGCTCCGACTCGTCACCGTTGACGACGAGATAGCGCGGCCATACGCCGGCAGGCGTGAAACCCCACTTGACTCCAGCGGGAAAGCCGGCACCGCCGCGGCCGAGCAGTGTCGACTTCTTGACCTCGTCGGCGACGTCGGCAGGTTGTACGGCGAGCGCCTTACGGAGACCTTCGTAGCCGCCGGTGGCGAGGTAACGGTCGAGGGTGTAGGAGTCCTCGTATTTGAACCTCGTGGTCACGATCTGAGGGCGATCACCCTCATAAAATCCAGCCGCCCAGGGATACGAACCTCGTGCGGTCATGAATTCGCTCCAAGCGCGCTGATCTGGACCGGCGCTTGCGGTTGGGAACCGTTCATGAAGGGCTCTCCGTGATTGTGAGCCAGGCTGGACCAGCCGTTACGTGGTCGGGGTGGACGGCACCGACGGCCCTGTCGGCCGGGATATGTTGACGTTGGCGACCAAGCGTGCCGTGCGGTGGGATCTCGCCAGCAAGTTTGCCAGCCGACAAATCGTCGATCAGTTGGTCGAAATCCGCCGGAGTTACTCGGAATCGGTAGCGGTAGTTGACTTGCAACGTTGGTGCCTCGGTGCAGGCGGCTTGGCATTCGGCGTGCTGCAATGTGAACATGCCGTCAGCCGTTGTGCTGCCGGCTTTGACACCGAGTCGGTGCTCGGCGTGATGCATCAACTCGACGGCACCCATCAGGGCGCACGACATCGTGCCGCACATGTTGATCAGGTACCTACCAGTCGGCTCGAATCGGAACATCTCATAGAACGATGCCGTGCCGTACACCTCGGCAGGCGTGACCTCGACCAGTTCGGCGACGTGACGCATCGCCTCCTCGGTGACGTACCCGTTCTGTTCCTGCGACAGGTGAACAAGCGGGATCAACGCCGACTTCTTCTTCGGATACCGACCGATAATCTCCCGAGCCAAAGCCACATTGACATCAGACAAACGGCTCATCGCTCACACCTCCGCCCGCATAGGCACAGAGCCGCACGGAGGGAGCAGCCAAAGCGAAGCGGAGGCCAGTCCCGACCATCAAGTACGTTCATTAGCGATCTACCTCGCCCAACACGGGGTCGACCGACGAGATCACGGCGACGGCGTCGGCCACGAGACCGCCGCGCATCATGTGGGGGAGGCACTGGATGTTCACGAAACTGGGAGCTCTGACATGCATGCGGTATGGGGTCGGCGAACCGTCGCTGGCGATGTAGCAGCCGACCTCACCTCGCGGACTCTCGATCGCCATGTAGACCTCACCCTCTGGCACTTTGAAACCTTCGGTGAAGATCTTGAAGTGATGGATCAGTGCTTCCATCGACTCGTCAATTCGCGCACGCGGCGGTGGCGTGATCTTCTTGTCTTGGATCCGGTAGTCGCCTTGCGGCATCCGGTCGAGGATCTGCCTCACGATCTTGATCGACTCGCGGATCTCGTTGAGCCGGATCGCGTATCGATCGAAGGCGTCACCGTACGACCCGACGATCACGTCGAACTTAACCTCGTCGTAGTGCAGATACGGCAGATCGCGCCGGAGGTCCCAGGCCACGCCGGTTGATCGCAGGATCGGTCCTGTGGCACCCAAGGCCATCGCTTCCTGCGGCGTGATCACACCGACGCCTTGCAGCCGCTCACGCCAGATCGGCTGGCCGGTCATCAAGATGTCATATTCCTCGAGTCGCTCGGGAATCAACTCGAGCAGATTCAACACGTCGTCACGCCAGCCTGGCGGCAGGTCAGCGGCCACACCGCCAGGGCGGATGAAGTTGTGATTCATCCGCAGGCCGGTGACCTTCTGGAAGAAACGCAGCACTTCCTCGCGTTCTCGCCAGCCGTAGATCATCATCGAGACAGCGCCGAGGTCCATACCGTTGGTGGCCATGAACAACAGGTGGCTCGACATGCGGTTGAGCTCGGACAGCAACATCCGCATCCACACGGCCCGTTCCGGGATGTCGCCGTCGATCCCGAGCAGTTTCTCGGTTGCCATCGAGAACACGAGTTCGTTGTTGAGCGGGCTCAGGTAGTCCATACGGGTGACGTTCGTGCCGCCCTGGAGGTACGTGAGTTGCTCGCCGGTCTTCTCCATACCGGTATGCAGGTAGCCGATGATCGGCTTGCAACGCAGCACCGTTTCGCCTTGCAGTTCGAGCATCAGCCTCAGCACGCCGTGGGTCGACGGGTGCTGGGGACCCATGTTGATGATCATGGTCTGATCTTCGTCGGGGTCGTCCGGCAGGTCGCCGAGCTTGGCCGCTTCAGCCTCGCTCATCCGCAACACCGACCCGAGTTCGCGCATCAATTCGCGCGCCCCGATCTCAGATCGAGCCCGCATCTCCTGCTTACCCTCGTTGTATGGCGGGTTCGTCGTCCGCTTCGCTTCCTCCTCGCGCCGCTTGTGGCTCGTCGCTGGCGCTTCCCTCGCCACGTTGTGGTTCACGTCGGTGCTCATCTCAGACCCCGGGCGCTTCGTCCCACCGTCGCCCACATCATGAGTGCGCTGCTTTGAATTGGACTGGGATCTTGCCGATTTCGTAATCCTTGCGGAGTGGATGACCGATCCAGTCTTCCGGCATCAGGATCCGAGTTGGGTCAGGGTGATTGCCGAACGTGACCCCGAACATGTCGAAGACTTCGCGTTCCATCGCTTCGGTGCCGGGGTGAACGTCGAACAACGAGCCGATCGTGGCGTCGGCTTCCGGAACCTGGACCCGTAGACGGATCCGGCGACGGTTGGTGATGTCGAGCATGTTGACGACGATCTCGAAGCGCTCGCCGACGATGCCGGCCGGAAGCGGGCGTGCCATGTTGGTGAGATAGTCGACGGCGGTCAGATCGACGCACATGGTGTAGCCGTCGTCAGTCAGTTTCTTGACGACGGTGACGTACTCGTCACGATCCGGATGGAGCACTGTCTGACCCAAGCTGTCAGTGAGCAGGCAACCGTGCAGTTCGGCCGGCAGCGATGACGTTTCGGTCGCGTCCGCGACGGTGTCGTTGGCGGTGTCGGTCACGTCAGCGACTTCCGAGCAGGACGGGAACCGACGTGGCGGCGATCTCCTGGACGTGCAGGTTGGCACCAGCACCGCTTGCGGACCGACGTCGAAGAATCTCGCCGTCTTCGATCTTCTGGTGGAGTGTCTCGATGGCGTGGATCAAGGTCTCGGGCGTCGGCGGGCAGCCTGGCGCATACACATCGACAGGGACGATCTGGTCGACGCCCTGAACAATCGCGTAGTTGTTGAACATGCCGCCTGACGAGGCACAGACACCCATCGAGATGACCCATTTGGGTTCCATCATCTGGTCGTACACCTGTCGGAGTACGGGGGCCATCTTCTGGCTTACGCGACCGGCGACGATCATGATGTCTGCCTGGCGAGGTGAGGCGCGGAAGACTTCCATCCCGAATCGCGAAACGTCGTAGTGGGCGGCACCCGTTGCCATCATTTCGATCGCGCAGCAGGGGAGACCGAACGAAGCCGGCCATGAGGACCGGGCTCGCGACCAGTTGATCAGATCTTCGAGCTTGGCTGTGATGGCATTGTGGCTGAGCCCGCCGATTCCATCAGCGAGCACATCGTCGACGAGTCCCACGAATGTCTCCTATGCAGCTCGGTCGTTCGTCGGATCGATGCGACCTTCGAGGCCGACGCGACGAATCGTCGAGGACGAGTCGCGGGTTGCGGAAACCATCAGGGCATCACCTTCGAGATTGCGGTACGTATGGAGTGGACCCCAGTCGAGCCCTCCTCGGGCGACTTCGTAGACGAATGTCAGGAAGAAGATCACCGAAAACACCACGATCGCCCAGAAACCACCAGCGCCAAGCGCTCCGCGCTCGACGGCGTAGGGGTAGAGGAAGATGATCTCGATGTCGAACATGATGAACAACATGGCGACGATGTAGAAGCTGACAGGAAACCGTTCAGGTGGCTCGCGGCTCGGCACGATCCCGCATTCGTATGGTGCCTCTTTCGCCGCTGATGGGCGGCGAGGTGCCAGCAGTCGCGACGCCACGAAGCTGAGACCGCCGAAGGCGACCGCCAGAATCATGAGCACGACGAGCGGGAGGTATTGACCCATGGCTAGGCCGCCGCGATGGCTTTCCGACTCAGGTTTTCGGCTACGTACCGGTCACGGCGGTGGAGTGCCCAGCACATCGCCAGGAAGACGATCGTCGAGCCGAAGCAGATGTAGGCCGCTGGCTCACGCTTCGACCCGAGGTCGCGAATCATGTACACGTACTGACGGCTTTGTGAATCGTCGATCTCTGGCGTGATCGGTGCGCGACCTCCCTCGACGCGAGGCAGGGCAAACGGGGCGACTTCGACCAACGTGTAGTAGGGCTTATGAAAGAAGGCGATCTGGTCGAGTTCGTCCATTCCAAACAGCTTTGGGTACGCCGACTCCGTTGGCGGGTCGACCTCATAGATGGCGGTGACGTCGAACTCGCCCGGCTTGAGTGCGCCCTCCTCTTCGAGGAACACACCTGCGGACGCCTCGGCTTGGCCGAACTCTGGTGCCGAATCGGCGACCTTCGACCACCCCTGGCCGATCAGTTGATCGCCGAGCGCCTCAGCAACCGCAGCACTGGAGGCATCGTCGGCCAACTTCAGCGGCGCGTCGACCACGCCGGCCTGGTCGAGTAAATCGACGTCTTGAATCACCGTGCTGCCAGGAATCTGCGTCCACGATGGTTCTGCACCCTTGAGGCCGATTCCGTACATCCACCACACCCCGCCCATCAAGGCCATCCAACCTGCCAGCGAGGCGAAGGCGACCATGAAGCCGAGCCTTGCGCCCAGGTTTGTGGCGAGCACGAGATAGGTGCCACCCATCAGCACCCCGACCGCAATCAGAACAACGAGGACACCGCGTAACTCGGGTTCCCAATTAATTGCCAACAAGCTGCTCAACATCACAGGCTCCGCACGTATTCGACGATGGCTTGAATCTGCTCGTCAGTCAACATGGCACTGAACCCGGGCATCTTGCCGCTGCCTTGGCCCTGGATGCCGTACTTGGCGCCGTTGACCGAGCCGTTCTTGATAAAGGCGATCATGTCGGCCTCGTTCGGAAAGTGATCGTTGACCGCCCCACCGGTGAGGTTCCAGCCGAGCCCGCCCTGACCGGGCACGCCAGGGTCACCCCAACTCCATCCCGGAGTATGGCAACGGGCACACCCGAACGCTCCGCTGGCGAGGTCCATATTGAACAGCGCCTCGCCGTACGTGGCGTATGTGCCATCGTCAACGGCTTTGAGCGCCGTGGTGTCGATGTCGTCTTGGATCTTGCTCGGCAGATGACCAGACGCACACGACTTCGGATCGTCCTCGCCGACACCGCATTCCTCGCGATCGATCTGGATGCTGTGGAGGTAGGCCAACAATGTGTCGATCTGCTGATCGTTCATGGGACCACCACCTCTCGTGCCCCACGGTGACATCGGGGAGAACGGGCGACCATATTCGATGATGAATCGAACCTCGTCGTCACTGAACCGGTAGAAGATCGTGTTGAGCGCTGGGGCTTTCCAACTGACGGCGGTGATTTCTCCGGTCGCCGGATCAGTGAGGTTGTACGCCGCGACCCCGCCCGCCCCGTTCATGCCACCATGGCAACCGGCACAGTTGAACGCACTGATGTTGTCGCCGGTCGGGGCGAACAGACGCGAACCCCATTCGATGAAAAGTTCGTCCTGGGCATCGCGAGCGCCGGCCATCCGGGCTGGCTCAAGAATCCAGTACAGAGGCAACATGATCACCGTGATCACCAGCAGGATCACACCGAGGCCGAGTACCCGGTCGAGGCGCGGACCCTCGAGCGTTTCGTCGTCGTAGTACGGCTTGCGGTTGGCGGCCAACTCAATCTCTGAACCGAGTTCGCTGCGCGACTGACGAATGTTGAGAAAGGCGTAGAGGACCCATCCGAGCAGGATGATGATGACGAGCAGCCACGCGATAGAAGTTGTTGCAAGTGCAATCATCAGTGTTTCGTGTCTCCCACGCAGTGCGGGCCTTCGGCCTCCTGGCCGGTGGTGTTGGTGCCGATCGCCAGCCCTTGGACGATCAGCCCGGTGTTGACAATCACGTCACCGGCGGCGGTGAACTCGAGCGGGAAATGGTCCATCCCCCGCGGTGCTGGGCCGCCCTTCTTCTCGCCAACACGGTTGTACTGCGAACCGTGGCAACCGCATTCGAACCATTGGCTCGAAACACATTGCGGCACACGACAGCCCAAGTGCGGGCACTTCTGATACTGAGCGATCAAGCCTTCGCGCATACCGGCCAGAATGCTCTCGGCGTACAGGCCTTCGGCTTTTGGCACGGCATCGACCGGATATTGGGTCAGCCAGGCACGCGCATCGGGAGCGTAGAAGAAGCCGTTTCCGGTTCGGATGCCGGCGACGATGTCGTCGTACCGGCCAATCGGAACCTTGCCACCGAAGCCACCGGTTTTGGTCGGCCACAGGAATGCCACCATGCTGGCGGCGGAGAATGTGCCGATGCTGGCACCCATCAACGAGATTGAAGCCCGGTTGAAAAACTGGCGACGGCTCACGCCGATCGCATCAGCGTCAGGCGGAATCCAGGGCGTCAGGCCGGAGTCTTCCTGAGCGGGTTCAAGGGCTTTACCGATTCGGGCGACCACACCCTCGGCCTCGGCATCGGCGGCGCTGCGAGTTGATCCAGGCTCAGGCGAGTCGCCGCGTGCAGCAGTGTCACGACGGACGGTTTCGGCGCTGAGCGCGCCGGCACCACGAACGTCGCTTCGGCGGGCGAGCGTCATGAAGGCCAGAGCGGCGAGAACGACGACAGCTCCGACGGCGATGACGATGACTGAGGATGAGTTCATGATGTTGTCTCCTTCTCGCTCATGTCCGGACTCACAACTCGAAGAACATGCCGTCGCGCCACGGCAGGGTGAAGTTGAAGCCTGGTCCTCTGAAGAACGAACCGATAATCACGAGTACCGCCCAGAACATGATGTGGATCGTCATCAGTGACGTCGCAAACTTGCGATCCTCCGGCTTGATGGACGGATTCTTGTCGATGTATGGAGCGAAGATCAGCACGATCAACCCGACACCGGGGATCGTCACGCCGGCAATCATCGGATGGAACATCGTGAGTAGTTCCTGCAGGCCGAGGAAGTACCAAGGTGCCTTGGACGGGTTCGGGGTCTGATTCGGATTGGAGTGCTGGAGCAATGGGGCGTTGACCCAGACGGAGAACAGGAACGTGAACACCAGACAGGCCAACGACGCCACGAACTCGGCCGCCAGCAGGTGCGGCCAGGTGTGAACCTTGTCGACCGGCTGAGCCTTGACGTCTTGGATCGACCCCGACTTGACGACCGTGAGCAATCGTTGAGTGTGGCCTCCTGGGCCGGCACCGATCGGAACTCCAGCTGATGTTGGAGTCGCCTGGACGATCGACGCCACCTTGTCGGCAACGGCAACGCCGCCCCCCGGGCTGGCGGCTGCGTCGCCACCGCCAGCCTTCTGCTTGGCGGCTTTGCTGCGTTCCAGCAGGTGTGCAGGTATGCGCGAATCTGCAGCAGTTTCCGGTGCGGCCGGCTCGGGCGGCGCAGTTGCCTCGACTGGCGTATCGGCCGACTTGTCGCGAGCAGCCTGCGCCCGCTTGAGCAAGTGTTCGGGGATCTCAGTCATGCCGTACCCCCAGGCTGGGCGACGAGGGAAGCGCCAGCGACGAGTCGCAGCTGAGCGTGGAGAACCGGAGGGTCGACGAACAAGCCATCAGAGCGGTCCTGAGATGCCGCCGTCTTTACGGACACGCCAGAAGTGGATGGCCATGAAGATCACGATGATGAACGGGAAGAACAAGACATGCAGGACGTACCACCGGAGCAGCGTTTCGGAACCAATCTCGGCACCGCCTAGTAGGACGAATCGGACGTCCTGACCGAATACGGGCGTGTACCCCATCATGTTGGTGCCCACGGCGACCGCCCACAATGCCAACTGATCCCACGGGAGCAGATAACCGGTGAACGAAAGCAGGAGCGTCAGCTTGAGCAGCATCACGCCGATCACCCAGTTGAACTCACGCGGCGGCTTGTAAGCACCGTGGTAGAACACTCGCGCCATGTGCAAGAACACCGAGAGCACCATCAGGTGGGCACCCCATCGGTGCATGTTTCTGACTAACAGTCCGAACGTGACCGACGTCTGCAGGTTCGAAATGTCGTCCCACGCGGCGGTTGCTTCCGGCCGATAGAAGAACATCAGGAAGATTCCGGTGACGGTCAGCAGGATGAACAGGAAGAAGCTCAGTCCGCCGAGACAGAGTGTGTAACTGACCTTGACAGCGTGCCGCTTCACCTTGACCGGATGCAAGTGGTACAGCACCGAGTTCATGATCACGTAACTGCGGTTACGCGGACTGTCGGTGTAGCCCTTGCGGAAGATCGAGCCGGGTCGGAAGATGCTCGACCACACCTGCCCGCCTTGCACGCCGGCCACGACTTTTTGGGCCCGTTCCTGAGCGGTGGGTCGTGGCGTTTCGTCGATGATCTTGGCCATAGTGAACTCTCAGAGCCTCATGCCGTAGCCGTAGCCGTGGCTGTTCGTGCGGGCGTGGGAATCTCCGGCAGCAGTCGACTGGCCGAGTTTCCCGAGGATGATGACGCCAGTCGGGCAACGGTCGACGCACAGCGCGCACCGTGTGCAGATGTCGTCATCGATGATGAACATGAACGCGTCAGATGGGTCAAGCCCCGGCTGTTCGGTGTTGTCGGCCTCGATGATCGCCGAGGTGTTGACCATGTGAATGCACTTCCACGGACAGATGTCGACGCAGCCCTCACAAGCGATGCATTCGCTTTGATCGATGTGGATGAACTGCTTCGGCTTGACCGCACGCGTCAAATAGTCGACGTCGACTTCGACGAGTGAATACTCGTCGGTGTACGGCATCATCGGTGGATTGGCGTCGGTCTTGGCCATGACGAATCAGGTCTTCTTCACCAGTGGACGGCCGTACGTGCTGGTGGCGATCGCCTTGACGGGCTGATCGCCGCGCTTCTGCCACCAACTCCAGATGAAAAGCAAGAGGCCGAAGAAGTAGACGTGGATGATGACAACCACGATGTCGCGTACTGCTTGATACTGCAGTGTGATCGGATTCCATCCGCCGGCAGTTTGCGGCTTGAGGATCCCGCCTGGTCCAAAGATGATCTTCGTACGATCCCAGCCGAGATCTTTGTCGGCATGGTCGATCCACTGGTGAGGCACAACACCGAAGGCAAGGAACATGACGCCGAACGAGTAGGTAGCACCCAGCATCGCTTCACCCCACGAGAACGGCGTGCCCTTGGGACGACGTTTGCCGTACGGGATCACGACGAGGGTCAATGCGGTCGCAATGATCAACGACGTGATGAAGGCGGTGTTCATCCCCGGCCATTCACGTACGTCCCAGTTGAAGGCGATCATCTCGATCGTCGTGCCCTTTCGGATCATTGGCGGCCAATTACATTGACGGCTGCGTGCAACGGCCGCTCGTGAACGGCCGCACGAAGTCGTCTGTCAGCACTGTAGTCGGAAGCCGCAGGCCTCAGACATCAAACTGCGCCACAAGTCTGCCCGCTCGCCACCCTTGTGCATAAGTGCACGCGCTTGATGGTTGGGACTGGCCTCGCTGGTGGTCGGGACTGGCCTCCGCTCCGCTTCGGCTGCTCCCTCCGTCCGACTCGTCGCTGGCGCTTCCCTACTTGGTGGTCGGGACTAGCCTCCGCTCCGCTTCGGCCGCTCCCTCCTGTCCGACTCGTCGCTGGCGCTTCCCTCGTCGGGTGCGTACTGATCTGTGGGCGGGTTTGTGCTCACCTGATGGTCGGGACCGTGACTGGGGTTGGATTGCCACTATTTCTGGTTTGGGCGCTTCGGGCGTCTAACCTGGCGTCGTCGAATCGACTGTGCTTGCGCGCTCAGTCGGAAACACGTGAGAGGACGACTGTGACCGAAATCCCCGAGCACCTGCTGAAGCGAAGCCGCGAGCGCCGCGCCGCGCTCGGCGACGGCGATGCCGGGTCTGATGCCGCCGCCCCTGCCGCTGCGACTCCCGCAGTGGCCGGCGCCGCGGTTCCAGCTGCCGCGCCGGCGGCCAGCGGTCCGGTTCAGAGGGCCACCGCTCCGGCTCCGGTTGGACCTCCTCCTCGCAAGCCTGACAGCGCCGTCGTGGCGGCCTACAAAGCACGCAAGAAGATCCCGTTCTGGGCGATGTTGGCCCTCTCGGCCCTGCCGATCTGGGCGATCCTGTACGCCCGCGCCGT
>JANPLQ010000095.1:0-3023 GCA_031422395.1 Ilumatobacteraceae bacterium | reverse complement strand
TCCGGCTCCGGTTGGACCTCCTCCTCGCAAGCCTGACAGCGCCGTCGTGGCGGCCTACAAAGCACGCAAGAAGATCCCGTTCTGGGCGATGTTGGCCCTCTCGGCCCTGCCGATCTGGGCGATCCTGTACGCCCGCGCCGTCACGACCCAAGCCAAGGAAGTGGCCGGCCCGCTCGGCGAAGGCGCCGAGGTGTACGGAGGATGCGCCAGTTGTCACGGGGCCGATGGAGGCGGCGGAGTCGGCTACAAGTTCACTGATGGGGAGGTTCTGAAGACGTTCCCGAACATCGAGGACCAACTTCGTTTCGTCTACTTCGGTACTGCCAACTACAACCTCGAGGGAGTTGACGTCTACGGCAGCCCTGACCGCGAAGGCGGGGTCCACCAGACCGGCGTCAAGGGCGCAATGCCTCCGCAGGGAGCGAACGGTGGCGGCGGGCTTACTGACCACGAAATTCTGTCCGTTGTCTGCCACGAGCGATACACACTCGGCGGTGCCGACCCGGCAGCTGAATACCTCGAAGAGTTCGAGAAATGGTGCTCGGAGGAATCTCCGATGTTCGCTGCTCTCGAAGCAGGGGGCACACTGTCGACGCTCAACGAGCTCGACGACACGATCATTCCGATCGGTGACGCACCCGTCGCCGGATCGCCGGCAAAGGGCGAGTGACCGTTCGCAACTCCGCCGCCGGCGACGTACTCGTCGTCGGTGGCGGCCCGGCCGGCGCAGCGACAGCCTGGCACCTCGCCAACGCCGGGCACAGCGTGACGATCCTCGAACGCTCAACGCCGCCCCGCTTGAAGACTTGTGGCGACCTGCTGACACCGCGAGCGGTGTATGCGCTTGCCCAGATCGGCATCGACAACGCAGCGTTGGCCCCGTTTCATCGCGTCGACCACGTCCGTTTGTCGAGCGGGGACAAGTCGACGTCGACCCGCTGGCCCAGTCACGAATCGTTCCCGCGCTACGGGTTGATCGCGCCTCGCGATCAGGTCGACCAACTGATGATCAACGCCGCAATCGGTGCCGGAGCTACCGTGCTCGACGGTCACGAGGCAACGGCGCCAATCGTCGAGCGCGGATTCGTTCGCGGTGCTCACGTGATCGACTCCAGCGGTTCGTCATCCAAGTTCAGAGCGAAATTCACGGTCGTCGCCGACGGCGCCAACAGCCGCTTCGGGCGTTTGCTCGGGACATTCCGGCAACCGATCTGGCCGTATGCGCTGGCCCATCGGGCGATCTACCGGTCAGCGATCCACGGCGCGTCAGAAATCGAACTCGTCGTCGACTTGAGCGACAAGGCCGGAACCCAAATCACCGGATACGGATGGATGTTTCCCCGCGGTGACGGGACGGTCAACGTCGGCGTGTCAATGACGTCGACATCGCCGTCGTTTCGTGTGGTCAACCCGGCCCATCTGCTCGAACAGTTCGTGGCGGCACACGCCGAGCGATGGCATCTCGATCTCCACCCGGTGGAACCACCGGCCGGCGGACGAATTCCGATGGGCAACTCAGTCGGCCCTGCCGCCGGGCCAACGTACCTGCTGGTCGGCGATGCGGGAGGCGCTGCGAATCCGTTGTCAGGTGCCGGAATCGAATACGCGCTCGAGACTGGCTTGCTGGCCGGCGAGGTGCTCGGCGAAGCGCTCAGAACTAGGTCAGCTGCGGCCCTACAGCGGTACCCCAAGCTGCTTGCTGATCGATACGGCGCTTACTACAAGGTCGGGCGACTCACCAGCCGGATCCTCGGACGCCCAAGCGTGACTCGCCGAATCGCCAATCTCGCCGCCAATCGCCCGCACGTCGCCGAAGCCTTTGTTCGGATTTCCAGCAACGAGCTCCGGTCACACCACACCGGTACAGCCGAACTTGCGTACCGACTTGGCCACACGATCAGCCTGATCGCCCCGGACGCATAAGCCCGCCGAAGTTGTTACAGATGGTGTCATGCGCCAGGTGTAACAGTCGCGACTAGAGCCGCCGGGGCGGCCCGCATCGCCACGGCAGCGGGCATATCGCCGAGCGTCGAACAGGCGGCTACCGCCGCAGCGACGTAGGTATTGGCCACCTCGATCGCACTGGCGATACCGCCCTCTGACCGGACGATTGCGAGACCCTTCTCGCGTTCGGCGGCGTCGAGCGGCTTACCGAGCAGGTCGCGCAGTTCGTCGGCAGCCACATTTCCCGCCGACAGGGTGTGGAGCACAGGGAGCGTGTACACGCCTTCTTCCATGTCGTGGCCAGAGGGCTTACCGAGCTGTTCGGTGGTTGCCGTGAGATCGAGGATGTCATCGACAATCTGGAACACCATCCCGTAGGCCACCCCATATTCAGTCAGGGCGTCGATCATCGGCCGATCGAGACCGGCGACGATCCCACCAATCTTGGCAGCTGTGCCGTACAGCGACGCTGTCTTGCCAAGGATCGACGTCAGGTAGCTCGACTCGCTCCGTGCGGCGTCGTAGGTGTGACGGAGTTCTTCGATCTGTCCCTCGCACAACCACCCAATCGTCCGAGCCAGTAGCCCGGCAACCTCGGTTCCGAGCGACGCAGCAATCTCGGATGCCTTCGAGAGCAAGAAGTCGCCTGCCAGAATCGCCTGCAGGTTGCCCCACCTGGCGTTCACGGTTTCGACTCCACGACGCGTCTCGGCTTCGTCCATCACGTCGTCGTGATACAGCGATCCAAGGTGCACGAGTTCGCAGGAGACGCCGCCCTGCACGATCTCGTCGGTGACTTGGCCTCCTCCGACTTGACCGGCGGCGGTGGTGATAACCGGCCGCAACCGCTTGCCACCGGCAACGATCAGGTGCGAGGCAAGTTCGGTGAGGTACACGTCATTTGTGACCACAGCAGCGCGCATGGCGGCTTCGATCCGCACGCGGTCGGCGTCCATCCCTGGCAGGGACAGCAGCGGAGACGTCGGAGACCCGTCGGACACGTCAGCAGGCTATGCGCTAAACCATCGCAAGTCGAAACATGTCGCACAACGAGGAAACCAGCGCACGCACCTTGCGTC
>JANPLQ010000094.1:0-17596 GCA_031422395.1 Ilumatobacteraceae bacterium | reverse complement strand
TCGACCTGATCAAGGACGATCGTTGTTGGGTGAAGATCTCGGGTGCCGAACGTCTGACCGCTGACGGGTCACCCCCTTACGACGACGTCGCCCCGTTCGCCCGAGCGCTGATCGCCGCTGCGCCCGATCGAGTCCTGTGGGGTACCGACTGGCCGCACCCGAACGTGAGGCACATGCCCGACGACGGTGACCTGTTGGATCTACTTGCCACGTTCGCCCCAGATCCGGAGACCAGAACGAAGATCCTCGTCGACAACCCGCAACACCTGTACGACTTCGATTGAGTTCCCGACGGGTGGGCTCCGACTGACTTTTCGTTCAGGGCGCGCCGAGACGCAGTCAAGGGGGTCTACCTTCGATGCATGGAGGCACGCACTCGGCTCGTGGTGATGGTTTCGGGCAGTGGATCCAATCTGCAGGCGATCCTTGACGCCTGCGCCAATGGGTCGCTCGCCGCACAAGTGGTCGCTGTCGTCAGCAACAATCCTGACGCGTTGGCGCTTCGGCGTGCCGCAAAAGCCGGTGTTGTCTCGGTCCATATCGGTCGCCACGAAGGCGAGAGCCGAGCCGAATACGACGAACGACTGACTGACATCGTCGCCGGATTCGCCCCGGATCTCGTGATTCTGGCTGGCTGGCTCCTCATCCTCACGACCAGCTTTCTCGGGTGGTTCCCCGACCGCGTCGTCAATCTGCATCCGGCGCTCCCTGGTGAGCTGCCAGGCATGCACGCCATCGAGCGAGCGTGGAAAGAAGCCCAGGCCGGCATTCGCACTCGCACCGGCGTGATGGTTCACCTGGTTCCCGACGGCGGTGTCGACGATGGCCCAGTGTTGGCATCCGAGGAAATCGCAATCGATCCCGATGACACACTCGATTCGCTGGAAGCCCGAATCCACGCCGTCGAGCACCGGCTACTCGTCGACACGATTCGAACCCTTTGCCAGCAACTGAATACACAGGAGGCCCCGGCATGACCAAGCAACATGACTCTCTTTTCGATCGCTACGACGCGCTCACGTTCGACGACGTCGTCGTGATTCCCGGTTACTCAGACACGCTCCCTGACGCCGTCGACACCTCCGCAGTCTTCGCCGCCGACATCACGCTCAATGTCCCGCTCGTGTCCGCAGCGATGGACAAGGTGACCGAGGCCAGGATGGCGATTGCGATGGCCCGCAACGGCGGAATTGGCGTGATCCATCGAAACATGTCGATCGACGAGCAGGCTTCCGAAGTCCAGAAAGTCAAGCGCAGCCAAAGCGGGATGATCTCTGACCCCGTCACGCTTCGCAAGGACGCCAGGCTGTTTGAGGCCGAAGCGTTGATGAACCGCTTCAAGTTCTCCGGTGTTCCGATCACGGATGATGTCGGACAACTCGTCGGAATTCTCACCAACCGCGATATCCGGTTCTGCGAAGGCTCCGATTACGAGCGGCCAATCAGCCAGTTCATGACGAGCGAGAATCTCATCACCGCCAAGGTCGGTACATCGCTCGACGAAGCAAAGACGATCCTGCAGCGGCACCGTATCGAAAAACTGCCGTTGATCGACGATCACGGCCGCCTCGTTGGTCTGATCACGGTCAAAGACATCCAGAAGCGGCTCGACTTCCCGAATGCGTCACGAGACAGCCGCGGCCGCTTGCGAACGGCAGCTGCGTGCGGTGTGGGCGACGATGTCGAAGCCCGAGTCGAAGCGCTCGTTGCGATGGGTGTCGATGCGGTCGCGATCGACACCGCCCATGGACACTCGGCCGGTGTGATCAAGACGATCGAACGGCTCAAGGGTTCATGGCCGGATCTCCCGGTTACGGCAGGGAATGTCGTCACCGAGGAAGGCGTCGAGTCACTCGCCAGGGCTGGAGCCGACGCCGTCAAGGTCGGTGTCGGTGCCGGCTCGATCTGCACGACCCGGATCATCAGTGGGGCAGGGATGCCGCAGCTTTCGGCGATCTATTTCGCTGCCGTCAAGGCCCGAAAGCTTGGGATTCCGATCATCGGAGACGGCGGGATCACGTACTCAGGCGACATCGTCAAGGCGATCGCCGCAGGTGCCAACACAGTGATGCTCGGATCGTTGCTGGCCGGCACCGAGGAAAGCCCAGGCGAGACCGAACTGTTCGAGGGCCGCCGCTTCAAGAGCTACCGAGGGATGGGTTCGCTCGGCGCGATGCAAGGTCTCGGTGCCGACCGATACGCGACCGCCCAGTCTGATGTGGCAGCAACCAGTCGCAAGCTTGTACCAGAAGGCATCGAAGGGCGCGTGCCGTACTCCGGTCCACTCAGCGACACGGTCTACCAACTCGTTGGTGGCCTCCGAAGTGGTATGGGTTACGCCGGTGCTACCGATCTCGAATCCTTACGAACCGGGGCGCGATTCATGCGGGTGACCACTGCCGGCCGCGAGGAAAGCCACCCGCACGACGTCACGATCACCAAAGAAGCGCCCAACTACCAACGCACCTAGTCTGGTGGCGGGTTCGTCGTCCGCTTCGCTTACTTCGAACGCCGCTTGCGGTTCGTCGCTGGCGCTTCCCTCACCACGCAGATGGCGGGTTCGTAAACGGGCCAATCGAACGACGCGTTGGGAATCGGTGGCTTGGCTGACACGATTGCACGCTCATGACGTGGGACGATGCAGCGATGACGGACGTTTTGGAAACGCCCGAGCTGGCACCGGAAGTGAAAGCACCCGCTACCGCGCGCTACTTCTCGCCTGTCGCCATCGTGGCACTCGGCATTTCGGTCGCCATCGTTCGTTGGTGGTTCAGCCTCAATCGGACGATCTTCCACGTCGCACCTGACGAACCGGCAACCTTCGCGATGTCGCGGTGGATTGGTGGTGGCACCCACTGGAGCATGTTCGACCATGCCACCTGGCGGCCAGGTCTACCGACTCTGATCGGCCCGATCTATTGGTTCACCGACGACGCCGCAACGGTGTTTCGGGGCTCGATGGTGATCCTTGCCGTGATTGCAGGCATCTCTGCAATGGTCCTTGCTCGGCTGGCGTTGCGGCTCACGGTGATGTCGCCGACGGCTTGTCTGCTCGCCGCCGGTGCGATTGCCGTCACCGCCTCGTCGCTGTCGGCCACAGCCTTCGCCTGGGCAGAGGCGATCGTCACGCTGTCGTTCCTGGCAACACTCTGGTTCATGCTCGAGTTCTACGAACATGACCGCCGGACCGCAGGTTGCGCCGCGATCGCCTGGTCCGTGGCCGGGTTCGTCTCCCACAGTCGCCTGATGCCATTTGTTGCCCTGGCGACTGCGTTGGTGGTGGGGCGCACGCTCTGGCGACGCGAATGGCGACGTAGCGTCGAGCTGGTTGGCTTCGCGCTTCTCGTGACGGGATTGTCGTACTGGTATTCCGACCTCGTCTACGACCACGTCTGGGATGAACCTGGCTCGAGCAACTCGATCGGCACGATCTGGAAACGACTTGACAATCCCGTTGCACTGTTTGAGTCATTACTCGGTCAGGTCTGGTATCAAATGGTGGCGACCG
The DNA here is from genome assembly GCA_031422395.1 of Ilumatobacteraceae bacterium. Taxonomy (GTDB): domain Bacteria; phylum Actinomycetota; class Acidimicrobiia; order Acidimicrobiales; family Ilumatobacteraceae; genus Ilumatobacter. Next base: position 14,088 of record JANPLQ010000094.1, on the reverse strand, counting down.
CCGCCCTCACCGGAGTCGGAATGCTGGTCGTCGCCCGGCGTTCGCTGCGTCGTGATCGCCCGGCGGTTGATGCCCGTTTGGTGTTGGCGCTGACCATACCGCTGTGTCTCGTTTCTGTCGCTTTCATGTCGGCCCGCACCCGTTCTGACCACCGGATCTATGGCCGTTACAACGATGCCATTCTGTGGCCGCTCCTGATCATCGCCATCGGCTGGCTCGTCGGCCTTGCCCGTGGCCGGGAGCGCAGGAGCAACGGTCTGTGGCCCGTCACCATGCTCTGCGCGGCCACGCTGGTCGGGTCGGCCGTCGGGGTGCACTACGTCGACGGCAAGGCACTGAGTGAGGCGGTAGGCGTGCGCCCGATGATCGCAGGTTTGGTGCCCTTCATCGGTGACGGCCGGTCGCTCGAAATGACATATCTCGCTGGCTGCGCAGGTGTGTTATTCGTTGTGTTGCTGATCGTGGCTCGATGGTCCGGCCGCCGGTCAATCGGGTTGATGATCGTGCTGTCGGCGGCGCTGATTGGGGGCGGCATCAGAACGCATCGCGGTCTATCGCTGCGCCTCAATACATGGGGGAAGGCGGTCGAAGTTCGTGCGGTCGAGACCGACGGAATTCTTCCGGAAGGCGTCATCGTCGGCTTCAAATTCGTCAAAGAATCGGAACGTCCCAGTGTCACATGGGATGACCAACGCCGCCGCGCCCAGTTGTACCAGTTCTACCTACCGGACTATGAGTTCGCACGCGATCGCGGCCTCGATGATTCGGTTGGCCCGTACGTTTTTGCTCCGCTGAAAGACAAGGACCTCGTGGCCGCCAACGCAACGTTGCTCTGGACCGAACCAGGGATTCAAATGGGTCTCTGGCTCGAACCTTGACTGGTGGCGGGTTCGTCGTCCGCTTCGCTTCCTCCTCGCGCCGCTGTGCGACTCGTCGCTGGCGCTTCCCTCGTCGCCTGTGGTCCCACCGGAACTACAATCAATATCTCGTCTCGTGGCGGGTTCGTCGTCAGCGTCGCTTGGGGGGCGCGGCTACGTCAGCTTTTCGACGAAAGCTTCAAGTTGGCGAAGGTTACGGCACTCGTAGACACCGTCGGTGTGGTTGCCATAGTCGCCAACAATCGAGTCGCCGGTGTTCCAGTATGACTTCGGTTCAGGGTTCAGCCAATAGACGTGACGCGCCTTCTGACGAATCTCACGCACAACCCACGATTGGCTGGCGTGATAATTGTTTCGAGCGTCTCCGAGGAGCAGCACGGTTGTTTTCGGACTGATGTCCTTGCCGTAACGCTCCCAGAACACCTCGAAGGCGTGGCCGTAGTCGGAATGCCCGTCGACCCACACGACGTCGGCCTCGGTGTTCACACGGTGAATCGCCTCCTGGATGTCTTCGGTCGCCTTGAAGTACTCGGTGACCTCGTCGATCCCATCGATGAAGACGAACGAGCGGACCTTCGAAAACTGGCCTTGGATGGCGTACACCAGCATCAAGGTGAAGCGGGCGAATGCCGCCACCGAACCGGAAATGTCGGCGATCACCATCAACTCAGGTTTGGCGGGGCGCGGGTACTTGAACTTCGGCTCGGCAGGCACGCCGCCGTAGCTCAGCGAGTGACGCACCGTGTTACGGAAGTCGAGAGGCCCCTTGCGGCCGTGGCGCCGTTTGCGAGCCAGCCGTGCCGCCAACTTTCGGGTCAACGGATACAGCGCCTTCTTCAACGACTGCATCTCCTCGCGGGATGCGTGCATGAATTCGACGTCCTCCGGCAGCGGTTTGCGTAGCGTCTTCGCCATTGCCTCGACACCGCGATCGGCCACCAGCCGACGCCGGATCTCGGCCTCGATTTCCTTCTTGAACTCGTCGATTCGATGCTCGAACTCGTCGCGTTCGAGTCGCTCTTCGAGCGAGGTCAACTCACCACCCGCCTCACTCGCTGATGCTTCCATCAGCTTGTCCATCATCGCCTCGAGATCGAGATTCCGGAGGGTGCGGTACAGGTAGTACGTACCACCAACGGGTCGGCCCGGCTCCATTCCGGCGAACCGTTGCACACTCTGCTTGGCGAGTGCCCGCATCATCGCCTGGTCGGCGTTGAGTAGCGCCTGCATCAGCATCTGGGCGATCTCTTCCGGCGTCAACGCGTCCATCGAGCCAGCACCGCCGCGACCTTCGCCAGCCTGCGATTCGTCCTGCATCTCGCGCCACAACTGATCGAGCGCCGATTCATCACCTTCGGCGAGCCGGTACTCAGGACCCCGCAGCGAGAAGTACACCTCGAACACTGTCTCGAACGCTCGCCAGTGCGAGTTGTTCTTGATCAGCGTCGCCCCGAGGGCGTACTTGAAGGCGTCACGATCCTCGATTGGGATGTGTTGCACCGCCTCCATGGCGTCGAGATTCTCGGTCAGGCTGACCGGTAATCCCGCATTCCGAAGCTCCCCGACAAATCCGTTGAGCAGATCGAGCATCGACGTTCTTCGTGGCGGGCCCGTCGGCCGTCCGGTTGTCTTCGCGCCGCGGTTCGCCTCGTCGCTGGTGCTTCCCTCGGCACCCTTCACTAAACCTTGTGCCGCTGAGCCGTGTGTCGCTGAGCCGTGTGTCATGGTCGGCAATGCCCTCCCAGTCGAACTGACTTCAACTGACCGAGAGTTCTTTGGTGGCCTTTGCGATGTCGGTCTGGTACTTGAGCAAGATGTGCAGCGTCTCCTTGGCGGTCTGCTCGTCAACCGTTTCGATATTGAGCAACAGCAACGTGCGGGCCCAGTCGAGCGTCTCAGAAACGCTAGGCGACTTCTTCAGATCGAGCTGACGGATTGATCGGACGATTCGCGACACCTGATCGGCGAGATGTTCGGTGATGTTGGGCACCTTGGTCAACACGATCTGCTTCTCGCGCTCCATCGATGGGTAGTCGACGTGGAGATATAGGCACCGCCGTTTGAGTGCTTCCGACAGCTCACGAGTGTTGTTCGAGGTCAGGAATACAAGCGGGATCTGTTTCGCCTCGATCGTGCCCAACTCCGGAATCGAAACCTGGTAGTCGGACAGAATCTCCAGCAGCAGCGCTTCGGTTTCCACTTCGACTCGATCGACTTCGTCGATCAGCAGGACCACAGGATCTGGAGCACTGATCGCTTCGAGTAACGGCCGAGTCAACAGGAACTCTTCGGAAAAGATGTCATCGTGGACATCGCTCCACGAGTCGGAGTTCTTGTCGGCCTGGATTCGCAACAGCTGCTTCTTGTAGTTCCACTCGTAGAGCGCTTTGCTCTCGTCGAGCCCTTCGTAGCACTGCAGACGAATCAGGCGAGCGCCGGTCATCTCGGCGATCGACTTGGCTAGCTGCGTTTTTCCGGTTCCAGCTGGCCCCTCGACGAGGATCGGCTTCCCGAGCCGGTCGGCAAGGAAGGCGACGCCCGCAATGCCATCGTCGGCCAGATAGTTCACGTCGCGCAGGCCGTCGCGCACCTGTTGGACACTTTCGAACCGATTCGCCATCTCGACAGCCATGACATCAACGCTACCCGCCGTCTTGACCCTGGCGCTTAGGCTTCGTCACTATGTCTGGGACACTTGGCAAGTATGTGGACACGTTCGTGGGCGGGGTCGGAGGAGAACTTGCCTCGCTCTCAGGCCAACAGCACCAGCAGGAATGCATCGTTGAGGCGTGCTCGCTCGTTTCGGCAGTACTTGATAGCGACGGGCGTCTCACTACTACCGAGCTCGAGGGGTGGCTCGACGATCTCGGGCCCAAGCTCGATCCACCGGTGTTGATCACACCGCAGCAACTTCGCGAGTCGGATCTGATCACGGGCAAACAGCCCTGGCTGGCCAGCCCGAGCACGCTCTACGACCTGCTACTCAAGGCCGACGCCCGTGACGGTGACCGTCGGGCCAACACGTACTACGAATCGGCGCTCAAGCTGGCTCACGCCACGGCGGCGCTCGACCTGGTCCCCTCCCCCGACGAGATCGCTGCGATCGACACATTCCGCACGATGTTGTTGGCGGCGATGGACGCACACCGCATCCCGCGACCTGGCCAGCCGGCAGCAACTGCGTCGGCGGGAGGTGCCCCTGCGGCGATCCCCGAGCCCGAGATGCCACCCGAACGACCCGTCGAAGAGTTGTTGGCAGAACTGGACGCACTGGTCGGCCTCGACCATGTCAAGACCGAGGTTCGTCGTCTGACAAGCCTGCTCCGCATCCAACGGCTCCGCGCCGAGCACGAGCTGCCGGTCATCGAAACCAGCCACCATCTTGTGTTTGTCGGCAATCCTGGTACCGGCAAAACGACCGTCGCTCGTTTGCTCAGCCAGATCTACCGAAGCCTCGACGTCGTCACCAAAGGCCACCTCGTCGAAACAGATCGCGCCGATCTCGTGGCCGGGTTCGTCGGCCAGACAGCAACCAAGACTCAAGCGGTTCTCGAATCGGCGATCGGAGGGACGGTGCTGATCGACGAGGCGTATGCGCTCGCTCGCGGCGGTGAGAACGACTTCGGTCGTGAGGCGATCGACACGCTGGTCAAGTTCATGGAGGATCATCGTGACGACCTCGCCGTGGTGGTCGCCGGATACCCGACCGAAATGCAGCAGTTGATCGACACCAACCCCGGCCTCGAAAGTCGGTTCGCTCGCACACTCGCGTTTCCCGACTACACCTCCGACGAACTCGTCAGGATCTTCGACGGAATGTCGTCGAAGATGGAGTACCACCTAGTCAATTCTGGCCACACGAAGCTGCGTGGTGTGATCGAAGCCGAGCCACGCGGGCGCGGGTTCGGCAATGCACGTTTCATCCGAAACGTCTTCGAGCAGGCCGTGTCGATGCAAGCCGTCAGGTTGGCCGATGTCAGCGCGCCATCCAAGTTGCAACTGACCGCCCTCGAAGCAGCCGATATCGAGCCTGTGTGAGCACTAGCGTCGATCATTGACATGGGATTTCGCGATCGCTTCTACACGCCGAGAACTGCCAAGGCAATCATGTCGTGGCGGATTCTGCTCGGTATCGGTGTTGGGGTGCTGCTCGCCATCGCCGGGATTCCCGTCGGCGCCGCAATCGGTCTCGGCGCTGCCGCCTACGCCGTCAGCGTTGGTGTCGCGATGCCCAGGCCAACCGAGAAGCCAACTATCGACCCGTTCGTGCTGAGCGAGCCTTGGCGACAGTTGATGCAAGACGCCAACGGATCGGGTCGCAAACTGCGTGCGACGATTGCCGGGGCAAGCGACGGCCCGCTCAGGAAAACGCTCGAAGCAATTGCCGAGCAGTTCGAGCACGGCCTGTCAGAAGCGTGGGCGGTTGCCAAACGCGGCGACGAGATCGATGACGCCGTGCGTCGTCTCGATCCAACGGCGCTGCGGTCGAGGCTGACGACGCTCCATCAGCGTGCCACCCAGAGTCCATCGCCCGATGCGGACGCGGCAGCCAAGTCGGTGCAGACCCAGCTTGATTCGGCTGACCGGCTCAAGCAACTCTCCGCTGAAACCGCCGACACGTTGCGGCTCACGCAAACACAACTCGACGAGGTGGTGGCGCGTGCGGCCGAAGTCAGCCTTGGCTCGGTCGATACCGACACGTATTCAAAGCAAGTCGACGATCTCGTCGTCAAGCTCGAAGCGTTGCACGCCGCGGTTCAGGAAACCAGCACCCCGCGATCCAGCCCGTGAGCACCCTGCTCCGATCGAACATCACGGTTGCAGTAGGCACAGCGTTATCGCGCATCACCGGGCTGATCCGCCTGATGGTGTTCGGTTGGATCGTCGGACAGACGGCCCTTTCCGACGTCTACGTAATCGCCAACGAAACGCCCAACATCGTCTACGACCTCCTGCTCGGCGGCGTCCTGTCAGCGACACTGGTTCCGTTGTTCTCGTCGTTCATCGAAACCGACGACGACGAGGCGACGAGCGTTGTGATCACGATCGCGGCGACGATGATGGTGGCGCTCACGGTGATTGCCGTCGTAGCAGCGCCGATCATCATTCGGCTCTACACACTCAACCCAGGCGACGGAGTCGACCCGGCCGTGTTGCGTCAGGCCGGCACAACGTTGGCCCGGATCTTTCTGATTCAAATCCTGTTCTACGGATTGACCGGCCTGGCGAACGGCTTCCTCAATAGTCGGCGGAGATTTTTCGCCGCAGCGTGGAGTCCGGTGGTTGCCAATCTGATCACGATCGCGGCACTCCTCACTCTCCACGGGACCGAGTGGGGTATCACTGATGTCGAGACCAATTCTCGGTTGACGTGGACACTCGGGCTTGGCGCGACCGTCGGAATCACGGCGATGGCGGCGCTGACTGTTGGATCGGCAATCCGTTCCGGGCTTCGTTTCCGACCACTGTGGAACTGGAAGCACCCTGCCGTCAAACAACTCCTCAAACTGTCCGGGTGGACGCTCGGCTTTGTCGCCGCCAACCAAGTCGCCCTGATCGTGATTCGCAACCTGGCAGAACCGGGATCAAGCATCGCCACCGCGTACTTCGTCGCCTTTACATTCTTCGTGCTCCCGCACGGTTTGCTGGCGGTGTCGATCTCGACCACGTTCCAACCAGAGATGGCACGCGCCGTGCTGCGCCGGGACCGTCGTGGATTCGTCGATCAGACATCGCTCGGGATTCGCATGATTGCCCTCCTCACGTTGCCTGCCGGGCTGGCGATGTTCGTGCTCAGGCGACCGATCGTCGGCGCGCTGCTTGAGTACCAGAACTTCAGTGCCGAGGCGGCCGACAACACTGCCCGGGCACTGGCAGGGTTCTCGCTTGGCCTGGTCGGGTTCTCGGTGTACCTGTTCGTGCTCCGTGCCTTCTATGCCCATCGGGACACCAAGACGCCCTTCGTGATCAACGTGATCGAAAATCTGGTCAATATCGTGCTCGCCGTGGCGCTCGTCGGCAGGTTCGACGTGCTCGGGCTCGGCCTGGCCTACGCGATTGCGTACGTGCTGGCGGCGGTTCTGGCGCTGCGCGTGTTGAGCAACAAGGTTCGTGGTTTTAGAATCAAACCGATCGCAGAAGCGAGTTGGCGGATGCTGATCGCTGGTGTGTTGATGGCTGAGGCAATCTGGCTCGTGACCCGCCTGTTCGGTGGTGATCAAGGAGCAGGTGCGTTCCTCCGACTGATCGGCGGCAGCGTCGTCGGAGCGATTGTGTACGTATCGGTGTTGCTCGCGCTCAAGGCACCAGAGCTCGACAAGCTGAGGGGAATCGTGTCGCGCCGACGTGGCTAGAGTTCGTGCCATGTTCAAGCTCACACGTAAGTGGTGGAAGTACCTGACCGCAAAGTTGACAGGCAACTTCAACGATCGTGCCGACCCGAAAATCCAGCTCGAGCAAGCGATCTCCGAGGCTCAGGGCCAGCATCAGCGGCTCAAGGAACAGGCGACGAGTGTCATCGCAAATCAGAAGCAGGCGGAAATTCGACTGAACACCAAAATGACCGAGCTCGAAAAGCTCAACGCCAATGCTCGTCAGGCGCTGATCATGGCTGCCGACGCACAGAAGGCCGGCAACACAGAGAAGGCCACTCAGTACAACCACGCCGCTGAAACAATTGCTGGACAGTTGATCCAGGTCGAGAAAGACGTCGAGAGCCTGAAGTCGATGGTGCTCAGCACGACCGAGGCTTCCGATCAGGCCAAGGCTGCCGTTGGCCAGAACAGTCGATTGCTGCAGGAACGGATCGCAGAGAAGTCGAAGCTTTTGAGCCAGCTCGAGCAGGCCAAGATGCAAGAAGAGATGAACACGGCGATGAAGCAGCTCAACGAGACCGTCGGCGATGATGTCCCGACGCTGAACGAGGTGCAGGAAAAAATCGAAGCCCGATACGCCAGGGCCAAGGCCTCAGCGGAACTGAACGAGGCGTCGGTCGAGTCGAGCGTGCTCGAGGTCGAGCAGGCCACCGCCAACGTCGAAGCACAAGGCCGCCTGTCCGAGTTGCGTGCAGAACTCGGCCTCGACGCAGCCACGACAACCCCCCAAGTCGAAGGTGGAACTGCGCCCGCCTAACCCGCGTTCATGTCGCGATGGGCACGTCATGCGGGGGTTGAACGCGACTTGAACGAGGATTTTGGCTAGCTGGGGAGGACTACTAGGTCGTCGCGGTGGATGACTTCGTGGGTCATGCCTTCGGGAAGGTCCTTCGTTTGGCGACCGGCGACGGTTCGCAGTTCGTCGGCCGACATGTAGACGATGCCTCGTGCGAACACGGCTCCGTCTGGGCCGCACACGTCGACCAAGTCACCCTCGCCAAATGAACCTTGAACGGCTGACACCCCCGCCGGGAGCAGACTCGTTGAACGAGTCGTCAGAGCTTGACGCGCACCGGCGTCGACTGTGACTGTTCCACGCACTTCGGCGGCAAACGCGATCCAGAGTTTGCGGGCAGGTAATCGACGATCGTGCCGCGCAAAGGTTGTTCCGATGCCGACACCGGCAACAGCGTCGGGCAGCACGTTGGGCCGACCGGCGCTCGCAATCACAGTCCGCACACCCGACCACGACGCAATCCGGGCCGCCGCCAGCTTGCTGGCCATACCACCACTCCCACGGCCGCTGCCACCCGCGCCTGCACGAATCGACAGCAGCGGATCGTCGGCCTCGACTGTCGTAACCAATGCGGCCTCAGGATCGGTTCGTGGATCGGCGGTGTAGAGACCCTCGAGGTCTGTCAGCAGCACCATCACATCAGCTTTGACCGAGTGCGCCACGAGAGCGGCGATCCGGTCGTTGTCGCCATACCGAAGTTCGTCGTTTGCGATCGCGTCGTTCTCGTTGATGATCGGGACACAACCGAGTTCCAGCAACCGACTGAGCGTCTCGCGGGCGTGCAAGTACTGAGTCCGATCGACGAAGTCGTGCGGGTCAAGCAGCACTTGCGCGCCGACCAACCCAAAGACGGCGAACTCCTCGTTGTACTGCTGCATGATCCTGCTCTGCCCCACCGCCGAAACAGCTTGCAGCGTGCGCATGTCGGTCGGCCGCGAGTCGAAACCGAGCGTCGCCACACCCGCTGCGACGGCACCAGACGAGACCAGCAGAACTTCGTGCCCGTCGGCGCGCAAGGCAGCAACCTCGGCGGTCAGTTTGGCGATTGCCTGACGCGAAATCATGCCGAGGCCGTCTGTGATCGACGACGTACCAATCTTGGCGACAACTCTCATCGTCTGGCTCGACTCACAGGTCCGGCTGGTACTCGAAACTGAAGTCACCAATCCACACGACGTTGCCCTCCTGAGCGCCTGCGCGAGCAAGCATCTTGAGCGCACCCATTCGGTCGAGCTGAAAGTCGATGTAGCTCAGCGCCTCGTGCGTCGTGACATCGTTGAGGGCGACGACGCGCTCAACGTCACGCCCGACCAGCCGAAACTCGGCGTCGCCAACTCGTTCGACGATTGCGCCACTCGCGTCGGGCCGAATCACCACAACACCGTCTGGGTCGGGTGCCGACTGGCGCGCCTCGTGCACGAGGGTCGCCATCTGACCGACCAGTTCACGAAGACCTTGACGCGTAACCGACGAAATCACGGGGTGTTTCCACCCCATCGTCTCGAGCTGCTCGGGTTGCACGACATCGGCTTTCGTCCCGACGATCAACCGCGGCCGGTCCAGCAACTCTGGTTGGTAGTTGCCGAGTTCGTCCAACAGGATTCGTTCCTGATCCAACGGAGACGTGTCATCAGCCGGCCCGAGGTCAATCAGCAGACACATCACCCGCGCCCGTTCGATATGGCGAAGGAACTGATGCCCGAGGCCCTTGCCTTCGCTGGCACCCTCGATCAGACCGGGGATGTCAGCGACGATGAAGTTCGTATCGTCGTCGAGACTGACAACACCAAGGTTCGGTTCGAGGGTCGTGAACGGATAGTTGGCGATCTTCGGCTTGGCCGCCGAAATCACGCTGATCAGAGTGCTCTTGCCCGCATTCGGGAACCCGACCAGGGCAACGTCGGCCATCAAAAGGAGATCGAGCTTCAGCCAGCGGTCCTCGCCGTGCTCGCCCTGCTCGGCAAACGTCGGAGCACGTCGCTTATTCGACAAGAACTTGGCATTGCCCCGGCCACCTCGCCCACCAGCGGCACACAGGAACTTGTCGCCATGGCGATACAACTCGGCGAGGATCTCGTTGGAGTACATGTCACGCACGACGGTGCCTTCAGGCACTTTGATCTCCATCGATTCCCCGCGGCGACCGTGCAGATCCTTACCCTTGCCGTGCACGCCGTTCGAGGCGCGCCGGTGCGGATGATCGCGAAAGGCCAGCAGCGAGGCCACGTTGTGGTCGGCGACGAGCCAGATGTCGCCACCCTTTCCGCCGTCGCCGCCGTTGGGCCCGCCCATCACGACAGGACCCTCTCGTCGGAACGAGACGCAACCGGCGCCACCATCACCGCCGCGCACATTGAGTTGACACTCGTCGACGAACTGGGACATGGCATACGAGCCTACCGACCTGGCCATCGGCGTAGGGTTGACGTTGATGAGTGAGGTCGATGTCACAGCGCAGGAACGAGCCGAGCGGTGGGTCTCGACGATGCGCGGCCACGCCGCCGACGGGGTCGCGTTGGCCCACGAGGATTCGTGGGCCGGGCCCGGAAGCCGCGTGACGGTCACCCGATCTGCGCGGGAACACGCCGAACACGAGGTGCTTGCACCGCTCGCAACCAAGGCGTCCGGAGCCGGCGACCGAGCAACCGATGAGGCACCCGATCCATTCAGAACATGTTTCGAGCGCGACCGAGATCGAATCCTGCACGCCTCGTCGTTCCGCCGACTGGCCGGCAAAACGCAAGTGTTCGTCTTCCCTGACGACCATCAGCGAACGAGGCTGACGCACGCACTAGAAGTTGCCCAGGTCGCCGGATCAGTTGCTCAGGCGATCGGCCTCAACCTGGCACTCACCGAGGCAATCGCGATCGGCCACGACTGTGGCCACGGTCCCGGCGGCCACGCCAGCGAGGACGCCCTGACCCCGTACCTCGAAGAAGGCTTCGACCACGCCGTGTGGGGCGCCGACGTCACACTCGTTCCACTCAACCTGTGTGCCGAAACACTTGACGGCGTGCGCAATCACTCGTGGAGCCGGCCGGCACCCTCAACGCCCGAAGCCGAGGTCGTGTCGTGGGCCGACCGGATCGCGTACGTGTGTCACGATTTCGAAGATGCCGTCGCCAGTCACGTCGTGTCACCGGAGATGCTTCCCGAAATCGTCAGCGGACGGCTCGGTCGAGATCGATCGTCTCAGTTGGGCACGCTCGTTCGAGCGATGATCCAGGCAACCGCAGATACAGGTCGAATCGGCATGGTCGCTCCGATCGCCGAAGCACTCGCCGAGTTTCGCCGGTTCAACTACGAGCAGATCTACCTGCGTCCCGAGAGTCGCGCTCAGGCCACCGCGGTGATCGGATTGCTGCGTGCGCTCGTCGAACACTACGGCGAACGCCCGGCGCTGATTCCCGATGGAGTCGTGTTCGAGCCTGGGTCGCCGCAGGCGCTGCGCGGCGCCGTCACGTATGTCGGGGGAATGACCGATCGTTTCGCGTGTCGTCAGGCGATGGCACTGCTGAACTGGGACAAAGCGCAGATGCCTGCGGGGATCGACATCTGATCTACACGCGGAGTCGTCGTTGCCAGACTCAGGAGCGAGGACCGTTGGACTGTCCGCGACCCACGCCAATCGCGTGGGCCGCGGAGCAGTTCTTGGTCACGTCAACGTGACTGAACGGGTCGTGGTCGCCGCGTCGCCCCAGCCATCGGTGACGGTGAGCGTCACGGTGAATGATGTCAGCACCCCGGCAAACGTGTGCGATGGAGCAGGACCCGTGCTGGTGGCCGTGCCATCGCCCCAACTCCAAAGGTAGGCGAACGCATCCCCGTTCGGGTCGGACGAGCCGACCCCGGAGAATGCGCACACGCGGGCGGCGCACGACGGTGCGTTGATCACCGGGACGGGCGCAAGATTGGTCGCTGGCTCGGCAATCGTGACGACGCGAGTCGTTGTCCCAACATCACCCCACGCATCGGTGACCGTCAGTGTCACCGTGTAGACACCGTCGGCGGCGTATGTCTTGGTCGGGGACGCCAGGGTGCTGGTGGTCGCCGGGGTGTCACCGAAGCTCCATAGGTAGGTGAAGAGGTCCCCGTTCGGATCCGATGAACTGATCCCAGGGATCGTGCACGCTCGTGCGTTGCACACCGGTGTGCTGATCACGGCGATCGGCGCCAGGTTGGACGCAGGCTCGGCGATCAAGACGACGCGGGTCGTGCTCGCTGCCCTGCCCCAGCTGTCGGTGAGCGTGAGGGTGACCGTATAGCTGGCGTCGGCGACGTATGTCTTCGTCGGGATCGTCGACGTGCTGGTGGTCGCCGGGGTGTCACCGAAGCTCCACACGTAGGTGAACGTGTCGCCGTTCGGATCTGTGGATCCTGCAGCCGAGAAGGTGCACGTCCGTGCGGCGCAGACGTGCGGGTCGATCACCGGGACAGGTGCCACGTTGGTGGGCGGCTCGGTGAACGTCACGACTCGCGTCGTGTTTGCGGCGTCGCCCCATGCATCGGTGAGCGTAAGCGTGACGGTGTACGGGCCGTCGGCTGGGAACGTGTGCGGTGGGGCGGATGCCGTGCTGGTCGGCGTGCCGTCACCGAAGTTCCAGAGATACGTGAACGGATCGCCGTTCGGATCCGCGGAGCCGGCGCTCGACATGCTGCACACCCGTGCGACGCACGAGGGGGTGCCGATCACCGGGACCGGCGGCGCGTTCGTGACCGGCTCGGTGATCGTGACCGCTCTCGTGATGCTGGCGAAGTCGCCCCACGCATCGGTGACCGTCAACGTCACCGTGTAGGAGCCGTCGACGGCGTACGTCTTGACCGGGGACGACAACGTGCTGGTGGTCGCCGGGATGTCGCCGAAGCTCCAGAGGTACGTGAAGGCATCACCGTTGGGGTCCGTGGAAGCGAGACCGAAGAAGTTGCAGGTGCGTGCGACGCACACCGGCGTGCTGATCACGGGGGTCGGCGGGGCGTTGGTGAGCGGCTCGGCGATCGTAATCTGGCGCGTCGTACTGGCCGACTTGCCCCATCCGTCGGTGACGATCAGTGTCACCGTGTATGTGCCGTCCGCGGTGTACGTCTTCGTCGAACTCGACGTGGTGCTCGTCGCACCGCCGTCACCGAAGTTCCACAGGTAGGTGAATGTGTCACCTATGTTCGGGTCGGTCGAGCCGACGCCCGAGATGTTGCACACCCGCGCCGCACAAGCCGGTGGATTGATCACCGGGACCGGTGGCAGGTTGCCAGTCGGCTCGGCAATCGTCACCATCTGCGAGGCGACGCCGGAGAGACCGTTCTCGTCTCGGACCGTGAGTGTCACCGTGTATGTGGCGGGGCTGGGGTACGTTCTGGTCGGCACGGGACCTGAGCCCGAACCGCTGCCGAAATTCCACGAGTAGGTCAGCGTCGGTGTGACCTCGTCGGTCGATGTACGGCCGTCGAACGTGCACACGTTCTGCAGGCAGTTGTACGTGAAGTTGGCCACCGGCGGCAGGTTGTTCGTCGTTCCCGTGACGGTCACGTTTCGTTGGCTGGGTACGAGCGTGACGAACCCATGCTGGTCCAGACCGCGAACGAGCACCGTATAGCTGCCCGGGGGGATCGTGGGTGTTGTGTACGAGTAGTTCGAGCCGGGTGAACCCGGGCTGTTGAGGAACGCCGTTCGGAAACTCGGGCTCGTGCTGGTGAACGTGCCAGTGGCGCTCATGTACTGCCCCAACGCATTTCTGATCGCCACTTGGGCGGCGACGATCTGCTGGTCGTCCTCGACCCGTCCGCTGACGAAGATCTTCCCGGCGGTGAAGACGGCGCCTTCCGGCGGCTGGAACAGGTTCTCGGTGACGGTCGGCGGCAGGTCACCCGGGTAAACCGGATAGCGCGAGGTTGCTCCCGTTGTCGATGGGTCCTGTTGGTTCGACGTGTCGTAGGCGAACGCTGTGACCGCGTAGTCGCCCTGGATCGGCAGGTTGACCGACAGGGTCCATGTCGTGGCGGTTGCGCCTGGGCTGGCAAGCGTGGCGTTGAGCAGCGAGTATGC
>JANPLQ010000093.1:0-37807 GCA_031422395.1 Ilumatobacteraceae bacterium | reverse complement strand
GCCTCGTCGCTGGCGCTTCCCTCGGCGGGTGCGACCTCATCTGGTTCGGGCGACTGGGCCTCTTGCTCGGCGGCTTCCTCTGCGGGGGGTGCTTCGGTTGCTTCGGGTTTTGTTTTGGTTGGCTTGGCCTTGCTGGCGCTCAGGCGTGCTTCGCGCTCGGACTGGGCCTTGGCAGCTGCGTTACGGGCTTCGGCCTGGGCCTGAGCGAACGCCGCTTCTTCCTCGGTCGAACGCTCCGCCTTCGGCGCTTCTACGGCGGCGGCGGCGGCGGAAGCAGCCGCAGCGGCCACCGACGAGCGCCGCGATGCGATGTAGCGGCCCTCCTCGACGGCTTCGGCAATCACTCGTGAGAGCAGGGCATTGGCGCGGATCGCATCGTCATTACCTGGGATCGGGAACTGAATTACGTCGGGGTCGACGTTCGTGTCGACAATCGCGATCACCGGGATCCCGAGCTTGTTGGCTTCGGTCACGGCAATGTGTTCCTTCTTCGTGTCAATCACGAAGATCGCCGTCGGAAGCTTCTTCATATCCCGCAAGCCACCAAGGTTGCGCTGCAACTTGGTCAACTCGCGATCGAGCAGCAACGCTTCCTTCTTGATCATCACGTCGAACTCGCCCGACGTCTTCATGCGCTCGTACTCGAGCATTTTGCCAACTCGCTTCGACATCGTCTCGAAGTTGGTGAGCATGCCGCCGAGCCAACGCTCGTTGACGTACGGCATGCCGACTTTCTGGGCGTAGCTCTGAACCGGATCCTGAGCTTGCTTCTTGGTACCGACGAACAACACGCTGCCACCATTGGCGATCATGTCGCGCACGAACGTGTAGGCGGTCTCGACGCGCACCAGCGTCTGATCGAGATCGATGATGTAGATGCCATTGCGCTCACCGAAGATGAAACGCTTCATCTTCGGGTTCCAACGACGAGTCTGGTGTCCGAAGTGGACACCAGCTTCCAGCATTTGGCGCATACTGATAACGGCCATGTTGTGCTCCTTGGCGGTTGCTAACCCGCCACCGGCGCCGAAGCGACCGCGTTTGGGACGGGTGATCGAATGATGTATTCCGGTCATCAGATGATGGACCGGTTGACGATTCTAACCGCCGATTGACCGGTTTCCGACGCAGCGCAACTCGGGCCGAGGGGCGGGTGCGGGCTCGTCGCCGGTGACTGGAATCAAACGCGTGGCGTACGTCAATGTCCCTAGAAAGGGCGCCGGATCGACGTAAACGTCGCCGTCGCGGAGGCCGAAATGGAGGTGCCCGACGGCGGTGCCAATCACCGTGCCCCGGATCACGACATCGCCGCGCCGGAGGTTTACCCCGACGATCGACCCGTAAGTCAGCCGCAGGTCGCCTGGGAGTTGGGTAACCACATACGTAGTACCCGCAATCGTGCCGCTGAAGCTGACCGTGCCGGTGGCTACCGCCCGCACCGGATCGCCGTCACGTGTTCCGTACTCGATACCCCGATTTCCCGGGCACCATCGACACGCCGGTTCACGAAACGGATCGATGATTTGTGCTGAAGTCGGAGGTAACCAGCAGGGGCTGGCATCAACCAGATCCGACCGTGCTACAAGAACACACATCGCCATCAGCACGATCCAACAACGAATCAGACGCCGTTGATTCACGACTCTTCCTCTCGAACGGGTGCAGCCGCGCTGCAACGTGTGAGGCGGACGTGCCGCAATCAGAGGCGATGCTTCAGCCGATGCCCGCAGCGGTCATGCGTGACCGAAGATGCAACACGGACTTGGTGTGAATCTGCGAGACCCGACTCTCGGTGACACCGAGTACCTCGCCGATTTCGGCGAGCGTCAGCCCTTCGTCGTAATACAACGACAGGACCAGTTTCTCGCGCTCAGGAAGTTTGCGGATTTCGGACTTCATGGTGTCACGCAGCTCTCGATCTTCGAGCGACGCAACCGGGGATTCGAGACCGGCAGAATCGACTGCCTCAGGCTCGTACCCGGCGGCGACAGCGCGATCGAGCGGACCAATCGTGGTCGCGGCGATCGAGGCAAGCCAGCGAGTCAGCTCGTCGGTTCCGACGTGGAGGTGAGCAGCGAGCTCCTCATCATTCGGCGAACGACCGAGTTCGTGTTCGAGCTGCGAGAACGCTCGCTCCACTTCCCGTGCGCGGCTACGCACCGAACGAGGGACCCAGTCGAGTTGACGCAAGCCGTCGTAGATCGCACCACGTATCCGGGGCGCAGCAAACGTTTCGAACTTGACGGCCCGTTCCGGGTCGAACCGATCGATTGCGTCGATCAAACCGAACACGCCGGAGCTCACCAGATCGCCAGGGTCGACGCTGTTGGGGAGGCCTGCACCGACACGACCTGCGACGAACTTGACAAGCGGCGAGTAATGAACGATCAGGTGATCGCGGGAGGCCATGTTCTTACGATTCAGCCAACGCGTCCAATGCATCGCCAAGTCGGGATCGTCGGGAACAATGCTCATGCGCGTGGGTGGCTCTCCCGATAGGCGGATCTCAGTCGCTCTCGGCTGACGTGAGTGTAACGCTGGGTGGTCGCCACGTCGGAATGACCCAACATCTCCTGCACCGAACGGAGGTCGGCGCCTCCATCGAGGAGGTGCGTCGCAAATGTGTGACGGAGGGCGTGTGGGTGGGTCGGCGTCGGAGACCGACGGTCGAGGATTCGTCGCACGTCGCGTGGTGTCATGGGTTTGCCACGTTCGTTGCCGAACACGACCTGCCCAGCCTCGTTCGGGACCACGTCGTGACGGATCGCCAACCAACGCTGCATCGCGGCCGCCGCAGGATCGCCGAGCGGAACTCGACGTTCCTTGGACCCTTTGCCCCACACGATCAACACGTGTTCCGACAAGCGCACCTGGTCGAGTTCGAGTGTGCAGAGTTCGGAGACACGGACCCCACTGCCGTACAGCACTTCGAGCACGGCGTCGTCGCGACGGCGGCGCCAAGCGGGTTCGCCATCGGGCGACGGCCCATCGAGCAGCTGCGCCAGCTGGCGTCGATCCAGCACCTTCGGCAGGCGACCGCTGCCGGCGCTCACGTGCAGTCCAATTGTCGGGTCGACTGAGGCGTAGCCCTCGGTGATCGCCCAACCGAAGTAACGACGCAGGGCGGCTGCCTTGCGGGCAATGCTGCGACGGGCGAACTCGCGAGTTGAGAGCGCCGCCACATAACGCCGAACCAATGTGCGAGTGACCCCGGATGGCGAGTGGATGCTGGAACGCGACACCCATTCGGCGAACAGCCTGACATCGGCTTCGTAGGCGCTCAATGTTCGATCGGACAGCGATGAATGCGAGCGCACGAACTCGCCCAGACGCCACTCGTCGACCTCCGCCATAATCACCACAATATTCGCTCACGGTCGCACCAATCGTGATCCTGACGGTTCGAACCAGCCGCCGGCCTCCACCAGCCAACCGTGATGCTCGAGCCGAGCCACCGCCATCGCCGCATCAGCGATCGAACACCCCAGTTCAACAACCAACATGTCCAGCGTGCACGGTGTATCGGCGCACGCCGCCAACACGAGCGCTTGCACTCCATCGAGGGTCGGGCGAGGGTCGAACGGCAACTCACCCTGGCGGCGATGATCGAGTCCAAGCACTGTCAACACGTCTGCAACGGACGTGACCGGCGCGGCACCGTCGACTAGGAGCTGGTTCGTTCCTGCCGACGCTCTGCTACGCGGCGAGCCAGGTACGGCCATCACTTCGACACTGCGGTTGATCGCTTCCCGGACGGTCACAAGGCTTCCTCCCCGCTCCCGACTCTCGACCACGACGAGCACCTCGCAGAGTGCCGCCAGGATTCGGTTCCGGAGCGGGAATCGCCATCCCTCCGGCTCAACCCCAGGCGGCCATTCCGAGATCAGCAAGCCGGTTTGAGCGACCCACTCCCACAGTTCCGAGTTCTGTTTGGGATAAGGACGGTCGAGGCCATTCCCGACTACCGCGACCGCGCTTCCAGACGTATTCGACGACCGGACACCTCGATGCGCTGCAGCGTCGATTCCGCGCGCCAAACCAGAGATCACTGCAATCCCCTCTCGCGCAAGTTCGATTGCCAAATCGGTGGCTGTGGCGCGCCCGGCCGCAGTCGCGTTTCTGGTCCCGATGATTCCGACACGACGGGCGTCGAGTGCCTCAAGTCGGCCACGAACGAAGAGCACTGCGGGAGGGTCGGGGTCAACCGTGAGTTCGGGAGGGAATCGTGCGTCAGTTCGCCCGATCACGCGTACGCCGTGGCGTTGGCATTCCTCGAACGAACGTTGTTCGGATGCGGACGCCGCCTGACTGCGCAGTTCGGCGACGCCCTCGCCGCGAACGTTGCGTACGAACATTGGATCGAGAGCTCGGCCGCTCTGTAAGCGTTCAAGTGCGTCGGTCGGCTCGTGATGATCGAGCAGGTGTCGTAGCCGGCGCGGATTCATCGCTGGTAGCCCGGCCAACGCCGCCAGGGCGCCCTCGCTCACGCCGCACTCCTGACGGCGCTCAACCCAATCCTGGCGCGCATCCCGAGTGCAATCGCCACGTGCTCTTCAGCAACCTGTTCGTCACGATCGTCGGCGAGATCGCCCAGCGTGCGCGCCACCCGCCGAATCCGGTGATACCCCCGGGCAGTCAGCCGTCCGCGTTCCATTTCGGCCATCAATAGATCGGAGGCCGACTGCGTCAATGGTGCGTACAGGTCAAGGTCGGGTCCATCGAGGGCGGCGTTGAGGCCGCCGCTCCGCTCAATCGCCACCCGCCGAGCGGCGGCGACGCGAACGGCGACATCGGCTGAAGACTCACCCGGCGTCCCATCGAACAGTTCCATCACGGCAGGCCGGTTCACGGCGATGCGCAGGTCGAACCGGTCGAGCAGCGGACCGGACAGTCGGCCGATATACTTCGTGCGCGATCGCTCGTCACACTCGCACGCGCCCGGTGCACCACCGCCTCCGCACGGGCACGGATTGGTTGCTCCGACCAGCTGGAATTGGGCCGGCATCGGCACACGATCGTGGTCGACTCGGCCGACCATGATCTGCCCGTTCTCCAGAATTTCCCGCAGCCCATCGAGCACACTGCCGTGGAACTGGCCCATCTCGTCGAGGAACAGCACGCCGCCGTGAGCAAGACTGGCCTCGCCTGGCCGCAGCGCGTGCGACCCGCCACCGACCAGCGACCCGACCGAACTGGTGTGGTGCGGAGAACGAAATGGAGCCTTCCTCACGAGGCCACCCGGCGGAAGAGCGACTCCCGCGGCGGAGTGAATCATCGTGGTTTGGAGGGCGACGTCGTATTCAAGCTCAGGCAACAAGCCTGGCAACCGACGAGCGAGCATCGACTTGCCTGAACCGGGCGGGCCGACGAGCAGCAGGTGATGCCCGCCCGCTGCGGCTACCTCCAGCGCCCGTCGGGCATGCGGCTGACCCTTCACATCGGCCAGGTCGGGAATCTCCTGCTCGACAGTTGCGACGCGGCGTTCATCAATCTCGGGCCAGGACCCGACACCCGAAAGGGCATCGACGAGCTCGATCAATTTGTTGACCGGCCGAACGAGACCCCGAGCGGCGACACGGGCTTCTGCCACCGAACCAGCTGGTACGACCCAGTCGTAGTCGGGTCGCACACCGACCATCGGCGCCACACCCGGCACGTGCCGAATCGAGCCATCGAGACCGAGTTCGCCGGCGAACGCCAAGCCTTTGATCGTGTCAGCGGGTAGTAGGTCGCAGGCAATCAACACACCGATCGCGATCGCCACGTCGAGCCCGGAGCCGGTTTTGCGATGTAGCGGGGGTGCAAGGTTGACCGTGATCTTCTTGTCAGGCCAACTGAACCCGCTCGTGAGGACCGCTGCCCGGACCCGATCCCGCGCCTCGCGACACGATTCGTCTGGCAAACCGAGCATCAGGAAGCTCGGCAAGCCCTTGCCGACATGCACTTCGACATCGACGGTGTAGCCACGCGCACCCAGAATCGTGGCAGACGGAACAGAAGCAATCACAAGCACCTCCAGGATCGGGCGCAACAGGTGCTGCGCTCGGAACCGGAGGGAGTGCAACCTGACCCCTCGACAGGTACGGACCACCATAGCGGCACGGTGTGACAGCCGGAACCTGGCTCGGAAATCGGGTCAATTTGCTCAGCCTGTGCGATCGCGCTGCAGGGCAATGATCCATCTGTTGCCTCTAAACCTCAAACTGTCAGCCGCACCCACCCAGTTCGACGACCAGCTCCCGGAGATCCGACGCCCGGCACCGACGATCGGGCAACATTCGCGCGAGGTGCTGATCGAGCTCGGCTACACGACCGATGAGGTCGATCAACTCGCACGTGATGGGGTGATTCTGACGTCACGGAGCAGCGACGGGCCGACGCTGCAGTTCGAGGTGCCGTTGATGACGGAATCCGTCGTGGCACACTCGTGCGGTGCTCGTCCGCCCTGTGCTATTGGTTGCCGCGTTGTGCGTCACGCTGACGGCCTGCGGCGACGACGATCTGGTGCAAAGCGACGCCGAACGTTTTTGTGGCGAGGCGATCGCTCAGCGCAACACGATTCTCGCTCCCCCGCTGTCGACCGAGGCCGAGCTGACAGCGACACTTGATTTCTACCGATTGATGGGACAGCTTGCCCCGATCGCGATCGCCGAGCAGTGGAACGATCTGGTCGTCAACCTCGAGACAGCAATCACGATCGTGCCGGGCGACCCGGCATCCGAACAGCGCGTTGCGTTGCAGGCCTACGCCACCGAGCGATCCGCCTACGAGGTGGCGACCTGGCTCAAGAAGAACTGCGATCTGGACCTCGGCCCGATCACCACGATCGCACCGCAAGCACCGGTCCCGGCGGCAACGACGACACTGCCGTCGCCAGATGGATCAGCGCCCGTCACAACGTCCCCCGGCTGAACTGTTCTGCCTGTCTGCTGGGTCAAACTTGCCGCGATCGCGAAGGGTCGGGCGGGTTGACGAGTGCGTCAGGCGGGGATTTCGCCGCGCTTGAGAATTACATCGTCGACCAAACCGTACGTTTTGGCTTCCTCGGCCGTGAACCAGCGGTCACGCTCGCTGTCGGCGCGAATCTGGTCGAACGTCTGGCCCGAGTGTTGAGCGATCAGTTCGGCCATTCGTCGCTTTGTGAACCGCAGCTGCTCGGCCTGAATCGCGATGTCGGACGCCTGTCCACGCAGTCCGGCGAGCGGCTGGTGCATCATGATCCGCGAGTTCGGCAG
Source organism: Ilumatobacteraceae bacterium (assembly GCA_031422395.1). Lineage (GTDB taxonomy): Bacteria > Actinomycetota > Acidimicrobiia > Acidimicrobiales > Ilumatobacteraceae > Ilumatobacter. Next base: position 30,572 of record JANPLQ010000093.1, on the reverse strand, counting down.
CGTGTAGCGCTTCTTGGCTGCGCCGGCGGTCAGCAGGAACTGGCCCATCGATGCGGCCAACCCGAGGCAGACGGTTGCAACGTCGCAACTCACGAACTGCATCGTGTCGTAGATCGCCATGCCGGCAGTCACGGAACCGCCGGGGCTATTGATGTACAGCCAGATGTCGGTGTCGGCGTCTTCGCCTTCGAGGTACAGCAGTTGGGCGCAAATCTGGTTGGCGATGTCGTCGTTCACATCGGTTCCGAGCATGATCACCCGGTTCTTCAGTAATCGGTTGAAGACGTCGCCTCGCGGGTCAAATCCACCATCGAGGGCCATCGGCGAGTCGCTGCGGTGCGTCATGCCGAAAGGCTACCGCCCGGGGTTCGCCCAACGCCTGACATGACGACGGCGATCCGTTCGCCATGACGCAGTCCTGCTCGTAGGGCGAGCACTCCGGCAAGGCCCGCCGAACCGGTCGGGCTGACGTTGTATCCGCCAGCCGTTGCCAGTTCGTGCGCCAACACAATTTCGGCTTCGGAGGCAACGACCGGTCGGCCACCGCTCTCCACCATCGTGGCGACGTCGGCGATCCAGTCGTACGTCTCGTCGTCGAGAATTCCGTCGGCGAGCGAATGCGGATTGGGCCACGGTTGCATGACGTGCGACCAATAGCGCTCGGGTCGGTCGAGCTCCGGCAGGCGCTCCCAGGTCGCCGCCAGCGGAGCGCATCCTTCTGCTTGAACGGTGTCGAGTCTGACGCCTCGACCAAGCCCAGCGCCGACGCAGGCCGCCAACGCGCCTCCGCCTACCTGGACGACGGCACGATCGATTGCGATGCGGGCTGCAACGGCCTGGTCGGATATCTCCCATCCGATCGTCCGACCGCCGTCGAGGCAGTATGCGTTCTCGGGACCCTGAACAGTGAACGGAATCGCGCCTGCCAGCACCGCTTCACGGCAGCGCAACATTGCTGGGTCACCCGGCGGGTCGGCAGACCGTCGTTCACATCGGTGAACCCGGGCACCCAAGGCGACCAGTCGGGCATCGATGGCGTCGTCGATCCAGGTTGGGACGAATACATCGAGCGGCCAGTCACACCGAGCGGCCAAGGTTGCCGCCGCGAGGGCGGCGTTGCCACACGAAGCGATCGCCAGCGGAGGGCGATCTATCAGATATCCGAGCATCTCAGCCGTACGGAGGTGCAAGAGGATCGAGAGCAAGTGGCGCGCCTTGTGCGAGCCTGCCACGTTGCCCGTCTCGTCCTTGACCCACAGTTCGACATCCAACTCCTCGGACAACGCGTCCGACCGCTCGAAGGGTGTCACGACGAAGTCACTCGCAATTTCCAACGTCAACGCCTCGCACGCCGCATCGGTCATGCCGTTCGAACGGGCGAACGCCCACCAGACCAATCGTGGGCCGTAGCGCACGAACGGGTTTGGATGATCGACTGGTCGATCAAACGGCTGATCGTGCGGACCTTGATCGTGCGAGTGGGCCTCGAAGATGTGCAATACGTGGTACGGGTCGGTCGGCGTTGCCCGAGGACATCGCCAGGCGAAGGGTGTGGCAACGTCGACTGAGGTTCCGCACACAGCGCATCGGAATCCCGTGATCATCGTCAGCCCGTCACGACGCGTTCGTTGAACTCGGTGATCATGTCGTCCCACACCCCCACGTACGGACGCAATCCGCGCCAGAACTCTTGCGAGCGACGCTGTTCGAACAGCTCGAACGGAGTGCCCTGTTGTTCGACCCACGTGTAATAGCCGAGGTTGAAGATCCGGCGACGGTCAGCCTCGGTGCAGTCGATCATGTGCTCAGTCGAGATGTGTCCGAGGTGTTGGCCGAACGCTTCTGCGGCGTCGGTGTGGGAGTACTCACCTCGATAGCGGTTCGTGATCGTTTTGGCCCGCTCGCTCGGATACATCGCCCCGCCATCGGTGGCAACGGTGATGATCGCATCGTCGGCACCCAGGTCGAGCAGCTTGGCGGTCTTGATCGCTGCCAACAGATTGCACGTCGACGAGAACCCAAAGTGGGCGAGCGCCTCGATCGTTTCCACCGGTACGCCTTTAGCTTGCGCCAGATATGCCTTGCCTTCGAGTGTATTGAACATCACGTCCAGCTCGTCAGTGGCGGCGTCGCTGATCGCGCACACCACGTCGGTGTTCATCACGTTGTGGATCAACGGAATGTGTTTGTCACCGATGCCTTGGATGTTGTGTTCGCCGAATCCGTTCTCGAGCAACGTTGGGCATTCGAGCGCCTCGACGGCAACGATCCGCGTCCCATATTCCTCTTTGAGGCGGTCGCCCGCGGCGATCGTTCCAGCCGACCCGGTGGCGGAGGTGAAGGCCGCCAATCGCAGGTCGCGTCCGCTGGCGTGGCGAACCGTTTCGAAGACGTGACCCAGTGCTCGGCCAGTGACCGTGTAGTGCCCGAGGTGGTTCCCGAACTCGGAGAACTGGTTGAGGATGAAGTTGCCGGGATCCTTCGCCAGTTCGTTACAGGCGTCGTAGATCTCTTTGACGTTCGACTCGGTGCCGTACGTCTTGATGACATCGGCTTCCGGGTTCTCGCACCATCGATTGAGCCAGTCGAAGCGTTCCTGACTCATCCCCTCGGGGAGGATCGCCACGCCGCGACTGGCCATGATCCGACTGATCGCGATGCCACCGCGGGCGTAGTTACCGGTCGACGGCCAGATCGCTCGATGTCGGGTTGGGTCGAACTGCCCGGTGACGACACGAGGAGCCAGGCATGCATACGCCGCCAACACTTTGTGGGCGGTGATCATCGGGAACCGGTCGCCGAACACGACGATGATTGGGCTGTCGACACCCGTCAGGCTCGATGGAAGCACGACGTGGTCAGGCACATCGACCCGATTGCCGCGCAGGTCGTTGTACCAGTGCACCCGCCACAGGTTGCGAGCATCAGGTCCCTGCGGATCCGCATCGCCAACACGCACGTCATAGTCAAAGCTTGACGGATCAGCGAGTTGCGCGAACATCGGCAACGTGATCCCGCGGTCCCGAAACCGAGCGACGCTGTTGGCCAGCGCTCCGGCATCGACGACCCGATCCGCCAACCCAAATTGATTCTCAAGAGTCGAGCGATGCACGTCAGCCGAAGTCACGTTGACAGTTTGTCAAACGTAGTGTCCCTTTCACCTACTCACATCGTGTTGCACGTTCGTGAACGTTTGCCCTGGTCAAGCGCCATCTCAACGCACCTTGCGTTAGCGACACCGTCACGGGCGAACGAGATCGCCTGGGCGCACGTCAACGACCGCGAGTTGGCGGCCTCGGTCGCTCGGGCCAAGACGGACCTCGACGAGATGACCACCGACCCGTGCACGTTCTGCGGCTCGACCGCGCTCGCCTCTGACTTCCACCGCAACGCCGAGGGCATGTGTCACCGCTGCGATCGGAGACTCGGCTCGCGGTTCGGTTCATCCAAGGCTCGACGCGACTACGCGGCCGCGGTCTCATGGGCGTCGACCCGGGCAGTGCGGTGACGGGCCTCGGCCGAACGGTCGGACTGCGATGCGGGTCTGACGCGCCGGACTGGGCATTTGGTGCGGTGCGGCTCCGCCCTATCGTGCATGTCGGAACAAGGAGGAGACGTCGATGTCCAGCAGGAAAGTGTGGCTCATCACGGGTGCGGCTCGGGGCATGGGCGCGTCGTTCGTCAAGGCGGCACTCGCTGAGGGCCACGCCGTCGTCGCCACTGGTCGACGGCCAGACGACGTTGCGCGGGCCTTCGGCGAACGCGATGATCTCTTGGCGGTTCGTCTCGACGTCACGAGTGTGGACGAGGCGAGCGCCGCGGTGCAGGCGGCAGTCGAGCGGTTCGATCGCATCGACGTCGTCGTCAACAACGCTGGGGCGTCGTTCAAGGGCTACTTCGAGGAGATGTCACCCCGCCAAGTCGAGCAGCAACTCGCCACGAATCTGTTGGGACCGATGAACGTCACTCGCGCTGTGCTGCCCGTGATGCGTCGGCAACGGTCCGGCCACGTGATCTCGATCTCTTCTGGGGCCGGCCTGATGGCGTTCGAATACTCGTCGGTCTACGCTGCGTCGAAATTCGGGCTGGAAGGTTGGATGGGTGCGATCGCACAGGAGGTCGAGCCGTTCGGGATCAGGACCACGATCGTGAACCCCGGCTTTTTCCGGACCGGTCTGGCTAGTCCGGAGTCGTTGATTTGGCCCGAACTCGCGGTCGATGACTACGCAGAACGCAGCGCGACTCAACAGCAGTGGTGGCAGGCGCAGGACGGTCACCAGGGCGGCGACCCCGACAAGCTTGCGCATGCATTGATGACGATTGCCGCTGAAGAGCCACCGCCGCAACGATTCATCGCCGGTGCCGACGTGCTGGCGCTCGCCGAGCGCAAGATTGCTGAACTCCACGGCCAGCTCGAAGACCATCGCGAGTTGTCGTCATCGCTCAGTTTCGACGACTGACCAGCGCCGTATCTGCCGATCGGCGCTAGTTGCATCGGCTGCTGATCCGCTCCGGCTGCCGGCCTCGTTGCGGCACTGCCAGGTCGTTGCGCAAGCACTGTGCCGCAGGCGACTCGCTCGACGCAGCGAGGCCGCTAGGGCCGAATCCCGGGACGGAGTCGGTACGTGTCGATCTCGCTCGAAACGTTGACAGCCGCGCCGATTGCCCCAGGGGGCTGAGGATCGTTGGTGTTTGTTGCTGCGTTGATGATTGCGTTGGTGGCGACGCTGCAGCGGCCGCGTGCCGGCACGAACGTCGTGGCCCGCTCGCTGGTGTTTCGTGGTCGGCTCGGGTCGCTCACGGCGCTCGCGGGTTTGACAGTTTGTCAAACGTAGTGCCCCAGACCTACTCCGATGGTTGGAGGAGATCCGGGAACGGCAGCGAGTCTTCGGGTGTTGGTGAACCGAGCGACAATCAGCGGAAGAAACCTTCGGGTTCAAGGGCGCTGGGGCCGACGTGGGTGTCGAGCCAGGCGTTCATCTCTCCGGCGGCATCCCACACTCCTCGGATTTTCGTCGCCGCCTGCTTGGTGTGGATCCATGCCGGTGCGCCGAACTCCTTGATCAGGATCAAGCCTTTCCGACGAATCAGTTCGATTCGTGGGTGATCCACCGGGAACCCGCGTGGGGCCGTCTTGAGTTCGTCGATCGCCGTAAACCGGTACTGTTTCGACAGGCCGGCCACGATTCCGGCGATCTCGGATCCGGTGTGTTCGGCGTCGACCGCCGCACGAAACCGTTCAAGCTGATCCTTGGCCATCGCGTAGTAACCGGCTCCGACCATCAGGCCCTGCGCTGACAACTGGACATAGAAGCCTGCACCGCCTTCGGTTTCGCCGTAGGCACCCTGCTGGGTCTTGTACGGCGGCTTGCCCTTCGAGAACCGAACATCGTTGTAGGGACGAAACAGATGGTAAGGCCCGTACGCCGGCAACTCCTCGCACAGTGATTCGACTGATGCCCGAACGACCGACTCGTAGGTCGCCTTGTTGGCCTCCCAGAACACCTTCGAGTTGTCCGCCTCCAAGCGGGTATAAAAGTCGAGAGCCTCGTGCGGGAATCCGGAGAACGTCACGAGGCGAAACCTAATCGGCGGGCACGATCGCTTCAACAGCGCGGCCGGTCGTCATCACCGCGGCGGCGACGGCATACAGAACGAGGCCGATGATCACCGTCCGATCGAAACCGAACGTCATCGACAGCATCGTGGTCGACGTCGAGCCGATCACCGAGAAGAATCCGTTGACAGCCCAGCACCAGGCGATGAGGCGGCCCGCATCCGAGTTTGCGGCACCAGCCATCTCACGCGCTCGGTCGATACCAGTCGGCAGGAACATTCCGAGCAGCAAGCCGACCGGCATCAGCATGATCACGGCAACCGCGATGCGAGCGGGTTCGGCCCACGCCAACACCGTGTCGGTCACCGAGTCAGAGACCAGCAAGTACACGAACGTGATTGCCCACAGAGCACCTACAGATAGCGCGAGCCGACGACGCTGATCGCCGAGAATCCACGACGAACCCCGCGCCCCGATCGCCGTGGCGATCAGCAACGTGAACAGCGACACGGAAAGCGAGAGCGTCGGATAACCGAGTAGCAGGGCGAACCGTTGGATCATCGACACTTCGATCAGCATGAAGCCGAGCCCAAGCGCAGCGAAGTAGACCACTAGTCGCCAGCGGCCGGGCACGGCGGCCGTACGTTCAGCGCCACGACGACGGCTCACGGCAAACGGCAGCCAGAGCAGAAACGCAGCCACCACGACCGCAACAACGAGCAGCAGCAGAAGCAGTCGCTCACCGATGGCGATCTCGCTGTCTTCGATCCCGCGACTGAAGTTCGTCACCACGTCGCTGTACGGCGTGAAGTGCCAGAAGAACGGGCGGTCATCGGTGATCGAATCGATAGCGAAGTCGAAATCGGCCACGATCGAGTCGACGGCGGCCTGATCAGCGTTGATGATCTGGGCGGTCACCCCCTCCTGGGTGCCAACTCCGCCAGGAAGGTGGACCGCGCGGGCACCCGGAACGTTGGCAATCGACTCAATCACCCGCTGGACGGCGACGTCCGAGAGTGGCTGACGCGACAGGATGATGGTGCTGACGCGCGAAAATTCTGTTTCGGCGTCTTCGACCACGAGCGACAGGTTGTCCGAGAATCGGGCGACGTCGTCACCGATCGCATCTCGCGCAGTTACCAAGTAGCGGGCGGTACGCGTCGGCCGTTGTTCGAAGTCGAAGTCGCCAAACTGGGCAACCATGATCCCGTCGTCGTCGAGATGATTGAAGGCGGTCTCGATCATCTCGGTCGTGTACAGATAGCTCTCGGACAGAACGAACGCTCCCGCTGTCGCCGCATTCGAGGCGGCGTATGAGTCAGGAGCGACGAACCAGATCAGGTCGTACGCATCAGCTGATCGAGCGAGAAACGTGCGTCCGTCACCCTGCACGTAGTTCACGTTCGGGAGGTTGGCGATGTTGCCGGAGTACTCGGCGAACGTGTTCTCCAGCAGGTTGACAGTGACCGGGTTGAGTTCCACAGCATCGATCTGACCGACGCCGTAGGTCAGCGCAGCCATGATCTCGTTCCCGCCGGCAGCGCCAATGATCAGCAATCGCTCAGGGCTGCGGCCGAGCGCCGCCCATGGGATCTGACGATCGTCGATCTTGAAGCGATCAGTTGTGGCGGGTGTGCCGTCGTACTTCCAGATCGATGATCCCCACAACCCGTCGTGGTGGAGAACTTGCAGGCCGCCGATGTCGACCGCATCGACTCGGAACACTGCACCCCAGTCTCCGCCACTGGTGACCGCATCAGTACGCAGTGTCTTGGTCTGGTCGGCGCGAACATCCTGTGTCCCGACCAGGAACGCCGCAACCGACACGAGAGCGACTCCGCCGGCTGCCATCTGACGGCCCTTCCCGGTCGACATCGCGATCACGAACCCAAGCGCAGCGAACAGCACCAATGACATGAGCACCATTGCCGGCGGGCCGATCGTGAGCTGTAACGGCACCGCAACGAGGCACCCCAGTGCCGCCCCGGAGAGATCCCAGAAGTACAGCTTCCGGACGTCGGCGGCGTCGACGACAATCAGCAGCGAGATGATCACGCCGAGTGCGAAGAACACGGCCGTCAACGAGAGCGCCAATACGAGAACGAGCAGCAACTCGAGCGCAGCCCTGCTCCAACTGCCGACCCAGATCTGATTGACATCGGTCGGCAGTTTGGCGATCACGAAATACGAGATCACGCCGATCAACCCGATCACCGGGGCCGACTGACGAATCGTGTCGAGTACGTCTCGTCGACGCAGCCGCACAGACAACGCCACCACCGTCGCAGCCGCACCGAACCCGAGCAGGGCCAGACCAATCACGAAGTAGGTGTAGTAGTAGAACAGCTTGAACGAGACGATCCGCGTATACGCGATCTCCAAACTCAAGCCAACGAATCCGACCATTCCGGCCGTCAGGCGACGCATCAGCACGGTCGAGAAACCTACTGGAGGCGCACCCAATCCGTTGCGGCGAGTCCGACTACCCTGCCGGGCTATGGCAGAACTGTTTCTTGGTGGAGCGGTTGATCCGGTCACTCACGAGCGCACGGGTAAGGACGTCCGGATCGGGACCGACAACTTCACGACCCATGGGGTGATCGTCGGGATGACCGGGTCTGGCAAGACCGGACTCGGAGTCGTGCTGATCGAAGAGGTCCTGTCGGCAGGTCTGCCGGCGTTGCTGATCGACCCGAAGGGCGACCTCACCAACCTGTGCCTGACTTTCCCTGCGCTCGCACCATCCGACTTCCGGCCGTGGATCGATGAGGCACAAGCAACGGCCGCCGGCCTGACGCCTGAAGCCTTCGCCGTACAACAGTCCGAGCTCTGGACGAAAGGCCTGCTCGGTTGGGGGCTCACGACGCAGAACGTCGCCACCCTGCGCGACAAGACCGACTTCACGATCTACACGCCCGGGTCGCACTCCGGTGTGCCTGTCAACATCGTTGGATCGCTGCAGGTGCCGGCCGACATGGGTGATGCCGAAATCGTCGGAGACGAGATCGAGGGGTACGTGTCCGGCCTGCTCGGCCTCGTCGGAGTTGATGCTGACCCGCTGTCGAGCCGAGAACACATCCTGCTGTCGAACTTGATCAACCACTCGTGGACCGAGGGCCGCGCACTCGACCTCGCGGCACTGGTCGGTCTCGTCGGCAACCCGCCGATCCGCAAGCTCGGCGTGTTCGAACTGGACCAATTCTTCCCGCCCGCCGACCGCATGCAAATGGCGATCAAGCTCAACGGTCTGCTGGCGTCGCCGTCGTTCGCGGCGTGGGGCGATGGGCCGGCATTGGATATCCAGTCGATGCTGTACACACCGGCCGGCAAGGGCCGTTGTGCGATCGTCACTACGGCACACCTCAGCGACGAGGAGCGTCAGTTCGTCACCTCGCTGATCCTCACGAAGCTCGTCACCTGGATGCGCCGACAGTCCGGCACGACCGACCTGCGGGCTTTGCTGTACATGGACGAGGTGGCCGGCTATCTCCCGCCGACCGCCAATCCGCCGACCAAGAAGCCGATCATGACGCTGATGAAGCAGGCCAGGGCGTTCGGCGTCGGCGTCGTGCTGTCGACCCAGAACCCGGTCGATGTCGACTACAAGGCGTTGTCGAATGCGGGCACCTGGATGATCGGCCGTCTGCAGACTGACCGCGATAAGCAACGCCTGCTCGATGGGTTGGCCACCGCCAGTGGCGGTGTCGATGTTGCTGCGGTCGACGCCACGATTTCCGGACTGGCCAAGCGCGAGTTCGTGCTGCGACGTGCCGGCAAGGACACAACTGAAGTGTTCACGACTCGATGGGCGATGAGCTACCTACGCGGCCCGATGACTCGCGACCAGATCAATCAGCTCACCGAAACGACTTCCACTGCCGACGCAACCGCAACCGCAAACCGGCCGACGGAAGCCCCGAGGGAAACGCTCGCCGACGACGAAACGTCCGTCATGCCCGACGTGGCGGGCGGGATTCCAGTTCGCTGGGTCGACGTTGCCGCGCCGTGGCTGGCGGAGGTCGGCGGGAGCTCGGTCGGCACGCGCCTCGAAGCGGCGATCGTGGCCCGTGTGAGCCTGCGGTACGACGACACCAAGGCGGACGTTGCGCTGAATCAGGAGTTCGAGTGCGTTTTGAGCCCGTTGACCGAGATGATCGACGTGTCGCGATCGATTCCGGTCGACTACGACGATCGCGACTTACGCAGCGAACCAACGGCCAACTCGACGTACATGTTCGGCAAGGCTCCACTGACCAGCAAGACCTACTTCGCCAACATTGAACGCGATCTTCGAGATCATCTGGCTCGCAGTTTGACCATCGACATCCCGGTCAACACCGATCTCAAGCTGTACGGCAGGCCTGGCGAGACCGTCGAGCAGTTCGAGTTGCGATCCGCCCGCACTGCAGACGAACTGGCCGACGCGGAGATCGCCAAGCTACGCGACAGGTACGAAACCAAAGTCGAAACAGTACGCCGACAACTCGACGAGGCCACAGACCGAGTCGACGTGCTGGAGGAGGAAGCGCACGGAAAGCGCAACTCCGAGCTGCTCTCGACTGCAGGATCGGTCCTCGGCGGATTGTTCGGGGGCCGTTCGCGCGGCGGACTGCTCGGCAAACTCGGCAGTGCGGCCAGCCGGCGGGGGCGTACGAGCGCAGCCAGAGAGCGCGTCGACGCCGCCGAGAACAAAGTCGAGCGTCTCGAGCAAGGACTTATCGAACTCGAAGCCGAGTTGGCCGACGAGGTGACCGAGATCGACGCACGCTGGATGGGCCGGGCGAAGAACATCATGTCGATGGCGATCGGGCTCGAGCGGACCGATGTGACCATCTCACGACTCATTTTGGCCTGGATTCCTGTCAAGTAACTGTCAACCTTCGTGCAGCGAAGCTCAAGTTCCGGACCGTGGCGTTCGATGAAGACCCCGACGGAGCAGATCGCTCCGTCGGAGGACATCGCATGATGCTCCCCCGACCACTCTGCTTCGGGACCACCGCGGCAGGAACCGGAGGAAACAATGAGCAAAGTTCAGAAGGTCATCCGTTGGCGCGTTGCCGCCCCGATTGCAGAGGCAGCGGTGACAGCGGGCACGGTGGTCGCGCTCGTCGCGGCTGTCGCCGCACCATTTAAGTGGTACTGACCGATTTGCATGCCGGGCCCGTTCACCACGGGCCTAGCTGATGCATTCTGTCAAACGGGGCGATGACGTCTGAGACCACAGGTTCCCACTCCAAGGTCGTAGCGTTCGTTTCGTTCGTGTGCTGCTCGGCGATCGTCGCCGGCTGGTTGATCGTGCGGGTCGATCAAAGCTACGGGACGGCGAACGTCAACTGGGTCGCATTCGGTCTGCTCTCGTTGCTGCTCTTCATCGGAGAAACCCTGTCAGAACTCTCGATGCGTAGCGAAGTGCGCTGACGATCGAACAGTTGCGTACGCGAGGGATTCGGATCGCGATCGATGACTTCGGAACCGGCTACTCGTCATTCCTCACGCTACGAGACCTACGTGCCGATCGACTCAAGATCGACCGGCAGTTCACTGCCAATCTGCTGGTTTTGATGGGGTCTCGGACGTAGCCGTAGTCGTTGGTGGTGGTGCCGCCTTCGATCGGGTCGACTTGGAGGAATCTGCCCAATGTCGGGTCGTAGATTCTTGCTCCCATTTCGATCATCGGGCGCAAGACCGTTTGGTGTTCGAGGGGGCGTTGGTGTTGGCCGAGCCATCCGTTGTCGTATTCGCCGGCTTGGTTGTCGAAAATCCCTGCCAGCGGGTTACCGAACGGGTCATACGTCAACGTGACACCTTGTTTGACACCTGACAGGTTGGCGACGGCTTGGGTGTCGCCGTGAATGTTCGGATACGACCACACATCACCGGTCGGGCCCCGATCTTGGACCATCACACCACCCGGCAACCCAAACGTGCGTTCAATCACGACGTTGCTGGTGTCCATCACGACATCACCAGTATCACCACCACCAGAATAGCTATAGCTGTGCGTTGTGACCGTCGTCGTCGGACTCCCGGCGGGTGCTGGTTTCAACACAACGTGAGGTGTTCACCAACGCGCACCGATGACGATGTCGCCGTCGCCGCACCCGACACCCCGACAGACGGTCGTGTCGCGTCGCCGATCGCCACCGTGACTGAACCGGTACCCGTCGACGACGTATCGACCCGTTCGGTGACACCCGCCGGTGCTGTCAATGTCGTTTCTTTTTTGGCGCCCCACACCCGGATCACACGCGTGTTCGCCGGGAGTGTCGTGAGCGATGGCGCAAGCTGTGCTGTGACGGAGGCGTTCGTCCCGGGACCGAACGCCGGCTCCAAAGCAAGTCATCAGACCATGTTGCATCACGTACATATGTCTGATAGTGTAATCTCATGTCACGGCCGGTCGACCCACTCCGCATCTTCGAAGCGTTGACACATTCCGACCCGACAACATTCACGATGACCCAAGTCGTCGCCGAAATGCAGTCAATGAAAATCGTGCAAGGCTGGATCGATCGTCATCAAGCTGCTGTGCTGTCACGTTCCAACCAACTCGACGTCTCCGCCGCAGAAGTCCTGATCCGCAACGCCAGAATCTCCGCCGCCGAAGCAAAAGCCAAGGATCGACGCTCGAAAGCACTCGAAGAGGCACCATCATTTGGTGATGCACTCGCCGCCGGTGCTGTGTCTGCTGCCCACACCGACGCCCTCGCCAACGCCACGGCGCGGCTTGATCAGCCAACCAAAGACCTGTTCCTCGAACACGAAGCAGCACTACTCGACCAGGCAACACATTCGACACCAGAAGAGTTCGCCCGTCACTGCCGACACTTGAAAGACCGGATCACCAAAGATCAAGGCATCGAACGATCAGAACGCCAAAAGCGTGACACCACGCTGCGGCGTTCGATCTGCCCACGCACCGGGATGTACCGCCTGAGCGGAGAGTTCGACCCCGAACTCGGGCATCAACTGTTCACCTCGCTCGAAACCGAAATCGCCGCCATGATCACCGCCAACACTGAGTTGCGTGATCTCGACCGTAACCACCTCGCCGCCCACGCCCTCAGCAACCTCGTGTCAGGTGGTCATCAAGCCGTCCGACCTGCTGTTGTGGAAATGACCGTGATTGTCGATCTCGACACACTGGTCGACGGGTTGCATGAGGATTCGGTGTGCGAGTTCGGTGACGGAACACCAATCCCGGTCGGGATCGCACGCCGCTTGGCGTGCAACGCATCGATCCTCCCGGTCGTACTCAATGGTGACGGTATCCCGCTCGACATTGGACGCACACAACGACTTGCCAACCGGGCCCAACGACGTGCGTTACGGACGATGTACCGGACATGTGCGTTTCATGGCTGCGACATCAGTTTCGACCGCTGCGAAATCCATCACCTCCACGACTGGGCCAACGGAGGCAAAACCGACCTCCGCCACCTGATCCCGACCTGTAAACACCACCACCACCTGATCCACGAAGGCCGATGGACACTCACCCTCGCCGACGACCGCACACTCACCATCCGAACACCCGACGGCGAACTCCACGCCAGCGTCCCGATCCAAATCAGACCCGGCCGACGAGTCGAACAACACCGCCAACGCAAACAGGACAAACAGCAAGAACAGCGGCAGCGGGACAAACAGACCGACCAGACGATCCAGACCCTCCAACTATGAGGGTCGAATCGCCGCGTCCGACAACCGCCTGCGCTTGCCGATCAAGATCCACCAGGCAAAGGGGCAAACACTACAAGGTGGCTCCAAGATCGACCTGACCGCAACCCAACATCGAGTGCTGGCGCTCGTAGCCCTTGGGCACAACAACCGGTCTATCGGATCGATGCTGCGCTTGCACGAACGAACGGTGCGCCGACGTATCGACGAACTCCTCGAATTTTACGGCGAGACCTCGCCGCCAGGGCTCGTCCGCCACGCAACTGACAATCTCGATGCCATCGACTGAGAGAGCTGGAAAACAGCCCACCGGTGGTGTGCGGTGCCGACGGAGAGACTCGAACTCTCACTGACGGCGACCTAAACGCCGTGCCTCTGCCATTGGGCTACGTCGGCCAACTAACAGAAACTCAGGATAACTGACCTGCTGCATGAAGTTCCTTGACGATTCCTTGAATCACCAAGCAGCACCAGCGTGTCGATGACATTTCACTCGCCTAGCGGGCGGGGCAATAACTCATGATGGAACTCCTCACTTCACGCCCACCCAGAAACTGGCGAGCCGCGCTCACGGTCAGTTTCACGATCGCGTCGGCGCTCGGCCTCTTATGGTCGCTGGTCTGGACCGAGATCCACGTCGATCCTGCTCGGATCAACTGGCTCGTGGCGGGGGTTATCGCGATCTTGCTGATCACCTGCGAACGCAGCCCACGGGCATGGATCGGGTTCGGACCGATCCGGTCCGTCACCCCGCTTTGGATGTTCGCATACGCCTTGATCCTGCTCGGTTCACCGTCGATCGCAGTCAGCGTGGCCCTGCTCGGATCGACCCTGCATGCGGTCGCCGACGCCGACTCGGTGAGTTCGGTACTGATGCGGGTGTCAGGCGTGGCGATCTCGTTGTCAGCCGGCGGTCTCGTGCTATTCGCCCTCGGCGTCCATGGCGCGATCACGCAATTCGAAACCGTGCCATGGGATTGGGCTCTGGCGATCGTCCTAGCGGGAATGTCGATCCTGCTGCTCAACACGGTGATCGCCGCCCTATCGATGTCGGTCAGGCGCAATCTGTCCATGCTCGCGATGCTGCGGCGCAATTTCGCCACACGAATCACTGCTGAAGGTGCGCTGTTGTCGCTGGCTCCGATCTGGGTGATCGGGATCGACTTCAGCCTCGTGCTGATCCCGCTGCTCGGGATCACCACGATCCTCGTATTCAAGTCGACCAGGCAGGCATTCGAACGGGCCCACGAGGCGCACCACGATTCGCTGACCGGGATGCTCAATCGGCGGGCCTTCCTCGACCAGATGAACGACGCCATGGTCGGCCCTCGTGACGGCGCTCACCCGACACTGTTGTTGATGGACCTCAACGGGTTCAAAGAAATCAACGACCGGCTTGGCCATCAAATCGGCGACACCCTGCTGGTCGCATTTGCGGACAGGCTCGAGGCGAACCTGCCGCCAGGTTCGATCGCCGCCCGCCTCGGCGGTGACGAGTTCGCCGTGCTCACGATCGGCATCGTCTCGCCTGACGAAGTCGATCAGGCCGTCAACGTGCTCCATGCCGCGCTCGTTCACCCGCTCATCGTCGACGGCTTCCCCGTGACCGTTGGAGTCAGTATCGGAATCGCCAGCGCTCCCGAACACGGGCAGTCCAAGACCGATCTGCTGCGCGCCGCTGATGTCGCGATGTACAAGGCCAAGCGGTTGCGAACAACATTCGAGCGATACGACACCTGCATCAAAACGCCACAGCGAGGCAGGCTGAATTTACTCAGCGATTTGAGTGAGGCGCTCGGCAGCCACCAATTGCATATCCACTTTCAGCCGCAGCTCAACATGAACGACGGCTCGGTCGACACCGTCGAGGCCCTGATCAGGTGGCAGCACCCGGAGCACGGCTCAATCCCACCTGACGAGTTCATCGGACTCGCCGAGCAGACAGACCTGATCGGTCCGCTCACCGAACTGGTACTTCGAGTTGCCACGCGTGGCTTGATGACTGCCGGCGCCTCGAACATCAAACTGGCTGTCAACGTATCGCCTCGCAGCCTGCTCGACCAGTACTTCGCAGCTCAGGTGCTCCAGATTCTGGCTGAGACCGGATTTCCCGCCGATCGGCTCGAACTCGAGGTGACGGAACGAGGGTTTGTCACCAACGCCGAGCGATCGTCGTACACGATCAGCCAACTTCGCAATGCCGGGATCCGAATCGCGATCGACGACTTCGGTGCCGGGCACTCGTCGTATCAGACGCTTCGGTTGCTGCAAGTCGATCGGGTCAAGATCGACCGCGACTTCGTGACCGGGATTCTCGATCAGCCACGTGACCGCCTGATCGTGGCGTCATTGATTCGGTTGTCGCACGACCTCGGTCTCGATGTCGTCGCCGAAGGTGTCGAGACGACAGCCGTCTGGAATGCGTTAGCAGACCTCGATTGCGACGTCGCCCAGGGATACGGGATCGCCGTCCCGATGGCGTTCCCTGATCTCCGCGGCTGGTTGACGCAGTGGAACGAAGTACTGATCGAGGAACTCGTCAGCTAGCGCTCGTGCGCGGCTGTCGGCGTGCCAGGCTGTCGGCGTGCATGTCTCAGATCTTTCGACTCCGGCGCTCGTCATCGACGCTGCCCAGTTCGATCACAATCTCGCCACGATGGCGGCGTACCTACCGGGGATTCGGCTTCGGCCGCACGTCAAAGCACACAAGTCCACGGCGATCGCAGCCGCTCAGGTTGGCGTTGGCCATCACACCTTCACATGCGCCACACCGCGTGAAGTCGTCGGTATGGCGCAAGCCGGAGTCGGGATCGACCTGCTGCTTGCCAATCAAACAATCGACGCCACTCGCCTGCGGGCGATGGCGGAACTCGACGTTGCGGTAACGGTGGCCGTCGATTCCTACGAGACGATCCGGGCCGCCGCGGCGGCTGGCATCAGCGCCTGCCTGATCGACGTCAACGTCGGTCTGCCGCGCTGCGGAATTGCACCGGACGAGGCCGGTCGGCTTGCTGACCGCGCCCGCTCCGCCGGACTCGACGTACGCGGTGTCATGGGTTACGAAGGGCATCTGATGATGGTCGCCGATCGGTCGGAACGATTGGCGTCAGTCGAACGATCGATGGCCTTGTTGCTCGCCGCCAGCGCCGATGTCGGCGGCGAGATCATTTCCGCCGGCGGTACCGGCACGTACGACCTCCACGAGAACACCGGGGTCAACGAGATTCAAGCCGGAAGTTACGCGTTGATGGACACGCACTACGGGCAGCAGGGCCTTCCGTTCGGACAGGCGTTGTTCGTCATCGGCACTGTGATCTCGGTCAGTGCCGGATGGGCGGTCGCCGATGTCGGGTTGAAGGCACTCGGGATGGACCACGGCAACCCGTCAGTTGTGGGCGGCACGGTCTGGTTCTGTTCCGACGAACACTTGACCTTTGAACCTGACGAACCGGTGACGGTCGGCGATCGCGTCCGAGTGATCCCTGCCCACGTCGACCCGACGATGGCGATGCACTCATCAGCCTTGCTGATCCGCAACGACGAAGTCGTCGACGAGTGGCCGATCGACCTCCGCGGCTGGTAACCGTCACCGTTTGAGGGCGGCGAGGAGATTGCGGAAAGCTCGACCTCTGTGGGAGATGGCGTGCTTTTCGGCTTCTGTCATTTCGGCGAACGAGCGACCGTCGCCGTCGTCAGGAATGAAGACTGCGTCGTAGCCGAAGCCGCGCTCGCCGCGTGGTTCGGTTGGCACGGCGCCTTCGCAGACACCGTCAACCGCCAACTCGCGACCGTCTGGCCACCTCACCAACACGCAGGTTCGGAACACCGCCCGACGGTCGGTTTGGTCGACGAGTTCGTGTAACAGTTTGTGTCTGTTGTCGGCGTACGTGCAGCCCTCACCAGCCCATCGGGCGGCATGGACACCGGGAGCACCGCCGAGGGTCAACACTTCAAAACCGGTGTCGTCGGCGACTGCAGGTAGGCCCGTCGCCTCACAGATCGCAACGGCTTTGAGACGGGCGTTTCCGGTCAGCGTGTCAGCATCCTCGATGACGTCGGGAACATCGTCGGGTCGAGGCAACAGATCGACGACGCCGTCAAGGATGAATCGGATCTCGGCGACCTTGTCGGGATTCGCCGATGCACACACCAGCCGCAGGCGATCGCTCATCGTCGTGAAGGCGGCGTCGACACCATCTCGCGTTGCAACTCGACAATTTCGGCCAACCCAAGCTCGGCAAGCCCGAGCAGCGAGTCGAGTTCCCCGCGAGTGAACGCCATCCCTTCGGCGGTGCCCTGGACTTCGACGAACCGGGCCTCGCCGTACTCGATCGGAGCCAGCATCACGACGTTCATATCGACTTCAGCCTTGCTGTCTTCGACATACGGCAGGTCGAGTACCGGAATTCCGTCGACGATCCCGACGCTGATCGCCGAGACGAATGACATCAACGGATGGGCCGAGAGTCCACCGCGCTGAATGACCCGCGTGAGCGCGTCATGAAGAGCGATGAACCCTCCGCAGATGCTCGCCGTTCGCGTGCCGCCATCGGCCTGGAGCACGTCACAATCGACGATCACCTGGCGTTCGCCGAGCATCGTCATGTCACACGCCGCCCGCAGAGATCGGCCGATCAAGCGTTGGATCTCGACAGTTCGGCCGCTCTGCTTGCCCTTGGCGGCTTCGCGGTCGACACGCTCAGGCGACGATCCGGGGAGCATCGAATACTCGGCAGTCACCCAACCTTTGCCTTTGCCCTTCATCCAACGCGGTACGTTCTCATCGATCGACGCCGTGCAGAGCACACGAGTTCGACCAAACGAGACAAGGCAGGAACCGTCGGCCATTTCGGTGTAGTCACGCTCGAACGTGATCAACCGCAGTTCGTCGGCAAGCCGGCCATCGGGACGTGACATCAGGACTCCAGGTGTTTCGGTTCGTCGAGCGGCCAGCGCTCAGTGTGTGCGAGTTCGGGCCCGAGCAGCCTGCCACCGAGTTGACGGAATGACTCAATGTCGCCGCTCGACAGGAATCGATGACGTCCAGGTTGCGTCGATTCACGAATCAGTCCGAGCTCGGCCAACCTCGTGCGTGCCGAGAAGGCGGTTTCATCGGCAGAGCTGACGAGCGTGACGTGCGGCCCCATCACATCACTGATCGTGCGGGCGAGGAACGGGTAGTGGGTACACCCGAGCAGCAGTGCATCGACATTCGCCTCACGAACAGGCGCCAGCATTCGCTCGGCCAGCACAGTGACCTCGTCGCCGACGGTTTGGCCTCGCTCGACGAACTCGACAAAGCCGGGGCAGGCCGCACACGTCAAGTTGACCGGCGCACCTGTGCGGGCGATCGCTTCGACGTAAGCACCGGACGACATCGTGCCGACCGTGCCGATTACGGCGACCCGACCAGTCGCCGTCGCTTGCACCAACGCTCGCGCTCCGGGTTCGATCACGTCGATCACGGGCACAGGTAGCTCGTCGCGCAGCTGGTCGAGACCCGCCGCGGTTGCCGTGTTGCAAGCCACCACGATCGCCTTTGCGCCAAAATCCTTGACCAGCGACCATGCCAGTTCGTGCGCAAACTGGCGCACCTCGGCGAGCGGTTTCGGCCCGTATGGGTACCTTCCGGTGTCGCCGATGTAGACGAGATCCTCGGACGGCAGGAGGTCCATCACGGCGCGAGCAACGGTCAGCCCTCCGAAGCCGGAGTCGAACATCCCAATCGGCCGATGCACGCGGCCAGGTTAGTGCCGTGTCAGTGAACGTCGGTGGGTAAACGTCGAGCCAGGTTCGTTCGATGCAAGGCGCGGCGACGATGCACTGGCCCTGCCCCAATGTGAGGAGTCCGCAACGCAGCAGCGGGCGAACCTGGCCGGCGGAACACGCAAACGTTTGCTGACACGGCACTAAGGGGTCTAGCGGATGGGTGAGGGTTTTCTGTGCCGGAGTTTTCATTGCGCCTGCTGCGCAGTCGAAATAGGGCGACGTAACGATTGGTCGCCTCGCCTATCGGCTCGGCTCCTAAGTCACCGAGGCCCTAACGGTTCGGAACCAGCACGCCGCTCAAGTCCCGCTTTTCGGCTGACGCGTGCAGCGCTTCGTTGATCTGGTCGAGCGAGTAGCGCTTGGTGATGATCGGTTCGGGATTGATCAGGCCGTCTTCCATCATCCGGATGAATCGCGGCAAATCGTGGCGCATCCGAACACGACCGTTCTGGGCACTGATGATTTCGCGGCTCTGGACCGCGATCGCAACCTGAGGAAACGTCACCGTGGCATCGCCTCGCTCGACGCTTGTCAACACGACCCGCCCGGCTCGACGCGACATCAACACGGCCTGCGTCTGTGCCGAAGCGAGCGTCGCCGCTTCGAGCACGTAGTCGGCTCCGCGACCGCCGGTCAGGGCCTGCACCGCTCCGATCGGGTCTTCGTTCGATGGGTCAATCGTGTGTGTCGCCCCGAGCGCGCCCGCCAGTTCACGCCGTTCGGCGATCGGGTCGAGGGCGATGATCGTGCGCGCCTGCGCCAACCTGGCGGCCTGCACCATCCACAACCCGAGGTGCCCGCAACCGACAACGGCGACGCTTGATCCAGCGGCGACCTGTGCGATGTTGAAGACCGACCCGAGGCCCGTCGTGATCCCACATCCGAGCAGGCTCAACCACTCGTCTGGCAGATCGGTCTGGACCGGGAAGACCTGGGTGGCGGTGACATTCATCATCTCGGCGTATCCACCGACGTTGCCGGCGGCACTCACAGGTTGACCGTTTCGTCGGTCGGCGACGTGCGGCCAAATACCGGCGCGGTCGAACGTTTCCGAACACTGGTCAGGGCGGCCGATCGAGCAGTAGAAACAGACGCCACACTCTGAGGTGCCCGGCACGATCACCCGGTCGCCGACGCGAATGTGCTCGACACCAGATCCGATTTCGATCACCTCGCCCATCGCCGCATGACCGAGGATCGTCGGTGGAATCTTGAACAGATCGCCGCGCCAGTTGACGCAATCGGTAGAACAAAACGGTGCCGCTCCCGTCTTGACATGAACCCGCCCAACCGTCGGCGCCAGGTAGTTGATTTCCTCGACCTCGAAAGGCTGCTTGATCTCAGTTAGTAGTGCTGCCCGCATACAACCTCCTCTAGTGCGACAACGGTCCGCCGAAGTAGACCCGCCCGGTTGATAGCCACACGGCGTCGTACTGGGCGGCGATGTGAGTGCGGAACATCGCAGCATCTCGGTAGTAACGCAGCAGGCGTGAGTCGCTGCGGGCGGCGCTGGTACCGCCGGTCTCGAACATCAGGTTGATCGCCTGCGTGGCCAACCGAGCGGCCAGTGCGACAACGTCACGCAGCCGGGCATCGTCAACCACTTCGAAGATCTCACCGGAGTCCGCCCAGCGCTGACAGCGTGCTAGATAGTCCCTAGCCGCCCCGAGCAGCGCCAACTCAGCGGTGTCGATCAGCGCCAACGCCTCACCGAACCAGCGCAGGTAGTCGAGCGATTCGATGCGTGGCATCGGGGGCGGGAAACTGGTGGGGCGTTCCCTGATCAATCGTTCGTACTCGTCGAGCATGCCGCGAGCGGCACCGACCATGATCGCCGCCAACTCACCCCAGAAGAGTGTCAGCGTGCGCGCCAAGTACATCGGGTTCCCGTGGATTCGATACCCGGGAGTGCCGTCAGGGGACAACACGTAGTCCTTCCACCCGTAGGACTGCACACGGTGTGACGGCACGAAGACCTGGCTGATCTCGACCGAGTTCGAGCCGCTGCCGCCCAACCCGACAGTCTGTCCGCCGCCCCAATCGTCGAGGATTCGAATCTCGCCGGCCGGCATCGCCCAGATCAGCTTCTCCTGATCCGGGCCGAATGCAACACCCATCATGTGCGTGGCATATGTGCACCCTGACGCATAGTCCCATGTGCCGTTGATGATCCATCCGCCATCCGTCGGAATCGCCGTACCTCGAGGAATGTTGCGTGACGGGATCACGATGTGACCGTCGGCCGGGAACAACTCGTCCTGTGCCTTGGCGCCGAAGAACGAGGCGAACTGGAACACGTGTGACGATGCAAGGCACAGCGACCAACCGGTGGCCGCATCGGCGCGGGCAATCTCGACGATCACTCGCAGGAAGTCGTCGAGCCCGATCTCGTACCCGCCGTATCGGCGTGGTTGCAGCATTCGATAGAAACCAGCTGCCTTGAACGCCTCGTGACGTTCGGGTGAGTACCCGCCGCGCTGCTCGTTGTCTGCCGCTTCGGCCTGAATCTCGTCGTGCATCACTCGCGCCCGGTCGATCAATTGATCAACGGTGAGTTCGGGCTCAGGTGACCGCAGCGGTGGGCGTGTGGGCGTCACGTCGTCGGTGAACTTCATCAGATTCGGCCCCACGGGGCGACCGTACCCGATGCAATCGTGCCAAGCTCGGGTCGTGACTCCGTACGACTTCTCCGGCAAGGTGGCAGTGGTGACCGGCGGTGCCGGAGGCATCGGCGGTGCCGCTGTCCGGCAGCTGGTCGACGGTGGCGGGCGCGTAGCGATCGTCGACCAAAATCGGGCGGCTGCGGACGCGCTCGCGGAATCCATCGGTGATACCGCGCTGGCGATCATCGCCGATGTATCAGACGAGGCCGACGCCGATCGAATCATTGCCGAGACCGTCGAACGCTTCGGCCACGTCGACCTTCACGTGCTCAACGCCGGTATCCCAGGGTCACTCGCCCGATTCGAGGAGCTCACCGTCGACGACTTCGACAGCGTGATCGCGGTCAACCTGCGAGGCGTGTTTCTTGGACTGCGGGCGGCATTTCGCCAGTACGCCGTCCAGAGTTCCGGCGGCTCGATCGTCGTGACAGGCTCGATCTGCAGTCTCCGCGGCAGCGACGATCTGATCCCGTATCACACCGCCAAACACGGTGCAATCGGGCTGATGCGTAGTGCTGCCGTTCACGGTGGCGAGCGCGGTGTGCGGGTCAATGCCGTCGCCCCGGGGATCATCCTCACCGAACTTCTGCAGTCGACACCGGGTGGCACAGCCGACGCCGAGGCCCGCGCACACATCGCCCCGCAACGCCGCCCGGGCACCGTCGATGAGGTAGCCGACCTGATCACGTTCCTGCTCTCCGATCGAGCCGGATTCCTCACCGGAGAGGTGATCTCGATCGACGGAGGAGCGAACGCCATGAACCCGGTCAGAAGAAGCGGCCAACGCAGCGCGTTGTGACGATCGACCGAACTATGAGCAGGAACGGGCTAGTCAGAACTCGATCACGAGGCGGCCGCGGGTGCCACCGGCTTCGAGGATCCTGTGGGCTTCGCCGGCCTCTCCGGGTGCGAAGGTGCGTGCGACCCGCAATGTCAGCACGCCGTCCTCGACCTGCTGTCGGAGGCGATCGAGTTTTGCCTGTTGGCGTGCATAGGTGGGCACTCTGACGAGATGGATCGTGATGCCTCGTTCGGATTCGCCAGGAAACGAGCGCACGGCGGCTAGTGATCCGCCGTCACGAACTGCCGTGAGCGCGGCGGCATTCAGGAGCGCTCCGTCTGCCAACCCATCGACACCGTCTGGCACGAGCGCTCTGACCCGCTCGGCAAAGCCGTCACCGCGGGCGACGACCTCGGCTCCGAAACTGCGGACCAGGCCAGCATCGCTCGGCGAGGCGTCGGCGATCACCCGCAAGCCGTCGGCGTGCGCGAGCTGTGTGATGTAACCGCCGAACGCTCCCGCGGCGCCGGTGACCGCCAGCGTTTGGCCGGGTTGAAGGTCGAGCAGGTCGAGGGTCAACCTGGCGGTGAGTGCGTTCATCGGAAGCGTCGACGCCTCGACAAATGACGAACCGGCCGGGATCGTGGCAACCGATTCTGCAGGCACGACCACGTACTCGGCATATCCCCCGCTCGATCCGCGGGGTACCACGATCGCCATCACATTGGCACCCAACACAAGGTCGGTTTCGGCACCGTCGCCGATCTCGTCGAGCACTCCTGCAACGTCCATACCAGGGACGTACGGAGGATCGAAAGCCTTCTGCGATTCAGCCCGGTCACCGTTTCGAACAAACGAATCGGTCGGATTCACCGACGCCGCCCTGACACGAATCCGAACCTCCCCGTGGCCGGCATGCGGCTCGGCCACGTCGAACACCCGAAGCGCCTCAGGCCCCCCGAATTCGATGACTCCAACGACTTTCATGCTGGAATCATGGCGCATGCACCCGACTCATCACCTACCGACGCGATCTGACGTCACGGAGGGCTGGCATCACGAAGGGCCGGCATGGCGTGGTCGAAGGTGTGTGTGCCGAGCGTGCTCGCAAGCTGGATGACTTCCATCAATTCCGTCGGGGTGGCACCGAAGCCGAGGGCGTTGCGAATATGGAGCTTGAGGCCGGGGAGCCACAGGTGGGTCGAGGCGACATCGAACGCGCAGTAGATCAACTCCTTCACCTTCGGATCGAGCACCCCGTGATTCCACGGGACCGACGAGAAATCCAGATAGGCCTCGAAGAAGTCGGGTGACAATTTGAGTACGCCGTCCCAGATCGGGTTCCAATAGCCGCGGTTGCGCTCGAAATCGGCTTTGAGTTGCAACTGGCGTTGGTCGAGATCGAACACATCGGGCGAATCACCGGTTTCGGCGAGCACTTCCAGCAGGATCGGGACGCCGGCATTGGCTGCGTGGATGCCCAGCGTGGCGGTGAGTTCGAAGACTTCCATGATCTCGGCGTCGGAAGCCCCCAGCTCAATGGCGCGGGCGACGTGGCGACGCAAACCTGGCACGAACAGATGCGTCGCCGCCCCGTCAATGGCGATCCTGATCAACTCACGCACCTTTGGATCGAGCGCACCAGACCGGATGGCGACGTTCGAGAAGTCGAGGTAGGCGCTGAAGAACGTTGGGTCGAGCCTCAACATGTCATCGCGCACATCGTCCCAGTAACCCTGGGCTTGCTCGAATCCGGCCCGCAACGCTGCATCATCCCGCTGATCAGATCCCATGCCCGAGATTCGATCACACGCGGCCGTCTGGCAAGCTCATGGGATGGAGGCGGGCGAATTCGACCAGTGGGCTTCGACGGTCGTGCTCGGTGATGGTGACACTGCCGTGATTCGGCCGATCACGCCGGCCGACGCAGCCGCACTCGGCGCCTTCCACCAACGACAATCGGCCGACAGTCGGTATCTCCGGTTCTTCTCCCCCAAACCCGAACTCTCACAGGTTGAGCTGGAACGATTCACGACCGTCGATTTCGTCGGTCGGGCGGCATTCGTCGTCGAGCAGCACGGCGAGCTCATCGCCTGGGCGAGCTACGAACGATGGAAGAACCGGGACGACGCCGAGGTCGCCTTCATGGTCGACGATCAACACCACAGCAAGGGAATCGCCAGTCTGTTGTTGGAACACCTTGCCGCTGTCGCACGATCGAACGGGCTGCGACGATTCAATGCCCAGACCCTGAGCGACAACCGATCGATGTTGGCCGTGTTCGCCAAAGCGGGATGGCCGGTACATCGGAAATTCGATTCCGGTGTCGTCGACATCGAGTTCCCGCTCGACGAGACCGCTGAGTTCATCGACTCGATGGAGCGCCGCGAGCAGCGCGCCGATTCGGCCGCCATCGCCCGCCTGTTACTACCGACTTCGATCGCTGTGATCGGTGCCTCCGACACGACGGGATCCGTCGGTCACGAACTCTGGACGAACGTGACGAGCGGCCCGCAACGTCGGATCTACCCCGTCAACGCTCGCCACACCACGATTGGTGGGGTGCAGGCGTTCGCTTCTGTCACTGACATCCCCGATGACGTTGGACTGGCGGTGATTGCGGTGCCGATCGAGTCGCTCCCGGCGACAATCGAGCAATGCATCGAGAAGCGAGTACGCGGCGCCGTTGTCGTGACCTCGGCCGACGGCGCTGAACTGGATATGAACGCACTCGTGTCGCACGCTCGACACAACGGACTTCGGATCATCGGGCCAACGAGTATGGGGATCGCCTCACCGCGCACAGAGGTCGCGCTCCAGGCTGCCTTGGTCGACGTCACGCTCCCCGGAGGCAACGTGGCGATTTCGATGCAGTCAGGTTCGCTTGGGAGTTCACTGCTGAGGCTCGCCGACCAACTGCAACTCGGCCTTTCGTGGTTCGTGTCGCTCGGTGACAAGTCAGACGTGTCAGCCAACGATCTGCTGCAGTTCTGGGAGGATGACGAGGCGACCAAAGTGATCGGGTTGTATACCGAGTCGCTCGGCAATCCGCGCAAGTTCGCCCGCATCGCCCGACGTGTGTCGATGAGCCGACCGATCGTCGCGGTCCGCACCGGTGCGGCATCAGTCGGCGTCGCCAACGAGGCGCTCTACCGAGAGACGGGCGTGATCGAGGTCCCAACGGTGTCGGTACTGCTCGACACGGTCCGGGTGCTCTCGACACAACCTCCGATGGCGGGCAACCGGGTCGCTGTATTGACCAACGCCCGCAGCCCAGGGGTTTTGGCACGCGCGACACTCGCAGCCGCAGGGTTGGAGGTCGTCGATCAGCCTTCCGGGCTGCGATGGGACGCCCGGTCGATCGACTACGAGCGAGCCTTGGAGGCTGCGCTTGCGGATGATCACGTTGACGCAGTTCTCGTGATTCACGCACCGCCAGTCGAGAGCGCGGTCGGTGAACCGACGATGGCGATCGAGCGAGCGTGTGCGGCGGCTGCCAAACCGGTCGTGGCAGTGATCCTGGGTGCGCTTGACGGACCCCTTCAACCCGGCTCCTCGATACCCGCGTTTGCATTCCCTGAGCAGGCCGCCGCCGTGCTCGGTCGACTCGCGGCATGGTCAGCTTGGCGAGCGAATCTCCATGACCATGGCGACGCCCATGTGCCGGAACCAATCGACATGGATGCCGCCGACGACATGATCTCGCAGCATCTCGATGAGGGCACGATGGCGGCGGCGGCGATCCGAACGCTGCTCGGCACCTACACGATTTCGATGCCCGCCACGGTTCAGGTTCCGTCGCGCGACGCCGTTTCCGCGGCTGACCATGTCGGGTACCCGGTCGCCGTGAAAGCTCGTCGGCGCCAGGTGGGCCAGACAGTCGAGGCCGGCGTGGCGCTCGACCTGCGCCACGGTGCCGAAGTCGCCGAGGCGGTCGCCATCATGGGTGCTCACCTGGGTGATGGTGCCGACGAGGTAATCGTGCAACGGATGGTGTCGCCCGGAGTCGACGTTCGGATGCGGGTTTCAGTCGACGCTCGAATCGGCCCGGTCCTGACGTTTGGGCTGGGTGGGGCGCAGGCCGATCTGATCGGAGATATCTCGAGCCGTCTGGCGCCGGTCACATCCGCTGCGGCACGTGCGATGGTGGCCGAGACCCGAGCGGCAGCGGCACTCGACGAATCCGCAACCGACGCAGTGGTCGGCATGCTGATGCGGGTCGGGCAACTCGTAACTGATCATCCCCAGATCACCACGCTCGATCTCAATCCGGTGATTGTGACCACAGACCGTTGCTGGGTCGTTGACGCCACGATTCGATTGGAAGCTCCAACCCGCCCCGGTCACCCAACCCGTCGCCTCGAAGAAACGTAAGTGACGTCAGTCGTATCAGAAGTAGTGGTATCAGAAGTAGATGATCTTTTCGGCGTTGGCTTCCGCCACGTCGAGGTCGGCCGTGTATGCACCGGTCGATAGGTACTTCCAGCCACCGTCACTCACGATGAACACGATCGTTGCGGGGCCTTCGGAGGGTTCGATGCTGACTGCGACTTTGGCTGCACCAGCGAGCGCCGCGCCCGACGAGAGACCGGCGAAGATGCCACACTCGTTGACTAGCCGGCGGGTCCACTCGATCGACTCGCGGGGGCGAACGACTCGCTTGCGGTCGAGCAGTTCGGAGCCGTGCCAGTTCTCGAAGACCGGTGGGATGTAGCCCTCATCCATGTTGCGGAGGCCTTCGACGCGTTCACCCAAAGGCGGTTCGATTGCCACGATCTGAATCGCGGGGTTCTGTTCTTTCAGAAATCGTCCGGTTCCCATCAACGTTCCGCTGGTGCCGAGCCCGGCAACGAAATGGGTGATCTCAGGGACGTCGCGCCAGATT
This sequence comes from Ilumatobacteraceae bacterium, assembly GCA_031422395.1. GTDB lineage: Bacteria > Actinomycetota > Acidimicrobiia > Acidimicrobiales > Ilumatobacteraceae > Ilumatobacter. The sequence goes on along the minus strand of JANPLQ010000093.1, from coordinate 3,237 downwards.
TCCGGTCCAGTTCCCTCGTAGTGCGCCCTCGGGTTGGCATCGTTCCCGTACTGATAGATAAAACACCACTCGGGGTGCTCGGCGGCCATCAACTGTGCTCGCCGGACGGCGCCGTTGGAACCTTCCCCACCGGGCGTGAGGATGATCTCTGCTCCCATGATTTCGAGCATCTGACGACGTTCGATCGAGACGCTTTCCGGCATCAAGATCTTGATCGGATAGCCCTTCAGACGAGCGATCGCCGCCAACGCAATTCCGGTGTTGCCGGACGATGGCTCGAGAATCGTCTGTCCTGGTTGCAGGCTGCCGTCTTGCTCGGCGGCCTCGATCATCGACTTGGCGATCCGATCCTTGACGGAGCCGAACGGGTTCTGCATTTCGAGCTTGGCGAGAATCCGCACGTTCGGGTTCGGCGACAGATTGGAGACGTCGACAATCGGTGTGTTGCCGATCAGGTCCAGCACGTTGCCGTAGACCCCCGGTGTTCCCACTGTTGCATTCTATCCAGTTCATGTCGCGCACAACCCCTCCATGCCGGGTTGAGCGCGACATGAACGGGGTTACTGGGTGAGTTCGATTGGTTCTTCGGCGATCGTGCCGTCGACGATGCGGTAGCTCCGCAGTTCGGGGGCGTCACGCTTGAGGCCCACGATCACGTAGTGCCAGCCTGGGTCAGGCGCCTGGGTCACGTCGGTTGGGCTCGGATACGGCTCGGAATGGGTATGGCTGTGGACCACACCGTTGATTTCCCAGTCGCGATCATCAGCATCCAACTCTGCTTTGAAATGATCGTTCGGGTTGACCGTGTAGAGCTTGGCCGACTCGGCGGTGTTGCGACACGGATAAAACTTGGCAGCGTTGTCGCTGCCAGGCGGGCCGGCGATCAACCCGCACGCTTCCAGCGGATACTCACGAAACGCCAGGTCGCAGATCGCGTCGAACGCCAGGCGGTCAAGTCGGAGCACGACTGGAACCATATCGCTAGCCTCAACGACGCCATGGGCAAGACGAAGAAACAAGGCAACACAGACCCGAACAGCAAGCACATCGCCAGCAACAGGGCGGCTCGACGTAACTACGCGATCGAGGAAACGCTCGAAGCGGGCGTCGTGCTCCAGGGCAGCGAAGTCAAGAGCATGCGCGAGGCGCAAGTGCAATTGGCCGACGCCTACGCCCGGATTCGTGACGGCGAGGCCTGGCTGGAGGGCGTCCATGTCGCGCCATATCTGTTCGCCGTCGGTGTCGGCGCCCACGAACCCGATCGGCCACGCAAGCTGCTACTGCACGGTGACGAGATCCGCCGATTGAAGTCCAGGATCGACCAGGACCGGATCTCTGTGGTTCCGCTGAACCTGTACTTCAAGGACGGGCGCGTGAAGGTCGAACTCGGGATCGGTAAAGGTCGCAACAAGGGCGACAAACGTCAAGCAATGGCAGAGCGCGACTCCAAACGAGAAGTCGACCGCGAACTTGGCCGCGTCCGCAAGGGCATGTAGTTGTCCTTCTGTGCATGCAGCACGACGATCTGCCATCCTCTGTCATGCCCGAAATTGACATCGAGTCGCTGGTCGCGATCGACATTCACACCCATGCCGAGATTTCCGGGGTCACCGGATGCGGAGGTTTGTCACCGGAGTTGATGGAGGCCGCTGACAAGTACTTCGCAGGCGCTCACATTCATCGTCCGACGGTGACCGAGATGGCCGAGTACTACCGGTCACGAAAGATGATGGCGGTCGTGTTCACGGTCGACTGCACAACCACGATGGGTGTGCCCCCCGTGCCGAATGACGAGATCGCCCAGGCAGCGATCGACAACCCTGACGCGCTGATCGCGTTCGGCAGCGTCGACCCGCACCTCGGCAGGCGAGCCGTCAACGAGGTCCACCGACTCGTCGACGAGTACGACGTGAAGGGGTTCAAGTTCCATCCCAACACGCAGGCCTTTTTCCCGAACGACCGGGAGGTGTACCCGGTCTACGAAGCGATCGCCGAGCACGGCCGGATTGCGCTGTTCCACACCGGCCAGACAGGGATCGGTGCCGGCATGCCGGGTGGCGGTGGGATCAAATTGAAGTACTCGAATCCGATGTACGTCGACGATGTGTCAGCCGATTTCCCCGGCCTCAAGATCATTCTGGCGCATCCTTCGTTTCCGTGGCAGGACGAGGCGTTGTCGGTCGCCACCCACAAGCCCGACGTCTACATCGACCTGTCCGGGTGGTCGCCGAAGTACTTTCCCGCCAACCTGGTTCGATACGCCAACACGTTGTTGCAGGACAAGATCCTGTTCGGTTCCGATTTCCCGTTGATCACGCCAGATCGTTGGATCGCCGACTTCGAGACACTCGAGATCAAGGAGTCGGTCCGCCCCAAAATTATGAAACTCAACGCCGCCCGCCTCCTCGGCCTGACCTGATCCGATATCCGCATCGGTTCCCTCGATCCTGAGCGGCACCACGATCGGATTCGGAGCGGTGCGTTGGGGTGCACAAGACTGCAGACATGAGGCTTGCGACGATTCGGACGGACGGCGGACATCAATGCGTGCGGGTCGAGGAGGACGCCGCCGTTGAAACCGGGCATCGAGATGTTGGGGAGTTGCTTGCCGACTCCACGTGGCGCGAGCTGGCCGCATCGGCCGACGGTCCGCGCCACAGCTTGGAGTCGCTCGACTACGCACCACTCGTATTGCGACCCGAGAAGGTGATCTGCGTCGGGCTCAACTATCGGGATCACATCGCCGAGACTGGGCGCACTGCGCCCGAGTATCCGACGCTGTTTGCCAAGTTTGCTCGCACGTTGATCGGTGCCTACGACCCGATCCAGATGCCGACCGTGTCCGACCAGATCGACTGGGAGGCTGAGCTCGGAGTCGTGATCGGTCGCGAGGTTCGCAACGCTGATTCGGCCGGCGCCGCTGCGGCGATTGCCGGATACACCGTGGTCAACGACATCAGCGTGCGCGATTATCAGTACCGCACGCTCCAATGGCTGCAGGGCAAGGCGTTCGAGGGCACCACACCGGTCGGCCCATGGCTGCTGGTAGCTGACGGTTCCGAGCCGGCTCGCTTCCCGATCTCATGCACCGTCGATGGCGAAGTGATGCAGAACTCGAATACGTCACAGCTCGTGTTTGATCCAGTCACGCTCGTCGAGTACATCTCAACGATCATCACCCTTGCCCCAGGTGACATCATCGCCACCGGTACCCCTGGCGGCGTCGGTCACGCCAGA
>JANPLQ010000092.1:0-2830 GCA_031422395.1 Ilumatobacteraceae bacterium | reverse complement strand
CGCAGGCAAGCAGATCGAGTTCACTGTCCCCGACTACGACGAGGAGGACTGCCCGTCCGGAGACTTCATGCTGATGGGGGACGACAGCGGTGACGGCTACTGGGCGCAAGCACCCAACGCGCATCATCGCCTGCTGATCCTTGATGTCGACGGGCAACGCCTGGTGATCACCGCGTTCTGGTACCCCGACACCTCGGCCGCAGATCGCGCTGCAATCGACCAGATCCTCGCCTCCATCCGGATCGGGTGAAGCGTGGTCGGGCCGGTCGCAGCAAGTTCACGAAGCCGTCACCTTCGGTCGGACGTATGACTGACGGCATGACCATGGAGCAGTGGCGCGCGCTGTTCGGGACGCTGAGCTTCGACGACTCGGAAGGCCATTGACCACGCTCACGTGAATCTCCCCAGACGAGAATCACGCGGGCCGGGCCCGTCGTGGTGACGACTGCGTCATCCGTCCTCTTCCCGTCCTCGGCCCCGAGCACCTGGGCCTCGACGACGTCATCGAGAAGGCATAGCGCCTAATCAGTGCCACAATCCGGCGGCGTTTGCCCTGCTCAGCCAACGTGTTGGACGGGGGAACGATCCTTCCGTCCATCCGTCAATTTCCCCTGGTAGATGGCACTTTTGTGGAGCTGGGGGGAATCGAACCCCCGTCCATCAGCCCGTGAACGACCTTGATACGACCATTCCCGACCTTCTCCCTAACGCAGGGAGACCGGCGGGTCGGCTAGCCGTCAGCGAACTGGCGACTCACGCTCGGTCTTTGCCGAGGGTCATCCGTCTTTCCGAAAGTCAGCGGTCTTTCTCGCCGTCATCCCCCGCTTCTGTTGCCGGGCTGCGGTGGATCGGCCCCGTGCGACATTTCTGCTCACGATGTCTCTTCGCTCACCTGAAAATCAGGCGGCGAGAGCGAACTGCTCGTTGGCAATTCTTGTTTTTTGCCCCGTTTAGCGAGTCTGAGCAACTCGGGTCGCAAACCCGCCCAACGACTCTGACGTCGAAACCTGTCAGCCCCGTGATTGGTATTACGCGCCCAGTGTAGGCGCACGACAGAAAAACCACCGGTGGGCCCCTCTTTCGAGGAGCCCACCGGTGGGAGACGTTTGGTTTGGGGGTTAGATCGCCATCGTCTCGGTCTTCGTCAGAGTCGAATCCTTGACGAACGACTCCGGGATTGTGTCTGGGGTCTGGCTCGTGCGGCCCTTGCTGGCCCACACGAGTCCGCTACCGGTCAGCATGAACACCAGGCCGAGCCCAGCGAACAGTCCGGCAAGTGCGAGACCCATCTGGAGTGCCGAATGAGTGACCGTTCCGACTCCGAGTTCAGCGACCAGGCCGTGTGCGGTTCCAGTCCAAGCCTGCTCACGTGCTGGTCCCTCGATCGGGTGCGAGCGGTCGAATCCGGTCCAGTACCGACCGTTAACGTCGAACTCGTAGTCGCCAGCCTCATACAGGGTGCCTTCGTACTCGACATCCTCGGCGAGGGTTACGGTCTGTGTGCTGTTCAACGTATGGAACGACACCGCTGCCATCTGGTACATGTACTCGGTACCAGTGTTCACGACTGGATCATTGGGGTCGAGATCCGAGTTGACTACCGGGTACTTCCAGTCGTCCTTCAGAAGCGACATGATCGCATCGGCGCCTTCGGTGGTGCCACGGTCGGTCAGATTGCCATTCTCGTCGTAGCTGAGTGTGACGTTTTGGACTTCGCTGAATGCCTTCAATGAGTCGTAACCGTCTTGGACCTTGGCGTAGGCGACTCCGCCGGCGACAACGAAACCTAAACCGATCACCGCAAGGATGATTCCTAATACTCGCAGTCTCTTCAACATGAGCTTTCTCCAGTCTTACATTGGGCTCCCGATCTCCTTCGGGAACCTCTGGGTCCACTGTGCGTTACTCAAGGGGTAGGCGGGCAGGGTCGGAATGTCGGTTCGGTCAGGTCTTTAGTCCCTCGCCGCGAGAGCCACGCAGACGCCGGCGATGACGGTGCCCGTTGCGTTACGGTCGATGCCTGTGACGACGGTTCGATTGGCGACTCTCGTTGACATTCCTCGGCTCGCTCGTTCGGCCACGCGGGCATTCGCCGATGATCCGGTGATGCGGTGGTTCTTTCCTGATGACGATGACTATGAGCAAACCAACCCGATGTTGGTGGAGTTCATGGCGCGCCGTTGGCATGCCACCGATTCGGTCTGGTGTACCGATGATGGGGTAGCGATGGCTGGTTGGGTGCCGCCAGGGCGTCCCGATGTGGGTGACATCGAGCGGCCGTTGGTCGAGCATCCGCAATGGCGGATCGATCGGTTCACCGCAATCGGCGCCGCTCTGGGCGAAAACACGCCAGATGAAGCGCACTGGTATCTGAACATGTTGGCAACTCATCCTGATTGGCAGCGCCAAGGTCTGGGCGCGGCCCTGATGCGAGCGGGTTTCGAGGTCGCCCGTGACATGGGCTTGCCGTGCTATCTCGAAACCGAGACGCTCGAAAACGTCGCCTACTACTCCCACCACGGTTTCGAAGTCCGAACGGAATGGGACCTCCCGTTGGGTGGCCCGCACATGTGGGGCATGCGCCGGGCTGACTAGATGCTTTGATTCACGCACACACGTTGATGCACGTTCCGACACCTTCAATTGTGGTGACGACGGTTTGGCCACGGCGAAGAAACACCTCAGGGTCTCTGGCGTGACCGACGCCGCCAGGGGTACCGGTGGCGATGATGTCACCTGGGGCAAGGGTGATGATCGTTGAGATGTACTCGACGAGCGTGACTGGATCAAACACGAGCTGTGACGTATTCGAGTTCTGCATCACTTCGCC
>JANPLQ010000091.1:0-5415 GCA_031422395.1 Ilumatobacteraceae bacterium | reverse complement strand
CAGGACTACACCCGCCAGGTCGAGACGGAATACCAGCAGATCATCCGCCATGGCAACAGCCCGTCGACGTACTTCTGGGAAGTCCACGACAAATTCGGCAACGTGTTCTGGTACGGGGGCAAGCCGGATCCGGGCGGCCCGTTCGGCTACCGCAAGTTCGCCGACCAGCCACTGGGCAAGGCCGTCGAGATCGACACGCAGGCAATCGAGTTCGACGACAACGGCAACGCCGTGAAGTGGCACCTGTCGGCCCAACGAGATGTCGGCGTCAACCAGATTCGCTACTACTACACCTCGGTCACATATGCCCGGACAACAACAGGGTGGACCCCGCAGGCGTGCACCACCACTGGAACCTTCATGTGCGGACGACACAAGTATCTCGATCACATCGACTACACCGAGGCCGCCGAAGTCGCTCCCGATCCCGGATACCAGAACGACGCTCCGTACCGCGTCGAGTTCCAGCGCCAGTCGGAGGTTGCCCCAACCGGCACTGTGCGCCCCGACCCGATCGTCGATGGCAGCCTTGGATTCGTCGACGTGATCAACGACCGCCTCGCCCGCGTTGTCGTGATGTACGGCGACCCGATCGACATTCTCGACACTGACGGCGAACTGATTGGCCGCGGACCGCGCACGTATGACCAACTGGCTGTGCGCTACGACCTCGAGTACGAGACCGGCCCGTTCGGAAAGTCGCTGCTCAGCCGGGTCGGCCAGATCAGCACGACGAGCTCCGAGTCTGCTTGGCACGAGTTCGACTACAGCGATCCGCTGGCCCGTACCGCCAACGGCTATACCGGCTTCGCCGGTCCGACCGACTGGAACACCGGCAGCGACATCTCCGACCAATCGCTGCTCAACATCGGCAGTGCTTCCGTCGGAGCGCTCGGCGCGTCGATGAACAACTCGGCCGAGGGCCACGCCTACATCGGCTTCAATGCGGTGATCCCGCAGAAGGTCGGTTCGTTCGGCGGTTCAATCCAGATCGGTGCCGGCGGCACCGAGGCCCTCGCCGAGTGGATCGATCTGAACGGCGACACCTTGCCAGACAAGGTCTGGAAGGACGGCGGCACTATCAGGTTCCGCCTCAACCAGAGTGGCCCCGACAACAATGGCACGTTCGGCGCACCGACCCCGACCGGTGGCAGTTTGCCGCGCCTCTCGCGTGACACGAATGTGAGCTTCCAGCTGTCCATCGAGGCCCACATCGTCGTCACGCTCGCCGTTGGTCTTGGTGGTGATTTCGAGATCGGTGACAGTTACTTCACCGACGTGAACGCCGACGGTTTGGTCGACTTCGTCAGTTCCGGCAGCGTGTACTTCAACCGGCTCGTCAGTGGGGTTCCGACCTTCAGCACGGGCAGCGGTGGAACGATCATCCCGCTTCCGGCGGATGGCGGCAGTCCCAGCCTGACCGTGGACGAGGTCGCCGACCTGCAGGAGAACCTCGAAGCCCAGTCGCCGCCGATCGACACCGTCAAGCGCTGGATTGCCCCCTACGGCGGCACGATTTCGATCAACGCCCCAGTCACGATGACCGGCGTCGATTCAGACGACGGTGTGCGCGTCGCGATCCAGCACAACGACGACGAGTTGCCGTTCCCGGACAGTGCCGCCAACCTGCTCGCAAACGGCTCTCAGGCATTCACGTCAGCGATAAGCCTCAACGTGTCGGCCGGACACGAGATCTTCTTCCGAGTCGGTTCGGTCGACGACGGTGCCAACGACGAGGTCGCCTGGGACCCGACAATCACGTACACGGCGGTGACCGGTGTGGCCGACCTGGCGAGCGTGCCGCTCGACGCCAACGGCCTCTCGCAGCTCGTGTTCGACTCATCCGCCGACTTCACCCTCGCCGGCCGGCCGAACAGCCAGGCGATCGTGCCGAAGACCGGCACGATTCGGTTCGAGGCAACCGTCAACAAGACCTCGGCGACCAGCGACGATGTCCGCGTTGTGCTGAAGCACAACGGTATAGAAGTGCCCGTACCGAACGCAACGATGGCGAGTACTGCGACCGGTTTGTTCACCTTCAGTGTCGACGTCGCCGTCGCCGGCCCGGTGTTTCCGACCGAGGCCGAGCCAGACCTTGACCCTTCGCAGGACACGATCGAGGCGTATCTGGCGGTTGATTCGCCGATCGATCTCGCCGATGTTTCCTTCGTGGCATCGGCGCACTACCCGAGTGATCCGACGATCGTCGTCGAATTGCTGCCAGAGATCGAGCAGTACCCGCATCAGGACCCTCGCACGGTTGCCACGACGATGACAGCTAACGGCACGTACGACGTGCAGGCGATTATCAACCGCTCTGGAAGCGCCGACAGCTCCACCGTGATCATGACCGTGAAGACCGCCGCCGGCGTGCTCGTCGACACGGCCTCGCAGAGCGTCGGAAGCGGGACGAACGATGTGACATTCAACTCAGACACCGCCTTCAGCGGTGGCTCGTACTTCATCGACTTCACGCTGCGCGTGGACAACGAAGCAGACACGACAACGCTCGGCGCAGTCACGCTGCACCCGAACGGCGAGGGCGATCACGCGGGCGACGTCACGAACGTCGCCGCCAAGCTCCGCTGGCGCGGCCCGCAGGGCATCTTCCCACTCGCCTATCGCGGCTGGGGCGTTGCCGGCTACACCGCCGCTGGCATCAACGCCACGACGGATATCGACCGCACCGCGTTCGTGATTCAGACAGGTGACTTCGACGAGGCAAACGCGCCTACCGGTAACGGTGATGCGTTCGGCGACATCGACACGAGCAGCACCAGCTCGAACGCCGAACCGTCCTACGCCTTCATCCCAGACCTCAGCGTCGCGACGGTACCCGGCGCCAGCACGCTGCCTGGCGCACAATGGCGCGGCCCACGTGAGAACCATGCCGCCAACGCCACCCACATGCGCACCTCGCGGTTGGGTGCCGACTCGGTGGCGCTCAGCAGCGGCACGGGCACTGGCGTCCCGAGCGGCAACGGCACCGCGGTCACCCGTATCGCCGTCGCCGCGCCGACGGCGGCGCTGGCGATCGGTATCGGGCCGTTCGGTGGCTCGCTCGGCATCGGGCCGAGCTTCGGCCTCGTGGACTACGAGGACATGAACGCTGACGGCTACCCCGACGTGCTGACGCCGGGCAAGATCCACTACACGAACCAGCGCGGCAGCTACCTCTCGAGCAGCACGAGTGTCAACGATCTTGCGGTCATCAACCAGGACCTGACGATCTCGGCTTCCGGCGGCCTGGCCGTCCAACTGGTCGACATCAAGGGCAACTCGAAGGGCGGGACGAACGCCATCCAGGGCGGGGCAGCGGCCAAGGGCGGTGCCGCCAACGACTCCAGTGGCGGCGTCGGTATCGGCGGCAACGTCAGCGCCAGCTGGACCAGCCCGAACGCTTCGGGCGGCGACACCGACCCGAGCAGCACCTACAGCGAAGACCTCGCCGACGTTCCGGACGACTCCACGGGCGGCACGGCCGACATCCAGGTGGCGCTCGCCGACGTCAACGGTGACGGACTGCCAGACCGCGTGTTCACCACGCCGCAAGGCGTCTTCGCGCAGTACAACCTGGGCTACAAATTCACCTCGCAGTCGGTGAAACTCACCACCGGTGGCTTTGAATCAAGGGAGTCGTATGCGGGCACCGCCTCGCTCGGATTCACGACACCGTGGGCAGAGTTCTCCGGTGGCTTCTCGCTCAACTGGAACTACGACCAGAGCCGTTATTCGTGGCGTGACGTCAACGGCGACGGGATCCCCGACCAGGTCAAGAAGGTCGACGGTGGCAAGCCGTTGGTGGCCTTCGGCACCGGTTCGGGAGTGCTTGCACCCGTCGAGTACGGCGAAGTCGCCAGTTCTGACACGACGCTCGTCCCGGCCGGTCAGCAGATCGCATTCGACCAGTCGACCGGCGCAGGTGCCGGGTTCGACTTCACGGTCTACATCGGCCCACTCTGTTTGGTCGCTTGCTACCTCATCATCAACCCTGGGTTCAGCTACCAATACTCGGTGAGCACCACGCGCATCGATTTGCAGGACGTCAACGGCGACGGCTTCGCCGACTCCGTGTCGACCGGCAACGACGACACCCTGACCGTTCGGCTCAATCTGCAGGGCACCACGAACCTGCTCGAGACGGTGCACAACCCGATCGGCGGCTCGTTCACGATGGAGTACGGGCGCGACGGCAACACCGTCGATCACCCCGACAGCACGTGGACGATGGAGAGCGTCAGCATCAACGACGGTCGCCCCGGCGACGGTGCCGACATCCAGAAGGTCGAGTACGATTACGCCGGCCTGAAGTACGACCGGGTCCACCGCCAGTCGCTCGGCTACGCCACGATCACAGGACGGGAAATGAACGTCCTGCCGAACCCGGATGTGGCGCTCCGTACGACCACCACCGAGTACTTCAACAGTAACGTCTTCACGGCTGGGCTCGAGAAGTCCGTCATCGTCAAGACACCGGCGGGTCAGACGTTGCACAAGGCAACAACCACCTGGGGTTTCCGCGATGTGCGCAACACGACCCCCGGCTTCGACGTGCTCGCACAGGTAACGCCGGGCGACAGCACGCTGATCGGTGCGACCGACACCATTGCGTCACGCGGCCGCTCGATCGCCCCGATGGTGACGCGCTCCGACGACGAGTGGTACGAGGCCGGCACGATGATCAAGTCGTCGTACAGCACCTACACATACGACGGCCTCGGCAACATGCTCACCCAGTTCGACGCCGGGGAGCCGACCGACCTGAACGACGACATACTCGTGACGACCGATTACGCCGACTGCCTCAGCGCCGCAAGCTCCGACCTCGGTTGTATGCCAGACGTCGACATACCGAACGTCAACACGTCGCCGATCTTCTCGGACGATCTCTGCCCCACCTGGGTGAGTCTGCCCGTCGAGGTCACGGTGACCAACGCCAAGATCGGCGCCGTGCAAAAGATTTACCGCCACCGCGATGGGCGCGGCGACCTGTGTGACAACGCCTCGATGACGCATCACGAGGACACGCGTAACGCCGCCGGTGACGTCGGGGCGACCGAGCTGACCTACGACGAGTGGGGCAGCTACGACCGGATCGTCTACCCGGCCGACCCGAACGACATGCGCTACGCAGTGCACTACGAGTGGGACGACGACGGTCACGGCAAGATCGCCCAGGTCACCGAGTACGACCTGTATGACATCCCTGACAACTCGTGCGACCTGGAAACGTACGTCGCCAACGCCGAGGACAACGATCCGCTCAACGACGTCGTGACAGCGGGCGACGTGTGCGACGCGGTCGACATATTCATGCTCGACGACCCATCGAGCCTCGACGATCTGTCGCGCTTCGCACCGGCCGGCAGCTATCCGCCGTTCGATCTCGGAGACACCACGAAGGGCACGATGTCG
>JANPLQ010000090.1:0-37292 GCA_031422395.1 Ilumatobacteraceae bacterium | reverse complement strand
GTGCTCGCGGCGATCGTCGGGTCGAGCTCGCTGTACGTCAAGGGCAGCGGCGCCGGACGGTACTCGACGGCGTTCTTCGCGATGACCGGGATCTGCGTGATCGGGCTATACATCGCGTACGCGATCCCGATCTATCTCCGGCTGACCAATCCCGACTTCAAGACTGGTCCTTGGCACCTGAAGGGTAAGCACCAGCTGGTCGGCTGGACGGCGATCTGCTGGATCGGTTTGATCACAGTGCTGTTCTTCGCCCCACTGTTCTGGCCGTTCTGGCCGATCTCGGGTGGCGGCAACGAAATCAAGTAATTTGCGAGCGAAGGCAATAGCTTCTTCCGGCAGAACAACTTCAACTTCACCGGCCCGCTGATTCTTCTGTCGGCGCTGGCGTTCTGGGCGTATTGGAGCCTGTCGGGCAAGAAGTGGTTCACGGGTCCGAAGGTTCAGGGAACACCCGAGGAATTGTTGGCGATCGAACGCGAGCTTGACGCGCTGGAGCACGGCAAACTCTGAATCCAGGTAACTACGCACCTCGATGTTGGCCGGCCTTCGGGCCGGCCTCGTCGGGTGGCGACTCACATCCACTTGCCCCAATTCTCACACGTGCAGGTTCTCACTCCGGCTACGGTTACAGCGATGAGGTCGATCGGGGAGTCGATCACCCTGGCGGAGCTGGAGGATGATCCGTATCCGGCGTTGGCGCGACTCCGAGCCGAAGAGCCCGTGGCGTTCGTGCCTGAACTCGACATGTGGTTGTTGACGCGGTGGGACGACGTTGTCTTTGTCAACGAAAGGCCTGATCTGTTCACGTCGGCGACTGAACCAAGCTGGTTGAACACCGTGCTCGGCGTCAACATGCTCGGCACCGACGGCGAGCAGCATCGCCGTCTGAAGGATGCCTTGCAGCCCACCTTCGCGCCGAGTGCCACCGGTGCCTGGGTGAATGAACAACTCCCGGCGATCTGCGACGAGCTGATCGCTCGCTTCGATCCGAGTGGAACTGATCTGATGACCGCCTACGCCGAACCGGTCGCCGTGCGGGCACTGCAGGATGCGATCGGATGGACGAATGCCACGTGGCAGGAGATTGCTGGTTGGACCAGAGGCGTCTGCACTGGACTTGGCAACTTCGGCAACGATCCTGCGCTCGCCGAGATTGCCTCGGTGGCTACTGATGAATCTGGGCGATCGATCAATGAGCGGGTTGTTCCAAACCTCACCCACACAGGTTTGACTGCCGACGAAATCATCAACAACGTTCGGCTCTGCATGTCAGGCGGGATCAACGAACCACGCGATGGTATCGCCCTCACCGTATGGGCCTTGCTGACGCATCCAGACGCGCTCGACGCCTGTCAGAACGACGGGCGGCTGTGGCGAAACGCCTGTGAGGAACTGTTTCGGTGGATTGCACCGGTAGCGACGGCGACCCGTCAGACTACGACCGACGTCGAGTTGCATGGCGTCACGATCCCGGTTGGTTCGATGGTCGCTGGCGTATTCAGCTCGGCTAACCGTGACGAACGACGTTGGTCGGAACCCGCTCGATATGACATCCGCCGGAACGAAGGCCCACACCTCGCGTTCTCAGCCGGTGCCCACATCTGCCTCGGTGCTTGGCTCGGTCGGAGCACCGTACGAGTGGCTGTTCAACATCTGTTTGACCGGGTCCCAGGCATCGCCTTGAACGCCGAAGTCAAGATCCAGGGCTTCGAGTTCCGCGGTCCCGTGAGCCTCGTTGTCGCGTGCTGATTGTCGGCGCGGATCGACCGAGGCGTTAGGTCGGATTGAGGGATTCGAGCAGGGCCTTGATCGACAGGGTGGCGATTGAGATTGATTGGTCGCCGCCATCCGGCGTCGGTCGCGATTGGTGAACCGCAGTTGCCCAACTGCAGGAGTTCCCACGGCCGCGCCGGAATCTCGATTTGTTCGGAGCCAGTTCAGCATCGGATGTCGTCGAGCCTGCACGGGGCGACAGCGCTAAGGCCGTCCTGCCCAAACGAGGCGACTCTTCCCAGAAGTGAGGCCATCCCTACCCCGGCCCGGGCGTGAGGCGCCCGGGCGGGATTGACTACAGGCTCTTTGAACGCGTGTCTTTCTTCTCGCGCTTGGCTTCGCGCTTTTCCTTGAGTGTTTTACCGGCCTTCTTGGCGGCCGGTTTCTGTGGGGACTTGGTGGGCATCGCTGCCTCCATTCGTGCATAGCAAGGTTGTCGAACCGACCCTACCAGTGGGGTGGTCTGTCGGCGTCTGGAGGATCACGCTGTGCCAAGACCGGTTGGCACGCCCGTCTGGGCGCCGACTGAGCTGCAGCCGGCGCATTGAAGGACGCCGCCGTGGTTCGCGGGCAGGACTGAGTCCACCTTCAGGTCAAATCTTGATGTCGCTCAGGTCACCCTGTTGCCAGTTCGCGAACCGCTGGCCTGAATGGAGACGCTGTGCCTCAACTTCCACCCCGCCCCGACTTGGATCAGTTACGTCGGCGCGCCAAGGATCGTGTGCGGGCGGCCAGAGGCGGCGACTCTGAGGCGCTTCGCTGGATCGGCGAGGTTGGCGCCGGGTTGACGCTCGCCGCAGCTCAGCTCCGGCTGGCGGGCGACCACGGCTTCGCCAGCTGGGCCGAGCTGCAGCTCGAGGTTTCCAGGCGGCTCGTTCTTGATCTGCGGGACCCCGATGCTCTTGCAGGATTCATCGGCGGCCGTCCCGAACTGGCAACAGCTGACCTCGCCAACTGGCAGGACCATCCCGACGGCGGCTGGCCACTAGCGGAGGCCTCCGTTCAGGTGGGATTGCGAGCACTGGTGATGGCTGCCGACCACCAGCGTCTCGATGTGATTGACGCGCTCGCCGCGGCCGGCACGCCGATCGACGCGCGGACGAGGTCTTCGGGCGTCACCCTCTCGGCCTCGCGGCGGCCAACGGACGCCCCGCTAGTGTCCGTTTGCTACTCGCGCACGGCGCCGACCCATCGCGCCGTGACGCTCACGGGCTGACGCCGCTCGAAACTTGCCGCCGCGCTCGTGTCGACGCCGTCGACACAAGCGGCTACGACGAAGTCGAGGCCCTGCTCGCCATGTAGCACTGGCAATCGTCGGCCGGATCGACCTCGACGATCGCCCACTCGTTGGCCCGCAACACGTCGACATACGCACCCCACTGCCGATGTGCCGGTTCGAGATCGACCGGCGCCGGAGCGGCATGCGTCACGATCCCTTCCTCCAAACGCGGCCCGGGCGGCGGACCAGCGCAGTCGGCATCGACCCTCTCATCACCGCAACGCTAGGACCGATCGCGTCACGAGCGTACGATCGTGCTGTGCTGGTCGGCAGGGATCACGAACTCGCTCGACTGATCGGCGTGGTCGATCGCGCCGCAGCCCACGCCGGAGGCGCGGTCGTGCTCGCAGGCGAGGCCGGGATCGGCAAGACAGCGTTGATCGACGCCATCATCCTCCATGCGCAATCGACGGGCATGCGCGCGCTGCGGACCGTCGGAGTCGAACGCCACGGCGACCTCGCCTACGGCGGTCTGAGCGCGTTGCTCGCCGGTGTTCATCACCGTCTCGACGGACTGCCGGGCATGCAACGAGCCGCGCTCGAGGGAGCGCTGGCGATCGCCGACCACGGGGTTTCAACGCTGGCGGTGCATGCAGGGCTGCTCGGTGTGCTCGGCGCCGAGGCCGAGCTGGCGCCGGTGCTGGTGGTGGTCGACGACGCACAGTGGGTTGACCGCGCCACGCTCGACGCCCTGCTGTTCTGCGCTCATCGGCTCGACCACGACGCCGTCGCGCTACTGATCGCCGTGCGCATGGGCGGCGAGGAGGTCGTCGAGACCGGACGGCTGCCGCGGATCGACCTGGCAGGCGTCGACGCCGCCGCAGCCGAGCAGATCATCGCAGTCGCAGGCCCGGTCCAGCATGCGGTCGCCGAACAGTGTTGGCGAGCGACACAAGGCAATCCGCTCGCGCTTGCGGAGCTGGCGGCTGCGCTGACCGCCTCGCAACGCGCTGGCCGCGAGCCGCTTCCGGACCCGCTCCCGGTCGGGTTGCAACTCGGCGCGATCCTGCGCCGACGGATCGACGCGATGGCACCCGCGACCCGTCTGGCGCTGCTCGTCGCCGCAGCGGAAGGCGAAGGCGACCTCGGCGCGATCGGGCGGTCGCTGGCGTCGATGGCGGGATCTCTCGACGACCTGGCCCCAGCGGAGCTGGCGAACCTGGTGCGACGCGACGGCGGACGACTCACGTGGAACCATCCCCTCCTTCGAGCTGCCGTCTATCAGGCCCCGTCGGCGCCCGAGCTACGCGCGATCCATCGCTCGCTGGCGGCGGCGCTCGACCCGGAGCGGCACTACGAGCGATACGCCTGGCACCTCGGCCTCGCGGCCGACGGTCCCGACGATGCCGTGGCGGCGCACTTGGCCAACGTCGCTGCGATGGCTCGCGGACGCGGTGCGTGCTTCTCGGCCGCTCGCGCCTTCGAGCGCGCTGCCCGGCTCACGAGCGATGTGGGACAGAGGGCGCGCTACCTGCACGAGGCCGGCACGGCGTTGTGGTTCGCTGGTGTCGCCGATGCAAGCGTCGCCTACTTCGCCGCGGCGGCCGACCTCACCGACGACGACGAGCTCCGTGCGGTGAACGCCGCGCTCTGGGGCCAGGCCGTACTGTGGGTGGACGGCGCACATGCTGCGATCGCTCTGATCGAGGGCGAAGCCGAGCGCATCGCAAACGAGTTTCCCGGTCGAGCAGTCGTACTCTGGTGCCACCTCGTCAACGTCCATGTGATGTCGCTACGCATGGACCGAGCGGTCGCCGCAGGGCGTCGAGCGCTCGCCTTGGCCGCCCAGCTGGGACCCGTCGAGCGCGTTTCCTCGGCGGTCGCCGCCGGGCTGGCACTGACGATGCACGGGGACCGAGCCGAGGCGGAAGCACTGATCGATCCGCTACACGACCTGGTGCGGTCGCTCGCCGACACCGACATTCCGGGCGTCGAAGATCTCGCCCAGGCGCTCGCTGTCGCCGACATCTCGCGCGAGCGCTGGCCGCAGGCCGAGGAGCTGCTCACCACGACGATCCGGCGCGGGCGCCGGTTGGGATTGCACGGCGCGATCAGCTTCGCGGTCGCGCAGCTGGCCGAGCTGCAATGGCGGTCGGGCCGCTGGGCGGAGGCGTATGCGGCGATGACCGAACTCGTTCACCTGGGCCATGACGCCGGTGATGTCGAGCCGATCACCATCGCCTCGGCGTATCTCAGTCGGATCGAAGCGGGGCTCGGGTTGGCCGACGACTGCCGAGCCCATGCGACACTCGCCATCGCACGAGCCGAGGCACGCGGGCTGCACAGCCTGGCGGTGTGGGCACGATCGTCGCTGGGCTTACTCGCCCTCGGGCGAGGCGACGCCCGCGATGCACTGCACTGGCTCGCTCCGGTCGCCGACGAGACGCGCCGTGGTTGCGCGGGTGAGCCGGGCGCGCTGTGGTGGCACGCCGACTGGTTTGAGGCATTGTGGCGCGTCGGTGACGTGCAGGGTGCTCAGGGGGCGTTGGCCGAACTGGAGGCACTCGGAGCGAACGCGCCGAGCACTTGGGTGACGGCAGCGTCGGCGCGTTGCCGAGGACTCATGCTCGACCCCCCCGGCGGGCGAACCCAGCTCGAGCTGGCGATCGAGCATTTCGGGGCCCTCGGGGCGCCGTTCGAGCGGGCGCGTAGCGAGCTGTGCCTCGCCGAACGGTTGACCCAGGTGGGTGATCTCGTCGAGGCCGGACACCGCTCCGATCGCGCCCGTGACACGTTCGCCCGGCTCGGCGCGGTCGACTGGGCAGCGCGAGCGGAGTCGGTTCGGGCCGGTGCCGAGCCGCGTCGCAGCGTGCTCGCGACGCTCACGCCGAGCGAGCGGCGGGTTGCCCTGGTGGTCGGCCAGGGACTGTCGAATCGGGATGCGGCTGAACGCCTCTTCGTGTCGGTGAAGACGATCGACTACCACCTGCAGAACATCTACCGCAAGCTCGACCTTCGATCTCGCGGTCAGCTCGCGGCGCTGGTGCACGGCGGCATCCACAGCTGAATCCCGATCCGGGCCAGAAACTGGGGATTCTCCCGGGGCGCCGCGGCAACGAGTTGCCGTATCGTCGCCGACAGAGGAGACAAGCGTGGCAGACAGGTCGAACCCGCCGGTCGACGACCCGTTCGGCGACAACGCCACTTCCATCGACGTGTCCGACGGACATGGCGACGACGAGTGGCTTGCCGGCACATCGTGGCGTGCGGCGTTCGATCTGCCGATCGCGCCGCCGTCGTTCCCGAACGTCGGTATCGAGCCCGCATCACAGCATCAGGAGGACGAGATGAGTTCAAAAGGCGAAACACGTGACGAATCGTTCGGCAGAGGCCGCGGACGGCAGCGGCCCGCCGAGCGGGCACCGTCGAGCGTCGACGCCGCCGACGACTTGCTTGACGCAGCGGCAGGCCGGTCGAGCGTCGACGACAGCCCGTCGCCGTGGATGCCGGTCGCTGAGGCCGGGTCCGGGACGATCCATGAGGTAGCCGAGTCGAGCGAGCCGATCACGGTCGACGTCGCCGCCCGCACACCCGGAGCGGAGGCCGATCTCGGGACGCTGACGCTCGATCCGGCGCTCGTCGGGGCCCCTGGGGCCGCCGCCGTGGTGCCGAGTTTCGGCGATCCGCTCGGCCTTTCGGGGGTCTCCCCGGTCGAGCCGGACGTAGATGTCGCCACCGCTCTGCCCGACGGCACCGCGATCGGCGGCGTGCTCGACGGGCTCACCGTCGGATCGATCTCGATCGACACCGTGCCCGACCACTACGGCGTCGATGCCGCCGTCGGCGGCGTCGTCCCGCCGAGTCTGGCCGATGTGTTGGACCTCGACGGCACCGGCGGTGGTGACACGCCGCCGCCAGCCGACGACACTGGAGCAGGATCGCTCAGCCCACTCCCCGGCACGTCGCTGTTCGCCGCCGACGGCGACAAACCGTTGAAACGGTTCCCCGGCGACGAGGACAACACTAACCCGAAGGGGATCCTCGACACGATCAAGGAGATCCCCGAGAAGGTGGAGCAGGTCGTGAAGGACGTGGTGGAGTGGGTCGAAAACGTCCCGAAGTGGCTCGACCTTGGTGGGGCGGGATACGAGAATCCGGATGCCGACCGGGTGCTGGTCGCGCCGTCCGACGTGATGGCCCAGATCATCTCCACTGGCGTCGACCCGACCACCACGCAGCCGGGCGTTGGCGACGACGCCGAGCCGATCACGAGCGACGACCTTGCCGGGGCTGGGCCGGTCGGCGGATTGAACGTCCCCGTCAACCCGTTGGTCATCGACAGCTCCGACGAGGTCGGCGACGCGATCTTCGGCGATATCGGCAGCGTCGGCACGCGCCTCGGCGCCTCGGGTCCTGATGTCGTCGGGCCGAACGACCCGATCCTCGGCGGGGCCGAGCCGATCACGTCGATCACGTCCGACGACCTCCGGCCGCCGCCCGGCGAGGGGACGATCGCCGGCGGCGAGGACGAGGATCTCGAAGACCTCGAGATCCAGCGGTTGACTCCCCGCCTCGACACGCAGGACGCGACGCTGCCGGCCGGCGGCGACGCCGTGGCGGAGAGTCTGTCGCCTCTCGGGCTCGACTCCGGCACCAGCCTGCTGGCCGACGACATGCTCGCTCCGCAGGTCGCCTTGCAGCGGGCCGCAGCCTTGGACGAGTCGACCGCGTTTGCCGGATCCGAAGTCGTGCTGGCCGTCGCCGAGCCGGTGACGGGTGCCGTCACCGCGCTGCCGTCGAGCCCGACCGATGAGGTCGCGACCCCGCCGAGCGTCAACGCGTTCGCGATCGACGCTGAACTCGCGTTGAGCGAGCCGGTCGCGTCGTTCACGGGGGAGCCGCTGTTCGCCGCCGGATTCGACTCCATCGACGTGTTCAGCGCCGATCTCCTCGACGAGTCCGCCGCCGACGCCGCCCAGGAACCCTCACTCGGCCCAGACTTCGGCTGACCGCAATCGGCGCACCGCCGACCGGTCGAACCGCTGCCTCGGCGTGCACAGAGCTACAGCCGCGTCACCGTTGTTGGTCAGACCGAGACTGACACGTGTCGACATCCGGGCGACGGAGAGTCGGCGCGCAGGGGATCGTGGGGGGAGTTGGTGTCGGCACCGCCCGGTCGCCGACGACCCACCGGCCAGATGGCGAAACTGACCGGAGAGTCGATCGCCATTTGGAGAGGCGTCGGCGTCACCGTCGAGGACGATGCCGTGATCGTCGTCCGCAAGCGCAACGGTACGGGCGGCTAGTTCCTGCATGACTTCCTGCTCGCCGAACTGGCAACCACCAGACCGGTCTGAGCCGCAACCCTCCTCGCCGACTCGCCACCGAACTCAACCTCGGCGCAGATGTGCGGCGAGGTGAGCGCTTGAAGTTGGCGTCGTTGCGTCACGCAAGAGCACCGGCCGCGACGCAGCGGACTGCTGCAGACGTCCAAGTCTGCGTCGTCGGGGTGCCGCTTACCTGTTGAGAATCACGATCAGCGAGACGGTGGTCTGGTCGGTGCCGTCGTTGGCGGGACCGGCGCTGATCTGGACGCCGTCGCCAGTGCCGTCCGACTCGGTGGCGAACGCCAGGAACAGTGCGCCGTCAGACGTCGTCTTCATGACCTCGTGCCACGATGAGTTCAACTCGTCGCCGTAGTAGTCGGCGACGTCGTCAACGCTCTTGCTCGTGTTGTAGAAGAGCGTGTAGGCGACTCCGTCGCCGCTGTCGACCGTGCTGGTCGTGACGATCTCGGCATCGTCCGGGACGGGCACCATGTCCCTCGGGAACTCGTCTGGGAGGTCGGCGCCGCCTCCGCCGTCGGTTTGCTCGTCGGCTTGCTCGGTTTGCTCGTCGGTTTGCTCGTCGGCTTGCTCGGTTTGCTCGGTTTGCTCGGTTTGCTCGGTTTGCTCGTCGCCCGGTGCCCCGGAGTTGTCGTCGCCGCCGCCACAAGCGACCAGGCCGACCGAGGCCAGCGCGACCGTTGCAGCGAGACGTCGCAACGAAGGTTTGGGAGTGATCCGGCTGTGCATCATGACCTCCAGTGGTCGTGGTCGGGCAGGTCGACTATACGTCCGGGACCTGGCCAGGCGCCCCGGGGATTTCCCCAGTTTTCGTCGCCGCGCCCCGTCGCGATTGAGGTGCCGACCCGCACGTTGCAGGCCACGTAGACGATCTCGCCGGCGACCTTGGCGGGGTCGCAAGTCCAGGTTCCATCACTTGGTAGTTCGCGGCGGCTGCACGCTGCTGTTCGCAACCTGGTCGCCAGTCTTCGGCGACGAGCTGAGCAACCGATCTGGGCGTTGTTGAGCACGGTGTCCACCTCGGGCGCTGTGCGTGCCGCGCAGTACTTGCGAAGCATTCGGTCGAACTCCAGGCCCTTCGCGGAGTTCACAGCGGCGGCGTCGCGGGAGCAGGCATCGAAGCTGAACTCTTCGGGCTCGAGCCCCAGGAGCTTGGTCACTCGGGGGAACATCACCGGGCCGAGGACGCCGACGAACCCCCAACCGTCCTGGCATTGGAAGGTGTCGTAGGGTTGGAAGCCCGGCGCCTTGTTGCCGACGACACTCACTCGCCAATGGACCCGCACCACTTCGCGTCGTCCTCGCGCTCCCCGAAACCAGCACACTCCCGGCGTTACGCGTTGGTCTCCCGCCTGATAACGCTCACAGCCCTGCCGTCGGTTTCGTCGCTGGTCACTCGAGGTCGAGATCAGCGAGCATGACGGGCAGGTCCTGGGTGTCGGAAAGGAGGCGGACGACGTCGGCGTGGTCCGGTCGCACGAAGTAGAACCAGCCGACTGGGAAGCCTGCAACTCTGCGGACCCGAAGTCCCGGAATGTCACACAGCCCGCCGACACGTGGCGATCCGGCGTTGGGCATCTTCTCGATGGCTCGCAGCGACGCGATTCGCAGCATCGAAGAAGCGCACGCCGAGGTCGGGTCCGCCCTCAGCGCAGTAGTAGCGGGTGCGTTCGATGAGATCGGCCTCGGCCAGCGGTCGCAGCCGGGCGACGGTCACGACTAAGCAGCGAACGCGCGTCGTCGGATCTCGTCGATGACCTCGTCGGTCGCCGATCGCGAATCGCCGGAGTCGAGCCCATCGGCAATGAGTTCTCGCAGACGCCGCTCGGCCACGTGCTGCTGGTCGCGTCGGATCAACTCACGCAGGTACTCACTGGTGTTTCCATACTTGCCAGATTGGACGCGGTCGTCGATGTCGTGGAGCACGGTCCGCGTCACATCAGCATCATTCTCGTAAACCCAAAAAACACAAGAAAAGGCATCTTGTGTGGGTTTGTTGGGGTATTCGAGGACCTACACCGCCGTGTCGATGCCGAGCCTGACCGCCTTCGACCGGGCCAGCTTGTCGACGTGCTGACGGGCGACGATCCCGCCATTCTCGGTCGTGAACACGAGGTCGAGGCGCTCGCCTTCTACACGTGGGTCTGCCACGCCGGGCCCGCCGCCAAGCGCTCGGCGGCTTGGATCGCGCGGTGGGCGCGGAGGCGGTCGACGACGTGCACTACCTCGTGCCGGGGCCCTCGGCGCCCTCGCTCTTCGGCGGACCGAGCACCCGACCGACGTCGGGCACCTGCACCACGGCGCGGCGCATCGTCGCGGTCGGTTCAGTTGTATCGAGGTCGAGGTCCGACCACGCCAGCCCGAGCACGTGGCGTTCCGCCGCGAACCCATTGGCGGAACGGGAGGGATTTGAACCCCCGGGGCTTTGACACCCTTCCGCTTTCAAGGCGGATGCATTTGGCCACTCTGCCACCGTTCCGTTCGACAGGATAACGCTCTAGACTCCACTCACCTCGGAGAGGTGCCAGAGCCAGGTCGAATGGACCGCACTGCTAATGCGGAGACCGCCGTAAGGTGGTCCGAGGGTTCAAATCCCTCCCTCTCCGCCAGCCAGCGAGCCGGGTGGGCGATGCCAAACGGTGTCGCCCCACCCGGCTCGATTCGTGTTTCAGGACCCCGTCGACGAATCACATCGGTGTCATTTGATTGCGGTTCGATGACGTTGATGTTGCGGTTTGATGACGGAGCGACTAGACCTAGGACTCTCCGATCGGCGATTCGGACCACTGACTCATCATGCGACGCGACCCGACCCGACATATCTTCGACGCTGAGGCCTCTGATGCCGACGACGTGACTCAAGAGTTCTGGGGTTCCTCGCGTGGATGGTTGCCTCGATCTGCCGATCTGGCCGACGTGCATGGCGACGACTCGCTCGAACAGCCGACCTCCGCAATTAGCGTGTTGAAGAGTGGGCTGGCCGCATTTCGGCCGCAGCGGATCGAACGCGCCAGCCAAACAGGTGAGATCGCCCGTACTCGTCAGCATGGCGTCGTCCGCGCTCGCGCACGGCAACAGCCCATTCGCGAAGCGACGATTGGTGAGTTGGCGAGCGCTGCGTTGCAGAACGATTGGGAACCGGAGTTCAACGACGTTGGGCACCGCGACGTTGAGCATTACGTCGAGTTGTCGCCGGTTGTGCCTCTCGCCAAACGTCTGGGACTTGGAGCTGTTGACCCACTCCTGATGCGACTCGGCATGATCATTCTGATTGGCGTGACGCTTGTGCCGTTCGCATTGGCGTTGCGTCCGTCTGACGACAACGCTCTCGCGATGGGTGCTGCATTGATTCCGTCCGCTCAGATTGCGACTCCAGTCGACGACGCTGCGACCGCGCCTCCAGCGACACCTGCAGCGTCGCAGCTCGTTGCCGATCCGAGCTCAGCGATCATCTCATCCACAATCCCATCAGGTTCTGATCCCGTGATGGTCGAATCTGAACCGGCGGCGATGGTCGAACCAAGTAACACGGCGACAGCGACGAACGCGATTGCCGATGCTGTCGAGAGTCAACCTGCAGCCAACGCTGCAGACGATCAGGCGAATGCGGCGACAGCGTCGGCCCGCGCGGAACGGCTGGCTCCAGTATGTGCGCAGACTTATGAAGCTGGAGATGGTGACTCGTGGTACCGAATCGCTGACGCGGCCGGAGTTTCCCCCAACGCGTTGATGGCCGAGAACCTGGCATCAGTCAATACGCCGATCTTCCCCGGTGACGCGATCTGTCTTCCAGCGGGGGCCACGATGCCGTCGCAGCCGACTTCGACAACGGTGCCGTCCTCTACGGTTCCAGCCACGACGAACGCGCCAGCCACGACGAATCCGCCAACGACGAATCCGCCAACAACAGGGTCGGTACCGTCGGCGTCAGAAGCCGAGCAGATCATTCGTGATGTTTGGCCAGACGAGCTCGAGCAGAAGGCACTGGCGATTGCGTGGCGGGAGAGCCGGTACATCGCCAACGCCTACAACGGTAGCTGCTGTTATGGCCTCTTCCAGCTGCACTGGACCGCACATCGGAACTGGCTCGACGACTACGGGATCAACACCGCCACTGACCTGTTCGATGCTCGCAAGAACGCTCAGGCGGCGTATGCCCTCTACCAATCGTCGGGTGGTTGGGCTCCGTGGGGCGGCTAGACTCGCTCGCACTGCGCCCGTAGCTCAATGGATTAGAGCATCTCACTACGGATGAGAAGGTTGGGAGTTCGAGTCTCTCCGGGCGCACGCAGAAGCCGTTCGCTTCGCTCGATCAATGTTCCCAGAGGGCGCCGCCAAAAGCGGTGCCCTCGATCGTTTCCCGAGCACTCGAGGTCGGTGCTTACAACCTGGTCGCGTCGGCCGCCGTCGTCCATCGGCTGGAGGTTCAGTCGGCGGATCGCCCACAGCGACATGCCCTACATCTCACTTCAGGGGATCTGAACGTCAGTCAAAGCATCAGAACAGCGCCTCGTTAGTAGGCCCGTATGTGCGCAAACGCATAAGCAAAGTTAAGAACTGTCGTCATTGCGTTGTAATCGTGCAAGGTCTTTCCCGTTACCGATTTCTTAACTTATCGCCTTAGAAACAGTGCCGATCACGAAGTATGCGATTCGTGCGTCGGGCGTCGGTGGTCTTGAGTTTGACCTTGATCGTCGCCGTCGCGGTCGGCTACGTCGCACGCAGATCCGAGGTAGCCGGCGAGCATGACCATCGCATGACGACGGCCGCTGAACTCGGAGCGTCGCGACTCGACTCGATCATTGATGCGATCAGAATTGCTGCCACGACGGGCACCGATGCGGCCGATACAGCCTTGGCCGTGGCTGACATCGATCCTCTGATCGGTGCCTGCGCAATCGGTCCGTCTGGTAGTCCTGCTTGCGCTGGGGACGGTCCTCAGCCGGCCATCGAATCAACGATCAACCGAGCTGATTCAGAGATTCGTCTGGTCACGATCTACGAATCAGTGATGACAATCAAGGTCGCCGGCCCGACGCTGATCGTCGTTGCCCAGGCACCTGTCGATGTGATTAGTGGACGCACCGGGCTGTCGGTGTGGGCAACGACGGTGCTACCGGCCGGTGCCACGATCAACCAGTTCATGGTCGACGGTGGCACACGTCAAACCGCCGTCCGCGTCGAGGCGGCATCGGATCTGTACGTGGTCGCTGCAGGTGAGAACATCATCGAACTTCCGATTGATGAACAGCGCTTCTATGCGATCGTGTTCACGCTGGCGATTATCTTGTTGCTGCTCGCAGGGGTCACGATATTCGTGGAGCAACGCAACTTGCTCGAGCGGGCCAGCTTTGACCCGCTGACGAAGCTGCCGAATCGCAGCGAGTTCGAACGTTGCAGCACCGAGGCACTCGCAGCAGCGGAGCGGAATGGGTCTCGCGTGTGCCTGCTGTTGTTCGATCTCAACGGTTTCAAGCTGATCAACGACAACTATGGCCACAACGCCGGCGACGAGATCTTGAAAGTTGTCGGATCGCGGCTCCGGAAAGCGGTCAGGGACGGAGACATCGTGGCCCGATGGGGTGGCGACGAATTCGTGGTCATGATGCCCGGTATCGAGAGCGAGGAGATGGGTGCCCGGCGCGCTGGGCAACTCGCCGAGGCGATCGGCGGACGAACTCGTGTTGAAGGCGTCTCCGAGCCGTTGCGGGTCAAGGTCAGCGTGGGCGTCGCCCTTTGGCCGCATCACGGTTCCGACACCCGTACTTTGGTCGACGCCGCCGATCAGGCGATGTATCAGGCCAAACGGGAGGGCTTGGTGTGTTGGATCGCTGATGACTCGATGCGAACCGACGCCCAGGTCTGATCGCCGCTCGCCTACGCTGATTGTGTGACCGCTGCTCAGCCGTTGACTTCCAAGCTCGCTGGTTTCGGGACCACGATCTTCGCTCAAATGTCGGCGTTGGCGGTGCAAACCGGAAGCATCAACCTCGGTCAAGGCTTCCCTGACACCGACGGTCCGATCGAGGTCCTCGATGCGGCCGTCGCAGCGATTCGGTCGGGACTCAACCAGTACCCACCGGGTCAGGGAATGCCCATCCTTCGTCAAGCCATCGCTGAACATCAGAACCGGTTCTACGGTCTCGTCAACGACCCCGACGGGGAGATCCTCGTCACCGCAGGTGCCACCGAAGCGTTGGCCGGAGCGATGCTCGGAATGCTCGACGTGGGTGACGAAGTGGTCGTGTTCGAGCCGATGTACGACAGCTACCAGGCCTGCATCGCACTCGCCGGTGCGGTCGTGAAGCCGGTGCTCCTGCGCCCCGGCACCGGGCTCGATGGCCGCTACGGATTCGACCCCGACGAGTTCCGGGCCGCCTTCTCGCCGCGCACGAAGTTGGTCCTGCTCAATACACCTCACAATCCGACCGGAAAGGTGTTCACCCGGGACGAGCTGTCGTTGATCGGCGCGGTAGCCCACGAGCGTGACGTGTTGGTGGTAACCGACGAGGTCTATGAGCATCTCGTCTTTTCGGGTGCCGAACACGTGCCGCTCGCCACCTTGCCTGGGATGGCCGATCGCACGTTGACGATCTCGTCGGGCGGCAAGACGTTCAACACGACGGGTTGGAAGATCGGATGGATGTGCGGGCCGTCGCGCATGGTCGATGCAGCCCGCACGGCCAAGCAGTTCCTCACATACGTCAACGGCGCACCGTTCCAGCCGGCGACTGCGGTCGGTCTTCGTCTGCCCGATTCGTTCTTCAGTGAGGTCGCCGCCGATCTCGAGTCCAAACGTGACCGCCTGTTCGCCGGTCTGCAAGCGGCTGGTTTCAACGCTTACCGGCCTGAGGCCACGTACTTCACCACGGTCGACATTCGTCCGTTGCGGCCCGACGGCGACGGTCTTGCGTTTTGCCTTGACCTGCCCGAGCGTGTCGGGGTGGTGGCGATTCCTAATCAGGTCTTCTACGTCAACCCTGCGCATGGTCGTCATCTCGTTCGGTTTGCGTGCTGCAAGAGGCTTGACGTCGTCGACGCAGCAGTCGAACGACTCGCCAAGCTGGCTGGTGCGAGCCGATGAGCACGCTGCGCGTCGCTGCGATTCAGCACGACATCGTGTGGAATGATCGCGACGCCAACTTCGGGCACCTTGCCCCGATGATCCATGGTGCGGTTGCATCGGGCGCCGGATTAGTGATCCTCACCGAGACGTTCTCGACCGGCTTTGGGTTCGATGATCCGTCGTTCGAGACCGAACCCGAAGGCGGCGTCTCATCGCAGTTCCTCGTATCGCAAGCGGGCGAACATGGTGTCTGGGTTGGCGGCTCGTGCCCCGAAGTTCACCCTGACGCACCGGCCGATGATCAGCGACCGTCGAACTGTTTCGTGTTGGCTGGTCCGGATGGAACCCAGCACCGTTACCGCAAGATTCACCCGTTCTCGCACGCCGGCGAGGAGCGTTTCGTGCGCGCCGGCGATCAGTTGGTAACCGTCGATGTCGAGGGTTTCCGCGTCTCGATGTTCGTGTGCTACGACCTCCGTTTCGCTGATGAATTCTGGCAAGTCGCGGCCGACACCGATCTCTACCTGATCCCGGCGAACTGGCCGGAGAAGCGCCGCCAGCATTGGATCGCGCTGCTGCAGGCCCGAGCGATCGAGAATCAGGCCTACGTCGTTGGGGTCAACCGCGTCGGTAGCGGTGCCGGACTCGACTATTCAGGTGACTCGCGGATTGTCGATCCGCTCGGCGAGTTACTGGCAACCGGTGCCCGGACCGAGACGATCCTGCTCGCCGACTTGTCAACCGAACACGTGGCCAGCACCCGTGACCACTTCCGATTCCTGCCGGACCGCCGCTAGCCCCGCTCACCCCACGTTCATGTCGCGATCAGCACATCCATGACGTGTTCATCGCGACATGAACGTGGGGTTAGAGCGATTTCGCCATCAGGCTTACCAGCGTGCCGTACTCGGTCTCCTGCTGGCCGACTTCGAGAAACCCCATCCCGTCGTGGAATGCGAGCGAGGTGTCGTTACGTGGCCGCAGATTGACCTCCAAGGTGAACATCGTCGCCGTCGGGCGACGTTGTTTAGACAGTCGTTCCACCTCTGCGTACAACGCCCGGCCAATCCCGCGCCTTTGAAACGCTGGCGAGATGGCGACTCGATCGAGGTACACGAAATCGTCGTAGGACTCGGAGAACCAGAGGTAGTTGACGCTGTCGTAGTCGGCACCGGGAGCCAACACCAGGCAGAATCCTGCGATCCGCTCGTCGATCTCGGCAACTAGTGCGATCACGGACTGGTCGGCGATGTGACCGAGGTCGTCGATCGTTTCCGTCGCGACCGCCGGCACTTCGCTCTCGTTGATGGCGTGGATTGCAGGCAGATCGGCTGGTGCGTATGCGCGAAGGATCATGCTGCTGATTCTGGCGCGGTCGGGCGCCGCATTGTCACCTTGTCGTACAACGGACGAAAGCCGGCGCGCGCGAGATTTTGTTCGGAACCACTCCCGGGTTCGGTCGAGGAGGTTGCCAGATCACAGCCGGCGCCGTGGCCGAGTCGTAGGCGATGGCTGATCAACGCGCCCTGAACACCGCGTCTACGTTCGAGCGGAAGCGTCGACATGCCACCCAGGGTTGCGATGCCGTCTCTGACCGTCAGACTTGCACAGCCGAGTGGGCGGCGATCCAGCGCGTCGAGGGCAATCACGAAACCGTGTTGATCGATCACCGCCGCCGCACGCGAGAACGCATCGCTGGCGCGCCGAGCGGCGATGGTGGTGTGACCCCAACCAGCGGCGGTGGTTTCCAACCACGCTTCCAGCAACTCGTGATCTGCTCGTTCGACGACCACCGTTGGGTCGGGAATGCCGATGATGGGGTCGTCGAGCGACCGGGTATGGGTCGTCCTGAAACCGTCGACGCGATAGCGGCGGTCGTTTGCGATCTCGCTCACGGAACGATGAGTGACAGGGGTGACCTCGACGGCTGCTTCAACTGCGAGATGTGCTGCACGCCCTTCGAGACGAATGAAATCGGCGACGCTGACCGGCTGTTCGAGTCCGAACGCGAGTGCCCGATTGACATACAGCCCGGCGCCGCACAGCACTGCGTGGCCACCTCCGAGTTCGAACGTCTCACTGCCCCACGATGGGTCCTGTTTCGACAGTACTTCGACAAACGAGACGTGGTCGCCCGCCCAGGTTCGTTCGATCCGCATGATCAGGTCTCGTCGGGTGGCGAACACCCTGCGAGTCTTGCCGAGGTCCGGTACTGTCGTCGACACCATGCGTCAGATCTTCAGCCTGCGCTTCTTCCTCGCTGTCGGGGTTGTCGTCGGCCTGTTCCTCTTGCTGACCACGATATTTCAGGCGCGTGACCTGCTCAGCGGCGATGACAACGAGACCGCGATCGAGGCACGGGCACTGCATCGCATCGATCTGATCGGACAGGTCTTCTCGAGTACCAACGCTTCGTTCGCGCTCGACGCCGATGGGCTGGCGACGGCCGAGACGTCGTTTGTGCTCGACCCATCTCGGGCTTTGCGGGTCGTGCCGGGCACGCCCGGCGAGAACTTTTGCCCCGTGTTTCCCGAACCGGGAGCATGCGCAGTCGTCGTCGACCTCTTGGGGGAGGGCGTGGTCTGGTTCGCGCTCGTGCCGATGGGTTCCAACAACACGGTTGATCTGCCGGCAATCGACACGCTCGAGGACGGTGTGGCGACGCTTGTGAACGGATGGCTTGTGCCGTTTGCGTCGGTGCTCGATCGCCGGTGCGACGACGAGTTCGCCAGCTACCGCGAGTTCCGTGACGTCTTTGGTGACAACTTCACGGCGATCTACGACATCGAACAACGCCGACTGTCGGCCGTGACGTGCCGGAGGCGGGTACCGTACAGCTCGCTCGTGGCGAACTCAACCGGCGCGGAGTTCGGCTGAATCCGACTGAACCTCGGCCTGATAGCTGGCTTCGGCGCGGTGAAGGAAATCGAGCAGGATCCTGTTGAACGTTGTGGCGTGCTCGATCATGAAACCGTGGGCAGCACCGCTGAGCACCACCAGTTCGGCTGATTCGATCATTTCGACGATCTCCTCAGAATCCCCGCGCGGAGTGAGAATGTCCTGGTTGCCGACCATCACCATTGTCGGGACGCGAATCTTGTGCAATCGCTCGGCCAGGCTGTCATCGACCGAGAGAATCCCGGCAACCTGGCCTGCGAAGGCGTGTGGTGGCCGCGAGAGTGCGAGCGGTCCCATCCACCCGACCGCCGGCGTGAGCCGACGGAATGACCGGGGTCCGATGACCCAGCGAGCTGCCTCGCGTGTCATTGCTGCCATGCCTCGTACCTCGGCTGTCTCGGCCCAACTGGCGAGTAGCTCGCGTCGCCAGGGATGATGTCTACACGCAGTGCACGCCAGCGTGAGAGAACGAACACGCTCGGGGTGCTTGAGTGCCACGAGTTGTGCGATCACGCCACCCATTGATGCCCCGACGATATGGGCGTCCTCGACGCCGGCGTTGTCGAGTGTGGCGATCGCATCATCAGCCATTTGTTCCAACGAGTAGGCCCCATAGGGCTTGTCGCTGCGACCGGCGCCTCGGTTGTCGAGGGCAATCGTGCGATACCAGGGAAGCAGGGCGATCCGCTGGAGATCCCAGAGATGCTTGTCGGCACCGAGGCCTTGGAGCATCAGCACGGGTGGCTTCGAGCGGCGACCAGTCTCGGCATAGTGCAGTCGTACTCCGTCGGTGGATCGAACGAATGGCATTAAAGACCAACGATCTTGCTGATGCCGGGGATCGGCAACCAGTCGAGCGGGGTGCCGGTCAGCGTGCCACCAAGTTCATCGAGCAGAGCGTCGATGCGAGTTTGCAGCAGGTCAGCGACCTCGAGTTCGGCCAGCGGACCCCGACGCGGACGTGTCAATCGAATCGGCGCGCCGACTTCGACGCGAGCGTCGCGTCGCATCGGTACCGACACGGCTGTTGCGGGGAGCACGCGGACCTTGGCGGCGACGGCTGCACCGATCAGACGATGGTCGATCAGCCCGGTGTGTGTGTTGTTCGGAACGTGGCCGGCACCGAGTACGACGAGCTCGCCGGCCCGCAGGGCACCTTCCAGTTCTGCCTCGAGCGGGAGCAAGCCACCTAGTCGCTGCATCACCGGCCCGAAGGGCGCGATGTCTGGCCGTCCAACGAATCGAACCGGTTGCCCCGAGGCGTGCCCGATCGCCAGGGCGGCGAACACCGGTGCCAGCGCGAACCGGCGGGCGTTGACGACGATCAGCGCACCAACTCGCTTGGGGAGATGATCGAGACCACCGACCGAGACGCTCCACCGCAGTCGACTGACGGTCAAGAGGCGATTGACGAACTCCTGGTCGCGCCCCCAATCGTCAACGTCGTTGGCCGTCCATGCCAGGACTTGTCGGACGGTGCCGCTGGCTGCTGATTGAACAGTTGAAGCGGCCGTGCGTACAGGAAATGTGACGACGTCGGCGATTCGTTGAGCAGCGTGTGCCATTAGGCCACCGCTTCCGCAGCAATCGGACGTTGCGCCGGTCGATGGATGACCCCTGGCCAGCGGTACACCTGATCGATCACGTCGCCGGTCGTTGTCGCCGGGGCGAATCCGAGTACCTGGCGTGCGCGTGCGGTGTCGGCCAGCCGACCCCGATGAAGCATCTCTTGGACATGTTCCGGTATCGGTGCGCCGACCAGATGGGTGATCCCGCGGGCAATGGCCCATTCGGGCCCAATCATCGGGATCGGAACTCGGCGGCCGCGTCGGATCGCCTGCAGCATCGTGATCGCCCCAGGGGCGACAATGTTGAGTGGCTCGTTGATCCGCGCCCTGGCAGCGGCGACGAACGCTTCCGCCGCGTCATGTTGGTGAACGACCGCGAACGGTGGGTCGGCGAGTGCGCTGAACGGCACCGCCGGCATTCGCAAGATACGGCCAAGTGGGTTGGGAACGTGAGGGCCGAGGACCGATGCACACCGCAGACTGCCGACCGCGACGCCAATTCGACGACCGATCGAATTGGCGGTTGCTTCGATCTCTGCCAGCATTCGGCCCCACTCGCTGGTCGGATTCGGATCGACCTGTTCACTTGGCCGGGTGACCGAGCCCCTTGCCCGCCCGTAGATCTCGATTCCGCTGCGCACGACGATCGACTCGAGCGCACGGCACTCGGCTGCGGCACCCAGGATCGACGTGGCGGCGTCATCGGTTAACCTGCTGGCGGTTGCAGGACCAGCGCGACCGTGTGGCTCCCACACAGCAAGGTGGATCACGACGTGCGGATTGAACGCGGTGACTGCCTCGACGGTGCGGTCGTGTTGTCCTGGGACGATACGATGAAAGACCGCACGGTACAGCCGACGACGAGGCGGGTCGGCATCAATTCCTTCAAGCGAACCCACCCACGGTTCGTCTTCGAGCAAACTTGCCACCCGAGCACCCAGCTCGCTGCCCATTCCGCTTACGAGCACACGAACTCCAGCCATGATCAACCACGTTAGCCCCAGAACCCTTCTCCCAAGTCGCGTGAGCCGGATCATCGCGTCGGTGGTGCTGGTGATGATTGGTGCCGGAGCGGTCAAGGCCCAGACAAACTCGTTCGACACGTCGGCCACGGCTTCGTCGACCGCAGACCGGATTGTCGTGCCTGCCTCGGGTCTGTTGTTTCCGATCGACCCGTTCCCGATGTGCGAAGTGCTCAACAATTTCGGGGGCTACAGCGTCACCTTCGGGGCTGGGGGACATCAAGGTGTCGACATTGGCGCACGAATTGGTCAGAAGGTGTATGCCGTCGAGACCGGCGTGCTGTATCGCAAATTTTCGGATCTGGGGAGTGCAGCCGGCTACGGGTGGGGCCTATGGGGTGATTCCGATACGAAGTACCGGTACTACCATCTGTCTGCATTCGTCGACGGCCTAGCCGAGGGCGATCGGGTGCGTGCTGGCGACCTGATTGGCTACGTGGGCGACACAGGCAACGCCACACCAGGCGGTTGGCATCTCCACTTCGAAGTCAGGCCCGGACCCGCCCCGCACAACAATCCGGTCGACCCGGTCCCGCTGCTGGCGATTCCGACCAACTGCAACGTGTACGAACGCTGATATCAGGTCAGCCGAAACCGTGACTGCGTGTCGGCTAACGAAGACTGGCGGCTGACATGATCACGTCGCGGGCCCACGGGTCGAGCTGACGTGCCGTGAGACGTTCGGTGACAGTGATTGCCTTGGTGGCATCTTCTACGAGCCCTGACCAGCGGATGTATCCGCCCATGATGCCCACGATGCGGTCGCCGAGTTCCTCGCCGTGCACCATCACCTTGCCACCATTTCGCAAGATGTCATCGAGTTCGCGGTAGAACGACTTCAACCACAGGTCGCGTTCGTCGCCCTTGAACGGGCGATGGCGGTACGGAAGGTTGAGTTCCTCATAATTGTGGAGGTTGTGCGTCGCCTGAATTATCGAAATCACCGAAGTGAACCCGTTTTCACGGATCCAGATGATCTCCTCCTGGCGACGCACTCGGCGATGGTTGTCGCCGTAACCGCCTGGACGCTCACAAATGGCCAGCTTGTCCCTGAGAATCCAGGTGAAGTGGCGTGGCGTGATGCCGAGTGCCCACTTACCGCGCAGTTTCGGTGGCATCAGCAGAATTCCAGGATCAGGTGAGGGGCGAACGGACGCATTGCAAAGATCAATACTACCGCTCAGGTTCGATGATTCTGAAGTGCTGATGTGAGCGTTCGACACGCCTTCCACCAGGAAGTTCGCAGGCAATCGACTCGCCACGGGCAACAGCAAGCACCCGCTCGACGGTGGCAGCATCCGGTGGATACCCGTCGACCGTCAGCCATCGCCGGATCGCCCGTCGAGCGAGCACCGGATCGGCGGCAGCGAGTCGCTTGGCGTCCGTCGGTTCAAGAACAGCCGCCAGATCGTCGAGAAACCGGCTCTCGTCACGGAGCAGGTCCGCAGAACGCGCCAGAATTGGTACCAAATCGCGCCCAGCAATGTCGACCGCGAGTGGGAGGAGTTCGGCCCGGATTCGATTCCGCCACATGTCGCTCGACTGGTTCGAGACGTCACACACCGGATCGATACCGAGCGAGGTACACACGGATTCCGTCTCAGAACGTCGAAGCGCCAGGATCGGATGGCGAATTCCCGGGTCGATCGATGCCAATCCGTCGCTCCCGCTCCCTCGCAGCAACCGGATCAGGACAGTCTCCGCCTGGTCGTCGAGCGTGTGACCAGTCATCGCCCCGACGGGCAGGACCGACAAACGCGCCGCACGAGCCCTCGCCTCGAGGTTTGGGCCCGGAGCGACCAACACCGTATGTAGGACGAACGAGACGCCGACCTGGCGTGCGATCGAACGAGCCTGCTCGGATTCCGCCTTGGATTCCTGTCGAATCTGATGATCCACGTGATGGGCGGTGACGATCAGGCCGTGGGCGTGCGCGAGAGCGACAAGCGCAGTGGAATCAGGGCCACCGGAAAACGCACAGTCGACGGACGTGCCGGGTTCTGGAAATTTGCAGCGTGAACGAAGCGCAGCGAACGAGCTCAGAGCTCGCGCTCACGATGGCGCTTACCGCCGGGGTACTTCTTCGACGTGACCTGCTTGAGATAACCGGCGACCAGTTGTAGCGTCAATCCGCCGCCGGCGATGAGCATGATCAAACCGATCCACCAGTGCCAAATTTGGGCGGCGAGCATGCCTTCAGCGTAGCCAGCCACGAGCCCGCCGGTTCAAGTTGCTAGATCACGTCTTCCCGGGGGCCGATGATCCCGTCGCCGTCGAAGTCTTCGTTGAAGCACATTTCGATGCGACCGAGGAGGCCTTCCGGCATTTCGTCGTTGCGGCACTTTCGACGTATCGCCAGCTTCAGCTCAGCTTGGAAATCGAACGCTTGCAGACAATCCATGCATCCGTCGAGATGGTCGTGTATGTGACCGCGAACCTCGTCGGTTAGCTCGTCATCCAGAAAGGCATCGAGTTCGCGGATCGTTTGTTTGCAATCGGCCATGTTGCGCTCGGTCAGTCGGTGTCGAATTCGGACGAGTCGGAATCCGGTGGGTCGGACGGGATGCTGACGAGGCCACGGGCCTCGGCGTACCCGTACAACGCACGCTGCATCGCTTTTCTTCCCCGGTGCAACCGCGACATCACCGTTCCGATCGGTATGTCGAGCATTTCGGCGATTTCCTTGTATGAGAAACCTTCGACATCGGCGAGTAACACGGGTATCCGGAAGTTGGTCGGGAGGTCCTCGACTGCCTGCTTGACCTCGTCGTCGGTGAACATGTCGAGGAACTGATCCTCGGCCGAGAGGCTGGCGGCGGCAGATTCGAACGACCCGACGCGCTTGTAGAGGTACAACTCCTCGGTGTCGCCGAGTTCAATTTCCTGCGGCCGCCGCTGCTTGGCGCGGTACTTGTTGATATAGGCATTTGTCAGGATCCGAAACAACCACGCTCGGAGGTTGGTGCCCTCGTCGAATGTGTGATAGCTGCGAAATCCCCGAAGATATGCCTCCTGCACGAGGTCTTCGGCGTCGGCCTGATTGTGAGTCATCCGGAGTGCTGCCGAGTACAGCTGCGGTGCGTATTGCATCGCTTGCTCGGCGAACGCGTTCTGATCAGCCACGACGGTTGACCCTAGTTGGTCGTGTCACGCTCGGCTTGGGTGACGTGTCCGGAGTGAGTGGGTGAGATCAGGCGGCATCGATGCCGCGCAACTCGCCCGACGATGCCTCCTGGGCGAGGAACCATTCGTACGTCGACCGCAGACCGTCGCCGAGTTCGATCGAGGGCGACCAGCCGAGGCCGCGCAGCTTGGAGACGTCGAGCAGCTTGCGGGGAGTGCCATCAGGCTTTGACGCATCCCACACCAGCTCCGCCTCGGGATTGACGACCTCACGGATTGTTTCGGCCAGTTGGCGAATCGACAGGTCGATGCCGGTGCCTACGTTGATATGGCTGTGATCGCTGTAGTGCTCGAGCAGATAGAGACACGCCGAGGCGAGGTCGTCGACGTGCAGGAACTCGCGGTACGGGGCACCCGTTCCCCATACCTCGACGTTGTTCGGGGTGCCATCGACGGCGCGCAGCTTGGCGTCGTGGAACTTTCGGATCAGCGCCGGGATGACGTGACTGGAGGTGAGATCGAAGTTGTCGCCCGGTCCGTACAGGTTGGTCGGCATCGCAGAGATGAAGTCGCATCCGTATTGCTTGCGATACGCCTGGCAGAGCTTGATCCCGGCGATCTTGGCGATCGCATACCACTCGTTGGTGGCCTCCAGAGGGCCTGTCAACAGCTCGTCCTCGTTGATCGGTTGCGCCGCGTCGCGTGGGTAAATGCATGACGAGCCGAGATACAGCAACTTCTTGACGCCGACCTCGTACGCCGAGTGGACGACCGTGCCGTGAATCATCATGTTGTCGTAGATGAACTCGGCTGGGCGAGTGCTGTTGGCGTAGATTCCACCAACCGTTCCAGCGACAAGGAACACATAGTCCGGGCGATTCGCCTTGAACCAGTGCGACACTTCCGACTGGTCGCGGAGGTCGACCTGGTCCCGCCTTGCGGTGAGAATGTTGGTGAATCCTTGGTCAGTGAGACGCCGGACCAGGGCCGACCCGACGAGGCCGCTATGCCCCGCCACGTACACCCGAGCGTCCCGATTGATGAGTGCCATTCCGCCCAAGCTAGTGCCGTGTCAGTGAACGTTGGTGGGTAAACGTCGAGCCACCTGGCCGACGGAACACGCAAACGTTTGCTGACACGGCACTAATCGGCGGGTGCCTGGTCGAGTCGGGCGAGTCGGGCAGCGAACAGCTTCTTCGGGACCACCATGCCCCAGGCGTCGAGCACGAACTCGCACATCTCGTCGTGATCGAGCCGATCGAGCCTCGCGTGAACCCAGTTGAATCTCATGTCCGACGGTCGCGGGAGCATGAACGTCGCCGGGTCGGAACCCACGAGACCGTCGCGCTGTTCCTTCGGGAAGCCAAACCCGATGATCGATTGATCGCGGCTGAACGCGACATACACGATGCTCCCGACCCTGAGTTTGGTTCGACCGTGCACGATGGCGACATACGACCGCTCAAGGTCGCTTGCGAATTCCAACACGTCGCGCATTGTGACGGCTTCCACGTCTGACCGTCTATGGTCTCGGTCGGATCTGGAACTGGGGTTCCGGCGATGGTGCGCCGTCCTCGAAGCGGGTCGGTTGCCCTGGAGTCGAGACCGACTGATACGCATCCGCCAGGGCGACGATCGCATCGGCGACGACGTTTCCGGCGGCCGGATTCCATGGGTTGCGATACGACGGTGGGGGCACGCCTTCGATCATTTCCCTGTAGGTCGGAACCACACCAGAGCGATCTTGCGGGCGTAGTGCGTTGCCGGCCGGAACGACGAGGTCCTCGAGTACTTCGAGGAATGATCGCAGGCGGACCCAGCGATGATTGGAGAAGTCGAAGTGGTCTGCCCGTTGCCCGGCATATCGTCCACGTTCAGCTAGGTCGAGCACGACTTGCGGATCCATGTCGAGGTTCATCCCTCCCTCGGATTTCGTGTGTTCGACAGCGACGATTCGGTCTCGGTATCCCGGGACGCGTGTCTGCATCGAATCGGCCCAGTTCTGGAGCGTGTTTCGTAAGGCCCCGACGAAAGCACCGAACGTCTCGACTGGCTGACTTCCCGCCAAGATGCCGTCTCGGTTCGAGTCGGGCATCGAGATGTTGTGCTGCTGATCGGGATCGACCTTGTTGGTACCGATCAAGTTGATCCCGAACGTTGGATGGTTCGGCACTGCGCTGTCGAAGAAGTGGATCGGGAAGTTGCTCGTGATGCCACCGTCGGAGAATCGATGGCGCACCAACGGATGCTTCTCGTCGCCGTCCTGAGTGACCGTGTAGTCGAAGGCGTGGAGCGGAACAGTGCTGAGGAGAACTGGAAAACTGAGACTCATCCTGACTCCAACGATGATCGGGAGATCGTCGGCGAGCGGCAAGGCGTGGAGACCGTTGCTTTCGAACGATTGGTACACCTTGCGATCTTCGGCGTCGCGTGGTGCCGGTGGATGCGTGATCATCCAGTCGACGATCCGCTCCGGAAAGAGTTGTCGAAACTCGGCTGGATCGAAGGCCCAGATCCTCGACGTGACCGGCAGTTTGACTTGCGTACCTGCGCTGAGGTCGGTGGTGAACATCGCCAGTTCGACGTCGTTGGCCCTGAGATCACCGAATGTCACCGGTCCTGCACCGGTTGGCCGATTGGCGATTTGGTCGAACTCGTCGGCCAGCCATTCGGTCAATGCGGGTTGGTCGCCGCCGGGGGAGCGCATGCCAGAGCACAGGCCGAGGTGGTTCCTGGGAAGGTCGCGTCCGAGTCGGATCGCCAGACTCCACACGACGGCGATTCCGAGCCCGACGATCAACAACATCACCGCCGCAACGATGCCCCACGACGCGGTTTGGACGATCGTTGCCACGAGTAACGCAGTTGGGACCGCAACGCAGAGAACGGCCGGAGTCGGTCGTAGTAGTCGGATGCCGGCGACGAGACCCCGGATGCACTTGCCCAGGGTTCCACCGCGTCCGATCACCACCGAAACGAGCCGGTACAGGGGAATCGTGGCACGCTGCGGCTGGAAGAGGTGATACAGCCTGGTGTGCCCGTCTTTCGTGGTTTCGGCCAGCAGGTCAGGCAGCGACGCCAGCCGGGCGAACCCTGAGTCGGCGGTGTCGCTGTCGCGCCCGAGTTCTGCGGCTGCCGCAGCTCCGGCAGCGATCGCGCCCGCCGACGTGCCACCGACGCGTTGCAGGCGGCGGGTGATTGCCAGTTGGCACGCCGCGTGGGGATAGATCACTCCGCTGGTGATCCCGCCTTTCATCACCAGATCGCATCGGTCAGTCAGTGCGGAAGAGGGGGGATACGTTTTCGGATCGCGGAGATTCTCGGTCGGGCGCGGGATCTCGGAAACAGTCGACGACAGTGGCACGGTGGCCTCCTCTTCAGTCGGAATAGGCCGGACCGTATCAGTCGCGTCGACTTCCGTGAGCCAAGATGGGGATTGTGAATGACCTCTCCTCAGCCGTTCGCATCAGGCCGCTCGGATCACGGTGACTTGATGAGGCTGCTCTGTACCTCCGATATTCACTATCGACTCCCGCAACTCGATTGGCTCGTCGGTCAGGCGGATGACTTCGACGTGGTGGTGTTACCTGGTGACCATTTGCATGTGGTTGACCCGGTGGCACTCGAGATTCAGATCGTTGTCGTCTCGAAGTATCTCGATCGGCTTGCGGCGCAGGCTGTCGTGTTGGCCTCGTCGGGTAATCATGATCTCGACGGGTCGGGTGATCACGGCGAAAAGTTCGCCGGTTGGCTCAGCAGGTTGCAGGTCGAGGGGCTGTATGTCGATGGCGACAGCTTCGACCTCGACGGAGTGCGTTTCACGGTCTGCCCGTGGTGGGATGGACCGGTGACGCGTGACCTGGTCGACGCTCAGCTGGCGCGGGCCGCCGAGAATCGCCCGGCCAAATGGGTATGGGTGTATCACTCGCCGCCGACCGGTACGTGCCTGTGTACAACGGGCACTCGGGAATACCCGGACGATGACCTGGCAGCGTGGATCGACCGGTGGCAGCCAGATGTCGTGATCTGCGGGCACATCCACCAGGCCCCTTGGGTGGAGGGCGGCGGTTGGGCCGACCAGCGAGGTGCTACGTGGGTATTCAACGCGGGTCACCAAACCGGGCCGGTCCCGGCGCACATCATCCTCGATCTCGCCGCCGGCACAGCGCAATGGATCGCCAGCGGAATTCACGACGAGCGAGATCTGTGGCCTCGGTCGTCGACGACGTAGATTCGTCGCTAGCCGCTAGTAGTCCAGTTCAGGCATTCTGGCCGAGCCCGGCTGCACCGCCGGTGTCTCGTTGTGAATCAGAGTCTGCATCACGTCGTCGAGCATGCCGAGGTGGTTGGCTTGATCGCCGAACTGTCGTTTGACGTCGGCAAGGTAGCCCGTCAGATTGTCGAGTCGGATCGCCAATGTGCGAGCCACGGTCATGACAATGTCTGGTCGTTCGAGAAGAAATTGCTCACCGTCTTCAGCGACGAGAAATGTGGAGTCCATGGTGGTGCGCACCGTTGCCGTTGCTGGGCGGCCGAGCAACGAAGACATCTCGCCGAAGATCGAACCGGGCTGGTCGACCCTGGCGATGGACAGACCGTCGCGTTCGACGACTACTCCGCCCTCGACGAGCACCAACACCGTTCCGAACGGTCGACCCTGTTCGATCGCCACGTTCCCGGCGGGCACGACGATACTTGGCAGGTGGGCACACCCGTCGATGATGTCTGACATGCGTAACCAGGATAAGCCTCCGTATAGACCGATGCTGACGCGTCGCAGTGGGATTACCTACAGCGTGAGAGTGGGATTACGGCACGCGTGTGATACGAGGTCGACGTGTTGTTTCGCAGGCTCGGCTCAGAAGATAGTCAACTACGCGTCGTCAACCAGCCCGTCGCTCAGCAGACCGGTCGCAGACGAGTGTGGCGGTGATGTCGTGGAATGGGATGTCTGTGATCGTTGCTTCGTTGATCGCATCGTCGCCACGGAACGGTTCCAGGAGCTCGGTGGCTCGTCGGATGCTGCCGGATTTGATGGTTCACGGCAAACGGTGTCGCCCGAGCCACGACTTGACGGTGTCGGTGGTCCAGGTCGCAATTCCGGTTCCGAGGAAGTCGTTGTCGTTGGTCCAGATGCCGGCATTGAGAGCGAGCGCGCTGGCGACCGCCGGCCAGTCCGCGGGATCACGCAACGATCGGGCCAATGCCTCGTCTGCGAGCGGCGAGTAGATCGCTTCGTCCAAGATCACGATGTTCGCCTCGATGGCGTCCACACACGCCACAACGAGTTCGTCTCCGATCGAACGGTCAAGGCCACGGCGACGGATGAACGCCGCGATCCGTCTTGGGAGCTTTACCTTTGCTTCTCCCCACATCCGCTCGGGCAGGAACAGGTCGAGGCGGTCGTCAGCGAGACGTTCCCTTCCCGAGGCCCGGAGCAACTCGCCGACGAGCACGCTCGTATCGACGACCAGCCGCATCAGCGACGACGTCGGCTGGCGGAGATCTCACGTACGAGATCGTCCTCGCTGACGCCGGATCGAGCGATCACGTCCTCGACGAGCTTGCCGAGCCGACCGAGCGCTTCACGACCAGCCGGCCGGTCCGTGGCCACGATCGGCACGAAGAAACCGATCGGTTCGCCATGGCGCTCGATCACGAGCGTCTCACCGGCGGCAAGGATCGAGGTTGCTTGGTCCCTGAACTCTCTGACTCCGATCGATCGCATGGTCAACCTCCTTTGCTGTGACCACAAGTGTAGCCACACATCGTCGGCTTGTCTACCTGCCCGATCACCAGCAAGACAGAACGCAACGAGTCGTCGCGTTCTGTCTACCGTTCCCGATCCGCACCCCTCCAAGCGGTCGACCTGCGGTCCGAACTTGACGACTTCACTGCGCGACGGATGCGACACGCATCGGCTGGCCTGCGCGATCGTGGGCCCGGATCAAGCTGACAGATTGGTCGCGGGTGAAGCGCTTGCGGGCGAGGGTGCGCAGCATTCGGCCATACCAGGTGAACGCTCCAGTCGTGGCGTTCGACATCAGTGATCAGGGCGCGATGTGTAACCTTGTGGCATGTCTCGGCTACATCGAATCGTGTCAGACCCGACGATCTGCCACGGCAGCCGGTCATCCGAGGCCTTCGTTATCCCGTCGAGTTGATTCTGGAGCTGCTGGCATCTGGGATGTCACAGGACGAAATCCTCGCTGACTACGCAGACCTCGAGCAGGACGATCTGTTGGCGGCGCTCGAGTACGGGGCACTGGCATCTGGCGTACGTCGTGTGCTGCCGCTTCCCGCGGCGTGAAGTTTCTCGTTGACGCCCAACTTCCGCTTCGGCTGTGTCGACTCTTGATCGATGGCGGACACGACGTCATTCATCCGTCGCAGCTCCCGAACGGTAACGCCACGCCCGATGGCGTGATCATCCAAATTGCAGACGGCGACGCTCGCATTCTGATTTCGAAGGACCGCGACTTCGAGATAGGCCACCTGCTGCGTGGCGCTCCAGCAAGCCTGCAGGAACTATGGCGGAGTGTCGCGGTAGTCACTCCATGCCGCAAGGACCGCGTCGATCTCCGATTGCTGATCGTCTATCCAGGCTTCGTAGACGGGAAGCATGACTTCTGCTATCTGGGTGATGACTGCCATCCGACACGTAACGTCTGCGAGTGCAACACGGCGCTCTGCTTCCGCCGCTCTTTCTAGAGCTTCCGAATACTCGGGGGACTCCACCCCCAGAGCGAAAATCCCGGTCTCATTGCCGATCTTTTCGATCTCGGTCGAGTAAATGTGGCTCGGGCGATCGAATTCGTATCCCTGGTCCGCAACGCAAGCGCCATAGTCTGCGAGGGCTTGAGCACCTCCGCTGGATTGTTTAATCGCTGCCTGCACCCGAGCATCCAACTCGTTAATCAGTTCATCCGCGTCCCGTACGAACACTGCGTCCTGGTCCGCGAACGCATCTTCCGAACAGTCAGCACGACGGCTGTCGTAGGCGGCCCGTGTCTGCAGATCCATGTTGGCGTACTCATCGCCTATGATCGTTGGCTCCGGCGCGGGAGGGTTTATGCCCGTGAAACCCCCGTAACCGGCAGTCGAGGCAATGTCGGGGTCCAAAGGGCCCCACCACTTGAAATTGATTCTTGCGGCACCGGACGGATCAGGTAAGGGGAACACCACGCTGGGATACGAGAATCCTGCGTCTGCCATACAGTCCGCCATGTCGCTCTGAGCCTGATTCGATCCCCGTTGCTCGGCAACTGCGCGTTCGCGCTGACTACCGTAGATCGACTCTACCTCGCTCGCCATATCAGCGATGCGCTCTTCAACGTCACTCGACACCGTCGATCGCCCACCAGCATCCCCGTCGGCCGTTGGACCCGCTCCACAACTGCACTGAACCAATACGACCACAATAGATGCGAGCACTTGAGCCGAGCTTCGACTGTCACTCAAAGTACGCCTCCTTCGTTGGCGGAACGGCGGAAAATCGCATGTATACCAGGTGGATCGAAAACATCGGGCTCGCTAGCGCCGTCGTCGTGACGCCCGAGCTCGTCCCGTTCCGAAAGAGCAGCGCGGCAGAACAACAGCATGCGCGGCAGTCAGCTCGTAAACTGGTGGCGCTTTGAGGGTTTCCGCCTGAATACGAGTAGGACGCGCCGCCTGCCGTTCGAAAGAAATGGGCAGCCTGATAGCCCAGTCCTGAGGCACACGGAGCAGGAAGGCCACTGCCCGTATTTTGTGGAGCCCAGGAGGGGAGTCGAACCCCTGACCTACGCATTACGAGTCTGTTCAGAACCGTCCAGCTGGTGTCGTCTGATGCCATCTACCAGGGCTTTTGCTGTTGACAACTCCGTTCAGTGTCGGCTTGTAGTGCCCTGTGTTGTCCAGTTTCTTGCATGAAATCTTGGATGGTCTCGTAGGACGCGGCGTGCCGGTCCCATGATCAGAGTGTCGGAACGAGGTCGAAGGCGTTGCAGTGAGCCGGACGCACGACCGTGAAATGAGCGCGGTCCAAGGTGGCGATTCGTGTTGTGTCGAGGCGTTCGGCGATTGCGATCAAGCTGGCGTCTGTGCCGCCGAGGGGCATGTCCTGGTAGCGGTCAACGAGTTCACGAACGCGCTGCCAATCAGATGCGGTGAGCGGCTCGACGGTAAGAGCGCCGTCAATGATTGCGTCGTAGAACGCCGGTTCGGCGTGCGGGCCGATCTCTCGGGTGAGCAGATAGACCACTTCGGCCACGACCATCGCCGTGGTGACCAGCGGCCCGGTAGCAGTTTCGAGGAGTTCGAGGCAGACGCGATGGTGGCGGTCTGTTCGATCCGCCGCGGCAACGAGTGGGCCGGTGTCGACGATCAGCACGGTTCAGTCGCGACCGAAACCGTCAGCAAGCAGCTCGTCGACTCGGTGGCTGATGCCGCGCTGGCTGGCCCCGATTCCCGCGAAGCTCAGTTTCCTGCGGCGTGGCACAGCATCGATATCAGGAGCGTTCTCGGTGAGCACCTCGGCAGCGATTTCCTCTGCCGTCACCCCGCGCGCCGCGGCGGCTGCTTCCAAACGGCGAGCAATCTCGCCGGGGACGTTCACGGTCATCGACATAGCACCAGCCTACGCGTTGCGTCGCCGACGTTGTTGCTCACGTTCGCGTCGTCGCCGTCGGGCTCGCGGCAGGCGGTTGGCCCTGGTTGGTGATCCGCACCCCTCCAAGCGGTCGACCTGCGTTCCCGGCTGGTGGTTCCTCCGGACCCGGCGGGCTGCCAGGAGGCGTTGTCGTTCGTGGCTGTGCACTCGTCTGTCGATCGTCGGGTGTGGTCGATCGAGGGTGCCGGCTCCTACGGGTCGCCCTGGCGATCGCAGCCGCTGTGGCTGGTGAGTGGGTGGTCGGCTTCGACCGCCCCGAGGGTCGAGCCGCCAAGGACGGTGCGAAGTCCGACGCATTGGA
Organism: Ilumatobacteraceae bacterium; assembly: GCA_031422395.1. Lineage (GTDB taxonomy): Bacteria > Actinomycetota > Acidimicrobiia > Acidimicrobiales > Ilumatobacteraceae > Ilumatobacter. Next base: position 4,327 of record JANPLQ010000090.1, on the reverse strand, counting down.
CGCCGTGCGTGCGGCCTGGGAGTTGTTAGGTCGTGACCGGTCTGGCCACCGCGTTTGGCGACCACCATCCGCATCGACAAACCGGAGGGATGCGGCGACTGACCAGCTGGACCCCTGGGAAGTTCCGGCCGCAATTCTTGATGGCCACCACGTGACTGTGGTCACTGAACCTCGTCAGCCCGCCGGCGTGACGCGCGACCATCCAATCGCCGTGGCCCCCGAGCATGACGAGCTAAGTTGGCTTGGTCGACCTGAACGGCTACGAACACGAGCAACATCAGCACTCCAACCGGAGAAGAACGCGGACTCAGGAAGAACGCCGCGACGCCGTACAAAAACGCCACGACTGAGGCAAGCGACGCGCGACGCGCGTGAACTCTGACCAGTTGTGAGTTCGACGAGCCTCGAACCATGAGGGGGATAAGCGGGTGGACCAGCGCCGTTAAGGCGGCCAACGCTGCGCGTGTCTCGTTAGCCATGGGAGCACCTCACTCGTGACTGGACGCGACGGTGCCGGTCCGTATACCGGTCTGCGAAGCGAGTGAGCCGACCCGGAATTTGGCGAGTGTTCCCTGGCCTTGGATGCTCAGACTTCCCATTAACCGAAGAGCATCGCACCTCGACTTCAGTTTTCAAGACTCGTGATGTCGATTGCGCCGCCGTGCGGCAAGTACCTCAACAATCCAAGGTTCATTGAGGAGAACTACGCCAGCAACAATAACTGACCAACGCGGGGTCCCTGAAACCGTCCAACAGAGTGTGCTCAAGATCACTGCGACCGCCAGATAAAATCCGGTGAATACCAATGAGATTGGGAACGGGCGCGGTAACTCGACCTGACCTTTGTTGTATATCAGCAACAGCACCAAGACGGACACGGTTAGTAACCAGAAAAACGCCAACCAACTCACCGGCAATCGCCCCCAGCAGCGTGGTATCCGTAAAGCATCACACCGCCGCTTACGACCATCAGTCCACCAGATGCAGCATAGGCCCACCCGCTTACTGGTCCAGCAGCCTTGCTCCACTTGAGACCCTCCATACCTGCGTACCATATCCGTACCCCCGCCCCGGCGAGCGACGCATCGCTTGGCTCTCTGAGTTCGAGCGAAGTTGCGACGCATTTGACATACGTTCCCGCAGGGGCGACACCTCGTCCAACAGCCGTTGCCTTGTCGGCGATCCCTTTGACCGGCTCCGCGTAGCGCCGCACCTTTCGACAGGCAACCCTTCTTGCTTGTCGGTGCGAATGAGTAGCCGGTGCTCTTCTTGCCCGAGTCTTTGGACTTCGAGATGACGTACAACGCGAACGACTTGGTTACCTTGCTGTCTCCGCTTGACCAGAACGTTCCGAGAGACTGACCATCTCTCCACAGTTTGTATCCGCCGATTCGGCCTGCACCGAAGCCAGAGCGGTTGACCGTACGGGTCATGTTATGCGTCTGATTTCGCCGCGGAGGTTGGTGCGCGAAATGAACCAAGTCTGGCCAGACTTGGCATTCGCCGGTGAGGTCGAAAACATGTTGACAGGGTCGGCGGGGTGGTTGTATTTGTTGTCTACTCCGTACGTCTCGGACCGCTTCCGTAGGTGGACCCACGAGACCGGTTCGAGAACGAGCCCCTAGTCATCGCGGTCTGTTGATACCAAGAGCCAGAAAAGTGCAGCGCCGACACCCAGTAGTACTGCGATTATGGAACCCACTAGTTGGCCCTGACTCGGCGGGACTGATCGATCCTCAGGAGATACCCCTCGGCGCCGGCTCGGTCGCCCGAGGTCGCACCAGCAAACACCGTCTTCACGGTCTGCCCGGGATTCACCGTCACGTCATCCAGCTCCAGAACCACACCATCTCCCGAGCTCGACGAGTCGCTACAAGTCGGCAACGTCAGCGCGATCCCCGTCATGAACACGACGATGCGGCGTTCACTGGTGCGCCGTTGCTCTCTGAGCGCGATCCTCATGTCGGGGACTGTCCAGAATTTTGTGTGAGTGGTCGTGACGGTCATGTTAGTTGGTGGCGTTGATTCGGTCGCCGTAGTGGATGGTCAAGGTGTTGAGGATCTGTTTCCAAGCGCTGATTTGGCCGGTCATGTTCTCACGGTTTGGTCGTCGGCTGGTGGCGACGAGGTAGAGCACTTTCATTGCTGATTGCTCGTTCGGGAAATGCCCTCGGTGACGCACGGCTTTGCGGAATCGGGCGTTCAGGCTTTCTATCGCGTTGGTCGTATACACGAGTTTGCGGAGTTCGGCTGGGCACTCGAGGAACGGCAGAACTCTGCCCAGGCTCGTTCCCAGGATTGGATCATCGCCGGACACTTGGCCCGCCACTCGGCTGCGCGGGCTGATGCGGTCACGGTGGTGGCAGATCGAATCGGGTCGAAGATGTGGCGACGTGGACTCGCGGGTTGACCGTTCGGATAACCTCGCCGTTGATGGATCTGACATCTATGATCGAGACCCGCCCAGGGGTACGTAGCGGCAAGCCGTGTTTCGTGGGAACGCGGATCGCTGTGTACGACGTGCTGGACTATATGGCATCGGGAATGACGAGCGACGAGATCGTTCACGATTTCCCCGAACTCACCGATCGGCACGTGCGGGCTGCGATCGAGTTCGCCGCGATGCGTGAGCGTCGCCTTGCGACGCCGGCGTGAGACTGCTGTTCGACCAGAACCTGTCGAGGCACCTCGTCGGCCAACTGGCGGTCGAGTTCCCGGACAGTCGACACGTCACGGAGTTCGAGCTCGACTCGGCATCTGATCGCGAGATCTGGGACTACGCCGGCGAACACGACTTCGTAATCGTTTCGAAAGACTCGGACTTCCGTCAGTTCGCGTTTCTGATCGGGCCACCACCGAAGGCGATCTGGTTGAGGTTGGGGAACGCATCGACGGTCGACATATTCAACGTGCTCCGACAACATCACCAAGCGATTTCCGACTTCAGCGAATCGGACGATGAAGCGCTCCTCGTCTTGCCCGCCTTCTCCCAGCCGATGTAGTAACGGCATCGGCAGGTGGTGGTTTGACCGTTTGTCAGAACGTTGAATCGGTATCGGATTTGTATCAGTTCGTCTGATGCTTGCTGATGTTGACTCGTGTTGCCACGTCCGCCCACGGCCACGAAACACCAGCTAAACAGCACAATTCGGCACGACTCGACACGAGATGGACGCGCCGGCTCCGGCCTTCGGAGCAGGTGGTTGCTTACTGCGAATCGCTCGGCGTCTGCAGCAAACCGGCGATGACGTCGGCGGCTTGGCGGTCGCTGGCTTCGAGGAAGTGGGCATACACATTAAGGGTTGTTGCAGCGTTGGCGTGACCGAGCCGCCCGCTGACCGTACGTACAGGAACGCCTGCTGCAAGCAGTTGGGTGGCGTGCAGATGCCGGAGGTCATGCAGCCGGACTGCCTTCAGGCCGACCTTGTCGCACAGTCGTCTGAAACCGCCGGTGATCGTGTCGGGATGCAGCGGATGTGAGCCGTCGGCCTCGGACGTAAACACGAAGCCGTCCTCGTTGAAGACCAGCCGACAGACCGCCGCACGCTGCTCCATTCGCACACGTTGACGGGCCAGCGCAGCAAGCGTCTCGGGGTCGATCGCGATCCGCCGCGCGGCATGGGTCTTGGTGTCCTTGATCACGATGCCGCCAGCGACGGTTGCCACCGAGCGGTGAATCGACACCGTGCCGGCGGTGCGGTCGATGTCGGACCATCGCAGCCCGCACACCTCTCCACGTCGTGCGCCCGTCGCCGCAAGAACGCGTAAGAGAGCGCCGAACTCGGGGCTGCGCTCGTCGGCGGCTCTGAGCAACTCGCGAGTGTCGTGGATCGGCGGCGGCGAGATTTCCTGGCGTCGGATTCTGGGCGGGGACGCCGCTGCAGCGGGGTTTGTTGGAATCCAGCCCCAGCGCACGGCCTGGCCGAGCGACCCGCGTAGGACTGCGTGAACGTGCCGGATCGTCGCCGCAGACAGCCCACGGTCGCGAGCGAGGCTGGCGTAGTAAGCGTCCAGACGCTGCGTCGTCACGCGGCGAAGTGTGAGCTTGCCGAGATCAGGCTCGAGCATCGTCGCCACCAGTCGCCGGTACTCGCGCATGGTTGTGGGTGCCAACTGACCGGCGACATGATCGAGCCATCGTGAGAGCAACTGGCTGAGCAATGCTGTCGAGGAAGAGACCTTGCCAGCAGACACGTCGGTCACGAGTGCCGCCAGCGCTCGCTGGGCTTCGCGTTTCGTGCCATGCACGGTACGGCTGAGCTGTCGGGCGGTGATCGCACTGTCGTCGCGCGGTAACTGGACGATCAACTCCCACACGCCGGTTCGG
>JANPLQ010000089.1:0-40243 GCA_031422395.1 Ilumatobacteraceae bacterium | reverse complement strand
CATTCTGGCCAACCGTAGTCAAGTTCAGGGACCGGCGAAGAAAGTCCAGTTGATGGAGGAGCAGATTCTCAGCCACGACTTCCTGCGGCGTCATATGGGTGACACCGATCAGCGGGAGTACCTCATGTGGTCTGCCAGCAGCGAGCAGCGCCGCCGAGAGTTGCAGTGTGTGTGCGGCGACCACGTTGTCGTCAGCGAGACCGTGAATCAGGAGCAAGGGCCGTGCGAGCTGATCCGCCAGCGGGAGTAGCGAGTTTGCGTCGTACACCTCGGGCTGTTCGTTCGGATCACCGAGGTAGCGCTCGGTGTAGTGCGTGTCGTACAGCCGCCATTCGGTGACCGGTGCGCCTGCGATGGCGGCGTGAAATACGTCGGGTCGTGTGAGCACGGCGAGTGCCGCCAGATAGCCGCCAAAGCTCCAGCCGCGAATGGCGACGCGGTCAAGGTCGATCTCAGGATGCCGTTCAGCCGCGTCATGGAGTGCAGTGACCTGGTCAGCGAGCACTCCCGTGGCGAGATCGCGGTGCACCGATCGCTCGAAGTTGGTGCCGCGGCCAGGTGTGCCTCGACCATCCGCAACGACCACCGCGAACCCCTGATCGGCGAACCACTGGGAACTCAAGAACGCCGCATGGGAACGAATCACACGTTGAGCGTGAGGGCCGCCATACGGATCGAGCAGCACCGGGAGCGGAGCGCCATCGTGATCGTGAGGGAGCAGTACGGCGGTCGCCAACGCCCGCTGGCGCGACAGCGTCAACGTGGCGCGGGGCCACACGAGCGGCCGTTCGACAACGCTACGTAACCGATCGCCGGACGGCAGACGCCAGACCGCACCCGGTTCTTCGAGCGTTGTCGATCGGATCACGACCGTGTCGCCACCAGCCGCTGCACCGTTCACACCGGGTCCATCGGTGAGCGCCTCGAACCCGTCAGACGACCACCGGTAGACGTGCTGCACCGTCGCGTCGTCGATTGGATTCCCTGTCAGGATCACGCGTCCAGCCGCCGCAGAAACGATGCCTCGGACCTGAACATCGTCCTGCGACACAGGCGCACCATTGATCATCAATCGCCGCGCACCGCCACGATCGGCGCAGGTCACCAGTGCTGCGTCGTCGATCAGCATCCCGGTGCCGGGAACCAGCTCGACCCAGTCTTCGTCCCTGTCGGCCCACAGCAACGTCGTCGAACCGTCGGTCGTGGCAACGAGGCGGACCTGCAGATCGCGCTGATCGCGCGACTGCACCATGATCGTCAGCCCGTGTGCCGTCCAATGCACCTGGGCGAGATACGGAAAGGCGCCGCGGTCCCATTCGACCTCGACACGCTCGCCCCGATCACCAATCGGGCAGAGATACAACGCGACGTCAGGGTTGGCAGTTCCAGCGGCCGGATAGCGCACGACATTTGGAGCGCTTGCTGGATCGGCCGGATTGGAAATGTGCCACACCTGGACGGGTGAGTTGTCGACCCGGCAGGCGGCGATGGTCAAGCTATCGGGGCTCCACCAATACCCCCGATAGCGGCTCATCTCCTCGGCAGCGACGAAGTCGGCGGTACCCCACGTCACGGTGTCCGGCGGGTTGGGGTCGCCGGCAACGAGGCGTGCCGACCCTGCGAGGTTCGTGACCCACAGTTGGTTTCCCTTGACGTAGGCAACAGATCCGCCGTCGGGGCTCAGGCGCGGGTCGAACGCCGAGCCATCGACTCTGATGTGTCGGCAGTTTCCGTTGGCCAGATCGGTGACGAACAACTGACCGGCGAGGGCAAACACTGCGACTGTCGATTCCTGATCGACCGCGTACGACGTGATCCCGCCCGCTCCCTCGCGGAGTCGTTCCCGACGGGCGCGCTCCTCTAGCGGAAGATCGCGCAACGGAAGGTCACCCTCATCCGCCGCACCTGCGGCAAGCAATGCGATCGGGTCGGCAACCAGTCGCTCTGTGCCCGTATCGAGATCGACCGCCCACAGGCAGTTGACACGATCATCGCCTCCGCGACTTCGAGCAAACACAACGCGTTGGCCATCGGCACTGATGCACACGTCGCGTGGGTCGCCGAGCGTGAATCGTTGCGTGCGGGCGTACTGGCGCGGAAATGTGTCAGCCATGATGTGCGCCCGTGTTGGCTTGGGCAGCGATGATTGATTCGATCACGACATTCCAGGCTGCTTGTTGATCGACAGTTTCGAGCACGTGGCAGTTGGGGGCCGATCGTTCTACGAGCGAGCGCCGATCGATGGCGGTCATGCCGCGTGTGTACACGCCGCTGGTCTCGATCGTGACGTGTCGATCCGTGCCACTGAACAGGTGTGCGTGGGTGAGCGCCAGGACGGCGAGCGGATCGTGGAGCGCGGCACCAGCCATGTCGTCGTGCCGCGCCACGTATCTACTGGCGAAGAAGCGGAACAGGTCAGCGAGTACCGTCGCCAGCTGACCGCCGAGTCCGGCCACCTCGGCGATTCGCGGCGCGTCGACGATCAACTGGTGGGTCACGTCGAGCCCTGCCATCGTAAGCGGTGCGCCGCAGCCGAACACGATCGCCGCAGCTTCCGGGTCGGCCCACACGTTGAACTCGGCCATCGGCGTGCGGTTCCCGAATGTGCCGCCACCCATCAACGAGATTCCGGCGATCCGGCCCGACAGATCGGGGGCGGCCCGCATCGCCAATGCAATGTTCGTCAGCGGGCCGGTTGGAACGAGCCAGATGCCCTCGTTCGACCGGCAGGTGTCGATGATGAAGGCCACGGCATCGGGACTGTCGGCCCCATGTCGAGGGGTCGGGAGGTCTGCTCCATCGAGCCCGCTTTCGCCGTGCACGTACGTGGCCGACAGCGGCTCGGCGACGAGCGGACGTGACGCGCCCGAGTGGATCTCGACTGCAAGTTCGAGCATGTCGCGCATCACGCAGGCGTTGTGCGTCGTGCGGTCGAGCGGGGCGTTACCAGCAACGGTGGTGATGCCGAGCAGGTCAGTCGTGTGTGCGGCGACGACGATCGCTACGACGTCGTCATGTCCGGGGTCGCAGTCGAGAATAATGGAGGGCCGGTCTGGCATGACGCTCAGCTTCGCGCATGATGCGCGACCATGAACGGGTGAAGATCACGATGGTGATGGGTGTCGTGTGTTTGTTGGGGGCCTGCAGTGACTCGACCGCCGATCCATCGGCGACCACCACGACGGCGTTGTCGACGCAGCCCCAGGTGTCAGCCGACTCGGGCGGCGGGGAACCGACTGGCGCATCCGACGACACGGGCGCGGTCGCACCCCCGACGATCCCGCCGACCGACGCCGAGACCGGTGTACCGAGCACGCGCCCGATCGTTCCGGAAACGGGCGTTCCTGGCCTCGATAGTCCCGACCTGTTCTGCGCATCGTGGAGTCAGTGGGCCGGGTCGTACCAGGTGATCTCGGTGACGTCGGCATTTGGCGGTGGCACCCAAGCCGATCTGGCGGGCTTGGAAGTGATTGCCTCGACCGTCGTGGTCGAGGCAAACACGAATCTGCTCGAGGCCTGGCCTGATGAGATCGAATCCGAACGAAACGTCGGCGCTGACAAGTTGTTCGGGCCATTGACGAGAAGACTGACCGTCGCAGCGGAGGCGCTCGAGTCGGCTGGCGCCGACGAGGCGATGCGCGCCACGATTCGTACCGCCTGGCTGAACGCGCTTGCCGCTCGCGATTCAGCAAGCCCCGAGTTCTCCGTCGATCTTCCTGAAGAAATCTGGGCGGTCGTCGACGCTGCAGGTTCAGACTTCCTGAGCCGATTGGTGCCCTTCGGTAACGACCCGAGTCTGATCGTCGAAGCCGACACACAACCAATCGATGACTACATTGCCACCTCGTGCCCGGACCAAGGCACGCTGCTCGGCGCCGAGATCAGCGGCTAGATCAGGGCCAGTTCGTCGGCTGGCTCGATACATTCCCATTTCATGTCCGACACCTTTGGCGACCAACTTCGCGCCGCCACTGAGGTGCTCGAAGCGGTCGCCGCCAATCGGTCCCTGCTCGCTGACCTCCCGCTTGCCGAGCGAACACGGCTGCTCAGCGCCGCCGGCGACGTGTACTCGCCCGACGTCGAGGCGCGCCGGCGACAGATCAAGGGTGAACGTCGCCAGAAGAAGGCACAGAAGGTGCGACGTGACCAGGTGGTGTTGTCCGAAACCGGCATTCGGTCGGCGCGAGCGAAGCCGGTCTTCACAACCCCCAACGTGTTCCCACCGGCGATCCTCGAAGTGGACGAGATCGATGCGGACGAGTCCGAGCAGCCCGAATCTCTTCGCCAACTGCACTGCTACGTGTGCAAGCAGAAGTTCACAGAGATCCATCACTTTTACGATCAGATGTGTCCTCCGTGCGCCGAGTTCAACTTCGTCAAGCGGATCGAGACGGCCGACCTGAGCGGTCGCGTCGCGTTGCTCACGGGCGGCCGTGTGAAGATCGGATACCAGGCAGGGATCAAGCTGCTGCGCGCTGGGGCGCAGCTGATTGTGACGACTCGTTTCCCGCGTGACTCGGTGATGCGCTACTCGAATGAACCTGACGCTGCCGATTGGATCGACCGACTGGAAGTCTTCGGACTCGACCTTCGCCATACGCCGAGCGTCGAGGCCTTTTGTCAACACCTCTTGTCGACTCGCGATCGACTCGACTTGATTGTCAACAATGCCTGCCAAACGGTGCGCCGGCCACCCGATTTCTACGAGCACATGATGGAGCTCGAGACCGCATCGCTGGCAACGATGCCGGATCAGGCGAGGCGTGTACTCGGGGGCTACGAGGGGCTCCGCGGTTACGACATGATTCAGTCGGATTCCCGGATCGGGTTGGCGCGGACTGCAGAACTGTTTCCGGCCGGGCGACTTGATCAGGACCTGCAGCAGATCGACCTTCGCGAGACGAACTCCTGGCGGCTGACACTGGCTGACGTGTCATCGGTCGAGTTGCTGGAAACGCAACTCGTGAACGCGGTTGCGCCGTTCGTATTGAACGCCAGGCTGAAACCGTTGATGCTGCGAACCCCCGGGCGAGACAAACACATCGTCAACGTGTCGGCGGTCGAGGGTCAGTTCTACCGAAAGCTGAAAACCACCCGCCATCCGCACACCAACATGGCGAAGGCGGCGCTGAACATGATGACGCGCACGTCGGCCGCCGACTACCACCACGACGGCATCCACATGAACAGTGTCGACACCGGATGGGTGAGCGACGAAGACCCGGCACACATTGCCCGTCGAAAGACGGCGGAACATCATTTCCATCCACCGCTCGACATCGTCGACGGAGCGGCACGGATCGTCGATCCGATCATCGACGGGTTGAACACCGGTGTGCATGTCTGGGGGCAGTTCCTCAAGGACTACAAACCAACACACTGGTAACCGGTTCGGTCGCGCCAGATCAGCACACCGACAGTAAACGCAAACAGTTGCAGGGGTTCGGCTCGTACACTCGGCGGCCATGGCACGGATTGCATTTGGTTCGGATCACGCTGGATACGAGCTCAAACAACACCTGATTGATCGGTTGTCTACGGCCGGTCACGTGATCATCGACTGCGGCACGAACTCGACCGAAAGCGTCGACTACCCGGCCTTTTGTGCTGCGGCTGCTCGCTCGGTGAGCAATGGTGAGGCTGACTTCGGGATCGTGCTCGGCGGCAGTGGCCAGGGTGAACAGCTTGCCGCCAACAAGGTTCGAGGTGTCCGTGCGGCGCTGTGCAGTTGCTTGTACACAGCTCGCATGGCACGTCAACACAACGACGCCAATGTGCTATCGATCGGTGCCCGCGTGGTCGGTATCGGACTCGCCGAGGAGATCGTCGATCTGTTCCTGGCGACCCCATTCGAAGGCGGACGCCATGCCCGCCGCGTTGCCCAACTGACCGAACTCGAGGAGCAGTTCTGACATGCCTTTCCCATCCGACACCGAACCCGACTCCGCCGTCGAGGCACTGCTCGATCGAGAGTTTCAACGCCAGACCACTGGGCTGCAGTTGATTGCCAGCGAAAACTTCACGTCGCCGGCGGTGATGCGCGCCACGGGCTCAGTGCTCACCAACAAGTACGCGGAGGGTTATCCGGGCAAGCGCTACTACGGCGGCAACATCTTCGTCGACGACATCGAGGCGCTTGCAATCGAACGGGTCAAGGCGTTGTTCGGTGCCGAGCACGCCAACGTGCAGCCACATTCGGGTGCCAACGCCAACATGTGCGTCTACCAGGCGTTGCTGAAACCGGGTGACACCGTGCTCGGGCTCAGTCTCGATCACGGCGGCCACCTCACGCATGGATCGCCCGTCAACGCCAGCGGCCTGCTCTACAACTTCGTGTCGTACGGAGTCGGTGGCGAAGAACGAATCGACATGGACTCCGTTCGGTCACTCGCCCACGAGCACCGACCAAAACTGATTGTTGCCGGCACAACGAGCTATCCCCGCAGGCTCGACCCCGAGCCATTCAGGGCGATCGCCGACGAGGTCGGAGCGTTGTTGATGTTCGACATCGCCCACCTCGCCGGACTCGTGGCCGGTGGTGCCCATCCAAACCCCGTGGCGCTGTCTGACGTCGTCACGTTCACGACCCACAAGACGCTGCGCGGGCCGCGCGGTGGATGCATCCTGTCCAAGGCGGCGTACGCCGCGGCGATCGACAAGGCCGTGTTCCCCGGTTGGCAGGGCGGCCCCCTGGAACACGTCATCGCCGGCAAGGCGATTGCGTTCTACGAGGCGGCACATGCCAGCTTCAGCGAGTACGCCCATCAGATCGTCGCCAACGCGTCAGCACTCGCCGAGGGGCTGGCAGGGGAGGGGTTCCGGCTCGTTTCTGGCGGCACCGACAACCATTTGATGGTCGTCGACTTGCGTCCGTTCGATGCCGAGCTGACCGGCAAGCAAGCTCAGGCAACGCTTGACGAGGCAGGGATCACGCTCAACAAGAACACGGTGCCGAACGATCCTCGCAGTCCGTTCGTGACGAGCGGAGTCCGGATCGGGACGCCATCGGTCACGACGCAAGGCATGAAGCAACCGCAAATGACGACGATCGCTTCGCTGATCGCACGTGCCTTGCGTGGGCGAGACGACCCGAGTGTGCTGACCGAAGTACGGGCTGGCGTCGCCTCATTGTGCGCAGATTTCCCGGCTTACCCCAACGGCGCGTGACTAGTCTCCTGCCGTGTCACCGAGTGTTGCCGACTATCTGTTGATCGGTGGCGTCGCCGCGTTCGTAACGTTTGTGTCGACGCCATTCGTCGGCTGGTTCGCTCGCCGTCGTCACTGGGTAGTCGAGCCCAACGAACGCTCGGTCCACACGATTCCGATCCCGCATGTCGGCGGGTTGGCGATGCTTGCCGGATTTCTGGTGGCGATGCTGACGGCGAGGTCGATCGGGCGCTTCGACGTGCTGTTCGAAGACAACTCCGAGCCTCTCGGAATTGCGATCGCAGCGCTTGTGGTGTTCTTCGTCGGGTTCCTAGACGATGTGATCGATCTCGCCCCTCCGGCAAAGGTCACCGGGGTCGTGATCGGGGGAATCGTGCTGAGCTACTTCGGCGCCACGATGTTCTTCTTCCGTGTGCCGCTGTACGACGTGTTCATCCTCTCGGGAGACTGGCGGCCGCTGGTCACGGTCTTGTGGCTGCTCGGAATGACGCAGGCAATCAACCTGATCGATGGACTCGACGGCCTGGCCGCCGGGATCGTGGCGATTGCGGCGGGAGCGTTCTTCCTGTATTCGAATCGGCTCGGCGAACTGGAATTGCTGTCGGATCGAAACGTTGGCCCGCTGATCGCCGTGATCACGGCGGGGATGTGCATCGGCTTTCTCCCACACAACTTCAACCCGGCACGAATCTTCATGGGCGACAGTGGCGCTTTTCTCCTCGGCTTGTTGCTGGCGGCATCGACCAGCGTCGTCGGTGGCCGTTCCGATCCGAGTACGCAGGGAGCAGGTCAGACATTCTTCTTCTACGCCCCACTGGTGATCCCGTTGCTGATTCTGGGCGTGCCGATCCTCGACACCGTGTTCGCGATCGTGCGGCGGGCCTCGAAACGCCAGGCGATCGATGTTGCCGACAAGGGTCATCTGCATCACCGCCTGATGAACCTCGGCCACGGGCATCGCCGCAGTGTGCTGATCCTCTGGACATGGACTGCCCTGCTGTCCGGATTCGTGCTGTATCCCGTGCTGTCCGACAAGAATCCGAGTTACTTGCCGTTCGGTGTTGCGGCGCTCGGGATCGTGCTGTTCACGGTGTTACATCCGAGTGTTCGCCGAAAGCGAGCCGAAGAGATCGAGGAGGCGCTTGCCCATCCGGCCTCCGAGCAACTCGATCCGTCGCGGCCGGAACGCCAGGAAATGCTTCCGCATACGACCGTGTTGGGAAGAATTCGCAGGTTTCTGTCGAGAACTAACGCGCAAGAGTTGCCGGGCGACGACCCGGTCGACTAGCTTGTGCAGCGGTTCACAAGCACGTCGCGTCGTGTTGTGACATTCTCCAATGATGCAGCCACCCATTCCGAACGCCCACGAAAGACTTGGCAACGACAACGTCGGCCGTGGCGTCGACTCGGCGATGACGATGCTGGCTTTCTTGGGTCTTGGGTGGATGCTCGACCGCTGGCTCGACACACGCCCGATCTTCATGGTGACGATGGTCGTGCTCGGTGGAGTCGGTTCGTTCGTCCGGATTGCTGCCGGTTACAGCGGACGGATGGAACGACTTCAAGCTGATCGCATGCAGGCCATGGGCCGCTCGGCTTCGACGGACGCCGAGTCGGCATGAACGACTTCGCCAAGGCCATGGGACCGGTCGCCGGTGGTCCGGTCGAACTGGAAGTCTCGCTCGACATCGTCAAGCGGGGTTTGCTGGTCGCTCCGGTGCTGATCGCGATCGCGGCACTGATTTGGGGAGTCGACGGGGCGTGGTCGTGTGCCTTCGCGATCGGACTCGTGTTGATCAACTTCTTGCTGTCAGCAGCGCTGATCTCGTACAGCGCCAAGATCTCGATGGCGATGCTGATGGGAGCCACGATGTTCGGCTACCTGTTTCGGCTCGGCCTGATCACCGTTGCGGTGCTGCTCGTCAAAGACTCCGACTGGATTTCGCTTCCGGCACTCGGAGCGACCATAATCGTGACGCACCTTGGGCTCCTGATCTGGGAACTCAAGTACGTCGCTCTGTCACTGGCCTACCCGGGCCTGAAACCCGCCCGCTCGTAATCACCTGAACGGACCTACACGTGCTCGCAGTCGAATTTCCTCCTATCAACGAAGTCATCCGGTGGCGCGACATCGCCGGCGCCGACACGCTGAACAAGGTCGCCATCATCGCTGTCCTGGCATCGTTGATCGGCATCGCGATCTTCCTGCTCGCTGGTCGTAAAGACCCGATGGTGGCCCCGACCGGCGTACGTAACCTCGCAGAGGTTGGTGTCGAGTTCATCGAAGACCAGATCGTGATGCAAACGATGGGCAAAGACGGGCTGGGCTGGACACCGTTCCTGCTCTCGCTGTTCATCTTCATCTATCTCTGCAACTTGCCAGGCATCATCCCCATCTTTCAGATGCCGGCGACCGCCCGGTTCGCGATTCCTCTGTTCCTTGCCTTGATCGTGTGGTTGGTGTACAACTTCGTCGGCTTCAAGCACAACGGGATCAAGTACATCACCGGTATGGCGTGGCCTCACTCGGTGCCGATTGCGCTGCGACCGCTGGTCGGCCTGATCGAACTGCTGTCCAACATCGTGTTACGCCCATTCAGCCTGACAGTCCGACTCTTCGCCAACATGTTGGCCGGTCACATGCTGCTCGTCACGTTCGCCCTGCTGACCGACTCGTTGGTGTTCAACGACAATGCATTCCTGAAGCCGGTAGCGATCCTGCCGGCGTTCATGCTGATCTTCCTGACCGCCTTCGAAGTGCTCGTCGGATTCCTCCAGGCCTATATCTTCACGATTCTCACCGCAGTGTTCATCGGTGCCGCCGCGCATCCCGAACACTGATCGATCTCCCACCTCAACCTTTCATAGGAGAATTCAACCATCATGCACGCACTCGCTATCCTCGCCCAGGATGCCGCAGACGCCAAGGCGGCCAACGCCGCCATTGGTGCCGGTTTCGCTTACGGCCTCGCCGCAATCGGACCTGGCATCGGCATCGGTTACGTCGTCGGTAAGGCGATCGAAGCCATGGCCCGTCAGCCTGAAGCTGCCGGCATGGTCCGCACGACCATGTTCCTCGGTATCGCATTCACCGAGGCACTCGCCTTGATCGGGTTCGTCGTCTTCATTCTGCTCGGTCTGTAATCGCCACCATGCAAACCGTCACCGTTACCCACATGGGTGCGGCCGGGATCCAGGTGAGCTTCCCCCGCACGGCGGGAGACGAGGCGACCACGGAGGAACACTCCGAGGAAGTGCTCGACGAAGGACCTAGCCCGATCGCACCCGACAAGTCGGAACTGGCATGGGGTCTCGGCGCGTTCCTCGTGCTGTTCATCCTGATGCGGTTGTTCCTGTTCCCCAAGGTCAAGCAGGGGATGGACGCGCGCTACGGCAAAATCCGGAGCGACCACGAAAATGCCGAGGCGACCCGGGCAAGTGCCAGTCAGGCAGTCACCGAGTACCAGGCCGCGCTTGCCGGCGTTCGCACCGAGGCTGCCGAGCGGGTCGAAGCTGCTCGTGTGCAACTCGAGTCCGAGCGCTCAGCCCTGATCTCCGAGGCCAACGCTCGAATCGCCGAGAAGCGTTCGGCTGCTGCCGTCAAGGCCGAGATCGACAAAGCCGCAGCGCGGGGCTCCCTCGAAACCGCCGTCGCTGATGTGGCTGCCAGAGTCGCCGAACTGTCGGTCGGCAAGGCACCCGATTCGGCATCGGTACGCGACGCAGTCCACGCCGTGATGGGAGGCGGATCATGAGTATCTCGACGTTCGCTTCGATCTTGGCTTCCGAGGACCCATCGCAAACGCACTCGTGGATCTGGCCAGAGAAGTACGAGTTGTTGTTCGGTGCCCCGGCATCGATCCTCATTTTCGGCCTTCTGTACTGGAAAGCCGGCCCGGTGATCAAGAAGGGCATGGCTGCTCGCACCGAACGGATCCAGGCGGCGCTCGACGCCGCCTTGGCCGCCCAGGCGAGCGCCGCAGACGATGCTGCACAAATCCGCCAGGCACTCGGCGATATCGAATCCGAACGGGCGCGGATGCTTGACGAGGCGTCCGCTCAAGCCGAGGCGCTGCTCGTTGATGGACGCACCCGCATCTCAATCGAAGCGGCCGACCTCGAAGCCAAGGCCGACGCCGACATCATCGCCAGCGCAGCTCGTGGCACCGACGAACTCCGGGCCGAGATTGCCCGCCTGTCGTCGGCGGCAACTGAGCACGTCGTCAACGGTCAACTCGACGCATCCGTGCACAACGATCTGATCGAGGCGTTCATCAGCAAGGTAGGTGCATCACGATGAGCGACGCCAGAATTGACGGCTACGCACGCGGCCTGTTCGAGATCGCCCGAGCCGAGGGAAACCTCGACGAGGTCGAAGACGAATTGTTCCGCTTTGCGCGCCAGGTCGAAGGTAGCGACACACTCCGAAGTGCACTGACCGACGAATTCGTCCCAGCGGCGCGGCGACAAAGCCTGGTCGAGGAACTGCTCGGAGGAAAGGCGACAGCCACCACGACACAGCTGGTCTCCATGGTCGTCGGTTCAGGTCGCGGACGCGACCTTCCGGCAATCATCGACAGCCTGGTTGCTCGCGCCTCAAGCGCCAAGAACCTCGAAGTCGCCGAGGTGCGCAGCGCAGTTCCGCTCACCGACGACCAGCAGGACCGATTGAAGGCTGCGCTGGCGAATGCGACCGGCAAGCAAGTGAATCTGAAAGTGATCGTTGATCCGTCCATCCTGGGCGGCATCGTTGCAACCGTGGGCGACACCGTCATTGACGGCAGTGTTCGTACGCGTGTTGACCAGTTGAAAAGCCGCCTCTGAGGAGCACCAGGAACAATGGCTGAACTCACCATCTCCGCCGCCGACATTGCGTCGGCGCTCAAGAAAAACCTCGAAGGGTACGAGCAGTCGCTCGAAGCCCGCACGGTTGGTCGCGTTGCCGAAGTCGGCGACGGAATCGCGCGTGTGTCGGGTCTGCCCGACGCATCGGTGAACGAACTGCTCGAATTCGAGGACGGCTCGGTCGGGCTCGCACTCAACCTCGACGAGCAGTCGATCGGTGCCGTCATCCTCGGTGACGCCAGCGCCATCGAGGAAGGTCAGACGGTCAAAGCCACTGGGCGCATCCTGTCGTTGCCAGTCGGCGACGGCGTGCTTGGTCGCGTGGTCAACGCGCTCGGCGAGCCGATCGATGGTCGCGGTGAACTGGTCGGCGTGCAACTCCGTCGTATGGAGATTCAGGCACCGGGCATCCTGGGTCGAAAGCCCGTGCACGAGCCACTCCAGACAGGCATCAAGGCAATCGACGCAATGACCCCGATCGGGCGTGGGCAGCGAGAGTTGATCATCGGTGACCGCAAGACCGGCAAGACCACCGTCGCGATCGACACGATCCTGAACCAGCGCGGCCAGGGCGTCAAATGCATCTATGTGGCGATCGGCCAGAAGGGCTCGACCGTCGCACAGACCGTTGAGACCTTGCGTCAGGCGGGCGCTATGGAGTACACGGTCGTTGTGGCGGCTCCGGCCGCCGACTCGGCCCCGTTCAAATATCTCGCTCCGTACGCCGGTTGCGCAATGGGCCAGCATTGGATGGAGAACGGCGAGCACGCCCTCGTGGTGTACGACGACCTTTCCAAGCAGGCCGAGGCATATCGTCAGTTGGCACTGCTGCTGCGCCGCCCGCCGGGCCGCGAGGCGTATCCCGGCGACGTGTTCTATCTCCACAGCCGTCTGCTCGAACGAGCCGCCAAGCTCTCCGACGAGAACGGCGCCGGTTCGCTGACGGCGCTCCCGATCATCGAGACCAAGGCAGGTGACGTCTCGGCCTACATCCCGACCAATGTGATCTCGATCACCGATGGTCAGGTGTTCTTGCAGGAGAACCTGTTCAAGTCCGGCGTCCGCCCGGCCGTCGACGTCGGCATCTCGGTGTCACGTGTCGGTGGCGCAGCGCAGACCAAGGCGATGAAGTCGGTGGCCGGTACGTTGAAGCTCGACCTCGCCCAGTTCCGCGAGCTCGAAGCGTTCGCCACGTTCGGTTCCGAACTCGACGCCGTCTCGAAAGCCCAGCTCGACCGCGGGTACCGCCTTGTTGAGCTGCTCAAGCAGCCGCTCAACAGCCCGATGGCTGTCGAGGAGCAGGTCGTCTCGATCTTCGCCGGCACCAAGGGCTATCTCGACGACATTCCCGTGAACGAAGTTCGTCGATTCGAAGGGGAACTGCTCGGGTTCATGCGCAGCCGTCACAGTGCGATGCTGGCCGAGCTTCGCACCGGTGGTGTGCCTGATGGCCTGGCCGGCGCGGTCCAGTCGTTCAAGGATCAGTTCGTCGACACCATCACCGCAAGCGGCAAGACCGTTGATCCATCCAGTGTGCAAGCCGACGAACTCGGCGATGCCCACAGCCACAAGACCCTCGCGACGGAATGATCACGTGAGACTCAAGGGCCGACGAGGAGGACACCAATAATGGCCGGGGGACAGGAACGGATTCTGCGGGGTCGCATCAAGACGATGCAATCCACCAAGAAGATCACACGTGCCATGGAGCTGATCGCCGCGTCGCGGATCGTGAAGGCTCAGCAGCGGGTGCATGCCGCCGTCCCGTACTCCGAACAGATCACTGAAGTCGTCAAGGACCTGGCTGCCGCCGGTGCCAACTCAGGATCACCGTTGTTGTCTGGCCGCGGTGAGATCAAGACGACGTGTTACGTGGTGATCACCGCCGACCGCGGTCTCTGCGGTGGCTACAACGCCGGTGTTCAACGAGCCGCCGAAGGCGAGATCAAAGCCGACGTGCTGGCCGGCATGGGCTACGAGATCATCCCGGTTGGTCGCAAGGCCGAGGGCTACTTCCGGTTCCGCGGCTATCGGCTCGGGCAAGCCTTCGCCGGCTTCAGCGGCAACCCGACCTACGAGAACGCCAAGCAGATCGGCCAGCACGTGGTGGCGCTGTTTGCCAGCGGACACGTCGACAAGGTCGAACTGGTCTACACCCGGTTCATCACCGCTGGAAGTCAAGAAGTCGTGTTGCGTCCGCTCGTCCCACTGACGCGAGAATCGGTTGCCGGTGGCGACGGCAAGGCTGGTTCTGGTGACGGGGCGACCTCAGATTATGAGTTCGAACCCGACCCAACGACGATCCTCGACACGTTGTTGCCACGATACGTTGAGGCGCGTATTTACGCCGCCCTGCTCAACGCAGCAGCGTCAGAGCACGCCTTCCGTCAGCGGGCGATGAAGTCCGCGACCGACAATGCGGACGAACTGATCAAAAACCTGAGCACCGTGATGAACCGTGCCCGGCAGGACTCGATCACCACCGAAATCATGGAGATCGTCGGCGGCGCTGAGGCGCTCGGCAAGAGCAAGGGCAGCGACGTTCGATTCGTCGACTTCGACCTCGATCTCGACCCCCACCTCGACCCTGGTGGTGCGCAGGGCCTTGCATCCGTCGGTTCCACGATGACAGCGACGATCGAAGCCGCTCTGGTAGATGATCTCGAGAGCGAAATCGAAGGTATTGGGCCGGTGATTGCCGGCAAACTTGCTGGCATCGATATCACCACGTTCCGTCAGGTGGCGACATGGTCGCCCGAAGACGTCGAGCGAATCGGAGAACAGCTCGACTTCAAAGGTCGAATTGAACGTGAAGACTGGATCGGGCAGGCCAAGGCTGCCCATCTCGCCAAATACGGCGAGCAACTCTGACAATGACCGTTGAGGAGAACCAACAGCCATGACTATGACCGAGAATCAACTCAAAGAAGGACGCGTCGTCGCAATTGCCGGACCGGTGATCGACGTCGAGTTCCCGCCGAACTCACTCCCTGAACTCAACACGGCGGTCGAGTTCGAGGTCACCGTCGAGGGTGTCACGCAGAGCGTGCTGGCCGAGGTTGCTCAGCAGCTCGGCCACGGCCGTGTGCGCGCCGTCTGCCTGAAGCCGACCGATGGTCTCAAGCGCGGCACCGCGGTTCGCAACACCGGGCGCGGCCTCAACGTCCCGGTCGGCGATAAGACACTCGGCCATGTGTGGAACGTGTGGGGCGACGCGCTCGACGCTGAACCGGGCTACTCGGACGACATGGAGCGATGGGACATTCACCGTCCTGCTCCCGCATTCGACACGCTCGAACCTCAGGCCAAGATGTTCGAGACCGGTATCAAGGTGATCGACCTGCTGACGCCATACGTGCAAGGCGGCAAGATCGGACTGTTCGGTGGTGCCGGTGTCGGCAAGACGGTGCTGATCACCGAGATGATCCGTCGTGTCGCCCAGAACCACGGTGGCGTTTCGGTGTTCGCCGGCGTCGGTGAGCGGACCCGTGAGGGCACCGACCTGCGTCTGGAAATGCAGGAGTCGGGCGTGTACGAAAAGGCTGCCCTGGTGTTCGGCCAGATGGACGAACCGCCGGGCGTACGCCTCCGCGTTGCACTGTCGGCCTTGACGATGGCCGAGTACTTCCGAGACGTGCAGGGACAAGATGTGTTGTTGTTCGTCGACAACATCTTCCGCTTCGTGCAGGCCGGTTCCGAAGTTTCGACGCTACTCGGCCGGATGCCGTCGGCCGTGGGTTACCAGCCGACATTGGCTGACGAGATGGGTCAACTCCAGGAGCGGATCACCTCGACGCGAGGTCGTTCGATCACGTCGCTGCAGGCTGTCTACGTGCCTGCTGACGACTACACCGATCCGGCCCCGTTCACGACCTTCACACATCTCGATGCAACCACCGAGCTATCGCGTCAGGTTGCTGCGCTCGGCATCTACCCGGCCGTTGACCCGTTGGCGTCGACCTCGACGATCCTCGCTCCCGAGGTTGTCGGTGCTGAGCACTACCGCGTCGCCCGCGGTGTGCAAGAGAACCTTCAGCGCTACAAAGAGCTGCAAGACATCATCGCGATTCTTGGCCTTGACGAACTGTCCGATGAGGATCGTTTGACCGTCAACCGGGCTCGCAAGATCCAGCGGTTCCTGTCGCAACCGTTCTACGTCGCCGAGATCTTCACCGGCGTCTCGGGTGAGACTGTTCCGGTCAGCGAGACTGTCGAAAGCTTCGACGCGATCCTCAAGGGCGATCTTGACGAACTGCCTGAGCAGGCGTTCCTGAACGTCGGCGGAGTCGAGCAGGTGCTCGCCAAGGCCAAGGCGCTCCAAGAGAGCTGATTTGATGGTCGGGACTGGTCTCCGCTGCGCTTCGACTGCTCCTTCCGTGTGGCTCGTCGCTGGCGCTTCCCTCGCCACGTTCGATAGGAGTACGAAATGTCAACAAACACCATGACGGTCGAGGTTGTGTCACCCGAGCAGATTCTGTACTCGGGTGAAGCGACCATGGTCATCACGCGTACGTTGAGCGGAGAAATCGCGTTTCAGCCGGGACACGCCGCGTTTCTCGGCGCACTCAACGAGAACCACACTCGTATCTACCTCGCTGACGGCTCCATCGAAGACATCGCTGTGCATGGTGGTTTCGTCGAAGTCAGCAACAACAAGGTCGCGATCCTGTCCGACGCAGCCGAGATGGGTTCGAAGATCGATGTCGAGCGAGCCCGAGCCGCCAAGGAACGTGCCGAACTTCGGCTCCGCCACGAGCACGACGCCGAAGCAATCAGCGCCCTAAGTCGAGCCAACGCCCGCCTCAACGCAGCCCGGGTCACGCTCTAACAGTCAGTCGATGAAGTAGCCGAGCACGTCTGCGATGAGATCGCACGATGCAACGGGGCTGGCGAGTTCGAGCGCTCCGCCACTTCCTAGCCGGCAGATGACGAGGTTCGCAATTGTCTGCCCTCCGACCATGTTCAGGTTGCTTGTCCCGGGTTGACCGCTGTCAGCCGGCCAAACGGTCACGAAGGACGGTCCGGCAACATTCGTCGCCGTGACGTTCAGCACGACAGCCGTGGCATTCGCCGGGACCTGTGCACGGCCGGCGACTGCCAGTCGCAGCGAGGTACCGGGCGTGACTGGCGCACGTTGCGCACCGATCCCCTCCCGCGTGTCGAGTAGGCGTCGCGGTGGGACGGCGCGCAGCAGACTTCCGCTCGATCCGAAGTAACCGAATACGTCACCAACCACATGCGCGCCAGACCCGACGCCATCCAAGGTGACTTGGCCACCTACTCCCAACTTGCAGATCACCAGGTTTGGCACGACGTTCCCAGCGACGAAATTCACGTTGGAGGTCACTGCGGCTGCCTGACCTGTCGGTGTCAGTCGCATCCAACCTGGCGACTCCGGTTCGGTGACCGTGAGATTGATGACCACCGCAGATGCGCTCGCCGGAACACCGGCAAGTCCGGCAACTTGGATATCCACCGGTGACGCGTGTGCAAGCTTCCCTGGCCGGATCCCAACCCCATCGCGTGTGTCGAAGAGGCGCTTTGGTGCGAGCGGTGTGAAGCGATCCCCACTGCCGACTGTGAAGTATCCAAACACGTCCACAACGCAATGCGACTCGCCATGTGAGTTCAAGATCTCGATGCAACCGTCAGTGCCAATACCCATGATGACGAGATTGGGGACTGGTCGCCCTGGGCCCGTATTCAGATTTGAGGTTTCCGGCCGAATCGTCGAACCCGGGTAGACCGCGAAGAAGCCTGGTTGTGTCGCATCGACCGAGGTGACGTTGGCGACTACAGCGACTGCACCGGTTGGTGGGACCTGCCCGACGCCGGCGATCGGAACACGGAGGCTTTCATTGGCGAACAGTGCTCTGTTGAGTACCCCACCGGTCCAATCGCGTGTGTCGAGAACCCGGAACGGCGACAACGGTACGAACGAGGAGGCAGCGGACACAACCGCCGGGCCTGGCGAGAGCGAACCGTCGGGGTTGACGCCGGGCGGGCGGGCGAACAGGCCGAGGTTCTCGAACGTTCCACCCAACACGTCGCTCGAGCCACCGCCGAGCCACCCGTCGAGAATCGAGGCGTAGTACGACCGAAAATCGACGTGATGGGCCATCCGATCCCAACGTCCGAGCCCGGCCAGGCCGGGGCGTTGACCGTACATGCCACCACGCACATTTTGGCCGAACACGAAGTGTGGTGCAGCCGTTCCGTGGTCGGTTCCGGTGCCGGCGTTGGCCCAGCTGGTGCGCCCGAACTCTGAGAACGTCATGACGGTCACCCGACTCAACCAGGCGGGGTCGAGGATCTCGAAGAACCGGGCGACCGCAGCATTCAGTTCCGACATCCGCAGCGGATGCATGTTCGGCTGCGCAGCATGGCTATCGAAGTCAGCCCAGCTTGCGGTCAACACGCGTAGTCCGAGATTGGCGTTGATCAGCCTCGCCGCAACCTCGACCTTGGAGACGATCTCGGAGCCTGGCAACGTGGTCGGGTAGAGGGGAGCGAGCGCTGCCGCAAGATCCAGTTGATCGGCATAGGCCTCCGCTACGGCGGCATGCCACGGCCCGTGGGCGGTCGTATACAACGCCCGCATCGACTGGTATAGGCGTTGATCGAGGACGTCGTAGCTGGCGCCGAAGTCAGGGCGCTCTGTCGGCACCACCGTGCCGCGTTGAACGGCGCCGATCATGTGGAGTGGCACAGAATGCCCAACTTCGGCTCCGAGATAGAGGTTCTTCGAACTGCCGAGCTTTCCATCGAGCCACCGCCCGAGCCATCCGGTCGACGACACACCTGCTGGTTGGCCGGACATCCATTTAGCCATCGAGCTGAAGTGTGAGAGATCTGGATTTGGGTAGCCGATCCCTTCGACCACTGCGAGTTGGCCCCGGTCCCAGAAGCCTTTCAGCGCGGGGAGGTTCGGATGTAACCCGCTGTCGCCCATGAACTGCAATGTCTGAGCGGCCGGCACCGCCAGTGAGCCACGTTGCTGGTAGTAGTTGCCGTCGGTCAGAGGCACGACTGTGTTGAGGCCGTCGTTTCCGCCGAACATGCAAATCACGAGCAGGATGCCGTCATCGGCAGCCACCGGCCCGGCGGCCCATGCAGACCGGTCGTGACCAATCATCAACTGATCGAGCAGGTTCGATGTGCTACCAGCGACAAGCCCCGCACCCATGCCCATCCCGATCAACTGCAGGAACCGGCGACGATCGAGCGTTTGCCGGTCGAGTTGCTCGGCGACGTGCAGGTGGGTGTATGCGTCGTAGGTCGTGATGTCGGGGTCAAGCATGGGAATCTCCTCAGGCCACGTTCATCTCAGGGAGCATGAGGACGAGGCTCACCATCGAGATCCGCTCCCACCATCGAGAAGCGCGAGCGTGGGCGTACAACACATCGCGCGACGTCTGGGTCGGCGTAAACCGCATCCGAGCGAGCAGCAGATCGACGAACTGTTCGGGTTGGCCGTCGTAGGCCTCGGCTTCAGCGCGAGAGATGGTGCCCCCACCGAGATGAATCAGTCCGTCTCCCGCCCAAAAACCGAGCATCGTGCTCCACATGAAGAACCGCGCTGCGAGCGCTCGTTGCCCCATCGCACTGGCGTTGACGAAGTAGGCGTTGTGCTTCCAGCCGCTGACGTCGGGTGGCACCAGCGGTCGCTGCCCCATCCCCTCGAGCCACCAAAGTGGGGCAATGCCAGTTGAGCGTAAACCTGTCGCGTACAGGTATGCGACCATCAGGTCAACGGGGGATCTCACGAGACCCTGTTTCACTTCGGTCGTGTAGAACTCGGGTCGTAGCAGCATCGTTTTCAGCCACGGAGTGATGTTGAAGCCACTGGCGACAGCGGCGGCGCTCATGGCATCGATCACGGCGGCCGGCGGCGTCGTTCCGGCGAAGAACTTCCACATCTTGCGAGAGATGAACTCGGCCGCGACCAAGCGGGTCTCGCGTCCACGGTTGGTGACGTTCGTCGCCCCCATCGGAACGATCCCATTGCCGAGTGTTGGGCTGCCGAGAATGACGTCGATCGTCTCGACACCGTGCCGTGTCTGATCGGGGATGGCATTGATCGTTCGCCCGAGAAACTGTTTCTGACTTTCGTCGTGAAGGTCACCGCGCCAGATGTACTGGCCGGTCGCCCATACATCGGTGTGGCCAGTCCACGCACGGGCACCTGCCTGCACATCGGCCTCCGTGTAGTTGCCGACGCCCAACAGGAACAGTTCCATCAGTTCGCGTGCGAAGTTCTCGTTCGGGGACGAAATGAAATTCTGGTTGTTGTCGAGGTATCGCAGCATGGCAACTTGGGTCGACACGGTCGACGCGAGAGTCCGCAGGTCGCCAAGTCCGCCGAACCGGAACGTGTCGATCTGCTGCCTCATGGGCTCGAACAACTCGACTTTTTTCATGCTCGAGCAGAAGTGGCCGTGCCAGAAGAAGGCCATCTTTTCCTGAAGTGGTCTGGGCGAGTCGTGCGCCATCCGGTCGAACCAGAAGTAGGTCAGTTGCTCGCCGCGAGTCCATTCCGTGGGGTTCGTGGCGTTGACCGTCCCGGGGTTGCCGGGCACGGCGAGGACGTCATCGACGGCCGCAGCCAGAGTCGGCTTCTGAATTAGTTCAGCGACGCGGTCTGGGCGGGCGATGAACTCGGTTCTTCGCAGGAGATGTTCGATCTCGGATTGGGTAGGCATACGATTTTCCTGGGTGCCGATTCCTCGGGTGGAAGGTCACCCTGTGTATCGTCGGCCGCCCGACCGAACTTGATGGGTTCCAGAGTATCTTGCCTGATGTCAAACGGTTCCGTGGCGCGGCCCTCCGCGACATCTGTTGCGTCAGGTGTAGTCGATGGCGCTGAACTCTTGGAGCTTGCGAACCCGGTGCCTGGCGTCGATGAAGCGAACGGTGCCACTGCGCGAGCGCATCACGAGGCTTTGGGTGCGGGCGCCGAGCGAGTCGAAACGAACACCTCGCAGCAGTTGCCCATCGGTGAGGCCGGTGGCGGCGAAGAAGCAGTTGTCACCCTGGACCAGATCGTCGTGCGTCAGGACCCGATCCAAATCGAATCCGGCGGCCACCACGGCCTCCCGTTCGGCGTCGGATTGCGGCGCAAGCCTGGCCTGGATCTCGCCGCCCATGCTCTTGATCGCGGCCGCAGTAATCACTCCCTCCGGCGTTCCGCCAACACCAAACAGCACGTCGACACCTGAGTCGGGCCATGCACTGGCGATCGCACCGTACACGTCGCCGTCGGTGATCAACCGGATCCGGGCCCCACTGGCGCGTACCTCCTCGATCAGTTCGGCGTGACGAGGCCGGTCGAGAATCACGGCGGTCAGATCACGGACGCTTTCCTGCTTGGACTTGGCGATCCAGCGCAGGTTTTGGGTGGCACTTGCCGTGATGTCGATCGCCCCAACGCAGTCAGGTCCGACGGCGATCTTCTCCATATAAAACGACGGGCCTGGATTGAACATCGAACCGCGCTCGCTGACGGCGATCACCGAAAGGGCGTTCTCGAGGCCGTTGGCCGTCAGCGTGGTGCCGTCGATCGGATCGACGGCGACGTCGACGAGCGGCGGCTGGCCGTCGCCGACTCGTTCGCCGTTGTACAACATTGGGGCGTGATCCTTCTCACCTTCGCCGATCACGACGATCCCGTCCATCTGGACACTGGCGAGGCTGAGCCGCATGGCATCGACGGCGGCGCCGTCGGCGCCCAGCTTGTCGCCGCGCCCAACCCATCGGGCGGAAGCCAGCGCAGCAGATTCGGTGACCCGCACTAACTCCATCGCGAGGTTGCGGTCGGGACGCTGGGCGGCCGGACTAGGCATACCCTCACCGTAGTGTTGGGATGCCTGGTCCGGCCGCATTGGTCAGCGCTAACCGGGTCTGTCTGGTCGCTTCCAACTGTGTGGGCGCTGTTGTCGTGCCTGTCGCCGCAATCGGCCTTCGCCAGCGACACGGCGGAGGTATTCCTGACGGTCGGCGACGATCAGGCGTTGGTAGTGGACATCGGAATTGAACATGGTGGGTCCTTCGTTGAGTGGTTGCTCTTGGGTGGTGTTTTTCGAGCGCGGGCGCGCTGGAATCGGGTGGCGCGTTGCCAGGTTTGGCGCCTCAACCGGTCAGGCGAGGCAAACGAGTCCAACGAGGATGGGAACACGCGTTGGCGCCGCGCCGGTGATCGTGATCGTGATCGTGGGCATGTCAATCATGGTGTTCCTCCTTTCCTCTGGACTTACGTAGCGCAAAGAATCGCACGTTCGACACGAGGCGATCAACTGGGTTTCGCGCATGTACCCGTAATCTCGGATTCCGATGGCAATCAGTGTCGAGATGTGTTTGGGTGGTCGCGAGTTGACGGAGCCGCGCCCGTCGCCGAGTGGCTCATTCGTGGCGTTCGTCGTCCGTTGGGCGAATACCTCGGCGATCGTGCTGGTTCCGGTGGATGGCGGCCCTGAGCGGATCGCCACGACCCAGCCGGAACCGGTGCCGGGACGCGGGCTCGGTGGCGGGTGCTTCGATTGGTTACCCGACAACAGTGGGTTGGTATATGCCGCGAGTGACGGAAACCTGTGGCTGCAACCCGTGCCGGGAGGGCCGCCAACTCGGATCACGAATGTCGGCACGATGCAGCGCGTCGAGGGACCTGCGGTCATGCCGAGTGGGACCTCGGTGCTCGGTGTCGTCGATCAGGCGGAGGTGTGGCGCTGGCCGCTCGACGGCGTCGGAGCTCCTACTCGACTTGATGATGGTTCCGCCGACTTCGTATTTGACCCCTTTCCGATGCCATCCGGAACCGGTGCGATCTGGCACGCGTGGAACGTGCCGGACATGCCATGGGACGCTTCGCGGGTCGAGTCGATCACGTTCGATGGGTCCGTGCGTGATCAAGGTGTTCCCTCGGGTGCCGTGCAACAACCACGCATGATGCCCGACGGAATCAGTGTCAATGTGCGTGACGACACGGGCTTCCTCAACGTGTGGCTGGGGGACCAACCGTTGGTCGATGAACCGTTCGAACACGGCGGGCCGGCGTGGGGAATGGGGCAACGTTCGTTCGCCAACTCCGAAGACGGCTCAGCGGTGGCCTTCACCCGCAATGAAGGTGGATTCGGTCGGCTGTGCGTCGTCGATCTCGGCACGCGAGCGGTTCGAGAGGTTGCCCGTGGCGTCCACGGGCAACTTGGTTGGCGACGAGACCGGCTCGTTGCACTGAGGACCGGAGCTCGGACACCAACGCAGATCGTCAGCTACGACACCGCAACGTGGGAACGAACCGTCTTGGCGGTTGGCCCAGTTGGTGGATGGGAAGCCACCGATTTGCCTGAACCCCACCTGGTCGAGGTCGAGTGCGAGGTCGAGTGCGATGGCACGGTTCTCCACGCGAGGCGGTACGTCGCCGGCAACGGCCGCACGTTGTGCTGGATACATGGTGGGCCGACCGATCAATGGCAGGTCGAGTTCATGCCCCGCGTGGCGTACTGGTGGTCGCAAGGTTGGGACATCCTGGTTCCAGATCAGCGCGGTTCAACGGGTCACGGCAGGGCTTACCAGCAGGCGCTACGCGGAAACTGGGGGCGACTCGATGTCGAAGACGCGGCGGCGATTCTGCGCTCGTCACACGAGCGCGGATGGAGTGCTGCTGATCGGACGGTGATGATGGGTAGCTCGTCGGGAGGGTTGACGGCGCTCGGTGTGCTCGGCCTGCATCGCGGACTAGCCGCGGCAGGCGTCGTGCTGTACCCGGTCACGGACCTCGCCGTGTTGGCCGAAAAGAGTCATCGGTTCGAAGCGCACTACACACTGTCGTTGGTTGGTCCGCTCGATGATCACGAGATGTATCGAGATCGTTCGCCTCGCGCGTATGCCGACCGCATCGACGTACCACTGCTGGTGATGCACGGCGACAGCGACCCCGTAGTACCGCTGTCGTCGACGATCGAACTGGTTGAGCAGATCCGGTCACATGGTGGCGATGTCGAGTTGATCGTGTTCGATGGCGAAGGCCACGGGTTTCGGAATCCAGCAAACAGGCGTGCCGATTACGAACGCACCGCCGAGTTTCTGACGCGGGTGGTCGGCAACGGGTCGGCAACACCTGACCGCTAGCGTCGTGCTATGCCTTTCGTGAGCGGATCCAGTGATGAGGACGAACGATCCGAGGAGGTCGCGTCAGGTGCACCTCCGGGGTTCGACTTCGAGTTCGATCCCAACGACCCTGACCAGGTGAAGGTGCACTACAACCTTACGGGCTGGAGCTTTGAACAACGGGCCGAGCTGGCTGAGACACTCGCTGAGCAGGGCGTCCCACACATGTGGGAGGGCGACGAACTCGTTGTGCCTGAGCAAATCGAGGCAGCGGTGGACTCCCTGTTCGATCAGTTGGAGCAAGAGATCGGGCCGTTCCCTGTGGTCCTGCTCGACGATCAGGCGGGCACCGAGTTCGGTCTCGACGAATGGCCACTGGCCGATCTCGAAGTGCTCAAGCAGGCATTGCTGGAGGGCGAGATCCCACATCGCTGGGAGGGGCGCACGTTGATCGTTGCCGAGGATGCGGAGCATGCCGTCGACGAGTTGCTCGATGCGATCGAGGCGGGCGAGTTGGCATCGCTCGATGAGGACGCCGTTGCTCCTGATGGTGCGCTGCAGGCGTTGTTCGTGAACGCCGATCGGATCGCCAGGGACCCGACACACGGGGGAGCGCGTAGAACCTTACTCGACCTTGTTCCCCAGCTGTCGGCCTCGGCACCTCCGTTCGGGCTGGCGGGTCGCGCCTGGAGCACGATTGTGGAACGTGCCTCGACTCTGCACGTCGCCTTTGAAGACGCCGCCCAACCGCCAGAGATCATCGAAGCAGCCGACGAACTTCGCACCGCCTGTCGCCCATACGTGTAACCACCCACCATGCTGCTGGCCGAACTCGAGGTCTTCCATACGCGACCAGCAGTGCCAACTCGTCGCATCTCACTCGGACATCTGATTCTCCCAGTTGACCCGGCACCAGGGTTCGGTGGGCTGCTGCTGGGTGCCGTCATTGCGAACCACGTGCAAGGTGTTGACCAAGAACTGATGCCGGACATCACACATCTGATCAACCAGATCGACCGTGGTGAACGGATCGTGCAGCCACGACTACGACACCGATTTCAAGTCGACCGGCACGGCTTGTCACATAGCAGGCATCAGATGATCGGTGTCAACGACGACATACAGTTCGACTTCGCAACAACCGGCAGCGATCTGGCGCAAGTGCTCGGAGCGATTTACGCAGTCGAGCGGCTTGACCCATTGAGCCGTCATGTGATCACTCCCGTCCTACACAAGGCAACCCGCTGGCGTGGCCCGATCGGACCCGTATTGGTTGCGCACCTCGCCGGTTCGCAGTCGGCGAGGTTGTCGGCACTGGCCGATCCGATGGGGTGGGCGCTCGACACACTCGGCTTTCCACTCGGGTCGACGCGACCGTCAAAGCGTGAGGTGACGAAGCGGTTCAGAGAACGGATGCGTGACGTGCACCCCGACCACGGAGGCAGCAGTGTCGACGCCAGCAAGGCAATTCTCGATCTCAATGAGGCTCGGCGAGTGCTGAGCGGCAAACTGTCGTGACCACACTCCTGCTGTATCCCGGCGCCGGATCGAGTTCAACGCAGCCTTCACTGGTGGCGATCGAGCAACGCGTCGCTCCGATCCAATGCGTGCGAGCCGACTTCCCTTATCGCAAGCAGGGACGCAAGGTGCCTGATCGATCCAATGTGTTGTTGGCCGCGATTCGTGCAGAACTGTCGCTGCTCGCCGACGACGAACCATTGGTCATGGGTGGTCGCTCGATGGGGGGCCGCATGTGTTCGATGATTGCGGCGGGTGTCGACCACGAGCCCATCCCGAGCAAGCTTTGCGGTCTCGTCCTGATCTGCTATCCGCTGCACCCTCCCGGTAAGCCGGAGCGGTTGCGCGTTGAACACTTCCCTGCGATCGAGGTGCCCACGCTGTTCATTTCCGGTACCAAGGACGCCTTCGGAACACCTGATGAGCTGACGTCGTGGACGGCAACGATGTCGGCCAAGGCGAGTGTCGAGCATGTCTGGATCGAAGGCAAGAGTCACGATCTGAAAGGTGCTGATCGGTTGATAGCCGACTCGGTTGCTGAGTTCGTGGAACGTGTTACTCGCTGAACATGGCGGCTCGATCTTCGGGGTTGAGTTCCTCGAGTTCGCGATGCGCGGTCTCCGGAAATCGTGTCAACACCATCAGTATCACGACCACTTGGCCGAGTGACACCAACCCGATAACGGTGGTGTACGAATGGCCTCGATCCAAGAGTCGGCCAACGAGTTGAATTCCGGCGATTCCACCGAGCAGTGCAGCAGCCGTCAGTAACCCGGCGGCGCGACCGCGATTGCCTGTCGGGAACAGTTCGGCCCGATACACGGCGATCGCCGGATAGGCGATCCCACCGATGAATCCGCCACCGAACGCCGCCAGCCACATCGGCGCCCCACCGATCGAGAACGAGGCGAGCAGCAGCAGCGTCGCCACCGGAACACTGACCGCAATCAGCCTTCGCCTGCCGCGGACCTCGGCCAGGCGACCACCCAAGATCAAACCGATCCCGGCAGGTGTTGCAGTAATCAGCGTGAAAAGAGCGATCGTGCTGGCGTCGAATCCGCGAATGTCTTTGAGGTATGTGTTCTGAAACAGGCTCGCCGGGGCGACGAAGAAGTTGGCGCACACTGCCACAGTGGCCAGGATCGCGAAACGACGTCGGTCGAACGGAGGAGCGATCTGGTGAGGGCGTTCGAATCGTTGTGTCTCCGGAAGCCGACGCGAGATGTCGACAGCAACCACCAACCAGATCAGCGTGACGACATAGATCAACCGCCACCCACCCGTACCGAGGTCGGCCAGCGGGAGCGCCATCACAGCGATGCCCGACCCCAGGCCGCTTGCCATCGCCAACACGCTGACTGCGTAGGCGCGGCTGTTGCGGGGCATTTCCTCTGCGGCGACGACGGCCACCAGAAAGTCGAGCGCCAGCCCGAGGGGGCGACCGATCGCCTGCGTCGCAACGAGCGTGGCGAAGTTGGGAGCGATCGATCCGAGTGCCGCAATCGATGGCGCCGCCCATGCGACGATCCTGATGACCTTCTTTCGACCGACTCGGTCAGCCAGGATCGCCAGCGGGATCGTGATGATGATTCCAGCGCGGACGATTGATCCGGCGTTGCCGACCCCGCCGTCGCTGACGCCGAAGTCGTCGGCGGCGAGATTCACGGTTTGCGTGAAGAGTGTGTTCGTGAATGCGGAACTCATCGAGGCTGCCGCCAGCAGCCCGAGAATCAGCACTTGGCGGGCGGTCAACTGATCAGGCGGTGCCCACCAGGGTGTCCGATGCGTGACTTGGGGCTGCGTCGGATCGTCCCACCGCCGGCGCACCAGAGCTCTGATCGGCCAGGCGAACAACCACCCGAACCAGGGAATGTTGAATCGGTAGGTTGTGGTCTCGGAGATTTCGTCTTGAGTCGTCGTAACCCGTCGCTCGTAGTGCTCGAATGGCCCGATCGACTGCGCAAACACACCGTCTGAGACTTGAACCTCGGCGATCAGGTCGTCACGTTCGGTCGCCAGGTGTTGACGAATCGCTGGCTCATTTGGCCACACTCTGGTGACCGTTCGGCCTCGTTCGAACACGGCGGGAGCATACTGGAGGTGATGACTCCCGACCGTCGATCTGAGTGCTGTATCAACGTGCGTCGAGCGGGGCCGTTGAGTGGAGTGGTCGTCGTACCGGGAGCCAAGAACTCGGTTCTGAAGCTGATGGCCGCCAGTCTGTTAGCTGACGGCGTGCACGAAATCACCAACGTTCCGACGATTGTCGACGTTGGGATCATGGCCGACCTGCTCGAAGCGATCGGTGTTCGTGTCACGATGCCACGGCCCGGCACGGTCGTGATTGTCAACAACGGCGACCTCACCCCGGTAGCGCCATACGAGTTGGTCGAGAAGATTCGAGCGTCGATCAACGTGCTTGGCCCACTGCTGACGCGATGTGGACGAGTGCGTCTTTCGATGCCAGGAGGCGACGACTTCGGATCGCGTCCGATCGATATGCACATCGCCGGGTTGGAAGCGATGGGTGCCACATTCGCATACGGTGAGGGATACGTCGAGGCGACGGCCGAACGGCTGCATGGTGCCGAGATCACGTTTGGATTCCCGAGCGTTGGTGCCACCGAGAACCTGGTGACCGCGGCTGTCCTAGCGACGGGTGTGACGACGATCAACAACGCTGCCAGAGAGCCAGAGATCATCGATCTGTGCGAGTACCTGGTTTCGATCGGCGCCGTGATCGAGGGCATCGGCACCGCCAAACTGACGATCATCGGTGTCGAACCCGGCTCGCTCCACGGAACCTCGCATCGGACGGTTCCCGATCGGATACAGGCGGCGACCTACATCGCCGCCTGCGCCGTCGCAGGCGGGCAACTCGATGTGCATTGCGCTCGCCCGACACACATGGAAATGGTGTTGACCCGCTTTCGTGAAATGGGCATGCAGATTGATTCGATCGAGGGTGGGCTCCGAGTGTCGGCCCCGGAGCGGCTCCGGGCCGTGGACGTCGCGACGCTTCCGTACCCTGGTATCGCCACCGACTACAAGCCGCTGATCATCACGATGCTGTCGATCGCCGACGGGTCGAGCATCGTGACCGAGAATTTGTATCCGGGTCGTTTCAAGTACGTCGACGAGCTCCGCAAGTTGGGGGCCGACATCAGGATCGACGGGCATCACGCGCTCGTGCGTGGCGTGCCGCGTCTGGCTGGCACGTCCGTGATCTCACACGACATTCGGG
The DNA here is from genome assembly GCA_031422395.1 of Ilumatobacteraceae bacterium. Taxonomy (GTDB): domain Bacteria; phylum Actinomycetota; class Acidimicrobiia; order Acidimicrobiales; family Ilumatobacteraceae; genus Ilumatobacter. The sequence continues at coordinate 11,367 of JANPLQ010000089.1, read as the reverse complement.
CGGGGGCGGCGATGGTCGTAGCCGGTCTCGCCGCTGAGGGCACCACGACGATCACGGGGGTCCATCACATCGACCGTGGCTACGACGATCTGGTTGGTCGGCTGAGCGCGGTAGGGGCTGACATCCAGCGCCACAACGGATGAAGCTCTATTTGTCGCTGCTCCGGTCGGCCGCCGCCTGCGCATCGACACGCCGTTTGACGATCGCCAACACGGCGATAATCACAACAATTGGCGCGGCGACCAGGATTGCCTCGTCCCAGCCGCCCTGATGGGCCAATAGGGCTGTGACAAGCGGCATGAATCGGAATCGTACGCCAAACGCTGATTGAATGAGTATTGCTATGCGTGCTCAAGTGGAAGCCTGTATCGAAGTGATCAGACCAGCGCTCCAGGCCGACCACGGCGACATCGAACTTGTCGACGTCGACGAGTCGACTGGCATCGTGTCGGTACGCCTCGTTGGGGCATGCGGAACCTGTCCGGTTTCAACCCAGACGTTGAAGGGTGGCATCGAACGGATCATGCGCGACCGCGTCGACGGTGTGACCGAGGTAGTCAACGTTGCCGACGCCGAGGCCCAACTCGATTACAGCCCGGCCTGAACATCTCGATTCATGCGCCGTACGTCGAATCCGAACGAACTGTTTGACGCTGCCCTCACCGGTGACCGCGGTGCGCTCGCACGATTGTTGTCGCTGATCGAGCGTGGCGGCGAGCCTGGTCGTGTAGTTGGGCGACTGGCGTATCCGCTCAGCGGACAGGCCTACACGGTTGGTGTGACGGGAGCGCCAGGGGCAGGCAAGAGCACGCTCGCGAGTGCGACGATCGGCTACCTCCGCTCGCTGGAGTTGGAAGTCGCGGTACTGGCGATCGATCCGTCGTCACCGTTCACCGGAGGTGCGATTCTCGGGGACCGTGTGCGGATGCAGGAACACGCCACAGACCCGGGTGTGTTCATCCGGTCGATGGCGACGCGTGGTCACCTCGGCGGTCTGTCGCTGGCAACACCCGAAGCGGTTCGGCTGCTTGACGCAGTGGGTCGCCACTGGATTCTCGTCGAAACGGTTGGTGTCGGTCAGGTCGAGGTCGAAATCGCCGGCAAGGCTGACACGACAGTGGTCGTCGTCAACCCTGGTTGGGGTGACAGCGTGCAGGCCAACAAGGCCGGGCTGATGGAGATCGCCGATGTGTTCGTGATCAACAAGGCCGATCGCAAGGGCGTCGAGGAGACCCGGCGCGACCTTGAGCAGATGCTCGAGTTGTCCGACCTGGCGCCCGAAGCGTGGAGGCCGCCAATCATTCCGACGACTGGCACAACTGGCGAGGGAGTGCAGGCGCTGTGGGAAGCGGTAATCGCTCATCGTGCCTACGCCGAGTCGACCGGTCTGCTCGTCGAGCGCAGGTCATTCCGATCGGCCGAAGAGCTCCGAGAGATTGTCGCCAACCGACTACGCGAGCGGGCGAGGGAAATCTGCACGGGCGACCGGTGGGACGAGTTGACCGCGGCGGTTGTCACCCATGCCCGCGACCCCTGGTCAGTCGCCGACGAAATGCTCGCCCCCGTCGTGGACCCGTAACCCAACCCACTGTCTGTCTGCGCCAGATCAGCTGACCGACGGTTACATGCAGACGGCTGCGTGGGGGCATGATGGGCTGATGAGTGATGTGAGTGAACGGTTGGTGTTGATGGAGCGTCGAGACGATGGTGTCGCCGTGGTCACACTGTCGAACGGGAAGGTGAACGCTCTCTCTTCAGCAGTGCTCGAACAACTCTTGGCGATCGCGACCGAGCTGACCGTCGACCCACCTGGTGCGGTCGTGGTGACGGGTGGAGATCGAATCTTTGCGGCGGGAGCCGACATCTCCGAGTTCGGCGGTGCCGATGAGGCAGCCGCGATCACCGCTCGTTTCCACGTTGCGCTTGATGCTGTAGCGGCTATCCCGAGGTTCGTGATCGCGGCGGTCGCCGGCTATGCACTCGGTGGCGGCTGCGAGTTGGCGTTGGCCTGCGACTATCGAATCGTGGGGGAGCGCGGCGTGTTCGGGCAGCCAGAGGTTCTGCTCGGCACAATTCCGGGCGGTGGAGGCACACAACGGCTCGCCAGGCTGGTCGGACCAAGTCGGGCTAAGGAACTCTGTGTCACGGGTCGCCAGGTCAAAGCCGATGAGGCGTTTCAAATCGGGTTGGCAGACGAAGTCGTCGCCGTCGATGTGCTGCATGAGCGCGCATTGGCGTTGGCAGCCGAGTGCGCCAAAGGGGCGGTGCTCGCTCAGGCGCTCGCCAAACGGGCAATCGACCAGGGACTCTCCAGCTCGCTTGCCGATGGTCTGTTGATCGAACGGCAGGCGTTCATCGAGTCGTTCCGAACCAACGACAGCCAGATCGGCGTCACGAGCTTCCTCGAATTTGGTCCTGGTAAAGCCGAGTTCACCGGCTCGTGATCAGCACTCGCTGAGCACATCGAGATAGATGGCGACGGTTCGGCCAGCGATGGCGTCCCACGAGTACGTTGCATCGAGCAGTTCCCTGCCGCGCAAAACCATTTCGTTGGCGAGCGGCTGGTCGGTGAGAGCGCGTTCGATACACATCGCCAGTTCGTCCGAGTTGCCGGGTTCGAACAGCAGCGCAGACCCTGTGCCACCGACCAACTCGGCGAGGCCACCGGTGTCGGCGACAATCAGAGGCGCTCCGGCCGCCAGCGCTTCCAGAGCTACAACCCCAAACGGTTCGTAGAGCGATGGGATCACGACGCAGCCGGCATGATGAATTGCCGATCGAAGTTGTTCGTGAGTCAGGTAACCGGGCAACTCGACGAGATCACCGACACCGGCAATGTCGATTTGCGATTGAAGTTCTGGCAGATAGCTGCCACGCCCGGCGATCGTGCATTCCAGCGGCGCGATCCGCTGCCGAAGCGCCCCGATCGCGCGTGCCAAGATCTGGAACCCCTTCTCGTACCGCACCGTCCCCCAAGCCAGCACCACACCACCGCGGCCTTGCCCGACCCGTTCATCTGGTCCATAGGTCGCCCACCATGTTGGATCGATACCACTCGGAATCTTGCGAACGTGATCCGGATCCATCTCGAAGCCATCGATGATCTCGCGAACCATCAATCGAGTGGTTGCGATCACCCGACGCGACCGAAATGCCAGCCACCACTCGATCGAGTTGATGTCGGTCGGCTCGCCGGGCGGGAGGTGTCCGCCGTGACGCCCGCGCTCGGTGCCGTGGAACGTCGTCACGATCGGAACGTCGAAGAGCGTGGCGGTGACGTCGGCAGCCCAGGCCGCGCCCCAATCATGGGCGTGCACGATGTCGGGCCGCCAGCCGCCGAGCGATGCCAGCATTGACACGAAGGCGTGATTTGCGGATGCCGTGTGAGCAAGTGAATCGTCGGGGAGCCACGGCATGTCGGCATCGGCCCGCAGAACGCGCACACCATCGATCGTTGTGTCCCGTGCGGCGTCCGGGGTCAGGCGCGTGATGACCACGATCTCGTGCCCACCGCGATTCATGGCATTGGCAAGCCCTTCGACGTGGGCCGCCATCCCTCCCGCCGTGGTGGGTGGGTACTCCCACGAAAGCATGAGTACGCGCACGACTCCGCACGATACTGTCGCCGCCGTGGCGGGTACAGGATGGGCGTCTGATTCAGAAATTCGACAGGTGGCTGCTGCCAGCGTCACGCTCGGTGCGGCTGTTGGCGTGTTCGGGGTCGTGTTCGGGGTGGGGGCGGTGTCGGCAGGGGGCTCGATTGCCCAGGCTTGCGCGCTCTCGCTGCTGGTGTTCACCGGTGCCTCGCAGTTCAGCGCTGTCAGTGTGATCAGCGACGGAGGTTCCACCGGCTCGGCATTGGGTGGAGCGTTGCTGTTGGCGGCTCGCAACGGTGTCTACGGATTGACGATGGCCCGCCATATCGAGGGTTCGTTGGGTCGCCGACTGATTGCGGCACAACTCGTCCTGGACGAATCGACCGCCATGGCGAGTGCTCAGACCACGCTGAAGACCCGTCAGACAGCGTTCTGGGTCACAGGTCTGTCGGTATTTCTGTTCTGGAACGTCGGCACGTTGATCGGAGCGATCGCCGGTTCGAATATCAATCCAGAGACGTATGGGCTCGACGCCGCGTTTCCGGCTGGTTTTGTCGCCATCGTGGCACCACAGTTCCGTCACCGAGTCGGACAGATCGTGGGAGTGCTCGGTGCCGCGATCTGCCTGGTGCTGATTCCATTCGTACCGGTTGGAATCCCGATTCTGTGTGCTGCCGCTGCCGTACTGATCGGAGTCAAAGCGCCGTGAGCTGGTGGCTCGTGTTTCTCCTGGCCGGCGGGGCGTACGGATTCAAGGTATTGGGTCTGGTCGTGATCGGCCGCCGCCAACTGCCAGCCGTGGTTGACCGGTGTCTGGCGTTGATCCCGGTGGCGCTCGTCACTGCGTTGATCGTGAAGGACACGTTCTCGATCAGTCAGGATCTCGTGATCGATGCACGCGCTGCCGGGGTCGCAACGGCGGTCGTGGCTGCCTGGCGCAAAGCGCCGCTGGTCGCGGTCATCGTGATCGGCGCCGGCGTAACAGCCGCGGTCAGAGCGCTGGGGTAGGAGTACGGGTCACGTATACACGGTGAGGGTGATGCCGAAGCGTGGAGGACGGTGTCAGCTCCAGCCCCCTCGTCAGCGATTGGTATGGACTCCGATGAGCGCATCTGCATTACCCGGCCTCATCACCGCCTTGGCCCCTACTGCGATCGGCTGTCCCTTGACGTTGATTCACGAGCGCAGCAGCCACCGGTTGCTTCCAGTACGGGTTGCCGTCGAGATCTCCGAATCGCTCGAAGCCCGCACGCCGAGCGAGGCTCAGTGAGCGGACGTTGTCGGGATGGATCAACAGCGTGCCGATCCGCCACTCGGTGTCGACGGCGAGGTGGCGTAGAAGCAGCCGTACGGCGCGAGTGGCGTAACCACGCCCACGGTACGGGCCGAACACGTTGTAGCCGAGATTGACCTCGTCTGGCGCCAGCCACTCGCGGTCGTGGTCATAGTCGACCCAGCCGACCACCGCATCATCGACCACGATGCATGCCGCGGGGCGGGGTTCGGGTGATCCCTCGCCCAGGAATCGTTTGAACTCCTCGTCTCTGCCGAGGATCAATACCTGCGCGTCATCAGCGGTGCTGGGCCGGATGGTCACGATCCCATCGGACATTAGGCGTTCGAACATGACCAAGAGTGTGGCCGCAAACCGATCGCCATGAGAAACCGTTTTTCTCTCACACGCGATCGCCCGTACCGCCGGGAGTCAGCTCGCCGCACACGTGATCGCCGACATCTCATCGAGCTCGGGCGGCGAAGTGCACGTCACCCCCGGAACACGGTCGGGAACCGACGCGATCAGTCCCGAAAGTTGATCCGCATCACTCGTCGGCGCTTGGTCGGCGCGCTGACCTTGGTGAACCCGGCATCATCGAACACTTGCACGGCTCCGACGTGGACCTCGCCCCAGGTGATCTCCAACCCTGGCTCGGTGACCATCGCGTAGCCCTCCACTGCAGTCGCTCCCTGCTCCCGGGCGAAGTCGGCGGCCGCTTGGGCCAGTGGGTAGGTGATGCCCCGACCGCGGTATCCCTTGCGTACGCAGAAGCATGTCACCGCCCAGATCCCGTCGTCGTCTTTGTCCTCGCTGCGTCCCGTCCATGGCACGCGCAGGGTCCGCAGTTTCGGGTAGGCGATGCGCGGCTCCACCGCGACCCAGCCGACCGGCTCGTCGCCGAGGTAGGCGACCAGGCCGCTGGTGTGCGCCGCTTCCGGATCCCCGCAGGCGGTGCTGGCACAGTGCATGGCCAGCCGCTCGTCCAGGCTCGTGTCGCGCCACAGCCAGCCGGTGACCTTGAACCGTTGGCACTGGCAGTGGAACGGGTAGTCGGCGGTGCCGAAGATCGCCTCCAGGTCCTGCCAGGTGGCGTGGTTGGCGGGGACGATCCGCAGCTCGTCTGCGCGTACTGGGTTGGCCATGCCCCCATTCTCTCGCGGCGGACCTTGCCGACTGATACCTCGAAGGCGGCCACGCTGACTGTCGCTCGGCGAGATTGGTTGGCTCTGCGCCGGCGTGAGAGGTCAGCGTGATGACGGACATCAGCGGTCGAACAGCACGGGTCATGTCGATGCCGGCGGGTATGGTGAGGTTTCCGCCAAGGAGAGGATTCAAAGCGATGCGCCAACTTTCTCGAGTTTTCAGGTTCATACAGCCCCTGATCCCCGAGGATGGAAATGCGCGCACGAATTCTGAATCTGGGCGTTCTCGCCCACGTCGATGCTGGGAAGACAAGCCTCACTGAACGCCTCCTGTTCGAGCATGGGACCACGACCGAACTCGGCAGTGTCGATGCTGGTACGACCCAAACCGATGGCAACGCTCTCGAACGAGAACGTGGAATCACGATCCGCTCGGCGGTGGCGTCGTTCGCCGTTGGCGACTTGCATGTCAATCTGATCGACACGCCAGGCCACCCGGAGTTCATCTCCGAGGTGCAGCGCTCGTTGTCTGTGCTCGACGGAGCCGTTCTCGTCGTCTCGGCTGTTGAGGGTGTCCAACCTCAAACCCGGGTACTGATGCGCACGCTCCAGTCGATGCAGCTCCCCACCATCGTCGTAGTCAACAAGATCGACCGGAAGGGTGCCAGGACTGTCGAGTTGGTCGACGAGATACGGCGAACATTGTTGATCGACGTTGCAGTTCTGAACGAAGTCCAGACCCTCGGTCAACGGTCCGCCTCGGCTCATTCGAAAGGCTTTGACACCGACGTTGATCTGATCGCGGCTATCGCCGAGCACGATGATGCCCTGTTGGCCGCGTTCGTCGATGGGCGACCACTTGACCCGGATGCCGTCCGTCGAAGCCTTGCTGCTTCGACTGCGCGTGGAGTGATCTGCCCGCTGTTGTTCGGATCAGCCATGACCGGTGCAGGAGTCGCGGATCTCACCGACACCATTGCAAGCATGCTTCCAACGACGCCGACCAACAGCGATCCGACGGCCGAACTGTGCGGGCGCGTGTTTGCGATCGAGCGCAGCCTCGCAGGAGGCAAGACTGCTGTCATTCGTCTCTTCGGCGGCCAGTTGGAAGCCAGGCAATCGTTGGTCTTCCATCGCGATTCTGATGTCGCAACGATCGACTATCCCGCCAAGGTCACGCAGCTCCAAGTCGTCGGCGCGTCCGATGGCCAGAACGTCGCCCGCTCGGGTGACATCGTGCGGGCGAGCGGTCTCGCGCAGACGCAGATCGGTGACCGGCTCGGCGACCCCGTTCCAAGGAGAGCAGTGCGTTTCGCCCCTCCAACTCTCGAATCGGTGATCCGACCGCGCAACAACACTGAAGCCGCGACCGTGCACGCAGCACTTGCACTGCTCGCCGACGAAGACCCCCTGATCCGCATTCGCGCCATTCCAGGGGGCGCCACCTCGGTGTTCCTCTACGGCGATGTACAGAAAGAAGTGATCGGCGATCGGCTCTCACGTGACTTCGGTCTCGACGTCGACTTCGACACGACAGTCCCGCTCTACCTGGAGCGCGTCATCGGGACTGGAGAGTCGATGTTCGAAGTCGACCGGCGAGGAGAGAACCTGTTCTGCGCGACTGTAGGAATCCGGATCGAACCCATCGACGAGGACGGTTTCGACTACCAACAAGCATCTGAGTGGGGCGTGATGCCGCACGCGTTCCACTCGGCCATCGAAGACGGTGTCTACATCACGATGCAGCAGGGCCTCTACGGATGGGACGTGATCGGATGCCGAGTCACCGTGTTTGCGGCCGACCAATACGCACCGCTCAGCACAGCGGCAGACTTCCGCAATCTGTCACCGATCGTCTTACTCCGTGCACTTGAGCAGGCCCGCACCCAGGTCTGCGAGCCATGCTCCAGGGTCGAGATCGCTACGCCGAAGGCGGCTCTGAACGCCGTCCTCGGATACCTCTCAACGATCGACGCCAAGATCGTCGACACGATCCCGAACGAGTCTGAGTGGGTGGTGCACTCAATCGTGCCCGCCAGGCTCGAGCAGCAGTTGATGAAGGCGCTTCCCGGTCTGACTCACGGCACTGGCGTGCTTTGGTCAGAGCCCGCCCGACCACGACCGGTCGGCGACCCGGTCCCAACACGAGCGCGTCACGACGGTAACCCGCTCGACGTCGACAAGTACCTTCGACATTTGTCCGGCCGCCGAGACGGCGCGTAGTCCGGCTCGTACGCGATAGGCCGGACGACCGATCTCGCGTCGGTGAACGCTGTGAGTGCCGATCCTGCTGCGACCCATTTTGAGCGATGATTCTGTCGGTGGTGTCGAAAAGCGGGCGAGCTGTTCGTCTTCTTAAGACAGGAAGACGACAACGAAGGGAACCGACGTGGCTGATATCCAGAAGATGACCCGCAACGAGGCCGAGGCTCTGCTCGAGTACATCCGCGCCGTGCCCGAGGAACGGTGGGATACGGGCACCGTTTGTGATCCCTGGTCGGTGAAGCATCTTGTAGGGCATCTCACGGCGTTGAGCAATCAGACGCTGCCGAACTTTGCCAAGAGGATGATCGTGACTGGCTTCAACTTCCATAAGGTTGTCGATGGTGATCTCCAGAAGTATCTGACGCCGAAAGACGAGATGTTGACGACGTTCGAGTCGTCCATCCGAAATCCCAAGACGCCGAAAATGCTCGACGAGGTCGCGTTGGGTGAATTCATCGTTCACGGCGAGGACATCCGTCGTGCACTGGGCGACCGAGGCGAGCATCCGAGCACGCACGTCACGGCTATCGGCAAAATGTACGCAGAGTCCAAGAAGCCGTTGAACGGGCGAGTGCGGACCAAGGGCCTGTCGCTTCGTGCCACCGACGGCGACTTCGCCTGGGGCGACGGCCCAGAAGTTGCCGGGCCCGGTGTCGATCTGCTGCGCGCTGTCGCCGGTCGCGCCGAGGCCCTGAACCGATGTGAAGGTGAGGGTCTCGAGACGCTGCGTGCCCGCTGCTGAGCAGCCAAGCAGGCGCGGGCGCTATGGTCGGCGGCGTGCTCGGGCCGACCATCGAGAGGTTGCGGTCGGCAGCGCGCGACGCTGATGACGCCAGCGGCTATTTCGCCGCGATGTATGCCCGGGTGACGGACCGTGTACAGGTGGCGATCACCGACGGTCGCTTCGGCGATGGAGAGCGGATGGCACGCTTCGCACGCACCTTTGCCGACTGGTACCTCGGCCCCCGCGACGGCACGCGTCCGCCTTCCGACTGCTGGAAGGCAGCCGACGACGTTGCCGGTGATCACTCGTTGCTGATCGTGCAACACCTCTTGCTCGGCATCAACGCGCACGTGAACCACGACCTGCCGCAGGTCGTAGTCGAACTGGCCAGCGACGAGGCGACGCTCGACGGTCTGCGACCGGACTTCGAGGCGATCAACGACATCCTTGTCGAGACGCAGCCGGACATCTTGCGCGACCTCGGTCGTATGTCCGGCTGGACACAGCTGGTTGCCTCGCGGGGCGGCGGACGGGCATTCAACTTCTCGCTCGATCGGGCGCGCTGCCAGGCATGGCAGTCCGCCCAACGACTGCATCAACTCGACGACGTCGCCCGCGGACGCGATGTGGTCGAGCTCGATCGGCTCGTCAGCGTCCTGGCGCACCTCGTCACGCGCCCAAGGGCGCCGATCTCGTGGCTCCTCAAGATCCCCAGGTGGCTCGAGCCCGACGATCCCCGTGAAGTGACGTCGCGGCTACTCGGTCACCTCGCCTGACCCACGACCGAATCGATGTCCATAGGGCCGGATCGCGGATGCGCCATGTCCGGACCCCCGATGACGCCGCCACGATGGTCGATCTGACCGGAATCGACGCGATGTGCCGGTTGTCGCGCGCTCGTGGTCGGGTGTTGACGTGTTCAGTCGGTGGGCTGGAAGTAGTTGGTGACGGCGTAGTCGGCGACGGCGTGGCCGAGTGCGTTGCCGTCGGTCATCGCCGAGCGGAAATGGAACCCGTTCCAGATGCGGGCGTTCATCGTCTCGGCGTCGAGGGCGTCGGTGCTGGTGTACGAGCGTTCGGGCACAAGACGTCGACTGTCGTCGGTCTAGAACATGCGACCGGGCCCCCGAGAAGGAAGGCCGAGCTTGCCAGCTGCACCTTCCAGCCTCCCCGCTGCGCGTCGTTGACAAGCTCTCGCGTTCGCTGTGTCGAACGCGTGACAAAAAGATTCAAAATACTTCGCACGCATGTTTGATATTGAATGAACAAGCTGATACAGTGGACATATCGATCTGCTGACTTGGGAGGTGCATGATGGATGACAACGGATTTCGCAGCACAGTCGATTTGTTGTTGGTTGCTGATCCTGATGTGATGGATCGCGACGAACTGGTCGGGTTCGTGTCTCAGTTGGGTCGGGTTCGGGGTTGGTGCGCGGCGGCTGAGGTTCGTGCCAGTCGCCGGACCCGCCAACTCGCCGCCGAAGGCCACTCCGAATCGGCCGCGACAATGTTGAGTGATGCTGGGCGTTGCTCGTCGAAGGATGCACACAATGCGTCGGAGCGGGAAACGATCTGCGGTGTGATGCCCTCGTTCGAAGACGCGTTAGCCGCCGGTTCTGTCTCAGCTGGACATGTTGATGCTTTGGCTGCAGCGACCCGCAACCTGAATGATCAACTACTCGCCGAATTCATCGCTTGTGAAGCTGATCTGCTCGCTGATGCCGGGAATCAGCGGGTCGAGGTGTTCGAACGTGGGTGTCGTGATCTGGCACGCCATATCGCCGCCCAAGCCAGCGCCAACTCTGACGTCGACGAGTTGGATCAGCAACGCAAGAACTCGACTGTCAGGCGGTGGACCGACAAGTTGACCGGGATGCGCAAGACCGTGTTGTCGTTGGACCCAGTCCGTGACGCCGAACTGTGGACCGCCGTCAACGCCAAACTGGCGTCACTACGCCAGGCCGACACCAACGCCACACCATTTGATCAACTCCAAGTCGAGGCGTTCATCGCCACCGTCGCCTCAGGTGACGCTGTCAGCCGTGTCCCACAGGTCGGTGTGTTGATCGACTACCGGACGATCTGCGACGGGTTACACGCCAACAGCATCTGCGAACTCGACAATGGGACACCGATCCCTGTCTCGACGGTGCGACGGTTGTGTTGTGATGCCAACGTGTTCCCAGTCGTGCTCGGAGGTGACGGCGAAGTCCTCGATGTCGGACAATCCGTACGAACAGCCACCCCAGCGCAACGCAAGGCGTTACGGGCAATGCATCGCACCTGCGCCCACCCAGGATGCAGAACCGTGATCGATGACTGTCGGATGCATCACATCGAGTTCTTCCGGAACGGCGGCAAA
>JANPLQ010000088.1:0-33041 GCA_031422395.1 Ilumatobacteraceae bacterium | reverse complement strand
CATCAGGCTTCTGACCAGATGGACGTTCTCGTCTCCGATTTGGACGAAGCAACTGCCGCTTTCGGTCAGCAGATCCCTTGCAACCATCAGGCGATCACGCAGGTACGACAGATACGAGTGGATCCCGAGTTCCCATGTGTCGCGGAAGGCTTTGATCTGCTCGACCTCGAAGCTGGCATCTTCCATCTTGCCGTCTTTGACATCGCGCTTGCGGGTGCTGACCTGCCAGTTCGAGCCGAACTTGATCCCGTACGGCGGGTCGATGTAGATCATCTGGACCTTGCCGCGCAGGCCCTCACGTTCGGCGAGCGAACCCATCACCTGCAGGCTGTCACCGAGAATCATTCGGTTCGACCAGTTCGCCTCGTGCCGGTAGAAGTCGACGATCTCGAACTCGTTCAGCCCGTCGAAGCTGTCGAACAGGGTTAGCTCCGGCTCGGCCTCGCCCGCACGTGATGTGTGGCGCAGGTTCTCGATCAGCACCCGCGGGTCGATCTTCTCCTGGATGAAGATCGGCGGCGCAGCAACAGCAAGATCGTCGGTGTCTTGGGTGTCCTTGCCGCGCCACACGAGCTGCGGGTCGAGGGAAGCGTCACGCGGGTAGAGCAGGATCACCGGTTGCTCGGCTTCAGGGGCGACGAAGTCCTGGGCATCGGCGGTGGGGATGTTGGCTCGCTTGTCGTGATGGATCGTCGCCTCGACCGGAGTCGGCCCGCCAGGTTTCTTGGGTGCCATGCGAGTCAGTCTCCGCTCATGTCGTCGTCCAACGGGTTTCGCCACCGCAGACCTGGAAAACCAGCGAAGTCGGCGAGTATCGCGTCGGGAACCAGGTTGCCCGTGACTGGCGTCCTGCCGGCGATCTCGCCGTATACACGCGCCGTCGCTTCGGTGCCTGTCGCAGGGTTGAGGTACGCCCTTGAATTGGTGCCGGCAGGAACAGCGGCTCCGAGCGTCCGCGACGAGATGGCGACCGGCCGGGTGACGGTGGTCAACGAGGCGCCGAGCATCTTGGTTGGCTCGAACCGCGGGCTGCTGGAATCCGTCGTGTACAGCGCGATGTTGGCGTCGAGCATCATCAACTGGCGGGCCCAACTTCGAGCTCGTCGAGCATGCCGAGCACCTCACCGATATTCGTCACGTCGATCCGCGCGCCCAGCGAGCGGGGCGAGATCGTGTACGGCTGGGGCGACTTGGTAGGCACCACGCCGCGACGAACCAGCACGTTGACAGCTTCGCTGAGCCCGAGGCCCTGCTCACGACGGAGTCGTTCGATCCCGGCCTCGACATCGGGGTCGAGCGCAATCGTGGTTCTCATGCAATCATCCTGTCGCGGATCGCGATCCGAATGGACGAGCATTTAGTCTCCGCTCCAGGCGTGCGTCATCGCCGCCTGCAGATCATCCATGTGGAGACGCTCGATCGCCTCGTTCACGGCTGAGCCGGCGTACGCCATGTTGCTGATCTCGACGAAACCCCAGCGCCCGAAACCGCCGTGGTTGTTGACCGCCGCACACCATCGTTCGTCGGCCGTCTCAGCCTTGGCTGCCCGCAGATCCTGATCCTTACGAGTGCCTGACACCTCGATGATCAGGTACCGCTCGATCTCGTCTCCAGCATCCCGAGCAGCGAGGCGGGCGATGAAATCGGGGACGTAGTCGTGCTGCACACCAGCGTGCAGATAGGGGATCGTGAAACCGAGTTGATCGTTCTTGACATACGACTCGACCTCGGGGTGGCGCTCAAGCAGGATCGCCACCGTCTCCTCCCACGAGTTGCCCTTGATCCCGTCGAGCGTGACCCGGTTGATCGGCGACTTGACCGTCTCGTAGACGACCTTGCGGGTGAAGAACGAGACGCCGTCGGTGGTGCCGACCGGGTCGAAACGATCGAGCATCGGGCGCATCGTTAGGCGGTTGGCGTTTTCGATCCGGATGATCGAACCGAGCACCTTCTCTGCCGCCTTCGTGCGCCACTCGGCGATCGAGAGCAGCATCGCCGCGTCACAATCAGGCTCGTAGGTCACGCACTCGTCGAGCCAGGTCTTGGCGATCGTGACGACCTGCGGGAAGCGAGTGTGGATCGGCACATCATCGAGCCCTGGGCGCAGCTTGGCAACGACCTGTTTGGCGAGTTCGTAGGCGACCTGCTGGCTACGGGCGCGGCCACCGTCGCCGAGCGTGTGCTCGCTCCCCTCACCGACGATGCCCTCCATCTGGGTGACACCGGCGAAGCTCGTCTTGTCGACATGCAGGCGCGACTCGGTCGTGAAGTCGGCCGCCAGCGGCTCGGGCGAGAGTTCGATCCGGTAGCCCGTCAGGCGCGGGAACGTGATCCGCAGGTCGGCCCGCTCGGGCAGCGAGCGAACCTCGACCGCCATCTGCGGGGTCTTCGGTTTCGGCATCGGCCGATCGGTCGGGATGAAGGCGAACGGCACGCCATAGACCTCGGCGTACTCTGGGTCGAACCGGCCCTCGTCGTTGATCGCATAGCTGCGGCGGCGCAAACCACGCCCGACCACCTGCTCGCACAACAGCTGGCTGCCGAACGCCCGAATCCCGAGAATATGGGTGACCGTGTTGGCATCCCAACCCTCTGTCAACATGCTGACACTGACGACACAGCGGACATCCTCGCCGAGCTTGCCCTTCTTGCCGACCGTGTTCATCACCTCACGGAGCAGATCCTCATCAGTCAGGTTCTCGACATCGGCGCCAGGATTTCGGCGCAGGATCTCCGACTTGAACGACTCGATCTCGTGCGAGGCGGCCTGCTTGAAATCGGCCTTCATCGCCTCACCCGATTCGAGCTGGGCCGAATCAACCAGGACGGTTCGCGGCCGCATGAACCAGGAGCCGCCGACGACGTTGCTGAGCAACGCCAACTCTCCTGAGCGGGCTCGGGTCTCGCCACCTTCGACCTCGACATCGGACCCGGCGATCCAGTCGTAGACCAGCTTCGACACCACCGTGTTCGGGCAGACCACGATCATCACCGGCGGCGGTTCGCCCATCGGTTTGAGGGTCTGCTCCCAGCGCTCGAACGACGCCGCATAGCTGCGATACAGGCTGCGCAACGCGCCTTCGAGCGTGTCGGGCGGAACCCATTCCTGATCGGAGGCGGCCTTCTTGCCGCGCCGCTTGGGGAGCCGCTGACCGACGTGATCCCAGAGTCGCAGGTAGGTGACGAGGTTGCTGGCGGCATCGTCGTCGACCGGCACACGCGGCACCTTCACGATCCCGCTCTCGATCGCATCCATCAACGAGAAATCGCTGACCACCCACGGGAAGATGAATCCCTCGTTGTAGCCGGAACCCTTCAGGTAGTACGGCGTGGCCGACAGGTCGTAGATGTTCTTGATCCCGACTTTCTTGTTGACCGCCTGGAGGCCCCTGAACCAGCGCCGGGCATCGACGTTGCGGTCCTTGGCTTCCTGATCGAGCTGATCGAGTTCGTCGGGGTCGAGCGGTTTGTCCTGATAGCAGTGGTGGGCCTCGTCGTTGATCACCACGACCTCGCCCTGCTTGCTGCCTGCTCCCGACCGGCCACCGAGGTCACGCAGCACACGGGTCACGATCTGATCCGGCGACTCGACGAACGGATCGACCTTCTTGCCCGCTGTCAAGATCTTGCGGGTGTTGGAGGCGACACCCTGCATCTCCTTGGCCGTACGGGGGAGGAAGGAGTGGTAGTTGGTGATCACGATCTGGGCCTCGTTGAGGGCGCCCCACAGATCGTGGGGAACAAGATCGCGCTGGCGGTAGTAGTTGTCGCCGTCGTTCGGGAGGATCACCCGCAGCCGATCACGAATCGTGATCCCCGGAGTGACGACGAGGAAGCGCTTGCTGTAGCGGGCGTCGCGTGGCGAGTAGACCTTGTTGATCGTCTGCCAGGCGATCAACATCGCCATCACAACCGTCTTGCCGGCACCGGTCGCCATCTTGAGACCGACGCGTGGCAGACCGGTGTTGTGGATCGCGTTGTCGGCCTCGAGCCGTGACCTGTAGTCAATCCTGGTTTGGGCGCGCCCGGCCGCCTCAGCCAGGAAAATCGCCGTCTCGGCCGCCTCACGCTGACAAAACATGACCCGGTTCTCACGGTCTGGGTTGGCCCAGTGCATAAGCAGCTTGCGCGAGATCGGGGTGACGCCCGGATAGCCGCGCTGGCGCCACAGGTTGACCTCGTAACGGATGTCGTTGACGAGTTGGTTGACCTCACGCCGCTCACCCGTGACGTCGAAATCGATCGTTTGCTGCGACTTGTTCTTGCCCTTGCGAGGAGCAGGCACGGGGATGAACGACTCACTCGGCCGCCGCCCTTCGAGCACGGTGCCGGTCGGTCCGTTGGAGCCGAGCTCGAAATGCAGGGCAGGCGCGTCGTACGGCCCATTCAGGATCGGATTGTCGATCGAGCCGGCCACCACCATCGGGTGAGGTTCTATCAGACGCCTCCAGGCCACAGCCGACCCGATAACCTCAGCGCTGATCGAGCGCCTCTAGCTCAATGGTAGAGCAGTGGGCTTTTAACCCATTGGTTCAGGGTTCGAGCCCCTGGGGGCGCACCGGCGATTTGCAGTGACACGAGCACGGCCATTACAGCCAGTTCGACCGCGGTGCCCGCCGCGACGGCGGCTCTCGTAGTCGCTGCCACACGGTTCGAAGGTCCCAGCCGGGGCGCGGTCATTTCGGCGCATCCGGCAGGCCAATAGAGCGTCCCGCGATGTGGTGGGGTCTTGCGTAGTCGGCATCGGCTTCGTCCCACCCTGCCATTGAAGAAAATTTCGAGTCGTGTCGCGCAGATCGGCGGTTGGGATGCTCTATACGGTGATGGATCGGGGGCGGTCGGACTTCGAGTGGTTCGTGGTGGAGGTCGGGGCCGCGCGTACGCCCTTGCGTCGGGTTGGGGCGGTGCTTGCGCGTCGGGTGGCGCCGCACGCGCTGGCGTCGGGCGTGGCAGAACTGGGAGCGCGTGCGAGAGATCGAGAGCGCGGTGGATAGCTGTCCGGGCCGAGCGGACGTTGGCGATACGCAGTGAGGCGGATGTGCCGTGATTCAGCGGCTGGTCGAGAACGGAGACACAAAATGAGATGTTTGAGAGCGGCAGGAGTCGCAGCGGCTGTGGTCGTGATGACGGCGTGCGCGAGCGGGGAAGCTGCAACAACGACAGAACCCACCACAACCGCCGCACCGACCACCGGCGTGCCCAGCACAACCGTCGCACCGACTACCGGCGTGCCCAGCACAACCGTCGCACCGACCACCAGCGTCCCCACCATGTCCGATCTCGAGGTGATCGAAGCGGGCGTCGCTGCGTTCTACTCTGGGGACGCGGAACGGGCCGCGGAGTTGTTCGAGCTCGCGGACCGCACCGATGACCAGATACGCGCCGAGTCGGCCTATCAGGCGGCCGTAGGTGGGCGATTAGACCTGAGGTGCACCGAGAGAGCACCTGGGTCATTCAGCTGCAGCACGCCGTACCGCAACGCGATGACGGATGCGATCGGCGAAGGCGGCGGCCATGACGTGTGGCCGGTCGTGGTCGAGGATGGGGTGATCACGCAGTTCGGGTTCACCGAGCACTCGGGAGTGCTGATCGAGATGGGGACCTTCCTTGCGAGCGAGGGTCGCTTCGACGGTTACGAAGACTGCGTCTATGGTCCGTTCCGCGAGTCTTGCGCCATCATCCAAATAGAGAATCTCGACGCCTGGGCGGCGTGGCACGAGACGTTGGAGCCGGCAGTCAGGGTGGAGACCGTGGTGGAGTCGTGGTACGGAGGTGACTGTGAGGCAGCCGTCCTGCTGTCGTGGGGCGACACCGATTGCTCGGCGTCGTCCTTGCCCGCTCGGACGGTCGCGTACGAGTCGATCCTGGGTGCACAGGTTTCCGTCGAGAACTGTGAAACCACATCTGGCGGGGATCACCCGGGTCTCTCATGCGAGGTGCATTACGCGAATGCCATGAACAGCGCGGTGCAAGAGCCGCCCTCGGTGACCGCCCGCGAGTTCGTCCTCATGTACGGCGTATTGACGGCAGGGCCGGATGAACAGCCCTGGTACGAACTTGACTACCCGGAAAACACCGCGCTCCGTGACAGCTTCAGGCTGTTCGCCGAAGGGGGCGAACTGGCGGACGAGTATGCGGACGCAGGTTGCGCATCAGCACGCTCACCCGAGTGCGCCAACCTCATCGTGGACAACCTGGACGCCTGGGCGACCTGGTACGAGACCAACGGCTGACCAAACCAGATGACGAGGAGCTTCTCCAGTCTTTTGCGTGATCTTGATCGCCGTCTTCGTCTCTTTCCAGTCAAGGTTTGAAGGCACCGTCTCGCAGAACCGGCTGCCATGTCGCCGCACGACCGCGTGTCCAAAACGGTCTGAGCCGCGACTGCCGGACGTGTCGCCAAAGTGCCGCGCTGCGACGTTGTGCCGACGTGCAGTTCGACCACTCAGCACGAGTTCACAGTGATCGATCGGGCGCCGGCGACGAACGCGACGACGACGTAGGCGGCGTGTCGGTCGAAGTTCTCGCGTCGGCGGTCGTAGATCGTGGTGGTGCGCGGGTCGGCGTGGCGGGCGGCGAGCTGCACGTCTCGCAGCGGCACGCCGGCGTCGAGCGCGGCCATGATGAACGCAGCTCGGAGCATGTGCGGGTGTACTGACCCGATGCCGGCACGCTTGCCGATTGATTGCACCCAACGATGTGCCGTGCGGCGGTCGAGGCGTTGACCGTCGCGTCGCAGCAGGATCGGACCTTGCGGCGTTCACCGACCGCGAGATCGATTGTGCGACCCGTGCGTGGGACGAGTGGGATCACCGCTGGTTTGTTGCCTTGCCGACGATCCGCAGCGTTCGGTGCCCGCGATCGAAACCGATGTCTTCAATGTTCGTGGCGCATGCTTCACTGACGCGTAGCCCGTTCAAGCCGAGCATCACCGCCAGCGCAGCGTGGTGCAGCCGCTAGCTGGGTCGCGCAAATGCGTGAAACGAATTCTCCCGCGTCAGCTTGTCGATTGTCGCCTCGTCTACCCCGGCCTTGCGCAGCTTCGGGAGGAAGGTCTCCGACAGGTACGTGTACCCGTTACAGCGCGGCTGGCAGTCGGTCCGTTTGGGGTCGTACCAGCCACTGTCCATGCTGAGCAGGACGCGGTCACCGAGACCCGCGTCGAGCATGTGCTGAATCAGGTCGATGTGCATCATGTCGGTGTGAGCCGCGTCACCCCCTCGCAAGGAGAGCCCGATCGCGTCGAACTCCACCCACGCACCGCGGCGCGC
Organism: Ilumatobacteraceae bacterium; assembly: GCA_031422395.1. Classification (GTDB taxonomy): domain Bacteria; phylum Actinomycetota; class Acidimicrobiia; order Acidimicrobiales; family Ilumatobacteraceae; genus Ilumatobacter. The sequence continues at coordinate 25,770 of JANPLQ010000088.1, read as the reverse complement.
CAGTTCCTCGCGCAAGCCCCAGACGCGTTCAGGGTCGGCATCTATCAAGAATTCATGGTCGGCGTGTATCCACACGAAGCGCTCGGCTGGGTAGCCCGACCTTTCCACGATGTCCAGCGCGTCGCGGGCCACGATCCCGCTCGGGCTATGGCAGCCGATGGCGGCGTCGGTCGCTGCGCCTGCGCGTGCTGCGGCACGCAAGCACTTGCGTTCGAGTTCGGTGAGTCCGCCGTCGCTGGCCGCCAACTTGATCCACCCCGCCTTCACGTCTGCCTCCTCGATTCCATCGACCAGTTCGCCGACCATCCAGTCGCGCAGCTCCTCCTCGCTCGCCGCCCGCGCCCATTCAGGTATCGTCGGGTCGATGTAGAAGCCGGTCGGCACGACCACTGGCAGCCGGGCCGCCCGTGACACCGCCACGATGATGTCGGCCCGGCGACCCATACTCGGCGGACCTGCGTCCACCAGCACGGCAACTCCGGCTGCGCGCGCCTTGTCCAGTTCGGGTTGCATCACCTCGACCACGTCCTTGACCTGCACCGGTTCCTGCTGCGGATCAGACGGGAGACGGAGGTCCAAGAAGATGTGTTCGTGAGGCAGGATGACGCCCGTGTCGGGTAACGCAAGATCGCCAAGCGTGGTGACAAGGCGCGGCCCTGGATTGTCGAGGCGCTCCCGGCCCGCTACGCACCCGGCTACGGCTAGACCTGCAGCTGCGCTCGCGGACACCCGGATAAACCGCCTGCGGCTCAGGTAGCGAACCGCATTCACCCGACTGTGTTGACCCATCCACTGGCCTCCAGAATCGCCAACCCTAGTCCGTCGGCCGCCCGCGCAATCGCCGAGGCAAGCGCGCCATATCTGCCCGATAGGTGTCTCGCGTCAACCGTCGATTGCGGACTTCATCGCAGCGAGGTAGCGGTTAGTCGCTGCCCTCTGTAGACGGCGCGCAACCGGCGGAAGCGCTCGAGCCAAGAGGTGTCGCGGGCGGGATGCGGCGGCGATCTGAAAGTCGGTGCTGCCGTCGGATGCGCGGATCACTGTGAAGGACTCCTCGCCCTGTTCGGGGTGCACCGACAGCGTTCCGTAGGTGAAGCCGAACCGGTCGGGCTCGTCCACGACATCGACAACGCGACACACGACTTCGACCCACCCGATGGGAAGCGGTGCTGCCATCGCAACGACGGAATCGACGGTGGGTGGACCGCCCGCGTGTACGACAAGGCCCGCTCCCTCGTGCACTCGCCAATGACGAAGCGCCTCAACTGCGCGGTCGAAAGCGTGCTCGCCTTTGCCGAGTGATCTCGACCAGCGATCCAATCGGTAGCCCGAAGGTGGCTCGGTCATCGCAGAGATGCCGACGGTGTCGTACGTGAGCGAGTCTCTCGTTCCTGCCTCCGCGAGCGAAAGCAGTTCGGCGGACGACGGTCGGGTGAGGCGAATCGACACGCGCTGAGTCTGTCGCACGACACCGCGTCCCGCCCAGAGCTGCCGCTCTGCTCGCTGGACAAACGAGGCTCCATCAGGGCAATCGGTGCGCAGCGAACGATTCGCCTCGCACGCTGTTATTCGGTTGGGATATTGTTTGCCATCCGCCCGCAACGGACGGGGCGGGCTAACGACAGGAGACCACACATGCGAAAGCTGATTGCAGTGGCGACGATCGTCGTCGCAGGAGTGAGTATTGGAGGCACCGCCTTCGCCGGAGAAGTCACCGGAGGCCCTAACCCCAAGCCGACGCCGATCGACACATACACGGCTGGCTCGATCTGCTCGTTCAGTGGACAGAACGACGTTCCAGCGGGCGACATCGACCCCCTGACGGGCGAGATCGACCCGCTCTCGGTGGGACGCGTGCAGTCGTGGGGCCAGACCCTCAACTTGGCCGCTGCGACATTCCTGCCCCCTGGCACGAATGGGAAGTCAGCACTGGTCGATGCGATCCATGAGTTTGGCCCTGGCGCTTCCTGCCGCGGCTACGCCAGCGGCGGTGCTGGCGAGCCCTGATCATCAGCAACGGAAGGCCCCCGCTTCGGCGGGGGCCTTCAGCGCGTCTGCCGCTTGCACTCACCGCAGCGCAGGACCGCACCAGATGTCCAGAGCGCCAGAGCGTCGAACTGATTGATCTGGCGCGCTTCTCGGCTCGGCTCGACCCACTCGATACGACACGGGCGCCTCCGCGTAGGACGCACGCAGAACCGGCATTCTGATCACACCCGACCGTCCCCAATCGCGCAGCCGATCCCGTGTAACCGCGTCGCCAAAGTGCCGGTAGGTGACACAGAACGCGCAGCGCAGATTGACGGCTCGTCGGAGAGTGGCCGCGCGCCCCGAACGAACATCCGCGCCCAAGGAGCCAATTGAAAGACCGGCTGCAGGGATCCTCAGTCGGCAGCAGCGACAGCTTCGATCTCGACCAACCAGCCGGGCTCGAGCAGACCGACGCAGACAACTGTCCGCGCCGCTCGATGCTCGCCGAGGCGACGCTTCAAGATCGCGACGTTTGCCGGATCGAGCGCCGACTCAGCGAGGTAGAACCGGAGCGACACGAGGTCGGCAATCGACATCGAGGCCGAGTCAAGGATGCGTTCGAGGTGCCCCCAAATGAGATCGGCTTGCGAATCGAAATCCTTGGGCATCGTCTTGCCGTCGCGCTCGAATCCGTTGAGGCCGCTGATGAAGAGCAACCGTGAGCCGGCTGGCACCTCCACGGCATGGGCGTAGTTGGTATACGGCGGGAACACGTCTGCCGGAGAATGCTGCCGAAGGACCATTCACCCAGTATGTGTCATCGCTGACGCAACCAGAGGGCGCACAGAACAACGGCACGGATCTCGCCATCTTCTGGCGCTGACCAAGCACACCATCGGCGCTATCGCCCGTATGCCTGACTGCCGCGGGCTCGTCGTTTGCTGGGCCGATCATCGGCTCAGCCGATGAGGTCGGCCTTCGGCCGCACGACGCAGAACTCGTTGCCTTCCGGATCGGCGAGAACGGTCCAGCTTTCGTCGCCACGCTGTCCGACGTCGACGATCGTTGCGCCGAGCGTCAGCGCGCGCTGGATCTCGAGTGCTCGCTCCTCGGCAGTCGCAGAACAACCGGGGTTGAGGTCGAGATGCACTCGGTTCTTCACGACCTTGTCGTCGGGGCTCGGCATGAAGCAGATTCCGATGGGCGAATCGACCGACGGGCCAATGATCACCTCACGCTCGCGCAACGACAGGATCGGCCAGCCGAGGACCTCGCTCCAGAACTTGGCGAGGCCCGGGAGGTCACGCGCGTCGATGACGATGTGATGCACAGCGAGAGACATCGGATCATCTTGCCAGCGAACCAGATCACCCGGCGGTTCACGGCGGGACCGTCGGGTGCAATCTGAGAGCACCGACCGGATCGGTGCCCCGTTCTTGGACGCATTTGATCTGCCCCGCGTTCGGCGGAGAGTGCATAACGCTCACGCAGAACACCGGTCGAACGATCGCGACGCTCGAGCCCTCACTCTCCATCAGGCGCTTATGCCGGTGATTGCCTTCGTGCTCGGGTGACCGACATTGGGCGTGGTCGGGCTCCCTCCGTGAACGAGTGTTTGCGCGCTACTACCAGCTGGACGTTCACCGTAAAGCAGAGATCGGATTCCCCGGTCTGGTCACAAGTTGGTCACAGAAATTTCAGCACGAGGCGGAATCAGGCAATACCCGCTGGAAGGCGGAGGGCCGAGAAATAGCCTCTGACCTGGTAATTTCCGGACGTGGCAACACCGCCCAATACCTGTCAATACCGCCAGAATACGGTTTGAGCCCTAGGGGGCGCACCGGCAAGACTTGCTTGATGACAACCACGCTGCAGGCAGCCGTTCTCGCCGACGGTCGCTATTTCTGTGAGGCGCCGCGCTGGCACGACGGTCGGTTCTGGTTCAGCGATTTCTACGCCCATGAGGTGTGCAGCATTGGGCTCGACGGCGACGTGCGTGTCGAGCTCACGATCGACGATCAGCCATCCGGACTCAGTTGGCTCCCTGATGGTCGCCTACTCGTGGTTGCGATGATCGCCCGCCAGGTGCTGCGTCGCGAACACGACGGTTCGGTCATCACGCATGCCGACCTCAACGAGGTCGCCACGTTCCTCGCCAATGACATGATCGTCGACGACACAGGTCAGGCCTACGTCGGCAACTTCGGGTTCGACCTCCACGGCTATATCAACGAGCACGGCATCGAGGCGTTGTTCGGAGCGTTGTTCACCGATCCTGCCCCGTTCATGGCATCGTTGGCACTCGTCACACCGACCGGTGGGGTGACTGTCGCTGCCGATTCGTTGCTGTTCCCGAACGGGATGGTGTTGCTCGATGGTGGCAGCACGCTCGTCGTGGCCCAAACGCTCGGCATGGAACTCACCGCCTTCGACCGGGCGACCGACGGAACCCTGTCGAACCGGCGACCGTGGGCCTCGCTCGTTTTCGCTGATGGTTCGATGGTCGTACCAGACGGAATCGCAGACGACGGGCGGGGTGGCATCTGGGTCGCCAACGCGCTCGCTCGCGAGGTTGTGCGAGTCGAGCCCGGTGGTGAGATCACGCACCGGATCACGACTTCGCAGACGGCGTTTGCGTGCGCAGTCGGTGGCCCCGAAGGTCGCCACATTCTGGCCTGCACAGCACCAACGTCGGATGACGCCCTTGCCGGCGCGACTCGCAACGGCCGTCTCGAAATTGTCGAGATCTAGTGCCGCGTCAGTGAACGTTGGTGGGTAGACGTCGAACCAGGTTCGTTCGATGCACGGCGCGGCGACGATGCACTGGCCCTGACCCAATGTGAGGAGTCCGCAACGCAGCAGCGGGCGAACCTGGCCGGCGGAACACGCAAACGTTTGCTGGCACGGCACTAGCGACCGAAGCACGTGGCGACGACCGCTGGCGGTGATCAACAACCTTCGCCCCGCAGCGCCCAAACTTTGTGGCAGGGATCACGACAACCGACGTCGTGATTCCTGCCGCAGAATCCTGACCCGATGTTTGTGGCAGGGATCACGACAACCGACGTCATGATTCCTGCCGCAAAGTGGCGGTCGGGTATCAGGGCAGCGCGATCAGTGTGAGTGAACCTGATCTCTAATCTCACCCGGCGGAAAGGCGGTGGTGTGGACGTTGGCATACAGGCCACCGCTGTCAACGAGACCGAGGAATGTCTCCCACTGGCCACATAGCGGCGCAGTTGCAACGAAGCATAAATCGTCAGCGGTGATCACACCCTCGGCCAGACGCCCCTCGAATGACCCCTCGATCAACATCGCCGGCGGCGCTGAGGGATACAACCACACCACGATCGGGCCGTTCACGCCCACCGCAGCGCGATGGAGATGAGCTTGCAGCACATTCTCAATCGGGTTGTCGATCTTGAGGTCGTAGCGCACCTCGGTCCGGTCCGACGACACCTTCAGTTTGAGATTTGCTGAGGCGGACGATCCGTTGGCGGGCACTTCGTTCGCACCAACCGGTTCCGCTCGATACTGAAGCGTCCTGGCAATCGCCACGCCCCCGATGCTGAGCACCGAGGCGGCGACAACCGTCCCCAATGTGATTCTTCGCATGATGACCTCCTTCTCGTTGGGCCGACCCGTCAGGAGGCGGCCGTTGACGTTGGGTCCGTCCCCGCGACGACGTTCACCCACTATCCACTACGTTCGAAACACGCACGCGGTTCGCGGGTTGGCGAAGAATTTGGCGAAGCAGCGATCAGGCGTCGGGGGCGAGCAGCACGGCTGCCAATGGGGGGACGGTGATCACGATCGATTGGCGGTGATCGTGAGAGTCGAGCGGCGCCGTCACCACCCCACCGAAGTTGCCGATCCCGCCACCTCCGTAGATCTCGGCGTCACTGTTGAGTAACTCAGTCCAGCGACCGGCTACCGGCACACCAAGTCGATAGTTGTACTGCGGCACCGGCGTGGCATTGATCGCCACCGCAACTGGCCGAGATTGGCCCGATGGGTCGAGCCGGAGCCAGGCGAACACACCTCGAGCCGAGTCATGTGCCTCGATCCACTGCATCCCGTGGCCCTCGCTGTCACCACGGTGCATCGCCGGTTCACGCTGATACACACCGTTCAAATCGGCCAAGAGCAACCGCACACCCTCGTGCATCGGCGAATCGTGCAGCGACCAATCGAGCGTCGTCTCGTGATTCCATTCGCCCCACGGTGCCAGTTCGCACCCCATGAACAGCAGCTTCTTGCCCGGCTGACACCACTGCATGGCGTACAACATCCGCAGGTTGGCGAACTTCTGCCAGTTGTCGCCGGGCATCTTGGCAAGCAACGAACCTTTGCCATGCACGACCTCGTCATGGCTGAGCGGCAGCACGTAATGCTCACTCCCCATATACACCGATCGGAACGTGACCTCGTCGTGATGCCACGTGCGATGGATCGGATCGCGCTGGAGGTACTGCAACGTGTCATGCATCCATCCCATGTCCCACTTGCCGCCAAATCCGAGGCCACCAAGGTAGGTCGGGCGGCTGACACTCGGCCACGCAGTCGACTCCTCGGCGTGCGTGACGACATCGGGATATTCGCCATAGACGGCTTCGTTGAGCTGCCGCAGGAACCCGATCGCTTCGAGGTTCTCACGGCCGCCGTACATGTTCGGAATCCACTCGCCGTGCTTGCGCGAATAGTCGAGATACAGCATCGATGCCACGGCATCAACCCGTAAGCCGTCGACATGGAACCGGTCGAGCCAACACATCGCGCTCGAGATCAGGAACGCCCGAACCTCGTTACGGCCATAGTTGAAGATCGCCGAGTTCCAATCGGGGTGAAAGCCCTGACGCGGGTCGGCGTGTTCGAACAGATGCGTGCCATCGAACTCGGCGAGTCCGTGGGTGTCAGTCGGAAAGTGTGACGGGACCCAGTCGACCAGCACACCGACGCCGCGTTGGTGCAGCCGATCGATCATCGCCATCAGTTGTTGCGGTGACCCGTAGCGCGACGTCGGTGCGAAGTAGCCGGTCGTTTGATAGCCCCACGATCCGTAGAACGGGTGCTCCATAATGGGTAGGAATTCGACATGGGTGAAGCCGTGAGCGAGGCAGTGATCGGCGATCGGGTCGGCGAGTTCGTCGTAGAAAGGAAACCGTTGCCCGACCGAAACGGTTCGGCCCCACGAGCCGAGATGCATCTCGTAGATCGACATCGGCGCATCGAGCCGATGTCGATCTACGCGCCCGGCCATCCAGGTTGTGTCAGCCCACGTGTGCGACAGGTCAGGGATCAGCGAATCGATCGATGGCGGTTCGTGATGGGTTGCACCGACCGGATCGGACTTGTCGACCCTGTGCCCCGATTGCGATGTGATCCGGAACCGATAGCTGTTGCCGACCCCCGCTCCGTCAACCCATGTGCACCACACACCTGACGACCCCTGGGGATCCATCTCGTGCTCACCAGTCCAGCCATCGAAGTCTCCGATCACATGGACGGCACGCGCCGAGGGCGCCCAAACGGCAAACCGTGTCCCGCCGTCGGTGGGATGTGCGCCCAGCTGCTCGTACAGCCTCCGGTGGGTTCCTTCACCGAGCAGGTGTAAATCAAGATCGGGAATCGTGTTGCGACTCACAGCTCAACCTCCGTCGTGGGAACCGTTCGAACAGCGAAAATATGGGCGTTGCCTCGACCGGGTGTGAGGTCGACGAAGTTGTGCCAGCCACGCCACCGATATGTGCCTCCGCCGAGTAGATCGTGGACGTCGAACTCGTCATCGCCGCCGAGCCCGATCCCGAACGCCGCTGGGTTGACATGAACGTTGCCCGCCTGACGATGATGTGTGTCGACATTGACGATCACGAGGATCGGGTCACCGACACCGAGCGGATCGGTCTTCGTGAAACACAACAACTCGGACGAATCGGCGTCGTGGAACCGCAGCGTACGGAGATGCTGGAGTGCCGGCTGACTACGCCGAATCTGATTGAGACGGGTGATCAGCGGAGCGATCGAATCTGGGTCGTCGAGGTCCCACTGGCGGGTCTGGTACTTCTCGGAATCGAGGTAGTCCTCGCCACCCGGTTTGAGTCCACGATGACCAAGTAGCTCGTACGCCGGGCCGTAGATCCCCCAGTTGGCGGACAGAGTTGCCGCCAGGATGGCCCGAGTCACGAAGACCTGGCGGCCACCGTGCTGCAGTTGCTCCGTGAGAATGTCGGGTGTATTCGGCCAGGCGTTCGGTCGGAAGTAGTCGACCGTCCGGGTCGACAGGTCGGTGAAGTATTCGCGCAGTTCGGCCGCCGACTGACGCCACGTGAAGTAGGTGTACGACTGGTTGAAGCCGACCTTGGCGAGCCGCTCCATGACACGCGGTCGCGTAAACGCTTCGGCCAAAAAAATCGTCTCCGGATGATCGTTACGAATCGAGGCGATCGCCCATTCCCAGAACGGAAATGCCTTGGTGTGCGGGTTGTCGACCCGGAAGATCGTGACGCCCTGCCCGATCCAGAACCGGATCACACCAGCGAGCCCGTTCCAGAGCGCCTGCCAATCATCCGACTCGAAGTTGATCGGGTAGATGTCTTGGTACTTCTTGGGTGGGTTCTCGGCGTACTGGATCGAACCGTCAGCAAGTTTCGTGAACCACTCGGAGTGTTCTGTGACCCACGGATGGTCTGGCGTGCATTGGAAAGCAAGGTCGAGCGCCAACTCGAGCCCGCGACCGCGCGCCTCATCGATCAGATGACATAGATCGGCGATCGTGCCGAGATCAGGGTGCACGGTGAGGTGGTCGGCAATGCCCCACGGGCTGCCGACGTCAGCCGACTCGGTCGTGGTTGTGTTGTTCTTCCCCTTGCGGTTGAGGAGACCGATCGGGTGAATCGGCGGGAGGTACACCACATCGAACCCCATCGCGGCGACGTAGTCGAGCCGGCCGATGGCACTTCGGAGCGTGCCCTGACCTGTTGCCGGCGTGACCGTGGACCTCGGGAAGAACTCGTACCACGAACTGAACCGTCCACGTTCCGGGTCGACATCGACAGCCAGCGTGGCGCTGGTGGTCAACGGTTCGCGTGAACCGTGTCGCCCGAAGATCTCACGCCAGCGCGTGTCGTCGAGCGACGATGCGTCGCCGGCTTTTAGCTCGGCAAGCAGTCGTCGAAGATCGGCGAGGTCGGCCTTCGCTTTCGCTTTCGTGGCGTTCACGATCAGGGCTGTGACGATCGTGATGCCGCCGAGCAGTTCGACCGCAACGTCAACGTCAGCGGCGAACTTGTTGGCGGTTCCGTGTCGCCACGTTTCAGGCCGATCGGACCAACCGGTGAGCTCGTATTCGTAACGACCGAGCTGGGTCGGGGTGAACGACGCTGTCCAGCGGTCGTTGCCCTCTGGGACGAGCGATGTCTCGGTCCACTTCGATGCCTTCCCGGCTGCGTCGACCGACCGCCAACGCAGCGACCCGGCGACCGCGTCATGCCCGTCGGCGAACACGTCGGCCGTGACGCCAACAGTTTCGCCGAGTGCTGCTTTAGCAGGGAACCGACCGCCATCGACAACCGGGCTGACCGGCTCGATGACGACGCGCGATGGACGCTTCTTGGGCAACGTCGGCATCTCGGTCAGATCCCGAAACTCGCGGTACGGAGGGCTTCGACGGCGTCAGCGTCGCCGTCGTAGCTCACTTCGGAGTGAGCTTGGCGGCCAAAGATCCAGAGCACCAACTCGCCGACCGGACCGGACACGGTGACCATCGGTTCGATGTCCTTGGCGACGACCGCGGCGTGCCCATCATCTGGTTGCAACGTCATGCCTGCCGGTGCCTTGCGGGCGAACAGCTTTGCCGTCCGTCTGAGAGCGGTGTCGAGGTCGTTGACGAGGTCGTCTGGCAACGGGCGTGGCTCCCACGGTTCGACAGCGCGACGGACGTCCTCGTGATGAATGAAGAACTCGGTCGTGTTGATCAGCCGGTCAATAGTGTCGATCCGGGTCGGGGACCAGCGCGGCGGCCCAGACCTGACGGTTTCGACGATCTCGTCCCAATCGCCGGCGGCAATGTTGCGTTGGACCCTTTCGGTGTATTTCGCAAGCGCCGCCACAAACGCACCAGGAGAGGCGTCGGGGCGACTGTCACGGAGCACGACATGCGCCGCAAGATCGCGGGCCGTCCACCCCTCGCACAACGTGGGCGCATCGGGCCCGACTTCCAGCAAGCAATCGGCAAATCGGTGTCGTTCAAGTGTGGCTGGTGTGGTCACAGTGTGCGACCGTACCGCGTCACGGGCTGTCGCCGCGCTGAACGGTCACTTCCGTTGGTCTCGGAGTTGACGAGCGTTTGCTCAAGATTCACCGGGTACCCGTGTCACTGTTCACGGGCGTCAAGTACGTTCGAAGCCGGGTGGAGTTCGAGAGGAGCCGCAATGGGCCAGAGCAACAAGGTCAGCTACGACAGGAAATCTCGAGTCACACGGTCTTTGGTGAGCGTGACGCTTGCGTCAACACTACTCGCCGTGGGTGCCCTGCCTGCGGTAGCGGACTCGAACCCACAAGCGCCACCCTTCGCTCAGAATTGGGCAGATATCGGCTTGATCACCGTTAACGACAATTGGACCACGGTTGCTGGGGTTGTCGGTTTTCTCGGCCAGGAGATCACGACCCTGACCGCTACTGACCCGCAGACCCTTGTGACCGAGTCCGCTGTCGTCAACGACCTCGATGTGATCGCCAACCAGACCAACCCCACCACCTTGGCAACGGGTGGTGTCGCCGAATTCCACCTAACCGATCCCGTGGTCGCACTACAGGGTTCCGGCACGGCGGATGCGCCGTATCTCCTGCTCCACCTGAACACCACCGGCAGCAGCAACATCAGCGTTGCCTACAACCTACGCGACATCGACGGCTCCGTCGACAACGCGATTCAACCGGTCGCGGTCCAGTATCGGGTCGGATCGACTGGCAACTTCACGAACCTTCCGGCCGGATTCGTTGCCGACGCCACGACTGGGCCGAGCATCGCCACGCTGGTCACGCCGGTCAATGTCACGCTGCCTCCCGGCGCCAACGACCAACCGGTGATCCAGGTCCGGATCATCACGGCAAACGCCGTCGGGAGCGACGAGTGGGTCGGCGTCGACGACATCATGGCGACCGCCTCGTCCGCCGACATCGCCCCTACGGTCCAGCTGACGACACCCACCGATGGAGCCACGGGCGTCGCCGTCGATACGACATTGTCAGTGACGTTCAGCGAACCGGTCAATGTGAGCGGAGACTGGTTCTCGGTCGAGTGCGCGACCAGCGGACTTCATGCGGCGGTCGTTGCGGGCGGTCCCGACACGTTCTCACTCGACCCAGAAGTCGATTTTGTAAACGGCGAGACCTGCACACTGACCTTGGCTGCCGCTCAGGTCAACGACCAGGACGCCAGCGACCCTCCCGACACGATGGAGTCCGACGCAGTGATCACATTCGCGACGGCGGAGCTCGTCGCCCTGCCGACGTTGGTCGTCAACGAGGTTGACTATGACCAACCGAGCACCGATTTGGCCGAGTATGTCGAGATCAAAAACATCGGGTCGGTGCCGACCAGTTTGAACGGTGCGAACCTGTTGTTCGTCAACGGGAACGCGGGCGGTGCGGTGACCTATCTGAGCACCGCGCTTCCCAACATCGACCTCGCCGCCGGTGACTACTTCGTGGTGTGTGCCGATACCACGACGACACCGAATTGTGATCTGGACATCGCTCCCGAGTCGAACCTGATACAGAACGGGGCACCTGACGCAGTAGCCCTGACGTTCTCGTCCGCGGTGATCGACACGGTGAGCTACGAAGGTAACACCGGTGGTCTGTACACGGAGGGAAGCGGCGTCGGTCTGGTCGACGACGGCGTTGCCGCGGCCGAAAGCATCAGTCGCTGTAGCGATGGCTCAGACACCAACCAGAACAACGCCGACTTCTTGCTTCGACCGTCGACCCCCGGTTCGGTGAATGGTTGCCCCGGCGACGACCTGGCACCGGCCGTTGCCTCCACATCACCCGCCAACGGGGCACTCGGTGCTGCCATCGACGGGAACATCTCGGTCACCTTCAGCGAGCCCGTCGATGTCGCCGGCACCTGGTTCACGATTACATGCGTGAACAGCGGTCCGCACACCGCCGCGGTGACCGGAGGCCCGACCACCTTCACACTCGATCCATCGTCCAACTTTGCAGCCAACGAGTCGTGCAGCGTGTCGCTGCTGGCTGCCGGAGTGACCGACCAGGATCTGAGCGACCCTCCGAATCAGATGTCATCGGACTACCTGTTCGCCTTCCAGACAGCTGACGTGCTCGTATGTGGTGCACCAGCCACTCCGATCCACGACGTGCAGGGTTCCGGTCTCGTCAGTCCACTCGTCGGCACCGGAGTGGAGGTAGAGGGTGTCGTCGTCGGCGACTATCAGACGGCGGCAGAGTTCCGCGGTTTCAACCTCGAGCAGGAGGCCGCTGATTGGGACGCCGATCCGTCCACATCGGAAGGCGTATTCGTCTTCGACAACAGCTTCGGTGTCGACGTCAGCCCTGGCGACGTCGTGCGCGTGCGCGGCACCGTGATCGAGTTCTTCGGTCTCACCGAGATCACTGGCGTGAACGCCGTTCAGATCTGTGCGACCGGGGTGCCCGTCGATGCCGTGTCCGTCTCGCTGCCGGTCGCCAACCTGAGCGATCATGAGCGCTACGAAGGCATGCTCGTGGACTACGACCAGACGCTGACGGCAACTGAGGTCTTCAATCTCGGTCGGTTTGGCGAGGTGAGCTTGTCGGGCGTCGGGCGCCTTTACACACCAACCGCCATTACTACACCCGGTACGGCCGCAATTGCCCAACTCGACCAGAACAACCGCAGCCGGATCATCCTCGATGATGGGAACAGCCTGCAGAACATCGATCCGACGCTGTACCCGCAAGGTGGGCTCTCGGCGCTCAACACGCTGCGTGTCGGCGACACACTGCCCGGTTTGACCGGCGTGATGGATTTCCGGTTCTCGAACTATCGGATCCAACCGGTTGGGCCGATCAACTTCGATCCGACCAATCCACGAACCGCTAACCCCGCAGATGTGGGCGGCAACCTCAAGGTCGCCTCGTTCAACGTGCTCAACTTCTTCAACGGCAACGGGTCCGGCGTTGATGGCGCCGCTGGTGGTTTCCCGACCGCACGTGGCGCAAACACACTGTTCGAACTCGGCCGCCAGACCGCCAAAATTGTCAGCGCGATCACGACGATCGACGCCGACGTCGTTGGCTTGATGGAGATCGAGAACGACGCTGCGCCGAACAGCGCGATCGAGCAGTTGGTGGCGGCGTTGAACGCGTCGGCGGGTGCAGGCACATACGACTTCGTGAACACTGGTGTGATCGGGACCGACCAGATCAGGGTCGCTTTGATTTACAAACCTGACGTCGTCGCACCGGTTGGACCGTTTGCAACGATCACGTCGCTGACGGACCAGCGCTTCATCGACACGCTCAACCGACCATCCCTTGCTCAAACGTTCGAGCGCACTGCGACCGGCGCACGGTTGACCATCGTGGTCAACCATCTCAAGTCGAAGGGCTCCGCTTGCACTGCCGTCGGCGACCCCGATACAGGTGATGGCCAGGGCAACTGCAACCTCACCCGAACGAATGCCGCGGCGGCGCTCGCCGACTGGCTTGCGACCGATCCGACCGGCAGTGGCGACCCGGACTACCTCGTCATCGGCGACCTCAATTCATACCGGTTCGAGGATCCGATCGAGACATTGCTCGGCGCTGGCTTCACGAATCTGGTTGCCGAGTTCGGTGGCGATACGCCGTACTCATACGTCTTCAACGGCGAATCGGGCTACCTCGACCATGCGCTTGCCTCCGCCTCGCTTGCCGCTCAGGCCACGGGTACAACCGACTGGCACATCAACCCTGACGAGCCGATCGTGCTCGATTACAACGTCGAGTTCAAGACCGCCAACCAGATCAACACGTTCTACGACGACGGCCCGTACCGCGCCTCCGACCACGACCCAGTCGTGATCGGGCTCAACCTGAACGCCGCGCCCTCAGTGCAGGCTGGTGGCCCGTATTCGGTCGGCGAGGGCGGCTCGGTCAGCGTTACGGCAACGGGCAGCGACCCCGACGCCGACGAATTGGTCTACGGATGGGATCTCGACGACAACGGTACATTCGAGACGTCAGGGGCCACCGTCACCTTCTCAGCAGCCGAGATCGACGGACCGGCGACACGCACGATCAGCGTCCAGGTGACCGAAGTTTCAGGGCTGACCTCAGCGTCGTCGGCACAGGTCGAGATCACCAACATCGCGCCGTCGGGCACGTTGAATGCCCCGTCGTCCGTGTTCGCCGGCTCTTCATTCACTCTCTCGTTGACGGCCCCGACTGATCCGGGCGTGGCTGACACAGCCGCCGGCTTCAACTACGCATTCGATTGTGGCGGCGGCAGTGGGTACGGGGTGTTCGGCGCTGCCAACGTCGCGTCGTGCCCGACATCTCTGACTGGTGTTCGAAGCGTCGGCGGCAAGGTCCGCGATAAGGACGGCGGGATCAACGAGTACACGGCAACTGTCGCCGTCATTGTCACCTACGACAGCCTGTGCTCCTTGACGCGAACGCTCGTGACGAAGATCGGGATCGCCAACGCCCTATGCGACAAGCTCGGAAACGCCGAAGCGGCGGTGTCGATCGGAAACACCGGCTTACGCGACGCCTACCTCCGTGATTACCGGAAGCAACTCGACTCACAGACCGGTAAGTCGGTCACGGCCGCCAACGCGGCGTTACTCAAGACACTCTCGTTGGCACTCGTGTAACCGGCGGTCGTCAACCGAATCGTGACACGAGGTCCTCGCCGATCCCAACGAGTGTGTCGGGCGCAAAGGTCGGCACGATCGTCTGCGTGACGCCGACCGCCGCCAACTCCTCGATCCGTTGGTACATGCGATCGCCCGGCTTGTTGATTGCCCAGGCGTAGACCGGAATCGCGTCTCCATCGCGCCCGACGCGGGCCGCCGAATCCTTCATCACACCAACCAGGCGCGGGATTTCCTCCATCGAAGCGCTGCCCGGAAAGAAGGCGTCGCCGCGGACACCCGCACGGCGTGCTGCGGCGTCCGTGTGACCGCCGATCGCGATCGGGACCGTGCGGTTCACCGGTCGTGGCCGCGAGATGCAGTTGTCGAAGTTGACGAACTCGCCGTGGAAGCTGGCCTTGTCTTCGGTCCACAGCGCTCGCATCGCGTCGAGATATTCGTCGAGTCGCCTGCCGCGCGCCGCGAAAGGCACACCGAGGGCATTGAACTCCTCCTCCAACCAGCCGACCCCGACTCCGAGCAGGACTCGACCACCGGAAAGTTGGTCGAGCGTGGCGACTTCCTTGGCAGTGATCAGCGGGTTGCGTTGTGTTGCGATCAGGATCCCCGTCCCGAGTTGCAACGTGGTCGTCTTGGCCGCCGCCCACGCCAACCAGACGAGCGGGTCGGGAAGGTCGAACTCCTCGGCACCGCCGGCCATTTTGCCGCTCACATCGTAGGGATACGTCGACTGGTAGCCCGATGGGACGACGACGTGCTCGACGGTCCATGCGGTGGTGAATCCGCCTGCCTCGGCGGCCTGTACAACGGCGGTCGCCCCCTCTGGTGATGAGCCGTGTCCAGTGTTGGCGAACATAATTCCGAACTGCATAGCCAGGGACCGTACTGTTGTAGCTATGGCAGAGCGCTACGTGAACGTGTCGACCAATGGTTCGGTTGCAACTGTGACGCTCAACAACCCAGGCAAACGCAACGCGCTGGCACTCGATGTGATGATCGAACTCACCGACGTGTTGTGTCAGATTGCGACCACTGATGCGCTCGGTGTCGTGCTGGCCGCCAACGGACCTGTGTTTTCGGCCGGACACAACTTTGGTGACATGGCGGGTGCGACGATCGAGCAAGCCGAGCATTTGTTCGTCGTGTGCACCGAGATGATGAACACGATCCAACGGATACCGCAAGTCGTCATTGCCAAGGTGCATGCGTTGGCGACTGCTGCCGGATGTCAGTTGGTGGCCTCGTGCGATCTCGCTGTGGCGGCAGAGTCGGCCGGGTTTGCGATTCCAGGTGGCAAGGGTGGCCTGTTCTGTCACACCCCGCTGGTTGCCGTTGCCCGTCAGATCGGTCGCAAGCGGGCACTCGAAATGGCGTTGACCGGCGACACGATTTCGGCCGCAACGGCTGCCGAGTGGGGGCTCATCAATCGCGCGGTTCCCGACGATCAACTCGACGACGTCGTTGCGACGTTGATGGCTCGTGCGACACGCGGGAGTGCGTCGTCGAAGGGCGCCGGGAAGCGTGGCTTTTACACCCAAATCGAGATGACACAACCCGCCGCGTATCAATACGCAATCGGCGTGATGTCTGATGGTGTCGTAACCATCGACGGGCAAGAGGGAATCGCTTCGTTCCTCGAGAAGCGACCAGCCCGGTTCACGCCGCCAGGGCAAGTTCCCGTAACTGGAGCGTGATTCGATCTCGACGGTTGCGCAGGGTCCGCGGGGTGATCTGCAACACGCGGGCGGCGTCGTTGGCGGTCGGCTGATCAAGCAGGTTGCGGAGTAGTCCGAGATCGTCAGCGTCGAATCCTGATTGCTGAGCGAGCACGAGCAGTTCGGCGAGTTCGTCGCACGAACTGGCGGGTCCGTGGGAGGCGATCGGCGCGTCAGACAGATCGGTCGGTCGTTCACCGTTCGACTTGCGGCGCCTGCTGACCCGAAACGCCCGGTAGTCGGCGTCGGAGATCAGAGCGGCCGCAACCGAGCTGGGGTCTCGATCCGTGTTGTATGTGCGGATGCTGATCCAGAGCGCACCAAGCAACTCCTCGAACAGGTCGACTCCGCCCGCATACCCGCCGCCGCGCCGTCGGACGACTGAGAGTAGACCCGGAATCAGACGTTGGATCACGACTCGTGCAGCCAGGTCATTTGTCGCCGCCAATTCGACAAGCCTCCGCATCGCCATTTCGGTCAGTTCGTCGGCATCCCGGTCGTAACCGACTGCGGTCAGTACCTGGTCGAGGTCGTGAAGCGACCCTTCGATCAAACCCCAACCGTTCGCCTGCCTGAGCATGTCGGGGCGGATCCGGAGGCGGGCCCATTCGGCAGCGAGACGTCCGCCTCCGTTGCGGGCAGCGTGGCGGGTCGGGCGAAACGGGGTGGTGAATACAATCGACGAAGTCATGAGTGCCACAATGCAGAACGACCCTCACTGCTGTTCTCACAGCACGGATCACAGCCCGACTCAGCGTGTCGGAGAATTCCCGAATGTGCGGCCTCACAGGCGTCTGTGAGCGCAGGTCGCGGCTCACAATGCCAGCTCATTGGCACTTTTCGGATTTTGACGAGATCGGCTTCCCGATTCGGGGTTGATCGATCCGGAGAACCGTCAGTCGTCCGGCCGAACGGGTCGGTCGTCAGTCAGCAGGTACCGCGGACCAGTACCCCATTCGGCGGCGACGTCATCAGGGTTCCAGAGTCCACAGGATGTGAGCGAAAGACATCCGCACCCGATGCAGCCATCGAGCTGGTCTCGCATTCGGGTCATCACGGCGATCTGTTCGTCGAGTCGTGGGCGCCATGACGACGCCAGCTTGTTCCAGTCGTTGGCGGTCGGTGTCCTCCTGTTCGGGAGCGATGCCAGGGCTTGGGTGATCTCGCCGAGGCTGAGCCCGACACGTTGTGCCGTGCGGATGAAACTGACCCGTCGCAGCACGTCAGCGTGGTAGCGGCGGTGGCCCGATTCGTTGCGGTCCGAGGTAATCAATCCGTGTTCCTCGTAGAACCGCAATGCTGAGGTCGCCACACCGGACCGAGCCGAAACTTCTCCGATCGTGAAACTTCTTGTGGCGACCCGCTTGACTTCAACCATGGTTGAAGTCTTACCGTTCTGCGTTGTGACGAACGAACTCTTGAATTCAACCGTGATCGGACACCTCGACGACTTCGCTGTGGCGGCGATGAAGATGGTCAAAGTCGACGGGCACCGGCTGTGTGTGGTGCGGACGAGCGAGGGGGTGTTCGCACTCGATCAGGCCTGCCCACACGAGGGCTACGGGCTGACGACCGGCGAACTCGACGGAGATCTGATCACGTGCGCGTGGCACAACTGGAAGTTCAGGGTTAGCGACGGCGCGTGTGTGCTTGGCGAGGAGAACGTGCGCACCCACGACGTGCGCGTCGCCGATGACGGAACACTGTCGATCGCTCTGAATCAACCGACGGCTGACGAACTGCGTCCTCGACTGTTCGACAGTCTTCGGCGCGGAATCGAGAAGAACTACGTCGGACAGGTTTCGCGTGATGTCGTGCGACTGCTGCGTGCTGATGCCAATCCCGGCGAGCTGATCTGGGAGGCGGTCGCGTACGGCGCGCCGCGTGCCGAGTTCGGATGGGGTCACGCGATTGCTTCGCTAACCGATTGTTTGGCGATCGTCGATCAATACGACGGAGACGAGCGTGCGCTGCCGATCGTGCAAGCGATCGCCGGAGTCGCCGAGGAGGAACGCGATCGGCCAGTGCAGCCGCTACCCGATCCTGTCCGGGTGCTGCCCGCCGATCCGAGAGCCGAGTTCCGGCGGCTCGTCGAGAGCGAGCAGTTGGCGCCGGCACAGTCGCTGCTGCGGGGAGCGATCCATGCCGGATTCGAGGCCTCCGACATACGGCCGTGGTTCACCGATGTGGTCAGTGATCACCTGCTGTCGTATGGGCATGGGGCGATCTATACCCAGAAGGCGTTCCAGCTGCTCGATCGATTGGGCTGGGATCGTGCCGACACGGTGTTGCCGTATCTGACACCGACGATCGTCTACGGCACCCGCGAGGACAAATTGCCCTACATGAAATTGTTCCACCGCGGTGTCGCACAACTCGACCTCGCTGCGTTGGCGCAGGCTGCCGATGAACCGGTCGCCGGATGGTCGGATGATGGGCGATTGTTAGCGGCGCTGCTCGGTGACAATCGCACGGAGGCAGCGCTTGCGACCGGGGCTGCGCTGGCTGGCGGGGCGAGCGTCGACGCTGTGCTCGATGCGGTGACGGTCGCTGTCAGCGAACGGATGTTGCGTTACGACGTGGCTGGCGAACGTGATTTCCATGACGACTTCGGCTGGCTCGACATCACGCACGGCATGACATACGCCAACGCTGCCCGATGGCATCTGGCGGGCGCGCCGGTGACCGCCGATTCCGTCCGCCTCGTGCTGTGGACGGCATTCCTCGCCAACTGGACCGGTCGTCACGAATGGCACTCGGCGATCGGTCACCGCGACGAGATCGAACCTCGCTCGGCTGACCCGTTGGCCTATGGCAAATCACTTCAGCAGGAATCCCTGCTCGACGGCACGTCGGCGTTCATCGTCCATGCCCATGCCGTGAAAATGAGTGTCGCCGCCACGGCCGAAGCATTGCGGTTGGACTCCACCGTCCCGCTCGACGCAACGGCACGATTCTTCGCTGCCCCAAAATTGGAGCGTTTCGTAGCCCGAACCGTGACCGAATCGATCGATTTCCTGAGCGGCCGAGTAACGCGCGACTGACCCGCCGAACCGCCATATTCCGGCGCGACTTCGTGATGTATCAGATCAGATTGAGCAAGTCCGCCAAGTGTGTGATCTCGTGGGTGATGTTGTCGGTCACGTCGGGTTGCGCCCCGCCCGGGTTGTACCAGCAGGTAGCGATCCCGTAGTTCGTGCCACCGGCAATGTCGGACGAGAGGCTGTCGCCGACCATGACCGTGGCGTCCTTGGTGGGATGACCGAGCAGCTCGAATGCTCGGTCGAAGATCCCTGGTTTCGGTTTGCTCACGCCGACCTCCTGCGAGATCACCACGGCGCCGAAATGATCGGCGATATTCAGTCGTGCGAGTCGAGCATGTACGACCTCACTGAGGCCGTTTGTGATCAGCGCCAGCGGCACAAGATCGGCGAGTGCATCCAGTACGTCGCGGGTACCCGGATACAACTCGCCGTGGGCGCCGAGCCCGAACGCGAATGCATCGGCCATCGCCACCACAGTGGCGTGATCGACGTCGAGGCCGATCTCGTCAGCAAGTTGATGAAAGCGAACCGTTCGGACATCGCCAGGCCGAATCTCGCCTGTCTCGACCGCCGACCACAATGCATTGTTGATCCTCTGGTAGGTGGGGAAATACGCCATCGGATGGTCGCCCCCGGCGAGCGTCAGCGCGTCGGTGAACGCTGCCAGCTCGGAGGCGTCGAAGTCGAACAATGTGTGATCGAGATCGAGCAGAACGGTCGTGTACGCCATGTCGTCCTCGATGCTATGAGGGATAGCTGTCAGCGGATGAGATGATTGACCATGAGATGATTGACACGGTGGACACCGCTGCAGATCAGCGCATCGAACTACTTGCTCGCCTGCGTGCTACCCGTGCGGACTATCAGGTCGTGAAACATCGAGTCTCGATTGGTTCGATCGTTGCCGCCTTGGTCGTCGCTGGCCCGCCGACTGTCGCGGTCGCGATCTCCGCTCGCAACGATGGTGGCAGTGCGTGGGTGGGGGGCTTGCAGACGTACTTGTCGTTCTGGCTCCTGTTCGCACTGGTGGCGTACCTAGCGGGCTGGCTGGCGTTTGCGATGTTTCCGAACGTGTTCGCACGACAACTGGTTGCCTGCCGTCGCGCCGTCAGCGTCGCGGAGATGACGTTGAATGCTCACGATGCTGCAGCTCACTATCAACCGGAAGTTCTCTGATGGCCTCGATCGGATTCCTTCACACCTCACCTGTCCACGTTGCGACATTCGCTCGCCTGATGCACGAACTCGGGCCACAGATCGGAGTCAGCTCGGTTGTCGACGAGGAGTTACTCGCCCTCGCAAGGCGGGTCGGGCCAGAAGCTCCCGCGGTTCGTAGCGGCGTCGAATCTGCGCTCGACACGCTGATGCTGGCCGGTGCCGACCTGATCGTGTGCACCTGTTCGACGATCGGCGGTGTGTCAGAGGTGATCGGTCGCCAGCACAGTTCTCCCGTGATGCGAGTCGATCGGCCAATGGCGGAACTGGCTGTTGAGATCGGTGGTCGGATCGCTGTCGTCGCCGCGCTCGACAGCACCCTGGCACCGACGCGTGACCTACTGGAGTCGGTGGCATGCGAGTTCGGTCGAGCGGTGACGATCGACCTGCACGTGATCGAGGGTGCTTGGGAGCGGTTCGAGTCCGGTGACGAGATCGGTTATATCGACGCGATCGTGAATTCGCTTCCGGGAATCGCCGAGACGGTAGATGTGATCATCCTCGCCCAAGCGTCCATGGCTTCGGCAACGGACGGCGCCGATCTCGGCATCCCGGTCCTCAGTAGCCCACGGACCGCCGTACTAGCGGCGACCAAGCGTCTCGATCAGCACTCAGCGGGCTAGCGGATCGCGCACCGTCACGATTGGTCGCGTCGCCTGTCGGGTCATGTCCAAACATGCTCGCCGTACGGACTGGAGATCACGACCTTGTAGCCGTCGGGTCCTGCAGCCAGATTTCCAGGTGGTTGGCGAGCACGTTGACGTGGACGTTCTCGAGGATCTCGACGTCGTTGCGCGCAGCGTGAATCCGGCCGCGTCGGTGGCGAACGCAGTCGACTCGAACTACAGGGCGACGCGGTTGCCGCGTCCGGGGTCATACGGATTGATCAGGTGGACGTGCTCATGGACATCGATCTCGTGGAGTCGCAGCACGATGTCGTCACCAGATGTGGGCATCTCGTATTCGTCGCCACCGTGGACGCTCGCAAGACCGAGCACGCGCTCGTACCACTCGGGATCGGCTTGATCATTCTGATCCGCTGTCCGGCTCGGCAGGAGGGTCCGATGGCGTCGGCGGTTCGATGATGAACTCGCTCATGATGTCGTGTGGCATCGCCTTGGAGGCGTACTTCGACCAGTTGTCCTGCAGGGCAGAGATCAACTGGCTGACGAACAGCGGAGACATGTTGACGCGCTGAACAAGTAAGCCGTTGACGGCCTTGCCGCTGTCGTCGAACTCGCAACGAAGGAAGTCGATCGTGAACTCGTGGGGCGAGTGACGTACGGCGGCGGCGTTGGCCCACACGCCGCCGAGTTGGTTGGCCTCGGTGTGGATCTTCATCAGCCAAGCATGCCGTATGCGTTGGTCGCAGTGAGCAGCAGGAGCAACCGTTTGTCGGTCACCATCGCCCGGCGGTACTCGCTCCAGTCGGGATGTTCGCCTGCTGCCGATCGGTAGTAGTCGACGAGCGCGTCGACCGTCGGATCATCGAGCGCTTCGGCGGTGGGCGTCAGTTCGACATCGCACTCGAGCACGCAATACGCCCAGAAGTCGTCCTGCGCGACATGCAGCGATGCTCGGTTGTCGCGCCGCAGGTTGGTCGTCTTGGCGCGACTGTCTGCGACCGAGATTCGGATGATTCCATCGTCACCAAGGTGATACGTGATGTTTGACAACTGTGGCCGGCCATCACGTTTCTGCGTGGTCAGCACCCCATTCTGACGAGTTCGAATGAACTCAAGTGCACGTGCAAGTTCCATCCAAAATGACTACCACCAGCGGACGCGAGGCGCAATCCCCTAGGGAGTGGGGACGATTGTCGTCGTTTTCGTTGTCGTTGTCATCGTCGTTGTCGTTGAGGTGGTCGTGCTGTCCCTGCCGACGATCGGTGCTCCCACGCACGACTTGATGATCGTTGCTGTGGCCGGCACGATGCACTCTTTTGGTACGGCTGGTCCAGGAATCCTGACCTTGTCGCCGACGACCAGGGGATGGTTGACGTCGCCCTCCCAACCGTTGAAGTCGGTCAATTCCGACGCGAGCATGCCAAACGTCTCGCTGATACGCGCCCACGACTCACCTGCCTCGACGATCCAAATCGGCTCGTAACTGTTGACGGCCGACACGACGAAGGTCGTCGGCGGGATGTCCTCAACGTAGGAACAAGCCGATTCAAGCGGGGCGAGGGTCGGCACGGGAGTCGATATGAGTACGTCGGAGTTCGGCGGTTTCGTGACGAGAACAGCGAGTGCAATGCATTCCGGAGGTGCTGTCGTCGGCGACGGCAGCGTGTATTCGCGGGGGATCATGACGACGTCGCCGGGCTCCACGACGTGGTCGATATCGTCGCCCCATCCGTTGTACTGGGCAACGTGGTGAATCCCAAGGCCAAACATCTCGACGATCGACGCCAGAGAGTCGCCAGCCAGGACTTCGTAGATTGTCCCCACTGGACCGCAGGCTTGGAAGTACTCCGTCTGAGGTTGCGGATCGAAGTAGGTGATAGGGGTCTGGCACGCCCACACCGCCTGCGAAAGATTGCTTGACGCGTCAGTAATCAAGTAGGAGGTTGCGTCTGGAGCCGACGGCTGATCAGCGGATGCTTTGGCGGCACCAGGTAGTTGATCAGGGCTTCGGCCGCTGACGGAGGCGATTCCGAGCACGCCGACGGTGATTGCGGCTAACGAGCCGACAACCGCCACCGATCTACGGCGATTGCGGCGACGCTCGACTCGGGCCATCACATCGCTCAGATGACCCGACGACGAACCGAGACGCGATGAGTGTTGAGTGAGTGAGGTTTCGATCGTTCGTTCAAGATTGGGATCGTGTTGATCATTCATCGGGTGATCTCCTGTCGGAGGGCGCTCAGGGCGCGCCAGAGGGTGGACTTGACGGTGCCGAGTGGGAGGCCGAGCGTCTCAGCGATTTCGGAGTCGGTGAGTTGTAGGTCGTAACGGAGCACGACCATCGAGCGCTGCTTGTGGGGGAGCTGCCGGATTGCGTCGACGACGTGGTTGAACCCGAGCGAACCGTCCTCGCCGGGTGGGATCGGCTGCGCTCGATGGAGCATCCGGCGGCGCAACACGCGTCGGCATCCATTCAACACGACGGTGCGCAAGTACGCCTCAGGGTTTTCGAGCCGGTGATAGCGCTCGTAGATCGCCGCGAAGGCGTCCTGCACGACTTCCTCTGCTCGCTGCTGCGTGTCGACCAGCGTGAAGGCAAGCCGAACCATCGGCGCGTACTGTCGCTCGTACAACTCCTCGAATGCCACGGTTTCACCGGTCAACGGAATGATGGGAACGATCATGGCCGCTGAGCGACTGTCGTGGAGATCGGATCGTGCGAGGTCGGCAGACATGGATAGCTGTACCGAGTCACGGACCCCTGTCTCGGTTCCGATGAATCTGCCAACCTGCTCGCCCAATAACCCGTTCATGTCGCGCTCAACCCGTCATACAGGGGTTGAGCGCGACATGAACGGAGTGCGGGTGGGAGACTGAACTGATGGCGAGGGATTTGACGGGTGAGACGGTCGAGTTGCTGCAGACGTTGATTCGCAATCAGTGCGTCAACGACGGCACACCTGACTCGGGGTGTGAGTCGCGCAATGCTGATGTACTGCAGACCATCGTCGAAGGTCCGGGCGTCGATATCGAACGGTGGGAACCTGCCCCTGGTAGAGCGTCGTTCGTCGCCCGAATCCCCGGCAGCGACCCCTCCGCCCCCTCGCTCTGTCTGATGGGTCACACCGACGTCGTACCAGTCAATCCCAACGGTTGGCGGAATGATCCGTTCGGCGGCGAGCTGATCGACGGTGAGATCTGGGGTCGGGGCGCGATTGACATGCTCAACCTCACCTCATCCATGGCGGTCGCCTTCCGATCACTCGCGCAACGAGGTTTTCGGCCGAGGGGTGACCTGCTCTACTTTGCCGTCGCCGATGAGGAAGCGGGCAGTGCTGTTGGCGCCAGGTGGGTGGCCGACAACCACGCCGACGCGATCCGATGCACCTACCTGCTCACCGAGGATGGCGGACTGCATTCCGGTTCGCCTGAGGCACCCTCGATCAACGTCGTCGTGGGGGAGAAGGGTGTCGCCTGGCGACGATTGAGGATTCGCGGTACCCCTGGTCACGGTTCGATGCCGTTCGGCTCCGACAACGCCCTCGTCACGGCCGCCAAGGTCGTCTCACGGCTCGCCGACTATCGGCCAGCTCCCAGGTTCCACGAACTGTGGCGCGGCCAGGTGGCAGCACTCGACCTTTCGGACGACATGAAGTCGGCGATGCTCGACGAGAGCACGATCGATGACCTTCTGGCGGATCTGCCCAATGTGGGTGCCAAGGCGTTTCTTCACGCCTGCACCCACACCACGTTCTCGCCCAATGTGGTTGGCACCATGGGTCGTCCGAAGACCAACGTGATTCCAGACGTGGTTGACCTCGACATCGATATCCGCACGATGCCTGGTGAGACAGCAGACGAGGTCAACGCTCATTTGCGTTCAGCACTTG
Source organism: Ilumatobacteraceae bacterium (assembly GCA_031422395.1). Lineage (GTDB taxonomy): Bacteria > Actinomycetota > Acidimicrobiia > Acidimicrobiales > Ilumatobacteraceae > Ilumatobacter. Next base: position 446 of record JANPLQ010000088.1, on the reverse strand, counting down.
GTGATGACCTGTTCGACCGGATCGAGATCGAGGTACTGATTCACGACTCGTCGTCGTTGAGCCGGATCGATACACCGCTGTGGGATTCGTTGCAGCGCGCCGTCGCGGTTCCCTTCCCGAATGCGCGTCTGAATCCGCAGTTCTCCGTCGGATTCACCGACGCCAGGGTGTTCCGCGAGCTCGGCGCGGTCTCCTACGGAGCCGGTCTGCTCAGTCCAACGGTCGACGCCGGTGACTACAGCCTGCGGTTCCACGGCAACAACGAACGGATCGATGTCGAGTCGCTTCGCCTCACCACCGAACTGTGGGAACGAGTTGTCACTGACCTGCTCGCCCAATAACCCGGTCATGTCGCGATCAACCCGTCATACAGGGGTTGATCGCGACATGAACGGGTTATTGGGGTGGGTTATTGGGAGCGGCGGAACTTGTCGAGCTGACGCCGG
>JANPLQ010000087.1:0-70933 GCA_031422395.1 Ilumatobacteraceae bacterium | reverse complement strand
CCGGCGTCGCTCATCCGCAGGAGGTGATCGAACATGGGGTGAGCGAGGGCTGATGGGTGGAAGAGGTAGCCGATCTCCACGTCGATCGTGCCTGCCGAGGTCGGTCGGATGATGAAGAAGAACGCCTGATCCGGTGCGGTTCCGAGGCAGAGCGTGGGTGGCAGCAGCGCGAAGGTGGACCGCCACCGCTCTTCCTCGGTGAGATCCGGGAACACCGGCATGAGAGCCTTGGTGGTGGCATTGAAGCCACCATCGATGTGCGTGTAGCCGTTGGTGCGGAAGATCACATTGGACGTCGGCGCCCAGTCCACCGGAAAGGCCGCAAGCTCGCTCGGGCAGAAGTCCTGGATCGTGTGGTGCAACTTGTTGGCGTGGTAGCCGTCGTTGAAGTTCTCGAACATGACCTTCCAGTTCCACGGAAGGTCGGTGAGTGTGAACGTGCCAGGGCACACCGCGTGGTCGAGGTCGTAGTGCTCGAGGTACGGCTCGTAGGTGGCCAGCGTGGGGGCGAGTGGTGCCGCGTTCACGTCGAAGTGCACGAACACGAATCCGTGCCACAGTTCGACGGCCAACGGTGGCAGTGGGTAGTCCTTCTTCTCGAACCCTTCAGTGCGTTCCATCGCAGGTGCACCGAGCAGCCTGCCCGTGAGGTCGTAGCTCCAGAGGTGGTAGGGGCAGGTGAATTTAGTGCAGCTGCCCGAGTCGTCGACCACCTGCATGCCACGGTGCTGGCAGGTCGACGAGAACGCGTGGATCGAGCGGTCCTTGGCGCGGGTCACGATGATCGGCTCGCCGTTGGCCGTGGCAGTGAAGTAGTCGCCGACTTCCGGAATGCGGCTGACCCGGCCGACGCATTGCCACTCTTTGGCGAACACGGCGTCGCGTTCGAAAGCCAAGAACTCCTCCGACGTGTAGATGTCCGGCGGAAGGGTGACAGCGGAGGCCACGTCGGTGACCGACATGTCGAACGACCCGAGAAGGTCGGCGGTGAGAATGGTCATGCCTGCGCACCCTTTCTGTCGTCGCCGGTGGCGGCCTGCGCCACTTCGGCAGTGACGGCGCCGTAGCCGCCGCCGCCCGGCAGATCGAGACGGACGAGATCGCCAGGCTGCAACGTGATCCGAGCTTGGGTGCGCACGGGTTCGCCGTTCACGGTGAACGCTCCGGCCTCACCGGGGTCGCCTCCGAAGATGCCCATCGGCGCGTCGACCAACCGCGAGGTGACCGCGTTCAACTGCCACGTCTGTTCGGTGTCGACGGTGAACTCGATGGTCTGGCCGAGGCCACCGACCTGCTGGCCGTTGCCGCCGCTGCCGGGCCGCAGCGCTTTGCACAGGAAATGAATCGGTGCCGAGGCCTCGACCACCTCTACCGGTACGGCGGCAATGCCGGTGGGGTACGAGCAGGCCGACAAGCCGGACTTCGTGGCTCGTGCACCCACACCACCGGCATAGGTGAACATCGCCGTGATGAAGGGCCGGCCGTCGGGAAGATTGCCGCTGACCTGCATCGTCCACACCGCACCGGCACCCTCGGCCATGGCCTGCAGCGGCCGGATCTGGGCGAGTGCCTTGAGCAGCGCATTCGGGAGGAACATTCCCACGACATGACGAGCTGTGCAGGGTTGCGGTGACACGGCGTTGACGATCGAACCCTCCGGCGCCTCGACCTTGATCGGCGCAAGACTCCCGTGATTGTTCGGGAGCTCGGGGTTGAGCACCGAACGCACGGTGAAGGTGGTGTAGGCGTGGGTGTAGTTCTTGACCACGTTGATGCCGAACGGGCTGGCACCCGATGACCCGGCGTAGTCGACCGTGATCTCGCCCAACTCGGTGTCGACGGTAATGGCGCACACGATGTCGATCTTGCTGCCGTCGGCCAGGTCGAGCACGGCCGCAGCGGAGTAGGTGCCGGCGGGCAGCTCGCGGATGCTGGCGCGGGTTGCCGCCTCCGAGCGAGAGATGATCTCATCAGCCAGCTCTTCGATGTCGGCGAGATCGTGACGTTCGCAGAGCGAGCGGAGGCGTTGCGCGCCGACCTCGCCACTCGCCATCTGCGCATGGAGATCGCCCGCCATGTGGTCGGGTTGGCGCACGTTGGACAAGATGAACTTCCACACATCGGTGTTGCGCTCGCCGGCGATCATCAGCCGACAGATGGGGATCCACAAACCTTCTTCGAACACGTCGCGTCCGCCGGCACCGATGCCGTAGCCACCGACGTCGGTGTGATGGATCGTCGAACCGAAGAACGCAACCACACGTCCTTCCTTGAACACCGGATACAGCACCGTGACGTCGAGCAGTTGGCCCGCCGTCTTGTACGGGTCGTTGGTGATCAGGACATCGCCTTCCACCAAGGAGTCGGTGGGGAACTCGTCGAGCATCGCCGACGCGGCGCGGGCGAGGGAGTTGATGTGGCCAGGGGTGCCGGTGACTGCTTGAGCCACCATCCGGCCACGACGGTCGAACACGGCATTGGCGAGATCGCCGGCCTCGCGCACGATCGGTGAGAACGCCGCGCGCTGGAGGGCGCGGGCCTGCTCGTTGACGGTGGCGACAAGGCTTTGCCACAACACTTCGAGTTCGATGGGATCGAACGTGGGGCTCATCGTGGCCCTCCTGTCACAGCGACGGTGCGGTCGGCAACCAGTGAGCCATCGGGAGCCACCGTGGCCACCCAGCCCGGTCGGATCACGGCTGTGGTCTCGCGCTCCTCGACGATCGCCGGTCCCTCGATGCGCTGGCCGAGCCCGAGCTCGCTGCGTCGATAGACGGGAGTGTCGACCGCTGCAGCGCCGCGTGAGAAGCGCACCGGCCTGGTGCTGAACTGTTCGCCAGTGCCCCGACCCAATTCTGTGAGTGGCTCGACGGGCGCGGCAGCCGCAAAGGCCGACAGCCGCCAGGTGACGGCCTCGACGCCGACGTCGGGGATCGTCAACCCATATATGCGGCGATAGTCCGCGTCGAAAAGTGCGACTACCTCCGCGTAGGTGACGGGCCAAGCTTCGTCGCCGGCGCCCGCTTCGCCGACCCAGATGGTGATCTCGTTGCCCTGCCCGAGGTATCGGGCGTCCACCCCGTAGCGGAAGCGGATGGCGTCGTCTTCGACGCCGGCAGCTGAGAGCACGCGGCGGCCTTCCTCACGGAGTTCGGCGAGCAACAGGTCGCGCTCGGCCGCGTCGACCGACTCCATTGGTCGGACCATGCTACGCGCAAGATCAATGCGGACCGGCGAGACTAGCGTGCCGAACGCGGAGAGCACGCTCGCGTTGACCGGGAAGATCACCCGCGGCGATTCGAGCAGCTCGGCCACTCCACACGCGTGCACAGGGCCAGCGCCACCGAACGCGAGCACCGAAATGCCGCGCAGGTCGGCGCCTTGCTCGACGGCGTGCATCCGCGACGCGGCCGCCATGTTCTGGTTGACGAGCTCATGGATGCCGGCGGCCGTATCGGCGGCCGACAATCCCAACGGCGTCGCGACCGACTGCAAAGCCGTGTGGCACGCTGCCATGTCGAGCGCCATGTCACCGCCGAGAAAGAACGACGCATCGAGCAGGCCGAGGGTGAGGTCGGCGTCGGTGACGGCCGGCTTAGTGCCGCCCCGCCCGTAGCACGCCGGGCCAGGATCGGCACCTGCGGACTCAGGCCCCACCTTCAGCAAGCCGAGATCGTCGATGCGGGCCTGGCTGCCGCCGCCAGCACCGATCTCGACGAGGTCGACCGACGGCACGCTGACGGGGAATCCCGAGCCCTTCTTGAAGCGGTAGATGCGAGCGACCTCGAGGGTGTTCGTCAGCTCCGGCTCACCGTCCACGATGAGGCACGACTTGGCGGTGGTACCACCCATGTCGAAGCACAGCAGGCGGTCCTCGCCGAGGCGCCGAGCGAACCAGCTGCCGGCCAGGGCGCCAGCCGCGGGGCCCGACTCGACAAGACGGATGGGAGCTCTGGCCGCATCGTCGGCAGAGACCACTCCACCGTTGGACAACATCATCAGTACCGACCCGCCGAAGCCCTCGCTGGCCAGCCACTTCTGCAGCTCGTCCAGGTACGGCCCAATGACCGGCATGGTGGCCGCGTTGCACGCAGTCGTGATCATCCGCGGATACTCACGGATCTGCGGCGAGATATCCGACGAGATACACACGGGCACCCTCAGTTCGCGGTGCAGGTGTTCAGCCACTAGTCGCTCGTTCGCGGGGTTCGCATATGAGTTGATGAGGCACACCCCGACCGCCTCGACCGCCGCAGCCCGCAACTGTTCGGTGATGGCCGCGAGGTCGGCGGCGGTCGGCGCCAGGCGCACCGCGCCATGTGGGGTGGTCCGCTCCGCGACCTCGACGACCCGGTCGCGCGGTATGGGCGGTGCCGGGAACTCGATCTGCAGGTCGTACATGTCGTAGCGGTGCTCGTTACGGATGAGCAGGGTGTCACCGAAGCCCGTGGTTGTCACGATGCCTGCGCGACCGATCTTGCCCTCGATCAACGCGTTCGTGATCAGCGTGGTGGCGTGCACGATGGGTGCGGTGATGTCGGCCGGGCGGATACCCGCCTTCGCGAGGAGTTGCTGCACGGCGGTGCGCACCCCCTGCAACGGAGCGGCCGGGGTGGTGAGAGTCTTGTCCACCACCACACGGCCCGAGGCGCCGTCGAAGAGCACCACGTCGGTGAAGGTGCCGCCGATGTCGACGGCAAGTCGCCAGTCGGCAGTCATGCGGCACCTCCGGTGCGCGGCGGTGCGAACACGTCGAGGATCCAGACCTCGTCGAATTCGTCGTCGCCGATGAACACGCTGTCGCCGTGGCTCACCGCTGGCGGAGCAAGATACAGATCGCCCGCATGGAGCACCTTTCGGCTCATGTCATTCTCGTCCCCGATGCGAAAGTCGAGGGTCCCGCGCATCACGACACCAAGCTGCTCGTTCGCCTGATGGTCGTGCAGGAACGAACCTTCGGCACCACCCTTGATTCTCCAGAACCAGAGTTCCAGATGGTCGCCAACGACCACCCGCTTGCGGAAGCCCGGACGGTCGGTCTCCGCGAAGAGGGCGTCGTCGAAGAAGAAGCAGTAACTGGAGTCGGTCGTCGGATCGATGCTCACAACAACCGCTCCACCATGCGACGCTCGACATCGTCGAGGTGCGCAACCAAGGCGGCGGCAGCCTTGCGGGTGTAGCCCTTCACGACTGCTTCAGCGATCGCCCGATGGGCTTCCGTCGAGGAGTCGATGAGTTCGACCACTTCTGCTCGGTTGACCTCGGCATACAGCAGCGACGCGAACTCACCGGAGCCGAACAGTGCGGCGAGTGCCTTGGCGTGGACCTCGTTCAGTAGCGGGTTGCCACAGGCCCTGGCCAGTGCGGCGTGGAACGAGCGGTCGATCTTGCGGAACTCCTCGAGGTTGCCGGGGGTGAGTGCAGCAAAGCGGGCGATCTCCTCGCGCTGCGCATCGGTCGCCCGACGTGCCGCCATCTCCACGATCGCCGGTTCGATCACTTGGCGAACCTCGAACAGCTGAGAGACGAGCACCTTGCGGTCGTCGCCGGAGAAGTTGACCTCCGGGAGGTGCTCGGCTACGACCGAACGGTTGCCTCGCCGTTCGAGGTAGCCGGCGATGACCAGCCCTTGGATGGCTTCGCGCACCGATGTGCGAGCTACTCCGAACTCCTGGCAGAGCACGCGCTCAGCCGGGAGCGGGGTGCCCGGAGCGAGTTGACCGGTGTGGATGGCATCGGCGAGCCGATGACGGATCTCTGCCGACACTGTGTGGCGGGCGACCGGAGCGAAGGTGGTGTGGCTCATCGCAGACCCACCTGGGAGAAGCGCTCGATCTCGGCGTGGATGTCGAGCGGATCGATGATGGCTTGGTGCTCGGCATCGCCCCAGTGCTCGGGTGGGACGAGCCACATCACCTCGAACTCCAACCCATCGGGGTCGCGTGCGTACAGGCTCTTGTTGGCGCCGTGGTCGCTGGCGCCGACGAGTGCATCCATGCGGGCGAGCCGCTCGCGCATCTCGTCGAGCTCGTGCAATGTGGGCACCTCCCACGCGATGTGGTACATGCCGACGCTGGACTGACCGGCCTGGCTGGCGGCAGCTCCGGACCCGATGCTGAAGAACGCGATGTCGTGGTGGTTTTCCGAAGCAGGCGCCCGCATGAACACGAACGCGCCATCAGGGTGTTCGATCACGGTGACGAAATCGAGAACGTCGGCGTAGAAGCGTTGCGACCGAGACGCATCACGCACATACATGACCGCGTGGTTCATTCGCGTGATCGGCATGTCGGGACCCCATCTCCGGATGCCCGTGTGCATCCTCTTGGACTGATGGTCTGACCATACCACATCGATATAGCGAGGGGTTGAACGTCGAATCCGACGAGCATCGGACGACTTACGCAAGGATCGATCGGGCGATGGATGCGTGACACCCGAGGGTGCCGTCCACGACCTGGGTGATGCCGAGATCCATCGCCACCGAGGCGAGGGAGTAGGCATCGTCGGCCGAGAGCCCGAGGTGGTGCTGCATCAGCCACAACATTCGTTCGGCAGCGCCGCGCATCGCCGAGTCCAAGTCGTCACCGAACCCGTGCGTATACCAGTGCGTCGGGGTTTCGAGCAGCGGCGCCGTGGTATCGATGCCGCGCAGGACCGAGACCTGGATGATGGCGTTCAGCGACGCCTCGATCGCAGTGCCACAGATCTCGCCGTCACCCTGTGCGAAGTGCGGGTCGCCGACGTAGAGATTCGCGCCGGGCGCCAGCACCGGGTAGCACATCGTCGCACTGGGACCAACCCGCCAGTTGTCCAGGTTGCCGCCGAAGACGCCGGGTGGGATCGACGACACGCGGCCGGGTGTGGCCGGCGCCACCCCCATCACCCCGAAGTGCGGACGTACGGGAACCTGCACGCGCCGGCTGAACGGCTGCCTCGCCGCGGGATCGGGCTCTGACACCACTCCGGGAAGGTCGTACAGGGCGCGAGCCGTGAAGTCGAAGCCGAACATCGGGCTGGCGGTCGCACCGAAGGCCGCACCCGACGAGACGATGCTGCCCTGCTCGTCGCCGTCGAGGCTGTAGATCGTGATCCGCTCCTTGCCGAACACGTCGTACAGCAGGCCCCAGTTCGCGGCACAGTTCGATCCGTACGGCATCCTCGGCTTCATTGCCAGGATGTGAACCGCCAGGGTGTCACCAGGTTCCGCGCCGCGTACGTGGATCGGCCCAGTGAGGATGTGCACACCCGGGCCGCGTTCACTCTCGCGGATGCCGCTCCAGAGGGCGCGAACGCCGTCGTCCATCAGTAGGTCAGGTGCGTCGCCGGAGTGGTGTGTGACGGCCTCGACCTCGATCACGTCGCCGTCATCGACGATGAGGCATGGCGGCTGGTCGCGGTCGATGTAGCCCCAGAAGCACGTCTCGGTGGTCGCCAGCAGGGTGTGACGGACGCATCCGCCGATCGAGGGGAGCCGGCTGGTGAGGTCGAAGGACATGTCGCCGACGCTACGAACCTTCCGTTTCACCGATGTTTCGTCAACGTGTCTGCTCGATCACGTTTGGTCTGACCATCAGACCGATGTCAGGCCAGCGCCCTGCTCCCCTGTCAGACCATCCGCGTGAACGCCAACCGCGGTAGAGCGCTCGAGATCGCTCCGGACACGAGCGGGAACAGCCCGCACATGCCGATGTGGAAGAGCATCGGCTCCTCACCGGCGATCATCAGAACGGCACCTGCGTCGCGAGCAGTCCTGCACCGCTGTTGCGCCCGGAGAATATCCGGCACAGTTCGACCGCGTCGAACGTCAGCTCCTCGCCACCGCTGCCGGCGACGAAGGCGCCACCCGCATGGCCGGTGAGCTCGAGGATGAAGGACCGACCGTGGCGGCGGGCCCATTCCGCCACTGCGTCGGCGACGATCCGCCCGTCGTGCTCGGCGGTAGTCACGAGTTCACGGCCGGTGGCCTGGGCGATGTCCACCCGGTGCATCCACGTGTCCCTCGTGAGGATCACGTCGAGCAGGTAGCCCATCCGCCACGTTTCTTCGACGCCGTTTACGTGCTCCTTGATCGGCACCCGCCTGAACGGAGCGGGCACCCTACTCCGCCATCGCGACGCCTTCGGGCCGGCCACACGCACCCGCTCGAGCAGGTCCGCTCGGTCAAGTCCGGCTCGCTCCTGCACCTGGACGGCGGTCATCCCGTCGACGAACGGTCCGTCGCCGGCGGCCTTCGACGCCGCCCGCATGATGTGCACAAATTGGCCGAGGGACGAAAAACCTTCCATGGCCCCCAAGACGTGGCCGGTCAGAGCACGCACATCCCATGCCGGGCAATCCGTGGGCTTCGCCCAGTCGTCCTCGGACAACGAGCACAGGAGCTGTAGCACCCGTTGGTTCTCTGTGGCGGCGAGCACCCGGGCCTCGGCTCGGCCGATGGCTGGAATGTCGCCCACCAATGTGGCTGCGATGGTCATCTCTTGTTCCTTTCTTGCCGCTTGGGACGGCTGGTCACGACACCGATGCCCTACGCGCAAGGTTAATCGCAGCGGTGTTGAGCCACAGGCTGGCGGCCCCATCGACCAGCCGCAGTCGTTGACGAGTCGAGTGACGATGACTTCGAGGGTGATGCCGTGGAGTGGGTCGCCGTTTGGGGAGGGTCGTCATCTGGTCAGGCCAGATCGAGGAGCATGCGCACGAGTTCGGACGGACGGTTCTGCGGGATCATGTGGTTGGTCTCAATCTCAAGGTACCGCCACGCTGGGTGGTCGCGAACCCGTGCGGCGACGTCCCAGAATGGGTTCGGACCGTCGGTGCGGCGCGGGTCGTCGAGCGCCTTGATATAGGTGCGGCCGAAGACGTACTCCTCGATTGGCCGGGTCAGACGCACCGGCTCGGAGAAGCATCGAGCAGGTTGAGGAGTGCGGCGAGGTTCGTTCCACGCGGCGTCGATCGGGTCATCGATCTCTCGGGGCCGGGGTGGAATCAGCCACGGCTCGCCGATCGAGCCGAGGTTTGGCGCGGCGTGGCCCGCCAGGTCACCGAGGGATTGCCCGTCGGCCGGGACGAACGCATCGAGATAAACCAACTCGCGTACCCGCTCGGCGATGTGGGCTAGGGCACCGGTCACGACCATCCCGCCGTACGAGAAACCGACCAGCACGATGTCGGTGAGGTCCTCGTAGAGAATCTGGTTGACGACATCGTCGATATGGGTTGTCAGCCCAACCTGCGGGCTGGCCAGATGCACGCGGTCGCCAATGCCCGTGAGTCCCGGGGTGAACACGTGGTGCCCGGCGGCCCACAGCGCCGGACGAGTCCGCTTCCAGGTGTGCGCCCCGCCCCAGGCACCGTGCACGAGAACATAGGTCGACATGACGCCATGTTGGTTGACGCGATCCGATGCGTTCGCATCGGGGGTCCGGAATCGCCATCGGTACTGCGACGTTGACGGCGAAGCTCAGGTTGGCAACTCCGTTGACGCGCAATCGCTCGTCCACGACGCTTCCCAGTCGACAGGTCGACGTGGGATGGTAGACGGCTTGACCCGCGCGTCATGATTGTGGGATGAGCACCGCGCTGATCGTGATCGACGTCCAAGAGGAGTACTTCTCGGGACGCCTGCCGATCGAGTTCCCACCGCGTGAGTCAAGCCTCGGCTTGATCACGACCGCGATCGACCAGGCCGCCGCCGCGTCGCTGCCGGTTGTCCTCGTCCGCCACACCGGCGAGCCCGGCGAGCGGAGTTTTCAGAAGGACAGCCCGACCTGGGCGCTGCGTGCCGAGGTCGCGGGCCGCCATCACGACCTCCTGATCGACAAGCGTCTCCCGGGCAGTTTCACGGGTACCGTCCTCGGGCAATGGCTCGGTGAACGTTCCGTCGACCACATCACGATTGTCGGCTACATGACCAACGTCTGTTGCGATACCACCGCCCGCCAGGCAATCCACCGCGGCCTCGGGGCCACCATTCTCCACGACGCCGTCGGCGTACCAATGATGCGGGACTTCGATGGGAACCCGGTCGCCGCAGAGGTCCTGCAGCGCGCCGCACTCGCGCCACTCGCCCTGATGGGAGTCGAGATCGCTTCGACTGCGCACTAGGTTCAGGCGCTCGTGCCCGAGTCGAGGTCGAACGTCTAATGAACGAACTGTGCAACCGCTCCGCAATCGAGCTGGCGGCGATGATCCGATCACGGGAGGTATCGAGCCGCGAGGTAGTCGACGCCCACCTCGCCCGAATCGAGGAGTGCAACCCCGAGTTCAACGCAATCACCGTGGTGCTGACCGATCAGGCCACCGCCGCCGCCGACGCCGCCGACCGCAAGCCCGGGACTGGCCCGCTGCACGGCGTGCCGATCACCGTGAAGGAAAACATCGACCTCCTCGGGACGCCCACCACTAGCGGGCTCGCCGTCCTCGCCGAGGCGATGCCTGTAGCGAACGCGCCGATCGTCGACCGCATGCTCGCCGCCGGTGCCATTGTGATCGGGCGAACCAATTTGCCCGAACTCGGGCTGCGGATCGACACCAGCAACCCGCTCCGCGGCCGTACCGGCAACGCGTGGAACCCGGCGCTGACGCCCGGCGGCTCGAGCGGTGGGGAGGGCGCGGCGCTCGGCGCGCGGATGTCGCCGCTCGGATTGGGCAACGACATCGGCGGGTCGCTGCGCGCCCCAGCGTTCTGCAACGGTGTGGTCGGGATGCGGCCGACCATGCATCGCCTGCCGGAGGCGACCACGATCGAGCCGGTCGACGGCGCACTGTGTGGCCAGATGATGGCGACCGGGGGTCCGATGGCACGCACCGTCGCCGACGTGCACCTCGCACTGCGAGTGCTGAACGGCTCCGACCCGCGCGACCCGCTGTCGGTCGACGTGACCCTCGATCGGCCACCGATCGAGCGGCAAGTCGCTGGGATCGTCACCACTGGTCTCGACGGTCCGCTCGCGCCGGCTGTCGAGGCCGGGGTACGACTCGCGGCCGATGCTCTCGTCCAAGCTGGTTGGAAGGTCCACGAGGTCGCGTTGCCCGAGTTCCAACACGTGTTCGAGGTGTGGAACCGGATCATGTGCGACGACATCCCGGCGATGCTCGACGCCGTCGCACCAGTGATCGACCCGCGACTCGTCGCCGCCCTCGAGGGCCACCTCGCCTACCCCTACGTCACCGATCTGCCGCGCATGGCGATCTACCCCGAGCGACGCCGGCTAATGCGAGTGTGGCGGGCGATGTTCGTCACGACCCCGGTCGTCGTCACCCCAGTCTGGCCCGAACCGCAGTTTCCCGGCGACGACGACCTCGAGCGCGGCATCGGCTTCATCGTCCACATGCTTCAGTTCGCAACGCCGGCACCTCTCCTCGGCCTCCCGTCGATCGCCGTGCCAACGGGAGTCGTCGGCGGCCTGCCGGTCGGAGTGCAGATCCACGCTGACCGCTGGAACGACATCTACTGCCTCGCCGCCGCAAGCGCCATCGAGTCGGTCGTCGGCGTCTTGACGCCGCCGAACCTCTCACGTCCGTCCAGCGCGCCTTAACCACACCTCGCTCGCTCCCTCGATCCGACCACAAGGGGCGGCTCTGCAATTGGACGGCGTCGCTCGGCAGTTCGTTGAACACATCATCGAGCCGACGTTCGGACAACCCGAGGCCGTAATGCGGGGCGGCGTCGAAGTACCTGACACCTCGCGCCCACGCACGCTGGATCGCCCGAGTGTGTCTGATGGTCGTCGATCACCCTTCGCAGGTTGCCGGCGCTTGCACCCCGAACCCAAGCCCGGACGGCCGAGCCATCGCTCCCCCGTGGACCGTGACGACATCAGCGTTCAACAGATTGTCAGCCCGTAAACGCTCGCCGCCGTCGCGCCGTATATCGACTCCCGCTCGACGGGTGAGAGCTTGGCTGTGAGGGTGGCTACTGCCTACTGCCACCGGTATGACCCTCCGACGAGCTCCACGACCGGCCAGTCGGAGCCATACATCAGCCGGTCGGGACCGAACGCATTGAGCGCGACCTCGATCGCCGGCCGGCACATGTCCTGAGCGCAGGCGGATCCCAGCTCCCAGTTCGGTTCCACCAGCTTCCGACACGACCCCGGCGCTCAGTTATGGACCAACAATGCCCGCCGCGCAGCGCAGAGCGGTGCCCGGGGCGGGGTTCGAACCCGCATGACCCGAAGGTCAGGGGGATTTAAGTTCAGTCGATTCGTGTTGGGCTGTGCTGTCTTGTGTCGAGGAGTCCAGTTGAGCTGCCCGGATTGCTACCCGACCGTCCGTCCAGTGCCGGCCAGTCGTGCCGATTCCGGCCAGTCCCGTGACACCGATGTGACACGCGGTTCCAGGTGGCAGACGAGCATCGGGCTACTGGGCCTCCTCCGCGTCCTCGGACATACGGCCCCGAATCTCGAAGACAATCAACGCCACGTTGGCAGCGATTCTCAGCTGATCCCAAGTAGGCAACGCTTGCACGTCGGCGAGGGACGGGTAGTCGTCTGGCACGGCGTCCGCGACGACGTTCCAAACAGACTGATAGTCGGCCATGGCATCGAGTTCGTCGTTGGACAACGCGTCGGATAGCTGCTCATCGATCCTCGGGTCGCCGCGAACCCAGTCTTCCCATTGATTGATCACCTCGTAGGGCACGTTGACGAACGGCACGTTCTTTTCGTAGTCCAGTTGGGACTGGAACGACCCGGCGAGTTCGATGCTCTCGATGATGCGATTGCGGATGCGTTGACTCACTACTCGGGCCGAGGGATCTGCTTCGGACATGCGACCATCTTGCTTTGTTCGGGATCCGGTGCGGGCACCATTGGTGCAGATGTCCAGAAGGTTGAGATCGCGCGTCATGAAATCGGCTTTCGGGAGGCATGTGTAGGTGAGGTCGGCCAGCGGATCGACCGAGAGGAGCAATTCGATGACAAGTCGGATGACGATGACAGTCGAGGAGGCGGCGGAGATCGTTGGGATTTCGCGAACGTCGGCTTACCTGTGCGCGGCACGCGGCGAGCTCCCGACTTGCCGCTTCGGTCGACGAGTGCTGGTGCTCGTCGCGCCATTCCTCGCGATGCTCGGAGACGAATCCGGTCGAGCGGACGAGACCGAGGAGCGCGTCGGCGAGGATGGCGCAGCGTCATGACTGACGCCCAATCGCGCCGACGCGAGGGCGGGCCTCAGATGGAGAGCGTAACTTGTGTGTTACGCTCCATTCTGTGACCAGGCCGACCCGCACGGGAGCAGAGCGATACTTCGCGGAGCGTGCGGAGGAGCCTGGCTTTGCCGACGCTTACGACGAAGCCAGACGAAGAATCGACCAGATCGACAGGCTGGTTCTGGCACTCGACGAGCAACGGGAGACCATGGGCATCACCAAAGCCGAACTCGCTCGTCGCGCCGACATCGCACCCGAGGCCGTACGTCGACTCTTCAGCACGGAGAGCCCAAACCCCACAATCGGCACGTTGACAGCCATCGCAGATGCGCTCGACTTAGAACTGGTACCACGCAAGCGACGTGTCCGCTGAGCGACCGACAGCTCGCCTACAGGTCTGCGGCCGCAACCTCAGTCACGTCGAGCGGGTCGCCCGGCAGAAGCTCGAGGTGCACCACAACAGGACCATCGGCGTGCGATGTGATCGCGTGAACTCGGGCGAACACCGGGTCCTCCTCGTTGGCCGTGATAACGATCGCGCCGACCGTGATACGACTCGGATCTCGTGCTTCGCTCAGGAGCGCAAACGGCATGGCAAACTGGCCCAGCTGTTGAGGGTCGCATGGAATGTCGATCTCGGTCGTTGTCTGCGGCCATGTTCACCTTCTGCGATGCCTGAACTCGTTGACAAGCGAAGGTCCAAGGTGTGTCAGGAAGTCGGCCGCAGCGTCTGAGCTGGCCGTTGGGACCATCTCCTCCTCGCCAGCGTAGTTCACCTCGCCGAAGGTGATGGTCGGTCGCTGGGTTGCGGTTAATCGCAACACCTGTTTAAATGAGGCCATGGGAACGAAGACCACACGAAAGGTGAAGTCGGCGCCGGCTGCTGCCGCGGAGCTGGCCGATGCGTTGACGTCCGCAATCGGCACCGACGGCTCCGCCAGTCTCTCCATCGTGGACCGCATGATGACTATTCCCGCAGAGCTTGCCGTTGCACTCGTGGAGTTGCTCGAGGACATCAGCGAAGGTCGGGACGTGACGTCAGCACCCGCAGGACTTCCCTTGGGGACCGAGATCGCATCCGATCTGCTCGGGGTGTCTCGTCCGTGGCTGACCACGTTGCTTGACCGAGGCGACATCCCCTCAAGCAGGGTTGGAAGCAAGCGTCGAATTCGTCTCGGGGATCTCCTGGCCTATCGGCGCTCCGACGACACACGACGTCGTGAGGGGCTCACATGGGAGTTTCTCGACGAAGAGTGAATGCTCGTCGGTCGAGGAACATCGGAACGATGATGGCCATCGCTTCGGGCACTTGGTCACTCAGGACGTGGACATATCGCTCGAAGCGATCCGCCGGCACCCGCTGCACCGCCCGAATCAAGGCTTGCGGGTTGCGGATCGCGATCGAGGTTGCGAATTCATCGGAGGTGAGCACGGTGATGCCGAGTCTGCGAGCCTCATCGACATCGAAGTCTTTGGGGTTGTCGGTGACGAGAATCGTTGCACCACTCGCCGCCGCCAGAACATGTCGACCGTTTGTGTGAGTTCGCGTCAGCGTCGCCTCGAGTTCGACCGACGCTGGTGGGACGAGCGGATCTCGAACCAGGTTGATGTTTTGTTCCAGGGCCGCGAGAGCTCCTGATCTGTTCTTCTCGTGGAGGCTCCTCGGGCTTCATCCACGACGGCCTGCGACCAGACGGACCGATACTCGCCCGCTTGAGCGGCGCCAAGGAGAAACCGCGTGACGGCGGATTTGACATGCCCGAACCCTTGTGGAGCGTGTCGGCGGCGGTGTTCAGGATCCGACGTCACGGGGGCGATGAAGACTTCGACTGGGCGCGGATCCGGCGTTCCCAGGCCGGGGGCCCCAAGAGGCGGCGAACGCTCACGCGAGCGGATCGATGGGGGTGATCGAGCCGAGTGCGGCCTCGATCACGGCCGCGGCATCGAGGCACCAGTCGTCAAGCCAGCGGTCTGCTTGTACCTGCACCCCGATTGGGAGTCCGCCGTGCATACCCGTCGGAACCGCGACCGCAGGAAGGCCGAGCAGCGGCGCGGGGGTGACGAACTGGAGCATGCGCGCGACGTACTCGATGCCGCGATCGAGGTCGGCGGCGGCGGGAAACGCCTGCTCGGGCCACACGGGGGAGACCACGACCGGGTACTGCCGGAACCATTCGCTCCACGCGCGCATCAGGCGGTGCCGCTGGGGCCAGACCGCGGCGATCGGCATCGCCGCGAGGTCGTAAACGGTGGCGTGCTGCTCGAGCAGGTCGATCACGGGTGCCGAGACGATCTGCCGTACCGCCGGGATCATCAACTCGAGGTCGGCGCACATGATCCGCATCCAGATCTCGTTCACGAACGCGAGCTCGGGGAGCTCCACGTGCTCGACCGCCCACCCGGCCGCTTCGAGTGCTGCGCCGGCGTCGCGCACCGCACAGGCGATCGCCGGGTCGATGACACCGATGGCCGCGGTGTCGACGATCGCAGCCACTCGCCGCGGTGGCGCCGGGTTCGCGATCGCCACGTCGACGCTGGTGGGCGAGCGCCAGTGCGATCCGTTGAGCAGCTCGAGGGCGAGGCGCAGGTCGGCGACTGAACGGGCGATCGCTCCGTCCGTCGCCATGAGCTGGCCGCACATGGCCGGGTCGATCGGGCCGATCGAACTGGCGGACGGGACACGCCCCATCGTCGGGCGGAGCCCCACGACACCGCAGCAGAACGCCGGGTTGCGCAGTGAACCACCGATGTCGTTGCCGAGACCGAGGGGCGACATTCCCGTGGCCAGCGAGGCAGCCTCGCCACCGCTCGAACCGCCTGCCGTGACATCGTGCTGCCAGGGGTTGTGGGTCCGGCCGCGGAGCGGGTTGTCGGTGTCGAGTCGCAGGCCGAGCTCGGGTAGGTTCGTGCGAGCGATCGGGATCGCGCCGGCCGCCTTGAGCCGCTCGACCACGGGTGCGTCGACGACGGGCATGGCGTGTTCGAGGGCGGGCAGCCCGTCGGTGGTTGCCGAACCGATCAGATCGATGTTCTCCTTGATCGTGACGGGCACACCGTGGAGGGCTCCTGCCGGCTCGCTGCGATCGGCCGCGTCGGCCGCGGCCAGCGCGTCGTCGGCGAGCACCACCGTGATCGCGTTGACGGTGCCGTTGACGTCGGCGATGCGGGCGAGGTGCGCTTCGACGACCTCGCGGCTCGATACCTCGCGGCGCCGGATCATGGCGGCCAGCTCGGTGGCAGTGCGGTGCACGAGTTCGTTCATGGGTCGCTTCCGTTTCGTGGTTCGAGTCAGGCGGCGCGATACACGGTCGCACCGGCGAGCATGGTGTGGTCGACGGTGACGTCGCGGGCCTCGTCGCCGTCGAGCGTCGTGATGTCAGCTGCGAGCACGGCGAGGTCGGCCCAGGCGCCGGGTGCGAGCGTGCCCCGATCGTGCTCCTCGAAGGCCTGGTACGCGGTCCCGGCCGAGTACGCCGAGATCGCCTGCAGCAAGGGCACGCGCTCGTCGGGCAGCCATCCGCCGACCGGCGTGCCGGCGTTCGTGGTGCGGGTGACTGCCACGGCCAGGCCGTCGACCGGGTTCAGCGACGAAACCGGCCAATCGGAACCGAAGCTGATGCGAGCACCGGAGCCGACCAGCGTGCCGATCCGGTACTGCAGCCGGCTGCGCTCTGGCCCGAGTCGCGGGATCGTGAGGTCGACCATGATGGGGTCGAGCTGGCTCCAGATCGGTTCGAAGTTGGCGATCACGCCGAGCGAAGCGAACCGCGGCAAGTCGTCCATGTGCACCAGCTGCGTGTGAGCGATCACAGGGCGCCGATCGGCGGCGCGATTGCATCGCCGCGCGTGTTCGATCGCGTCGAGCGCCATGCGCACACCCCCGTCGCCGATCGCATGGATGTGGATCTGGAAGCCGGCGGCATCGAAGGTTCGCACCGCATCGGCGAGCTCTTCGGGCACCCAGTTCGGCAGACCGCACGTGTGCGGCGCGTCCGCGTACGGCTCGAGCAGGAAGCCGGTACCGGCCTCGATGACGCCGTCCGCGAAGAACTTCACCGTGCGGGCGGTGAGCGAGCGGCCCGCGCCATCGACGGCCGCGAGCAGTGCCTGCTGCTCGACGAACTCATCGACCTGGGCACGCCAGCTGCCGGGTTCGGCGCGAAACGCCAGGTTGAACCGGCACGACAGCGGCCCAGCGGACGCGGCCGCGAGGTAGGTGTCGAACAGGTCGACCGTAACGAGCGCGTCTTGCACCCACACGATGCCGTGGCGGGCGAGCTCACCCAGACACGTCGGCAACCCGCCGGCGCGGGCTGCCGCGTCGGTCGGAGGCATCACGGCCTGCACGACGTTGAGCGCACCAAACTCCCGGAGTGTGCCGATGGGCGAGCCGTCGCCGCGGCGCACGATCTCGCCACCGTCGGGATCCGGGGTGGAGGTGTCGATCCCGGCTGCGGTCAGAGCGCCCGAGTTGACCCACATCGTGTGATGATCGTTGGCGGTGAGCGCGACGGGTCGGTCGCCGGCCACGGCGTCGAGCCACCGGGCGTCACCCACGCCGCCGGGCAGCACGGCCGGGCTGTACCCGGCGCCGAGAATCCACTGATCGGCCGGATGAGCAGCAGCCCAGTCGGCCACCGCGGCGATGATCGCCTCGACAGTGGTGAGTCCGGCCAGTTGGAGCGACGCCATCTCGATGCCCCCCACGAGCGGGTGCGCATGCCCGTCGCGGAAGCCGGGGACGAGACATCGCCCATCGAGGTCGACCACGTCATCCCACGCGCTGGCCCAGTCGAGTGCCTCGGACCCCAGCGCGACAACTCGTCCGTCATGCACGGCGACGGCGTCGGTGATCGGGAGCCGCAGCAGGTTGGTCACCACGGTGCCACCGCGGAACAGCGTGGTCATCAGGTGCGCTCCGATCGGGTGGGTTTCCAGCCCCGGCGCGGCACGCTGTCGCGCAGCAGCCTGGTGTACTCATGGGCCGGGGCGTCGAGCACGTCGCCGGTGGCACCCGACTCGACCAGCTCACCGCGCCGCATCACGATCATGTCGTCGGTGAGCTGGCGCACGACGGCCAGGTCGTGGCTGATGAGAACGTAGGACACGCCGGTCTCGTCGCGGATGTCCATGAGCAGGTTGAGCACCTGGGCCTGGATCGAGACGTCGAGCGCAGCGACGGACTCGTCGAGGATCATCACCCGGGGCGCGGCTGCGAGCGAGCGAGCGATGGTGGCGCGCTGGCGCTGCCCGCCGGACAGGTCGCGCGGGAGCGAGTGCGACTGGCGCCGGTCGAGCCCGACGAGGGCGAGCAGCTCGTCGACCCGAGCATGGTCGTTCGTCGCGCCGTGATGGGCCACGATCTCGTTGATCGCAGCGCGGATCGTCTGGCGCGGGTCGAGGCTGGTGTATGGGTCCTGGAACACGATCTGGACCTCGCGCGCCCGTCGTCGCCGTTCGGCGGCACCGCTGGCCGGATGGGTTCGGTCGCGACCACACGCTGAGATCGTGCCGCTCGTGGGTCGTTCGAGCCCGACGATCATGCGCGCGACCGTGGTTTTGCCGCTCCCGGACTCGCCAACGATCGCGAGCGAGCGTCCAGCGGCGAGCGTGAAGCTCACGTCGTCGACCGCGCGATGACCACCGAAGTCCTTGCGGAGGTTGCGTGTCTCGAGCACGGGCTCAGTCATGGATGACGATCCCTTCGAGCGAGCCGGCGAGTACGCATCGTGCCGACTGGGGGCCGAGCGCGACGAGCGAGGGCATCGCCGTGCGGCACGCGTCGAGCGCGTGGGCGCAGCGCGGCGCGAATGAGCAGGCCGCCTCCGGCGCGGCGTACGGCGACAGCGGCTGACCCGGGATCGCATCGAGGCGCGCCCGGGCAAACGTGATGCTCGGGCGTGCACCGAGCAGGGCAACCGTGTACGGGTGCTGCGGTCGACCCTCGACCACGTCGGACGGGCCGATCTCCATCACCTGGCCGGCGTACATCACGGCCGTGCGGTCACAGACGGCGGTAGCCAGTTCGAGGTCGTGCGTGATGAACAGCATCGACAGACCGAAGTCGCGCCGCAGGTCGTCGATGATCGCCATCACCTCGGCCTGCGTGGTGACGTCGAGTGCGGTGGTCGGCTCGTCGGCGAGCAGGAGGCGCGGCCGCGCCATGAGCGCCGATGCGATCATCACCCGCTGCAGCATGCCGCCCGAAAGTTCGTGTGGGTACTGTCGCATCCGCGCTGCGCCGCGGTCGATGCGCACCGCGTCGAGCAGTTCGATCGCGTGCGCCGTGGCCTCACGCTTGCCCATCAGACCGTGCGCGAGCACAGCCTCGATCATGAAGTCGCCGACGCGGTGTACTGGGTTGATGTGAGTGCGCGGGTCCTGGAACACCATCGCCACGTCGGTGCGGAAGCGGCGCAGTGCATCACCGCTGAGCGACCAGACGTCGTGCCCGTCGAAGTGCACAGTGCCCTCAACGATCGCGCCTGTTGGCAGCAGCCGGTCGATGGCGCGGGCAGTCATCGACTTGCCCGAGCCAGACTCACCGACCAGACCGACCGCTTCGCCGACTCCGATCGACAGGTCGACGCCGCGCAGCACGGCCAGATGGTCGCCCTCGACGGGCAGGCGTACTACGAGCTGGTCGAGTTCGACCAGAGGGGTCGCAGTCATCGCGGTCCCGCCGCGTCGCGCATGAGCCGCTCCCCCAGCACGCTGAACGACACGACGACGATGACGAGGCACGTACCGCTGAGCGCGGCCGGCCAGGGGTGACCCTGGACGATGCCGCCGAGGTTCTCGTTGACCATCGCACCCCAATCGGCCTGGGGTGGTTGCACACCGAGGCCGATGAACGAGATCGCTGCGAGGTCGACCATCGCGTAGCCGAACAACGTCGTCGCCTGGGCGACGATCACACCGCGGATGTTCGGCACGAGGTGGCGGCGGCAGATGGCGAACACGGGCATGCCCTGCACCTCCAATGCTGCGATGTAGGGCTTCGCGCGTTCCTGCATCGCGACCCCGCGGACGACGCGTGCAATGTACGGCGTGTAGGCAAACGAGAGCGCGATGACCGCCGCTGTGATGCCGGCGCCGAACACCGCGGCGACGAGGATCGCGATGAGGATGCCGGGGAACGCGAATGCGATGTCGAGGCCGGCGCCGACGACCGTGTCGATCCGGCCGCCGCGCCATGCGGCGACGACGGCGATGAGCACGCCGATCGTGACGCTGATCGCTACGACGAACATCGGGCCGAGCATCGCCGTGCGGGCACCGTCGAACAGCCTCGACAGCACGTCGCGCCCGGTGGCGTCGTAGCCGAGCAGATGGCCGCCCTCCCTGCCGACCCAGGTCTTCGTGATGTCGGGCGAGTCGGGGTCGTACGGGGCGACCAAGGGTCCGACCATCGCGATCACCGCGGCGCCGGCCGCGAAGACCGCGGCAATACGGCCGAGCAAGTCGAGAGACCGCCACCGGGCGAGCCGCGACGTCGATCCACTGCGTGCCGTGCGGATGTTGGGTGCTGCGATGCTCATCTCGCTCCGTCCCGCACCCGCGGGTCGAGCACCGCGTAGAGCAGATCGACGACGAGGTTGACGAGCGCGAACACGAGCACGATCACCATCGAGATTCCCTGCACCACGGCGACGTCCTTCGATGCCGCGGCCCGTACGAGGTAGCTGCCCAGGCCGTTCAGCGTGAACGCCCGCTCGACGATCGCAGCGAGCGCAACGAGGCTGGCGACGACGAGTCCGCTCACGGTGATGATCGGGATCGCCGCGTTGCGCACGACGTGCCGGCGTACGATCTGGCGACGAGGGATGCCTCGGCTGACCGCGGTCTGGACGTGCTCACGATCGAGTTCGGCGCGCACCGCCGCACGCGTGACCCGGGCGACGATCGCGAGTGACGCGAGCGCGAGTGCGAGCGCGGGCAGGGTGAGGTGTTCGATGCGGCCCCAGAAGCCGCTCCCCTCGCCGAGCGCCGGGAACCAGTCGAGTCGCGCCACGAACACGAGCGAGAGCAGCACTGCTGCGACGAACGACGGCACGGCGGCGAGGAACGCGGTGGCAACCAGGACGCTCGAGTCGGCGAGCCCGGGCCGCAACCCGGCGATGATGCCGAGTGCGACCCCGACCACGACGATGATGATCGACGCATAGAGCACGAGCTGCGCCGTGATCCCGATCCGGGCGGCGATGAGCGTCGAGACCTCCTGTCGCTGGCCGATCGAGACGCCGAAGTCGCCCCGCACCGCGTCGCCGAGCCACTTGACGTAGCGGACGAGGAAGGGGTCGTTTAGGTTGAACCGCTCCTCGAGTACTCGTTGCGCATCCGGAGGGAGCGACCGGCCTCCCGACAGCGCAGCGAGAGGCGAGCCGGGCGCGATCGAGCTGGCCGCGAAGATCACCAAACTGGCGACGAGCAGCGTGATCGCCATTCGGGCAAGTCGCCCGCCGAGCAGCCTCAAGAACCGCGTCAGGGCCGTCCCCATCGCCTACCCGGTCACCGCCCGCCGAGATCATCGGCCCACGGGGCGACCATGTTGGTGAACGAGGCGACGGCGCCCGACAGGTTCGAGCTGGTGATAAGCAGGTTGTGCGGGTGAGCGACCGGGATGTACGGGAGGTCCTGCATCAGCAACGCCTGCGCCTGCACCACCAGCTCGGCGCGAGCGATGTCGTCGGTGGTCGATCGTGCGTCCGCCAGGAGCCGGGTCACCTCCGGATTCTCGTAGCCCGAGTAGTTCGACACGCCGCCGGGCACACCGAACTGGTCGAAGAAGGCCGCCGGATCGGCGACGTCGGGATAGATGACCGTGAACCAGCCGTCGATGCCCTCGCGTGCGGCCGGGTCGATGAAAAGGCTGATGTACTGGTCGGCGGGGAACGGCCGCAGTTCCACGGTCATGCCGAGCTCTTCGGCAGCCTGCTGGAACAGCGCGGCCTCTGCCACCATCGGGGGCACCTCGCTGATGAGGCCGAGCGTGATCGACTTGCCCGCGAGGCCGGCCTCCTCGGCAAGCGCTTTGGCCGCATCGAGGTCCTGGTCGAGCACTGGCAGTTGGTCGTACGCGGACTCGAACACCTCGGGGGCGTAACCCCACGTGCCGGGCGTCGCGAACGACCGCGGGATCTCGCCGCCACCAGCGAGCACGTTGTCGATGTAGGCCTGGCGGTCGAGTGCGAGCGACAGCGCTTGGCGGGCCCTCGGATCACCAAGCGTCGTGCCCTCACCGCCACCGACGATGAACGCGTCGAGCTGACGCCCGGAGCCAGCGGTGACGGTGACGTTCGAGTCGGCCTGCAGCTGCTGGAGCGTCGGGATGCTGGCGAACGCGTAGTAGCCGTTCACGTCGCCGGCCTGGAGCGCAGCCGACAGTGCGATCGGGTCGGGTGCCCCGATGAAGTCGATCTGCGCGACGAGCGGCGCGACGTCCGGTCGCCAGTAGTTGTCGTTGCGCACGGCGCTCAGTGGCGACCCGGTCTGCCAGTCACCGAGCTGGTACGAGCCGGAACACATCGTGCGGCCCGTTGGGTTGCCGAAGTCGGCGCCGGCCGCCTCGACGAACGACCGCTGCACCACCCACGCTGACGTCGCTGCGAGCACGCCGCGCATCTGCACGTCGGGCTGGGTCAACGTCACGGTCACGGTGTCGGCGTCGGCGGCGACGATCGACTCGACATTGGCGTAGTTGACGCCGTAGAAGCTCGGGACCGCGGGATCGAGGTTGCGGTTGAGGCTGAACGCAACGTCGTCGGCCGTCACGGGGTCACCGTTCCAGAACGCAGCGCCCTGGCGGATGTCGAGCACGAGCGTCAGTTCGTCCGGCGTCGACAGTTCGGCGAGGCCCGGAGCGATCGTCCCATCGGGAGCCTGGCGGAGCGGCGACTCGCAGAGGATCGCGAGCACCGTGTTCTCCGGGTAGTCGAACGATTGCACCGGATCGAGATTGGCGACGTCACGGTACAAGGCCCACGTGATCCGATCGACGGGCTCGGTGCCGGCCGGCGTGGTGGTGACAAGGCCGGTGATCGGCGCTGCACCCTGGGCAGTGGTGGCCGGAGCGTCAGCCGAGTCGTCAGCCGGGTCGTCAGCCGGGGCAGTCCCGGCGGCACCGGTCTCGTCGGCCGTCTCGGCGCTCGGCGCGTCGTCGCCGCCGCCGCAGCTCGCCGTGACCAAGCCGGTCGTTGCCAGGACGGCCAGCACGCTGCGCATCCTGAGCCCGCGGGCGGTGGTGGATCGGTGCGACATGTACTTCCCCCTTGTCGTGGATGAGGATAAGATAGATTTATTATGTTCAGCCGTCAAGTGCCTTCCCGTCGGCCGCGTCTCGACAGAATCGTCTGGTCATGACTGCCGAGACCGAGCGCCGCCTCACCACAGTCCCCGCCCGAGAGGACGGGAGGAAACGCCGTCTGGGTCGTCGCCCGGTCGAGCGCACCCGTGACCTGATGATCGAGGCCGCCGTCAGCGTGCTCACTCGCTCACTCGACGACGACACCGACGAAGCTCTCTCGGTCGCTGTCGCCAACCTCAAGGTGCCCGACGTCGTGGCCGAGGCGATGCGGATCGAGGTCGAAGCGCAGGGGGGCTCGATCGACGAGTACCACCCGATGACGATCGGTGCACTCTACCAGATCTGGCCCACGCAGGCGGAGTTCCAGGCAGACGTGGTGCTGCACATCGCCGCGCTCGAGACCGAGGTCGTCCCCACCCTCGACACGACGGCGGCACTGATCGCCACTGGCGTCAGCGGCGCGGAACTGCTCCGCCGTACGTTCGAGGAGGCGTGGGCGTTCACGCGCGACGACCCCAACATGCGCGTGTCGCTCGCGTTCTTCACGCGCTCGGCCAACCCACGCATTCGCGACGCGTTGTCGCACACCTACGCGTTGTTCGTCATCAAGGTAGACGAGGCATGGTCGGCCACGCTCACCGCTGCGGGTCGCCGCGTGCGAGAGCCGTTCACGATCGAGCACCTCACCCGCGCGACCGCGGCGGTGATCGAGGGCTTCACATTGCAGTGGATCGCCGACCCCGACGCGCTCACCGACCCGTACGACACCGCCGGCTGGGATCTCGCGATCCGCACCGCCATCGCGGTGGTCGAATCGTTTACCGAACCCATCTGACGCAACTCACCGATCCGGAGGGACACTTGTGATCTACGACCTCGCCAACGGCAACACCGTCTTGCTCGTCATCGACGTGCAGCGCGAGTACTTCGATCCGGACGGCCCTGCGTTCGTGCCCGCCGGCACCGCCGCCCTGCCGCAGGTGCTCCGGCTCATCGCCGAGTTCCGCGCCAGGGAGCTGCCGGTGATCTTCATCCAGCACCTCCACCGGGCCGATGGCTCCGACGTCGGGCGGATGGCCGATTTCGGGTCGCCCGACGATCCGGACAGCTTCATCGAGGGCACGCCACGTGTCGCGCTGCTCGCCGAGTTGGGTGTCACCGACACTGACATCGTCGTCCAGAAGCGCCGGTACAACTCCTTCCACGGCACCGACCTCGAGTCGATCCTGCACAC
This sequence comes from Ilumatobacteraceae bacterium, assembly GCA_031422395.1. Lineage (GTDB taxonomy): Bacteria > Actinomycetota > Acidimicrobiia > Acidimicrobiales > Ilumatobacteraceae > Ilumatobacter. Next base: position 46,243 of record JANPLQ010000087.1, on the reverse strand, counting down.
ACTCGGCGTCCGCTCGGTCGTCATCACCGGCCTGATGACGAGCTTCTGCTGCGAGACGACAGCCCGCGATGCGCACGGCCGCGACTACGAGGTGCTCTTCGTCGCGGACGCCAACGCCGGCCCCGACCTCAAGTTCCCGGACGGCACTCCGCTCGCCCACCACCAGGTGCTCCAGAACACCATGGCCGCCCTCGCCGCCGGGTTCGCCGAGATCGTCACCACCGACGAACTGGTCGCGCGACTCAGCTGAACATCAGGACTCCAGCCGACGACGACATCGTTGGCGGAGACCAGGATCCCCAGCCGATGATCGAGAGACGCTGACGTGGCCTGCCGCCTGCACTCCCCTTGCGAGGTCTGTCCGTCAGAAACGCCCGATCGCGCTCCCACCCGACCTCGCCGAAGCAATCGACCACGCCCCAGCGACAACCTCGCTCATCGTGCGCTCCCGATCGAACACCTGCCTAACAGCACGAAGACGGAACTCGGGCGTATTTCGATGGACGTGCCATCACAGCAGTCTCCTATCCCGCGACCCCTTGCGGCCACGGAATGAGCACTGCATCAAACCCGGCACTACTCAGTCAGATCAGACTGCGAGATTGGGTCGCGCACATGGTCATATGCATTCGTGATGGAGTGGGTCGCCGTTTGGGGTGGTCGTTATCTGGTCAGGCCAGATCGTCGGCGTCTTGACGCCGCCGAACCTCTCACATCCGTCCAGCGCGCCTTGACCACACCTCGCTCGCTCCGGCGATCCGACCACAAGGGGCGGCTCTGCAGTTGGACGAGACATCACGACTCCTTCCGACGCGGGCTGCGACTTCTGGCTCGTCCACCAGGGCGGCGGCGTACACGTGCTCGCCACGCCTGAGCAGCGTGTCGGGGCGGCGCCCGGTTCGGGTGCCGACTGCGTTGCCGCCACCTCGGGCGAACGTTTCGACGATCGGGTCTGTGATGAAGTCGCAGGGACCATGTTGTCGGCGCTCGCGTGTGCGGGGCGGCGTCGAAGTACCTAACACCTCGCGCCCGCGCACGCTGGATCGCCGAGTGTGCCTGATCGTCGTCGATCACCCTTCGCAGGTTGCCGACGCTTGCACCTCCGAACCCAATCCGGACGGCCGAGCCATCACTCCCGCGTGGTCCGTGACGACATCAGTGTTCAACAGTCGCCGGGCTCGTGTACTTGTGGCAAAGTCGGATCCAGTTTCGGCGAGAGGAGGAGGTTGGCGTGGACGAGGCCGAGAATCTGTTGGAGTTGGCACAGACTCGAGTCCGTGCGATCGTTCCCGCGGCCGACTTGTCGGCGATGGCCGTGTGTTTCAACCTGATCCGCTCGGCCGACCAATTGACGAATGATCTGGAGGGTTTACATCGGCCGGTCGGGTGGACGTGGCCGGGGTTTCGCGTCGTGTTCTGGATCTGGCTGCTGGGGCCGATGGAGCAGCGTGAGATCGCCTCGCGGATCGGTGCATCGCGGGCCAGCATCTCGAGCGTGGTGAACACTCTGGAGCGTGATGGCTTCGTCCTACGCAAACGGACCGCGGACGACCACAGGCTCGTCACGGTCGAGCTGACATCGGCCGGTAGCGAGGTGATCGAGGCGGCGTTCACTGCGCAGAACCACCGCGAGGCGGAGTGGATGGCGGTGTTCGACGAAAACGAGCGCGAGATCTTGGTGCAACTGCTCGGGCGCCTGCTTTCTAGGAGATTGTCAAGGCCTTGACAATCTTGGAACAGATCGTTATTTTCACCACGTGGACAAGATCATCGTTCCGGAGCCCAACTTGACTCCCGAAGACTTGCTGGCCCGGGCCGATGCGATGCGGCCGCAGTTGCTTGAGGAACAGATGAAGACCGAGCAGCGCACGTACTACTCGGAGGAAGTCCATCACCAGTTTCTCGACGCCGGGTTCTATCGAGTGTTACAGCCGCGCCGGTTCGGAGGGTACGAGTTCGACGTTCCCACGTTCTACAAGTTGGCGATGACCATCGCCCGAGGTTGCCCGTCGACCGCGTGGTGCCTGACGTTGGCGTCGGCACACGTGCTGCAGTTCTCCTCCCTGTTCTCTGAGGAGACTCAGATCGCGGTGTTCGGCGACGACGGCGATTTCCGCTCACCGCTGAGGGCTCTGCCTCGTGGCACCGGGACGCCGAAGAATGAGGGCTGGGAGATCGACGGCACGTGGGACTTCTGTTCCGGTGCGCCGTATGCGACGCATTTCATGGGCACCACCATCGACACATCGAGTGCCGGGCCTGTGCCGCAACTCTTGCTGTTCATCCTGCCCCGATCCCAGTGGACGATGCTCAACGACTGGGGTGACCTGATGGGCTTTCGCGGCAGCGGCTCGCACAGCATCACCGTCGACCACGTGCACGCCGCGGGTGGCTATGTCCTTCCGGCGATGATGCACGATGTCGATGTCAGCGCCGGAACACCGGGGCTGCGGCTGCACACCAACCCGATGTATGCCGGCCGTTATCTCGGCTTCTTCGGCGCCGAACTGGGCTCGATCATCGTCGGCACGGCGCGGGCTGCGCTCGACGAGTTCGAACGGCTGTGTCGAACGAAGACGACGACGTTTCCCCCTGTTGTGTCTCGTCACCTTCACAGCGACTGGCAGCAACCGCTCGGTGTGGCGCTCGGCATGATCGACACAGCGGAAGCGGCAGTGCTGTACGTCGGCGAACGGTACATGGAGTACAGCCGTCGCGGTGCCGAGGGCGGTGAGCCCTTTAGTCGTGAAGAAGATCTTCGTCTGCACGCCGTGGCCAGCCACGCCGGTCGGCTGGCGTGGGACGCGATGGATCTGCTGATGCGCAAGGCGGGGTCGAACTCGGCCGCGCGCGATGGCCAACGGTTGCAGCGCTACCTGCGTGACATGGTGACGTACCGGAGCCATCACGAATCGACGCAGTTCGAAGCACACGCCACGATGCTCGGCCGTGTCCGCTTCGGACTGCCGATGTGGGATGTATGAATCTCATGACTGCAGACGCAACGATTTCGATTCCGGTGCCGGAACCCCACCTGACCCCCGCGGAGATGTTGACGCGCGCAAAGGCCCTTCGACCGTTTCTTCGTGAGCGGCAAGCCGACACCGAGGCAGCAGGTCGGCTGCTCGATGAGGCCAACACCGCGTTTGTAGAGAACGGCTTCTACCGCATTATTCAGCCGAGGCGCTTCGGCGGCTATGAGTTCAGCCTCCGCGACTTCATCTTGATCATGAGCGAAATCGCCCGTGGCTGCCCATCCAGTGGATGGGTGCTGGCCCTTACTGCGGGACATCCTCACATGCTCGGCCACTTCAGCGAGCAGGCCCAAGCCGAGGTGTATGCAGCCGAGGGCGACGTGCAGGCCCCGGCTCGACCAGTGCCAGGCGGTGATGCACAACCCGCTGAGGGCGGGTACCTGATCAGCGGAGCCTGGGACTACGCCTCGGGTTGCGACCACTCCACCCACTTCGTCGGCACCGCCGTCGTTGCCGGAAGCAACCCACCGCACCTCATTGTTGCGGTGTTCGAACGCGTCGACTACGTGATCGTCGACAACTGGAACACGATCGGGCTGCGCGGCACGGGGTCGAAGCGGGTTGCCCTCGAGAACGTCTTCGTCCCGGCGCACAGGACGATCACCGCTCCCGGCACGACCGACGAAGCGGCACCCGGTTTCGGGACGCACGCAAACCCGCTCTACTACGGCGCGTTCTTCCCGTTCCTGTTCTTCGAAATCGGTGCCGTCGCCATAGGAATCGCCCGCGGTGCGCTCGATATCTACGAAGAGACCTTGCGCACCAAGCGGACTGACGTGCCACCGTTCACCCCCCGTGGCACACAGGTCGAATACCAGCACCATCTCGGGCAGGCAACCGGCCTGATCGACCTCGCCGAGGCCGCGCTTCTCGGAGGCTCCGACCGCTACCTCGCCCAAGCCCAACGAGCCCTCGACGCCCAACAACCCGTCCAAGAAGGAAGCGAGGAAAGCCGACGGATGCTGCTCGTCGAACAGAACTGCGTGAGGCTGTGCGGCGAAGCCGTCGATCTGTTGTTCCGCACGTCGGGCACCAGCGGCGCCCAAGCGGGAAGCCCCCTGTCACGTTCGATGCTGGCAATGTCAGTGATGCGCACGCACATAGGCCTCCAGTGGGATCGCACAATGGAAAACGTCGCCAAACTCAAACTCGACCAACCGGCCGGCTTCTTGTAGAGCTGAGCGCAGACCAACCGGCGCCGAGCGGAAGTTCGTAGCGTTCGCTCGTGTGCCCGAAGCAGAGCTGACGACGTGACCGCCACGGCCCGTGCAAACGAACGAGCTCGGCTTTGAACGTGCCGTTCAATGCTTCGGCCATGGCGTTGTCGTAGCTGTCGCCGATGCAGTCTCTCTAGTGCGCTCCAGTAGTGGTGAGTGCTCGCAAATCCTGTGCACCTTTCGTGCACCTCCAGGATCGCCCGCGTTCGCGGCAGAAAGGAATATTTCGATGACCGAACACATCGAGACCGAAGTCGTTGTCGGGGTTGCCGCACAACGGGCTCAGTGGGCCAGGCCGAGCTGCTCGACCAAACCGCCGACCCCGGTGCGTGCGAACGACAAATAAGCAACACGGATGTCCAGGAACTTTCCGTCGCTGAGGCGATACATGATCACCGCGCTCACCGTCTCACCGTACTCACGACGTCGGCGAACACCACTGACGATCTCTGACATCTCTCAGTCGTCGATGCCACGGCGGCCAACAGCCACCTATCACGGATGCCGAGGATCGTCGGCCAAGCGTTGGTCGGACCCAACCCAAATCGGTCCCAGATCCAGCGACGACCTCACTACTTTCCCCCGGAAAGAAGGAGGTCGTTGACGGAACGAGCGCAACTCATGGGACCCGCTCAGAGGCGGCCGTGTGCCGAGATTTCGACCACAAGACGCCCAGGTCAACGCGAGTGGAAGTCGCTTGATACAGGTGCCAAGATCGCCGACAATCGTTCCCGTCAAGTTCACTCGGACGGCGGCCACGCAACGTCCACGACCGACTGTCCCGCGCTCCGCTTCGAGTCGTCGGAGCCAGGTGGCTAGGACATAACTCCTGCGGTCATGGAGGCCAGGAGGTGCTCGAGGGCTGGCTGGTCGGGACCGACGAACGGCATGGCGGCGGGAACGGATCGCAGGGAATCGAGCAGTTGCTCGAGCATCGTTGCGGGAGCGGCCGGGAGATGGCTGCTGAGGATCATCGTCGGGTCCAGCCTCCGGATGGCGTCGAGTTCACCGGCGAGTACCGACGGGTCGACCTTGTGGAGCCACGGCGAGTCGATGGTCGCCCAGAGCACCTGCCCCTGGCGAAGCTCGTCGTCGCTCAGTTCGGTCGCTCGCTCGGGAACGGCCTGCAGGAGCGCACCGAAGCAGTCGGCGCTGAAGAGGGCACCGGACTCGCTGTCGTGGAAGCCGGTGGTGACCGGGTTGTCGAACGCCGGCGGTCGCAAGGCCGTCAGGGTGCGGTGTCCGGCCATGAAGCGCTCGCCGGGGTTGAGGAGGTGCACCCGGTCGAGAGGGATCGGACTCGCGAGGCTCATCACCCCGACACCGAGGAAGGTGGTGATCACCCGGAGCCGTGGGTTCTCGGCCAGCAGCGCCTGGAGGCTGCCGATGTGGTCGAAGTCGGAGTGGGTGAGCCAGATCCAACGGAGGTCGGCGGGATCGATGACGGTGCGGAGCACGACCAGGAACTCCTCACTCTCGATCACCGAGCCGGTGTCGACGAGGACCGGTTCAGGTCCGTGCATGACATAGGCGTTGATGGGGACAAGGCCGAAGCCGGGGATGGGGAAGGCCGACGTGATGACGTCGATGCCGGGTGTGACGGTGTAGGTGGTGATCACGAGCGGACTCCTTCGGGTGTGGTGGAGGTGGTGGAGATCGAGAGGATGGTGATGCCGGCGGCGCTGGCGGCCGCGGCGAGGGCCTGGCCGTCGCGCGGTGGCAGATCCGGCGGCGGCGGTGTTGCCGCGCTGGCCGGCCACCCGGCAGCTCGGGTGAAGTGCTCGAAGCCGGACGGCGTGAGTAGGAGGAGGAAACGCGCCTCCTCCGAGTCGACGCGGAAGCGGTGCTCCAACCCGCGAGGACCGAACACGAAGTCGCCGGCGGTGGCCGTGAACTGGTGGTCGCCGAGCCAGAACGTGAGGTGGCCGTCGAGGACGTACCACGCCTCGTCCGCGTGCTCGTGCCGGTGGCTCGGTGAGCCGCTCCCGCGTGGCGCTCGCATCTCGGCGACGGCGAGCATCCCGCGGGTCTGGTCACCGGTGGCCTTGTAGGTCAGCAGTCCGTCGGCGAACCACAGGTGCTCGCCGTCGCCAGCGGACAACAGGTAGCCGCCGGGTCCGACCTCGAGCGTCATGACGGGTTGCTTGTCGTGCCTGCGGCCTCGGCGGCCCGCTTGAGCTGGGCGAGGGTGTGTCGCATGCCCTCTTGGAGCTCGCGGTGACGGTTGCTGGGCACGTCGACGATGCGCGCCCATACCGGGATCCAGCGCACGTCGTAGGACTCGGTCACCCGCGTCCCTCCGGCGACGGGCTCGAGGCGGTAGCTCCAGACGGTGGACTCGCGACCACCCTCGTCGGTAATGAAGGCGAGCTCGCGGCCATGATCGGCCACGAGCACCCGGCCATGACGCTTCCAGCGGAACTTCTTGGCGGGCCCGCCCCGGTTGTGGCCTACGAAGGTGGCACCCTCGACGGCGTCGGTGCTTCCGTCCTCCCACTCCACACGCTCGCACTCCGGACTCCACTCACCCATGCGGGTCAGATCAGCGACGAGTTCGTAGACGCGGTCGGCCTCGGCGTTGATGACGAGCTCGGCACTGTCGCTGGTGAGCCACCACCGACTTCCCTTGGACGGCATGATCTTCTCCTCAATGTTTGGTGTTCGCATGAAGCTAAAGTTATATCCAGTAGCTTTAGCTGTCAAGAAGATTTCTTGCTATACTCAGTTCCATGACTTCGCAGGACTCCACCAGTGTTCCTCCTGTGGATCGTCGTGCCCGTCGTCGCCAGGAGACCATTGAGGAGATCCTCGATATCGCCGAGCAAATGATGACCGAGGAAGGGGTAAACGGCCTCAGCCTCGCCGAGGTCGCGCGGCGCCTCGGCGTACAGCCTCCGTCGCTCTACAAGTACTTCCCGTCGCTCATGGCGGTGTACGACGCGCTGTTCCTGCGAGGGCAGCTCGAGCACCTCACGGTCATGCGGTCGGCGATGGCGGGCGCCGAGCCCGGTCTACCCGCGCTGAAGGAAGGCCTCGAGGCGAGCGGTCGCTGGGCACTGACCAACCGTGCGCTGGCGCAGTTGCTGTTCTGGCGGCCAGTACCGAGCTTCGAGCCCACGGAAGAGGCCTTGGCGCCGAGCGTTGCGATGATCGACCTACAGCGAGCTTCGCTCGCCGATGCGGTCGCGGCCGGGCAGCTCGGACCCGGCGCAGCGTCCAACGAGGCGGTGTACCTAAGTGGCGTGATCATCGTCGGGGTGCTGACGATGGCGATGGCGAACGAGCCCGACCTCTCCTGGGGGGAAGGTCGCTTCACGCCGATGTTCCCGACCCTGATGCAGTCGCTCGTCACGGCGTACCCACCGACGCCCAAGCGACCGAAGCGCTGACCGGGGATCACCCGACGATCAGCCGTTCAGGTTAGATTCTCAATACTCCAACGTCTAGCGATCAGACCGGCAAGATTTCATCATCTAGTAGGACACATCCGTGCCCGGGGTGGGGTTCGAACCCACATGACCCGAAGGTCAGGGGGGTTTAAGCCCCCCGCGTCTGCCAATTCCGCCACCCGGGCTCTGCATCAACATACGGTAGCGGCACACCTTTACCCGATTGCCGATCAACGAGTCACAGGCTGCTCCCGTTTGACACCTGCGAAGCGATCGAAGTCGCGATCGAACGACACGACCAGTCCGTGATGCTCAATCGCCAGCGCCGCGAGATGGGCGTCATTGACGAGATTCCCTCCGACACCGACGGCGTGTAGGAGGTCCGCCAAAACTGACGCGTGGCGGACCGTTGGCTCGACCACGACAGCAGATGGTTGAGCGAGCCATGCCTCCACCACACCGAGCGCCTCGGCAACTGTCAAAGGATGCGGAAAGACGCCCGCTTTGGTCGACAGCCGCACGAACGCAAGCAGCACAATCCACGAAAAACCGACTGTCGCTCCTCCAGAAAGCGCGGCGTCGAGCCACTCGCGCGACTCCTGGTGTTTCGTTGCATCCTCGTTCACCGCGTACAACAACACGTTGGCGTCGACGACCTTCATACGTCGTATTGCATCTTTCGGATCAGTTCCTCGTCTTCGAGTTCGGCCGAGATTTGGAGTGCACGGTCGAGATTCGCTACTGGCCGACCCATCGACATCGTCGGCGTGCGGAACTCGGGTCGATTAACCGAGCTCAAGCCGTCTCTGATCGCGTCGTTGAGTGCTCGCTTGAACGAGATTCGCCGTTCTTTCATGTGCCGACGAAGCAACTGTTCGGTGTCGGCGTCGAGTGTCACCGTCGTTCGCATGATTGATAGCATAGCATCACTAGAATTCATGCTCAAGCATCAAGCGACTCGGGCGATTGGTCCAGAATCGTCTCTCGACAGAGTCGGTTCGGCACCGCACACCGACCACAGACTTGCTCGCACCCGATCAGCTCGCGGCGGTGTGAGTTGGTTGGCGACAATCACACCTTCGATCATGTCCGCCAGAACGGCAACCCAGGGCCTGCCTCGCAGGCGGACCGCGACGATTGCCCCATCGGCGCGACGGCGCAGCGTGCGATCGACACCGACGAGTCGCGGTGGGCACCGAAAACTGGGACCCACCAACCCCTGCCGGCGCGCCTCACGGGTGAGCGTGCGGGCGGCTGAGGCAAAGTCGACTGACGTGGCAGTCGGGACGTGGGCGGGCATACATCCATCATGAATGATGGGTGTCACACCTACTCGGTAAGGTCGACCGCAATGGCCGACTCGGCGCTTCCCTCTCTTTCACCCCTGCAACTCAAGACGCTGGCACTGCTTCGCCGCGGCGACGATCCAATCGTGTTCGACGAGGCCGTCGTTGCGTCGATTCGAGCCGATGTCGACGAGGCGTTCGAGAACTTCCACGAGCGACTCGGCGACGAGTCGATCTTCATCAGTAAGCATCGCATCGCCAGCGTGCTCGGCTGCGAGGTCCAGCACATGCTCCCGGACTCGTTCTCCTGGTCTCCCGCCGTGGCAGGTGGGCAGGTGGCCCACCGAGCGATTCAACTGATGCTCAATTGGCGGGGTGATCCAGTTCCAGCCGAACTCGTCGACGAAGCGATTGCCCGCCTCGCCGACAACGACACGACCCTCGGCGACTGGATCGCCGGACTCTCCGACGCCGATCTTTCAGACCTGCGCGGCACGGCTGTCGACAAGCTGATCAAGTTCCAGGAATGCTTCCCGCCGCTCGACCAGCGGTCAGCACCCACGACCGAATCAAGCGTGCGCTGGCCGCTCGATGGTCCGATCGTGCTGTCGGGCAAGGTCGACCTCACGCTTGGTCGCCCAAGCGGTGCCGAAAGCCGCAAGGTGATCATCGACCTCAAGACCGGATGGGTCTCCCCCAAGCACCGTGAGGACCTCCGCTTCTACGCCCTCGTCGAAACGCTGCGCACACAGGTTCCACCGCGAAAATTGGCCTCGTTCTATCTCGATGCCGGCGAGCCTGTCGTAGAGGATGTGACCGAGAGTGTTCTGCGCACAGCGACGCGCCGCCTCCTCGACGCGATCAATGCCGAAATCGAGTTGAAGTTCGAAGGCCGCGACCCAGTGAAACGACCCGGTACCTCATGCCGGTGGTGCCCACTCCAAACGGAGTGTGCCGAGGGCCGTGCCTTTCTAGCCAGCGGAGACGAACAAGAACCCTACGAACCCGACGTGTAGCGGACGGGCCGATTCGGTGGGTTGGCCGGTACCTGGCTATCGGTCCGGCGACATGAACGCTGTCGGCACACCGAGACCGGCACCCGAACGAACAGAGGCGATCTGGCGGCCCGGTTGTGTGGCTGGTTTGGCGAGGCCGAGAACCTCGCGGTCATGCCCCGCAACCAGTCCGTCGAGATCGAGAACGTTGAACACGAGGCCAAGCAGTCCGACCGTCGTGACGTCTGGACGCTCGACGATTTCGAGAATCACGCCGCCCGGACCCATCCGATGAAACGCCTGGCGTTGACCGTCGGTTTTGCGAATCCGGCGGCGTTCGAAACCAAGCGACTCTGCCACCGCATCAGACGTTCGCTCCAGCGAGTCAGTCATCACGACGAGATGATCCAACTCGTAGGCGCCGTTCGGATGATGAATCGCGGGAGTGACAGAACCCCCGGAGACAGTGATTCCATCAACGTCTACCGACCACTCGGCAAGTCCATCGACACTGATCCCGAGCAGACCTGAGCCCTCGCCCGTGAACTCGAGGGCACCGTTGATGAGCGGGATCCGGCCGTGCTGGTCGAGTCCGAACCCGAGCGCCACCCACGGTTCCGCCGACCCTCCGACAAGGATCGTCGCAAGCCGCATCGAACTCATTGCATCCCCTCCAGTTGCGACGACAGAAACGCCAACACATCAGCTTGCTCGGCTGCTCGCTTTCCAACTGGCTTACCAACTCCGTGCCCGGCGCGACCTTCCTGATGGAGCAGGACCGGCCGCGACCATGGGTCAGCAGCGGTCGACTGCAGCATCGCAGCCATCTTGCGGGCGTGCAGGGCGTCGACCCGCGTGTCACCCTCGGCGGTCGTGAGCAGCACCGCAGGGTAACGCTCACCCTCGACCACGTGGTGATACGGCGAATAGGCGTGCAACCAACCGAACTCCTCGGCCACGTCGGGGTCGCCGTACTCCTCGGTCCAGAGCCTGGCGATCAGGAATTGAGGAAACCGAATCATGTCAAGCAGCGGCACCGCGCACCACACGGCGCGACACAGATCAGGACGTTGTGTCAGCGCAACACCGACCAGCAATCCCCCGTTCGAGCCGCCGACGATCGCCAGTCGGTCACGTGACGTGCGTCCGGTCGTAACCAACCAGTCGGCGGCGGCATGGAAGTCGTCGAACACGTTCTGCTTGTTCGCCCGCTTGCCGGCTTGATGCCACTCCTCCCCGTGCTCGAAGCCACCCCGCAAACCGGCGATCGCGTACAGCCCTCCAGCCTCGCACCAGGCGGCAATTGTCGGCGACCACATCGGGGTCTCGGAGATCGCGAACCCGCCATAGCCATTGAGAATCGTCGGCGTGGATGCATCGACACTCACGTCAGACCGATGGATCAGGAACAGCCCGATCAACGTGCCGTCGAACGACGGATACTCGACCTGACTCACTTCCAAACTGGGAATCGACAAATCGGGAATCGAACTGGGAATCGATCCGCTGACGCCGCCCGGGTGAATCCGGTCAGCCCGATGGTCGTGTTCGAGCGAATACACCGCCGCCGGCGAGTCGAAGCCGGTCACGATCGCAAACGCCCGGCCGCCGAAGCGATCGGCGGAGATCTGCACCACCGAACTGACACCGACGCCACCGATCTCGGTGCCGTCCCGGCCATCAATTGTCCAGTGTTCGATCGAGTCGACACCCATCTCTTCGACCGTGATGTAGAACCCATCACCAATCGGCACCGGCGACCCCATCACGACGGTGCGTTCGGGAACGACCGTCGTCCATGTGGTGTGCCCGACCTCGGGCTCGGCAAGGTCGACGCTGACGATCCGGCCCATCGGGGCGTTCAATGTCGTCATACCGATCAAGGTCTTGTCATCGGCGAACGAAAAATCGCTGATCGCATCGACACCGACAATCAGGTCACGCCAGGTACCCGTCATGCGGTCCAGGACGTGCTGATCGTTCCTGCTCCAACCAGCCATCGCGCTCACGACGAGGTAGCGCCCGTCGGGTGACAGTTCGACTCCCGGCCAAATCTCTGGCGTTTCGTGTTCCGCCCACACGACCGGATCGTCAGCCCACGGGTCACCAAGCGTGTGGTGATGCACGGTTCGGTTGTACTCGTCGCCTTCTGGATACCGGGTGTAGAAGAAACCTGAACCGTCGGGCTCCCACGCCACGCTGCAGGCCCGGCAGTTCGGAATCTCGTCGCTCAGCATTCGCGAATCAAGGGCGCCCACGACACGCAGAACCGAATTCTCCGTACCACCTTCACTCACACCGAACGCGATCAGTTCGCCATCGGGGGAGGCGAAATACCAGTCGATCGCCGCCGCACCATCAGTCGTGTCACTCGATGGATCGACGAGCACGACCGACTCGCCAGACGGATTCCCAATCGATCGAACGCTGAGCCTGGCTTGTTGTTCGCCCGCCTCGCGTTCCAGAAGGATCAGCCGATCGCCTCGCACTTGCACCGCCTGCACGACTGCAAGGCCCATGAGCGCGACAAGGCGCTCGTGCCAAACCGCCCGACTGGGCGAGGCATCGAGCGCCGAACGGGTCAGCCGATTCTGCTCGGCAACCCACTGCTGCACCTCCGGATCGCTTCCGTCCTCCAACCATCGGTACGGGTCAGGAACAGCGATTCCGTGCAGCGTGTCAACAACCGCGTCACGTCGAGTGCGCGGTGGAATCATGTAGTGCGACTCAGCCTCGGCCCATGTTTGGGCGCTTGCCGTGGTTCGCCTTGCTGCGCCGCAGGCGGGCTTTGCGCTTCTTCGTCTTCTTTGACATAGGTCGGCCAGTCTAAGGCAGCGCTACGCCAGCCCCAACCGGACGGATGGCCCAATCAGTCGAAGCCAGGATGGATGTCACGGAATTGGTGACATGCATGCCAAAAACCGTGACAGGAATCCGAAATTCGAAGCTTACGACGCGGACCAGGCGAGCAGATCGTCGGCGGTCATCGTGTTGATGATCCGTTCGATCGGGACTCCCCGCTCGGCGGCGCGGTCACATCCGTGTGGTTGCCATTCGAGTTGGCCGGTGGCGTGAGCGTCGGAGTCGATCGAGAACCAGCAGTCGTAGTCGATCGCCAAGTCGATCAGTTCTCGCGGTGGATCGAGCCGTTCCGGCCGGCAGTTGATTTCGACAGCAGTACCGAACTGGGCGCAGGCGGCGAACACGAAGTCGGCGTCAAACGTCGATTCGGGGCGCTTGCCGATCATCCGGCCTGTGCAATGTCCGAGGATGTCGACGTGCGGTGACGCCACCGCCAACACCATTCGTTCGGTCATCGGTTTGCGCTCCATCCGCAGTTTGGAATGGACACTGGCGACCACGATGTCGAGCCTCGACAGCATCGAATCGGAGAGGTCGAGCAGGCCGTCCTCGAGGATGTCGACCTCCATCCCGGTCAAGATCCGGAATGCGTGTCCGGCGGCGCTGATATCGGCGTTGATTCGGGCGACTTCGTCGAGTTGCGCCGACAGCCGCTCCTCGTTGAGCCCGTGGGCGATCGTCAGTCGGGCGGAGTGGTCGGTCAACACCATGTACTCGTGGCCAAGAGCGATCGCCGTTGCTGCCATCGCCTCGATTTCCGCTCCCCCATCACTCCAGCGGGAATGCAAGTGACAGTCACCCCGCAGGGCGGCGCGATACATAGCCCCGGCTTCGGTGATCGGAACGACCGTCTCCGCCTCGATCTTGGTGAGATACGTCGGAGCGATGCCCGCAAGCGCTTCGGTGATCACGCTCGCCGTCGAGGCACCGATTCCTTCGAGCTCGCCTAGCTTCTCGTCGCGGGCGCGTTCGGCGAGTTCGACCGGATCAGTCTCCCGTACGACCTCGAGAGCTCGCACGAACGCCTTCGTCTTGAAGCCCTGCTCATGCGCCCGATCAAGGCAATGGATCACCCGCATCAGCGCTGCTTCAGGAGTCATCGGAACGGCAGGCTTCACAGCTCGGACAGTAGCGCCGCGCGTTGCAGTAACAGGACGCCAGCACGGGGCGTCGGAATAGACACGACGCGGGGCGCGTTGCGGTAGTCGGTTAGGAAACAGGACTACAAGGAGCACCTGGTGGCAACGAGCACACTCACGAACGACAACTTTGAATCAACGGTCACCGGCGAAGGAATCACCTTCGTCGACTTCTGGGCGTCGTGGTGCGGGCCATGCCGCCAGTTCGCCCCGATCTTCGAGGCCGCCGCCGGTGAGAATCCTGATGTGGTGTTTGCCAAGGTCGACACGGAGGTCGAGCAGCAACTCGCCGGTCAGCTCGGGATCATGTCGATTCCGACGCTGATGATCTTCCGTGACGGGATTCAGTTGTTCAGCAAGCCCGGTGCGCTCCCAAAGTCAGCCCTCGACGATCTCGTCAAGCAGGTCAGGGCGCTCGACATGGATGAGGTCCGCGCCGATCTCGCCAAGCACGCACACGAACACACTCACACCGAAAACTGCAATCACGATCACTGACCCGCAGCCGCGAGACCGGCCGGGAGTGCGGGGTCGATGACTCGGTAGTCTTGCGTGCCTCATGGAACGCTTCGGATTGGTCGGCCTGCCGAACGCAGGCAAAAGCTCGTTGTACAACGCACTCACGGGCGGCGGGGCGCTGGCGGCGCCGTACCCGTTCGCCACGAAAGACCCGAACATCGGCGTTGCCAAGGTGCCTGACGACCGGCTCGATCGACTGTCCGTCATGTCCAAATCGAAACAGACGATTCATGCTTCGGTGCAGGTCGTCGACATCGGTGGGCTCGTCGAAGGAGCGTCCAAGGGTGAGGGCCTCGGCAACAAGTTTCTGGCCAACATCCGTGAGGTCGATGCGATCGTGTTCGTCCTGCGGGCGTTCGTCGACGATGACATCACCGGACCATCTGACCCACTCGAACATCTCCGCGTCGTCGAAATCGAACTCGCGCTAGCCGACCTCGAGACCGTCGAGAAGCGTTTGAACCAGGCCGAGCGACAATCGAAACTCGACAAGACGTTGGGTGACGAAATCGAGGCGTTGCGTGCCGCCTATGCCTCGCTGAGCGAAGGCCGTCCGCTGTATCGCGCGGGACTCAAGGCCGACCATCGCGAGATCCTCGCCCCCTACTTCCTACTGACGAACCGACGAGTGCTTGCGGTCGTGAACGTCGGCGAGGAGGATCTCGACCGGATCCCCGAAGTCGAGGCGATGGTCGATGCCGAATTCAACGATGCGGGTGACAACGTCGAGGTGATCGGCATGTGTGTGCAGCTCGAAGCCGAAGCCGCATCGATCACGGATCCCGCCGAACGCGCCGAAATGCTCGAAGGATTCGGTCTCGGCGAAGGCGCCTTGTTCAGAATGGTGCGCTCGGCCTACCACCTACTCGGCCTGCGGACGTACTTCACGACCGGCGAGAAGGAGTCACGCGCCTGGACGTTCTACGAGGGCTCGACCGCACCAATCTGCGCAGGTCGCATCCACTCCGATTTCCAGCGCGGTTTCATCCGTGCCGAAACAATTCTGTGGAACGAGCTGCTCGAACTCGGCTCATGGACCAAAGCCAAAGAGGTCGGCAAGATCCGAGTCGAAGGCAAAGACTACGTAGCCCAAGACGGCGACGTCATGGAGTTCCGCTTCAACGTCTAGCAGGGCTTTCGCGATCTGCGGCGATTCAGCTGTATTGCCTCTGAGCTGTGTCCCTCTAGGTGCGTTCAGTTTCGCCCCGTTCGCCTGGAGGAAGGACCTGAGAAGGACCAATCCGGGACCAAGCCGCTCGCGGGCGACCCGAAACGCGCGCCTCTCAGAGCAGTCCGCAGGCGCCGAGTGCCTTCCGAGCGGCGGGCTCGAAGTCGGGCTGCTCGAAGGTGAAGTCGCGCTCCAATGGGCGGGTGGGGACGACCCGTCGACCGGTCAGCGCCAGGCTCGCGCTGCTCCCGAGAATCGGCGCGCCGATTCGTGCCAGCCACGCAGGGCTGGGTAATCCGATCCGGCGCCCGAGCAGACGCCGGTAGGTCGACATCATCTCCGCGTTCGTCACCGGTTTCGGTGATGTCACGTGGTAGGTGCCCGTCATCGTGTCGTCATCGATGGCCAGGATCATCGCGGTGAGGAGATCGTCGAGCCCAACCCACGACACCCACTGACGCCCCGACCCGACGCGTCCGCCGAGACCGAACCGAACGAGCTGTGCGAGCTTCGCCGTCGCCGGATCGTTGCGACCGCCGAGCCCGATGCCCATGCGCAGCAACACCGTGCGCTCGACCGCCGCACTCGCCTGATGGAACGCGCCCTCCCATGCGAGGCAGACCGTCACCATTTCCCGCGGGCCGATGCCCGCCGGCGTCGAGCGCTCATCGAGCATGGCATCGCCTCCATCGCCGAACACAGCAAGCGACGACGACTGCACCCACACCCGCGGCGGCGTCGCGCAGCGCTCGATCGCCTCGCCGACCACGCGAACCGGCTGCACGCGCGACGAGATCAACTCGTCGATGTTGCGCTTGGTGCCACGCACATCGAAGCGCCGGCCGGTCAGGTGAACGATCGCGTCGGCTCCGTCGAGCTCGCTCACCCACGGTCCGATCGACTCGGCGTCCCACAAAACGGTGCGCGTGCCCTCCACATGGTTGCCCTCAGCGCGACTGAGGATCACGACCTCATCGCCCCGATCGACCAGACGGGCAGCAAGCGCCTGCCCGAGGAAGCCCGTTCCACCGGGAATGACGATTCGGGTCATGACGTCTCCCTGCCATCGGCGTGCGAGTGGCCGGGTCGAGGGATGTCGACACCGAGTCGGCGGGCCTCGGCACGGACGAACGACTCGGCTGCGGCCTGCAACGAGTGCCGAAGCGACATCGTCGTCACGTCCCCCGCGAGCGGTGCCAACCTCTCGAGAGTCTCCAACAGCGGCGGGATCTGATCTGCCGGCATCCCTCGCTTCACGAACGGCTTCCACATCCGACGGCGGAACAGTTCGGTGAACCGGCGAGCGATCTCGTCGGTCTGCGTCCGCAGCTGCTCGTACTCATCGAGGATCTCATCGGCCGGCACGCCCAATGCAGCCAACTCGCTTCCGATCTTCAGGAACGACGGACTGTGCACGATCACGTGGGTTCCATCCGGCGAGAACTCCACCAGGCCCAGTTCGATCACTCGCTGTACGACCGCGGGCGTGAACTCGACCGACGGAAGGTGACCGGCGAGTTCGACCAGCGACATCGTCTGCGCAGCTTCGGCCGACCAGATCGACGCCTGATCACCCAGGCCTAGCACCGATCGAAGGCTGTCTCCCGTCTCCATGCCGTCGAACAGCTCTTTGATGCCAGCGAGAGAGAAGCCGCGTTCTTGGAGCTGGGCGATCGCCTGAAGCCGTTCGAGGTGTCGTTCGTCGTAGTAGCCGACTCGACCTCGCTTGGAAGGTGGAGGCACGAGGCCCTTGTTCTGGTAGAGCCGAACGGTCGACACGACGAGGCCAGCCCTTCGCGCCAACTCGTCGATCATCAAGCCTTCGTCAAGCTGAGCTATTCCGTTATCGTCTACCTTGCTAGTATTCATTCTCGTAGTGTACGCTATCCAGTAGTCACCGTCAACGACAAGCAAGGGAGTGGCCGGGATGAGAGTGCCGACAATGCAAGGCGTCGTTGAACGCCGGCTCTTGATCAACTATCGGCTGGACCGGGACGTCGCCGCAACGATGATCCCAGCGCCATTCGAGCCGCAGTTTGTCAACGGATGGGCCGTAGCCGGGATCTGCCTCATCCGGCTCGGACAGCTGCGACCCCGCGGCGTGCCAGCACGTCTGGGCCTCACGAGTGAGAACGCCGCTCATCGCTTTGCTGTCCAGTGGCACGACGAGACCGGACTACGGACGGGCGTGTACATCCCGACACGTCACAGCGCGGCCATCGTGAACATCGCCGCGGGCGACCGCTTGTTCCCCGGCCGCCACGAGAGGGCGGACTTCAGGAGCGCCGAGTCGGCTGATGCAATTGCAGTCGCCTTCACCGCTCGCGATTCGCAGTGCTTCGTCGATGCTGCCGTGGGGATGCGAGACGAGTTGGCCGACAGCGAGCTCTTCGCCTCGACCACCGAGGCCTCCAACTTCTTCCGGGCTGGCGCAGCTGGCTTCTCGCCGACCCGCCGCTCCGACCGACTCGACGGTCTGGAATTCCGCACGACGACTTGGCGCATCCAGGCCGCCGACATTCGTCACGTCCGTTCGTCATTCTTCGACGACCGCATCGCCTTTCCAGCAGGGTCGATCAGCCTCGACTCAGCGCTGGTCATGCAGGACGTGGCGGTTGAGTGGCACAGCCTTGGTTCACTCTCCCCCGGGCACCGCCATCCATTGCTCGCGCCGGCCTGAGGTTGGCCCAACGAAGTACCGATAACAGAGACTCGACACAACTGGTATGTTGTGTCGATGATCCCGGCGCTCGTCGATGGTCGCTTGCCAGCTGGTGAGTGGACCGCGGCTTGGACCGAAGTCGAGGAATCGTTCGGCACGTCGAGTTGGCGACTGCATCTGCTCAAAGGGTGCCGCCGCGGCGCGCTTCTCGCGCTGAAGGCCGTCGGTTGCCATCGGGCCTGGATCGATGGCAGCTTTGTCACTGGGAAGCTCCACCCCGGCGACATCGACGGTTGCTACGACCCCGTCGGTGTCGACCGAGCACTGCTCCACCCGGCGTTGCTCGATCTGTAGCGCGGTCGGCCCGCACAGAACGCCGAGTTCGGCTGCGAGTTCTTCCCGAACGTCGTCGAGGTCGGCTCCGGTGAGTACTTCGTGGAGTTCTTTCAGCCCCCGCGATGGTCAACGCAAGGGAATCGTCGTCATCGACCTAAAGGAGTTCGAGCCATCATCAAGAACGAGCGGCAGTACAGGATCACCCGCAGCAGAGCCGGCGGGGTACGAAATACGATCGACGAACTGCACCGCACCCTCCTTCCAGACTGGCTGCAACCGGAGATGCGCGAGCTGCAGCTCGACGCCCTCCGCGGCACGCTGGGCGACCTCGAGGCAGAGTTGGCCGAGTACGACGCGCTCCACGACACAACTCTGATCGAGGCGACGGGTATCGACCAACTGCCGACCGCGCTCATCAGGGCGCGCATCGCGTGCGGCCTGACCCAACGACAGCTCGCCGAGCGGGTTGCTCTCCAGGAGCAAGCGATCCAGCGCTACGAGGCGACCGACTACGGCGGCGTCAGCTTCGCCCGCCTCGTCGAGATCGCCGAAGCGCTCGACCTCACGATCCACTTCGACCTCCGCCTCACCCAGGCGAGATGACCCGGCCAAGGACCGACGCCCGGTGAATCACCGCGAGCTGCAAGACCGATAGTCCACCGTGATATCCTGTGATATCGAACTGGAGGAGCTGTGACTGACATTTTGATCAGAGACGTCCCCGAGGAGGTCGTCGCCGCCATCGACCTCAAAGCCCAGCGGGTCGGTCTCTCGCGAACCGAGTACCTTCGGCGGGCGCTGGCGCGTGAACGCGATGCCCAGTCGACCGACGTCTCCATTGCCGACCTGGCCGGCTTCGCCGACACCTTCGCCGATCTTGACGACCCCGACATCATGGGGCGCGCCTGGCGATGACCGGCTGGCTCATCGACAAGTCCGCGCTCGTCCGACTCGCCACGAGCCCCGACGCCAAGGATTGGGCCGACCGCATCCAACGGGGACTCGTCCGGATCAGCACCGTGACCCGCCTCGAAGTTGGCTACTCGGCTCGCTCCGCTGCCGACCTTCGGTACGCGCTGGCAGTGCCCCCGCTGAGTTCGATGCCCGTGGAATACCTCACCCCCGCGATCGAAGACCGTGCGGTTGAGGTCCAAGCTGTGCTCGCCGATCGCGGTCAGCACCGTGCGCCATCGATCCCCGATCTACTCATCGCGGCTGCAGCCGAGCTGGCCCAGCTCGTAGTCCTTCACATCGACAAGGACTACGACCTCATCGCCGGATTCACCGGTCAACCAGTCGAACGGCTCAGCCAACCCTGAACGCGTGCGCCCGCAACTGCTGCGTGGCGGCATGATGGGTTGATGGGTACGTGGTTCACGTCGGACTTGCACTTCGGGCATGCGAACATCATTCGGTATTGCTCGCGGCCGTTTGCCGACGTCGATGAAATGAATCGCGGATTGATCGAGCGGTGGAACGAGACGGTTGCCGCAGACGATCTCGTGTGGGTGCTTGGCGACGTTGCAATGGGAATCATCACCGAGTCGCTGCCGCTGGTCGGTCAGCTGAACGGCGACAAGCGGCTGCTTGCAGGGAACCACGACCGCTGCTGGAGCGGGCACGGCCCACGCTCGATCGAATGGATCGACCGGTACCTCGACGCCGGCTTCACCGAGATCCACCAGGGTGAGATCACGTTGACGGTCGACGACCAACAGGTGCTTGCCTGTCACTTCCCATACCGCGGTGACAGCCAGGAGGAGGCTCGTTACCTCAGCCATCGACCGATCGACCGCGGCGACTGGCTGCTGCACGGCCACGTACATGACACCTGGAAACAAGACGGCCGGATGGTCAATGTCGGCAGCGACGTTTGGGATTTCCGACCGGTCAGCGAATCAGATCTTGCGGCACTGATCAACGAGCACGATGAGACCAAACTCGAACGGACTCAAACCTCGGACTAGCGAGTCGCGATTCGAAGCCAGAGCGCCACGGCAGCCAGGGCGGCAGGAACCAAGGGGTTGGCGATCTGACCGAGTTTGTCATGAATCTTGATATGGAAAATGGCGGCGACCAGGAAGTAGGCGACCAGCCCCGCTGCTGCGGCGATCCCGAGCGGAGCCCAGAACAACCCAACGATCAGTCCAACAGTGGCGGCAAGCAACAAACGCCCGGACGTCGTGGCCAGGTTCTTGGCGCCGACCCGCTCCATCACCGCAATCGCCTGCGGCACGCCCTGAATCTGCGCAGCCCCCATTCCCATCGCGAGAAACGCCAACACCGAACACACAATTGCGGAGACAACGAACATGAGTGGCGATCGTACGACGGCGACGCGATCGATGACAGGATCATCGTCGTGCCGGACAGAAAGCATTCGTGAGTTCTGAGATCGCGCGCCGACACCGCTTTGAGGCGGTCGCAGGCGCGGTGTACGAACCGCTCCAGCGGTACCTGCGGCGACGCGCCCAACCAGCCGACGCGGCCGATGCGCTCAGCGAGACCCTCTTGACGGTGTGGCGCCGGCTTGACGACGTCCCGTCCGACGAGCCGCTCCCCTGGTGCTACGGCGTCGCCCGCCGGTGCCTTGCCAATCAACGCCGAGGAGTCGAACGACACCTCCGGCTCGTTGATCGAGTCAGGACGCTTGACCTGCAGATGTTCGAAACAGACACTGCTCCGGTTGACAACCACCGGGATCCAGAGCTCGATCGTGCCATCGCGACACTCACGGATTCCGAGCAAGAGATCGTCCGGCTATGGGCGTGGGAAGGGCTCGAGCCTCGCCAAATCGCGGGAGTCCTCAACCTCACATCCAACGCGGTCAGCGTCGCACTCGCACGAGCGAAGCGAAAGTTGAAAGCCCAACTCGGCAGACAGAATCCGGCCGGAGCCGGACAGGAAGATGATGGAAGCACTCGACCACAAGCCACCGGAGGGAGCGAGCAATGATCACCGACGACGAACTGCGTGACCGCATCGCACGCACCAACCCGGTGGTGTCGAGTGCAACCACGCAACCCGTCACGAGCCCGGGCGCGCAGGCGCTCCTGGAGGAAATCATGAACACCCCCCTCACATCTGAACCACGTTCAACCGATCACAAGCAGACCAGGGCCACTCGACCGTGGTGGATGGCTGCCGGTGCCGCGGCGGCAGTAATTGCGGTTGTCGCCGTCGGCGTCGGGCTTCTCACACGAGGCGACGACGGATCGACCGCCGATGCGCCGCTACCAATCGGATCCACGTTGCCTGAACCAACCGCGGCTCCGGGCAAGCTGAAGGTGATCGAGTTGACAACCGGCGTCGATGTCGCGATGGCGTCGTGTGCGGTTCTCGATCCGACGATTGTCGCCACCGCACCAGTTGCGTTCCAAGGCACTGCCGACATGGTCGAAGTCGAGATCGTCACGTTAACCATCGATCACTGGTACGTCGGCGGCGATGCCCAGGTCGCCACATTGGTCGCTCCCGCCGGCATGGAGGCACTGATCGGCGGTATCGCCTTCGAACCTGGTACGTCATACATCGTTGCCGCCTATGACGGAGTGGTCAGCTATTGCGGAATGAGCGGCGAAGCCACCCCGGAACTCAAGGCGATCTACAGCGCGGCATTCCCCGGCTGATCCTCCGACCGAACACCTTCTCCGCTGGCGTAGCGCGACGGCAGTGGAGATGGCACACTTCGGGTGTGCCGTGGTTGGTCACTGACGACAAACGTGTCTTGGCCTCAACCGAGGTTGCCGACGCTCGCTCTGCCCGCCGACGCGGGCTACTCGGACGCGACGGATTGGAAGGTGCGATCGCCCTCCGGCCATGCCGGTGGGTCCACACGATCGGGATGCGATTCGCGATCGACATCGCGTTCGTCGATACGTCGGGATGCGTCGTCAAGACAATGCACATGTCACCTCGCCGGATCGGTGTACCGGTCTGGCGTGCGGACTATGTGATCGAGGCTGAGGCAGGTGCGTTCGCTCGGTGGGGCTTGCGCGTTGGCGACGTGATCGAGGTTCGGGACAACGACTCGTGAGCCAACCATCCAACGGTGGAACGCTCTGGTTGGTCGCTACACCGATTGGCAATCTCGGCGACATTGCTCCCCGAGCGATCGAAGTCCTACGAGCCGCCGCCCTCGTGTGCTGCGAAGACACTCGACGAACTGGCCGGCTGTTGAAACACGTCGGTATTCGCGCCGAGCGGTTGACCGTGACGAACGATCACACCGAGTTCAGCCGAATCGACGAAGTGCTCGCGGTACTGGGTGACGGGCGCGATGTCGCCGTCGTCACCGATGCGGGCACGCCTGGAATTTCGGATCCTGGCGAACGGCTCGTCGGTGCCGCTGTGGCGAGTGGGTTCACCGTTTCTGGCGTGCCCGGCCCGGCGGCGGCAGTGATGGCGCTCGTGATGAGTGGGTTGCCGACAAGCCGATACGTGTTCGAGGGGTTCATTCCGCGTAGTGGTCGGGACCGAACAAGTCGGATCGCCGAGATCGTCACGGAAAGCCGCACCGTCGTGCTGTACGAAGCCCCCCACCGGATCAAACGGACCCTCGCCGACTTACGAGCGGCATGCGGGGACGACCGACCCGTCGCTGTGTGTCGCGAGCTGACCAAGATCTACGAAGAAGTGGTACGGGGCACGCTTGCCACGATCGAGATCGGCGAACCGCGCGGGGAATACGTGATCGTGCTCGGTGCCGCCACAGTGGATGCAACACCGGCCGACGATGATGCGATTCGCGCTGCTCTCGACGCTGCGATTGCAGCAGGTGCCGACAAGAAGGACGCCATCGCGGCCGTCGCAGTCCGACTTGGCGTCCCCAAAAAAACGGTGTACGCGCTCGCCATCGGCTGATTCATGTCCGCTGGGTGAACAATCGATGTCGACGAATAGTGGTGCGATGGATTGGGTACCCTCGGGACTATGAGCGAGTACGTGTCGGTGGCCAGCACGGGTCCGAGCGCGGCATTCTTCGATCTCGACCGAACCCTGATCGCTGGATCGTCGGCATTCACCCTGGCGATCGCAGCTCGGTCGATGAAGATGATGCCGACCCACGAACTCCTACGCGACGCTGCCGCCGCTGCCGCATTCAAGTTCTGGGGTGCCGACGACGGAACCACCGACGCTGCCCGCGATCGAATCCTGTCGTTCGTCACCGGCCAGCGGCAGGACGATCTACTGGCGCTCAACGAACGCGTGCTGCCGACGTTGCTCGGCAAGATCCGACCGGAGGCACGCCGCCTTGTCGATATCCACCGCCACGCCGGGCGGGCCACCTACATCGTGTCGGCGGCCCCGAAAGAGATCGTCGAACCACTAGCGATCTCGCTCGGGATGACGGCTGGGATCGGTACCACCGGAACGGTGAAGGACGGCGTCTACACCGGCGCCCTCGACGGTCCGTTTTGCTACGGCGAGGGCAAAGTCGAAGCAATCAAGGAACTCGCTCGCTGGGAAGGCCTCGACCTCTCCCAGTGCTACGCCTACAGCGACTCTGCGAGCGACCTACCGATGCTGAGCGCAGTCGGCCATCCGGTCGCGGTGAACCCTGATGGTGCGCTGGAACGACACGCCCGAGCGAACGGCTGGCCCGTCGTGATCTTCAGTCAACGCACCAAAACCGTGATTCGCCGGACTGCAGCCGGTGTCGCCTCCACCGCAATCGCAGCAGGCACGTTCGCTGCCGGCCTCGAACTCGGCACTCGCCGCGCCCTGCGCCGCCCCGCCGCCTAACCCTCACCCCAGCCAGCCGCGATGAGCGATGAGGGGTTCTAGGCCGCACATCTCTCACCGCGGTTGGACCGCGGTTGGAGTCAGCGGGCCCGATGAGCGATCTGCGGTGCAGGACCCCTCATCGCTCATCGCGAGGCTTGGGAAACTGGGGCTGGATCGCGGTGGCGGTTGAGTAGCGTGCTGGCGTGAGCAGGGTCTACGTCACAACACCCATCTACTACGTGAATGCCGAGCCCCACCTTGGCCATGCCTACACGACGATCGTCGGCGACGCTCTGACGCGTTGGAGCCGACTGTTGGGACACGACGTCAAGTTCTTGACCGGAACCGACGAGCACGGCCAGAAGATCCAGGAAGCCGCCGACGCCGCTGGACTCGAGCCACAAGCGTTCACCGATTCGATCGCACCGAAGTTTGCTCACGCATGGGACCGACTCAACATCGCTAACGACGACTTCATCCGCACCACTGAACCACGTCACAAAGCCGCTGTCCTCGAACTACTGCAACGCTGCTACGACGCTGGCGACATCGAGCTCGGCACGTATAGCGGTAAATACTGTGTCGCCTGCGAGGAGTATTACACCGACGACGAGTTGCTGCCAGGCGATCTGTGTCCGATCCACAAACGGCCGGTCGATACCTACGAGGAGGAGAACTACTTCTTCCGACTCAGTCGCTTCCAGGACCGCCTGCTCGACTGGTACGCAGCCCATCCGGGCGCGATCAAACCCGACTTCCGGGGCAACGAAGCGCTCGGTTTGATCCGTGGCGGCCTGCGAGATTTCTCAGTCAGCCGCACCAGCGTGACCTGGGGAATCCCGCTGCCCTGGGACCCGGCTCACGTCGCGTACGTCTGGTTCGATGCCCTCACCAACTACCTCGCGGCGGTCGGCTACGGCAATCACAGCGACGACTACAAGGACTGGTGGCCGGTCGACTATCACCTGATCGGCAAAGACATCATTCGCCATCACTGCGTCTACTGGCCGGCGATGCTGATGAGCGCCGGCGTCGAGCCGCCAAAGGGTTGGGCCGTGGGCGGTTGGCTGCTGGTTGATGGCGAGAAAATGGCCAAATCGACCGGCAACGTCGTCAATCCGCTCGATTTGATCGACAGAGTCGGCGTTGACGGATTCCGTTACTACGTGCTCGCCGAAACCGCGTACGGGTCTGACGGAGACTTCTCGTACGAAGGTCTCGTCGGACGGTACAACGCCGACCTCGCCAACAATCTCGGCAACCTCGTCGCCCGCGTAGCCACGGTGATCGCCAAGAAGTGTGCGGGTGTCGGCCCGGCACCACGCGCCGACAGCCCGCTCGCCGAGGCGGCCGCCGCAGCGTACGACGGTGCCAAAGCCGGATGGGACAACGTCGCCCCGTCGAAAGCACTCGACTCGACCTGGTCGCTGATCCGCGCCACGAACGCGTATCTCGAAGCCAACGAGCCGTGGAAACTTGAACCAGGGCCGGAAGTCGAGGCGGTGATGGGCGACGCCCTCGAAGCATTGCGTATCGTGTCAGTATTGGCGTTCCCCGCGATCCCGCAGACGGCCCAGGCGACCTGGGAGCGAATCGGCTTCACGTCGAACATCGCCGACCAACGGCTTCCCGGAGCCGCCACATGGGGCGGGTATCCGGGCGGTCTCGACGTCACCAAGGGTGAGTCACTGTTCCCCCGCATCACGCTATGACCGATCGCTTCACCGATTCTCATTGTCACGTGCATGATGCGCGGATGCCGGGCGGTTCGGCGGCTGCGATCGAGGCCGCCCGTGACGCGGGCGTCGACACGATGATCAGCGTCGGATGCGATCGCCAGACCTCAATCGCAGCGATCGCAGTCGCGCATGATCACGATGGCGTCTGGGCGACCGTCGGCCTACATCCTCACGATGCGATCAATGGCGCCGAAACGATCGTCGACCTGATCGAGCACCCCAACGTTGTTGCGATCGGCGAGACCGGACTCGATTACTACTACGACCACTCCCCACGTGACCTCCAGAAACGGGCCTTCGCGTCCCAGATCCAACTTGCCCACCAACATCGACTCCCACTCGTGATCCACACCCGCGACGCGTGGGAAGACACGTTTGACCTGCTGGCCGCTGAGGGCATACCGCCGCAGACGGTCTTCCACTGTTTCACCGGCGGTCCTGACGAAGCCAGGCGTTGCCTCGATGTTGGAGCGTTCGTCAGCTTTTCAGGGATCGTCACGTTCAAGACAGCCGCCGACGTGCAGGCCGCAGCCCAACTCGTGCCGATCGATCGGCTCCTGATCGTAACTGACGCGCCGTACCTGGCGCCGATCCCTCACCGAGGCAAAACCAATCAACCAGCCTGGGTCCCGGCGGTTGCCCAGTTCATCGCCGACCTGCGAAGCGTTCCCCTGTCGACGATCGCCACCGCTACCCGAACGAACGCTATGTTGGCGTTCCCCCGGATCGCTTCATAGCCTGGTTGCGTCACCAGTCGGTCGACGCAAACCCCAAATCACCATGAACTACGACTACGCCCAGCGCCGCCGGGTCGCACTGGCAGCCGCGATCACCGTGATTGCCGTACCTGCTGTGTTCCTCTTCAAGACCGAAGCCACCGTGGATGTGCCCTCGGGAACTGCGCCGGTCACGCTCGTCGGAACATTTGCCCCGACGGCGGCGGACGATCCATCGATCACACCGGCGGCGACCGATGTGATGGGTTCGACGCCGGTCGCCTATCTCGAAGGTGACGAAGCGATCAACAGTGGAGACCCTGCCACGATCGCGATCCCGCGCTTGCCGCGTGCGATCAACGGCACCGCGTCCTTTCGGCGTGACCTTCCGGACGTCACCAGATGCCAGGCCAAGGGTGTGCCGTTCGACTCAAAGATCACCGTGACCAACCTCGACAACAGTCGCAGTGTGCAGTGCATCGCGTCGGTTGGTGGAGTGGAACCCACCGATGACGTCGTGTTGCACAACGACGCCTACCTGTTGATCGCCGACTTGACCGACGCTCCTGTTCCGGTTTCGATCACCTGGTGACTCACTCTCGCACCCGCATCCACGAACTGCTCGGTGACGGGGGTCTCGCCCCGCGACGAGAGTTGGGGCAGAACTTTGTTGCCGACCCGAACACGGTTCGCAAGATTGCCGCCCTCGCCGAGGTCGGGCCCAACAGTTGCGTCATCGAGATCGGTGCCGGGCTTGGGTCACTCACGATCGCGCTCGCAGAAACCGGCGCGCGGGTGATCGCGGTCGAGATCGATCGGGGCATCGTGGCAATGCTGCGCGACGTCGTTGCCGATCTCGCCAATGTCGAGGTCGTCGAGGCCGACGCGATGACGACCGACTGGAGTGCGCTGCTGGCCGGCCACGACAACTGGACATTGGTCGCCAACCTCCCCTACAACGTCGCCACACCCCTTGTCTGCGACATTCTCGACGAGGTGCCGGCGATCACCGAGATGCTCGTGATGGTGCAACGTGAAGTCGCCGAGCGGTTCGCCGCCTCGCCTGGTTCGAAGCAGTACGGCGCGGTGAGCGTCAAGATCGCCTATTGGGGCGTCGCTCGCATTGTCGGGATTGTTCCCGCATCGGTGTTCGTACCGAAACCGAACGTCGAATCGGCGCTGGTCCGGATTACGCGTCGCCAGCCACCCGACACCGACCGTGTGGCGCTGTTCGAACTCGTCAGGACGGGATTCGGGCAACGCCGCAAAATGCTGCGACGCTCACTGGCCGAAGCCGTCACCGCCGCACAGTTCGAGGCCGCCGGAGTGTCACCTGAGGCACGGCCGGAGGAACTCAGTCTCGAGCAATGGTGCGGGCTGACCGACGCCGTGATGAGCCGCCAGTCGTGATTGATCGCCTGGTTGCACCCGCAAAGCTCACGTTGAGTGTGCGGATCGTCGGCGTTCGCTCCGACGGATACCATCTGATCGACGCCGAAATGGTCAGTCTGTCGTTGTCCGACACACTCACGATCGACCCCACTCGATCCGGCCTCGCCGCAACAGGGCCGTATGCATCTGGAATGCCACTGGATGACTCGAACCTCGTAGCTCGAGCACTTCGAATGGTCGGCCGAGAGACGTACGTGTCGATCGACAAGCAAATTCCGCATGGCGGTGGGCTCGGGGGAGGCTCAAGTGACGCTGCTGCAATCCTTCGCTGGGCCGGATTCGACGAACTCGAGGCAGCCAGCAAACTCGGAGCCGACATTCCATTCTGCTTGATCGGCGGCCGCGCCAGAGTCCAAGGAATCGGGGAGATTGTGACCCCGTTGCCCTTCGTAGAGCAGGCGATCACGCTCGTGATCCCCACACTGTCAGTCAGCACCGCGGCGGTATATCGGGCGTGGGACCTGCTCGGTGGACTGACCGCACACGGCGTCAACGACCTCGAACCGGCGGCTATCCACGTAGAGCCGGCGTTGGCCCGCTGGCGTGACTTGATCGGGGACGCGTGCGGTTGCACACCGATACTGGCGGGGAGCGGTGCTAGCTGGTTCGTTCACGGCGAGCACGACAACGCCCTCGCCGCGATCTGCAACGAGGGCGCCGAAATCATCGCCGCGCGAACCGTGCCTGCTCCCGCAGATTGATCAGAACCAATCGACGGGGGGTCGGAACGGGTCGCCGGCAGCCGGACGTTTTGACTGAACTACTTGCGACGCTGATGGCGCGTACGGCGGAGCATCTTCTTGTGCTTCTTCTTCCGCATGCGCTTGCGACGCTTCTTGACTAGCGAACCCATAAGGCGGGCAACGCTACCGGCGATTTCGCCAGCAGGAACGCAAGATCACCGCAAACAACAACAAACGTCCGCGACCGAGGAGCAGGGCGCTAACTTGGGCCACGAAATCAACGCGACAGCTATGCGTCACGGCCGGGTCGCTGTCGGTCACCCTTTCCGGGGTCGTTCAATGGTAGGACAGCGGTTTTTGGAGCCGCCTATAGAGGTTCGAGCCCTCTCCCCGGAACCATGACGCACGTGATCGCGGGTTCGTCGTCCGCCCCACTTCCTCTTCGCGCAGCTGCGCGGTTCGTGGTCGGCACTTTGGTCGGCACTTCGGTCGCGGTGTGTCCGGAATCGAGTGCCGTTCGATGACTGTGTCTGCAATTGTGCTGGCAGCGGGTGTTGGCACCCGTATGCGATCCGATCGGCCGAAGCCGCTTCATCGGATCTGCGGGCGACCGATGGTACTGCACGTGATTCATGCGCTCGAGAAAATGCGGCCGGCGCGTACCGCTGTAGTCGTCGGACACGGTGCCGAGACAGTGATCAAGAAGGTTCAGGAACTGGCTCCAGCCTGGGCCAACGTCGCCTTCGTCGAGCAAGTTCAGCAACGCGGAACGGGAGATGCGGCGGCGACGGGAATGACCGCCCTGATGGGAGACGATTACGACGATGACGCAATTATCGTCGTGCTCCCAGGCGATACGCCCTTGCTCTCGGCCGAAACGCTCGACGAGTTGGTCGCAACGCACGTCGCCAATTCGAACGCGGCGACGATGTTGACGAGCGTGATGCAGGACCCGACCGGGTACGGCCGAGTGATCAGAGCAACCGATGGCCGAGTGTTGCGAATCGTCGAACAACGCGACGGATCCCCTGACGAACTCGATATCCGTGAGGTCTGCACCAGCATCTACGCCTTTCGCCGCGACCTGCTCGGCCCGGCGCTACGCAATCTCAATACCAACAATTCGCAGGGCGAGTTCTACCTCACAGATGTCATCGAAGGGCTTGCCTCGATGGGTCATCGGGTCGGATGTGTACAGGCACCCGTCACCGAGACTCAGGGCGTCAACGATCGGTGGCAGTTGGCAATGGCCGAGCGCGAACTTCGCAACCGAACGAACCGGCACTGGCTGATCAACGGCGTCACGATGCTCGACCCTCGGCAAACATTCATCGACGTCACGGTCAAACTCGGACGCGACGTCACGATCTACCCAGGCACGATCCTGCAGGGCGATACGGTCGTCGGCGACCGCACCGACCTGGGGCCACACACGCAACTCGAGAACTGCGCCGTCGGAAATGACTGCGCTGTGCGACACACGGTTGGGGTCGACGCCGAAGTCGGCAACGGTGCCGACGTCGGCCCGTTCGCACATCTACCTGCCGGTTCCTCGGTCATTTCAGGTGCCGTGACCGGACCGTTCTACACTGCACTCGCGGCTGACTGACTGCGTCGGCCAAGCGTTCTGCCCGGGAGGGGCAACAATTCATGGAGAAGGTCACCACCAAAAAGCTCGCCATCTATTCGGGGCGCACGCATATGGCCCTCGCCGAGGAGGTTGCTTCCTACCTCGGTCAAGGGCTCGGTGATCCCAACATCGTCGAATTTGCGAACGGCGAGATCCGCCCGCGCTTCGCCGAAAGCGTCCGCGGCAGTGACGTTTTCATCATGCAGAGCCATTTCGGCGTTGACGGGCGCTCCGTCAACGACTCGATCATGGAGCAGTTGATCATGATCGACGCCGCCTATCGGGCCTCTGCCAAACGAATCACGGCCGTGTGCCCGTTCTACGGGTACGCCCGCCAGGACCGCAAGGCCGAAGGCCGTGAACCGATCACGGCGCGCCTCGTGGCCGACATGTTCAAGGCCGCCGGTGCCAAACGGATGATCTCGATCGACCTCCACTCAGGCCAGATCCAAGGCTTCTTCGAGGGCCCCGTTGATCACCTCACCGCCGCTCCGGTGCTCGAGGACTACATCCGCAAGCACGCTCCCGACTCACCGGTGATCGTGTCGCCCGACTCCGGCCGGATCAAGGTCGCTGAGCGGATGGCCCAACATCTCCACGACTGCAACGCCGACATCGCCTTCATCTACAAGCGCCGCCCAAAAGGCCAGGCCAACGTAGTCGAGGCGAAGGAGGTGATCGGCGAAGTCAAGGGCCGGCTGTGCGTGCTCACCGACGACATGATCGATACCGGTGGAACCATCATCTCGGCGGCAGACATCCTGCTCGAGCGCGGCGCCACCGAGGTGTGGGCGATGGCAACGCACGGCGTGTTGTCTGGACCGGCAGTTGATCGACTCAAGAACTCGCGGCTGTCACGGATCGTGCTGACGAATACGTTGCCGCTCCCGCCGGAGAAGCAGATTCCTCAGATCGAAGTGCTTTCCGTGGCCGAAATCATTGCCGAGGCACTGTCAGCGGTGTTCGACGACACCAGCGTCAGCGAGATCTTCGGCGGCGAAAATCTGGCATAAGGAGCCGAGCCGAAGGCGAGGCGACCAATTGTTACGGTGCGCTATTTCGACTGCGCAGCAGGCGAAATGAAAACCCCGGCACGGAGAATCGTCACCAAACGCTCAAACCTGGAGCCGAGCGGAAAGGCGAGGCGACCAACTATTACGGTGCGCTATTTCGGTGCGCTATTACGGTGCGCAGCAGGCGAAATCAAACTTGGGCGCGAAAATCGTTGACCTATCCGCTCTCGTCCTGAGCCCGCTAGCATGGATCGCTGCTCGTAACTCACCCATCGAGGCTGATCGCACATGTCTGCAACTGTTCTTACCGCCAACACCGGCCGCGCCACTGGCAGCCCCAACTCACGCCGTCTGCGCACCGAGGACCTGATCCCCGCTGTCGTATACGGCCAGGGGATGACTCCCGTTAGCGTTACCGTCGTTCGCCGCGACCTGCGTCTCGCTTTGTCAGGCTCCGCCGGCATGAACACCGTGCTCGACCTCACCGTCGATGGCAAGGTGTACCCGGCAATCGTGAAGGCATTGCAACGCCATCCAGTTCGCCGAAACGTCCAGCACATCGACTTTCTGTCGATCAACCTGAACGAAGACATCACCGTTTCGGTCCCGCTTCGTCTGGAAGGCGAAGCGAAGGCTGTGCTCGCAGCCAATGGCATGGTCGACCCGGCCGTCGACACGATTGAAGTCCGAACCACACCGCGGTTGATCCCCGACGAAATCGTGCTCGACATCTCCGAGATGACCGTCGACTCGACCATCACGCTCGGCGATCTGACGTTCCCGGCCGGTGTCGTTCCGACCGGCGATCCGTCGCTCCCTGTCGCCACCGTGATCATCATGCACGAGGAGCCCGTCGAGGTTGCCGACGACGCTGAAGTTGCCGGCGAGGCTGCTGAAGCGGTCGACGATGCCTCCGCCGGCGACGACGCCTCCGCCTCCGCCGAGTAACGCCCAGTCACTGACATCCATTCGACGACTTCATGGGCCTGTTCGACCGGCGAGCCGGCAAAGGCGCTCCGTTCGACTGGCTGGTCGTTGGGCTCGGGAATCCGGGAAGCAAATACGCGCGGACTCGCCACAACGTCGGCGAGGAATCTGTTCGCTTGCTTGCAGAACGCCACCACGCGCCGCTCAAGTCTGGCCGTGACAACGCCCTCGTGAGCGAGACGCGATTCGGCGATCAACGCGTCGTCCTGGCGTTCCCGATCACGTTCATGAACGAATCCGGGCAAGCCGTGTCAGCCTTGGTCAGGCGTTATCGGATCGAAACACCGGATCAAATCATCGTCGTCCAGGACGAACTTGATTTGGAACCAGGTGCGCTCAAGGTCAAGACGGGTGGTGGGCTGGCGGGCCACAACGGTTTGCGCAGCATCACACAGCACCTCAAATCGCAGGATTTTGTCCGTGTTCGGATCGGTGTCGGCAAGCCTCCCAGCAAGGATCACGGCATCGGGCACGTACTCAACAAGGTCCCGGCCGACGAGCGTCAACAGCTCGACATCTCGATTGTCGAAGCAGCCGATGCTGTTGAGATGATCATCGCCGAAGGCGCCGACGCCGCCATGCGCCACTTCAATGCGCGCTGACCGCACCCCACTACCAGTTCCGTCCGGGTGGGCTCTGTGAATCTTTCGTCGTTGCCGCCGTTGCTGCGCGATGAGCCAGGTGTCATGCGGGCATTGGGGGAACCTGACGCGCGACTGGCAATCGTCGAGGTGGCGCGGGCGATCTCAATCGCCGCCCTCGCCCAGTTATCGAGTAAGCGGCCGCTGGTTGTCGCGTGTCCAACGGGGGCAATGGCGGGTCAGCTGTACGATGACCTGACCCAATTCCTGCCTGCCGGGGCCATCGCCCATTTCCCAGCGTGGGAGACATTGCCGTTCGAGCGTGTGAGTCCGGCGGTCGACACGATGGGGCAACGACTCGAGGTGCTGTGGCGGCTGCGCGACAGTGATCGTTGCCCACAAGTGATCGTTGCCGGCGTACGGGCGTTGCTCCAGAAGCTGGGGCCAGGGGCTGTCGATGTCGAACCAATCATTGTCCGTCCCAACGCGATCATCGACCCTGACCGACTCGGCGCACAACTCGTCGAGTTCGGATATCGACGCGAAGAGTTGGTCGAGCATCGAGGTGAGTTCTCCCGGCGAGGTGCCATCGTTGACGTGTATCCGTCAACCGCAGATGCTCCGATTCGTATCGATCTGTGGGGTGACGAGGTCGACCGACTGACGACGTTCGGCGTCAACGATCAACGTTCGCTCGCCGACCTGACAGAAGTCATCATCTTCCCAGCCCGCGAGCTGACGCCGACTGAGGATGTGAGAAATCGTGCTGCGGCGCTCGTCGCCGTCGAACCGTGGGGGCGCGAACAGTGGGAACGACTCGCGGAGGGAACCCACTTCGACGGCATGGAATCGTGGGTTCCATGGCTTGTCGACCAGGACCTCCTGATCACCGATGTGCTTCCCGCCACCGCCAAAGTGATCCTGATCGAGCCTCGCCGGATGCGCGATCGGGCATCCGAGTTGCTCGCCGAAGAAGACGACCTCGCCAAGGCGCTGGCATCCACATGGGCCCGCGATCCTGACAAACAGTTCCCGCGCCTGCATGCCAACCCTGATCATTTGCTTGCCGACATCGGCACCTTCTGGACGATCGATTCAGCGCCCGAAACACCGAGCACGCCCGTGGTTTCGGCGTCCGGATGGGGGCCGGTTGGAGGCGACGGATCGGGGCTCGTGAATCGACTGATCGACATCATCGGCCAGGGGTTCAGTGTCGTCGTTGCGGCCGACGGGCCGGGTTCCGCCACCCGCCTGCACGAGTTGCTGCTCGATCAGGGTCTCGACTTTCCGGTGGTCGACGCGATCGGTGAGATCGCCCCCGATTTCACTCGATCCGGGGGCCGGATCGCGATCGCTCCACTCCATCGCGGCTGCACGCTTCCGAACGCAAAAGTGGCGATCGTCGCCGAATCAGATCTGACCGGTCGCCGCCGAGCCCACCGCAAAGCGCGCACGCGCAAACGCGAGGGCACCACCACATTCGAGGACCTCAAGCCCGGTAACTACGTCGTGCACCACCAGCACGGTGTCGGCAAGTACGAAGGAATGGTCAAGCGCACGATCGGCGGTGTCGAACGCGACTACCTGCTCGTGGCGTACAAGGGCGGTGACAGGCTGTACGTACCGTCCGATCAGATCGACACGCTCCGCCAATTCGTCGGCGGCGATGCACCCGTACTGCACCGACTGGGCGGCAGCGATTTCGCCAAAGCCAAAGGTAAGGTCAAGTCGGCCGTCCGCGAGATCGCCCAGGAACTCGTGGTGCTGTACCAGAAGCGGATCAATGCCGAGGGATATGCCTTCGGCCAAGACACCCCCTGGCAGCACGAAATGGAAGACGCCTTCCCGTACGTGGAAACTCCCGATCAGCGGACCGCAATCGACGAGACCAAGTCGGACATGGAGCGACCATTCCCTATGGATCGGTTGATCTGCGGCGATGTCGGATTCGGCAAGACAGAGATCGCCATCCGAGCTGCATTCAAAGCGATCCAAGACGGCAAGCAGGTGGCAGTACTAGCCCCGACCACGCTGCTCGCCAGTCAACATGGAAACACGTTCGCCGACCGGTTCGCCGGCTACCCGATCCGCGTCGAGGTTCTCTCACGGTTTCTCACGAACGCCCAGGCCAAACAGGTGATGGCAGGGCTCAGGTCCGGTGAGGTTGATTGCGTCATCGGTACCCACCGACTGCTGGCAGCGGACATCAAGTTCAAGGATCTCGGACTGCTGGTGGTCGACGAGGAACAGCGATTCGGTGTGCAGCACAAGGAACAGATCAAGAAGCTCAAACACAATGTCGACATCCTCACCCTGTCGGCCACGCCGATCCCAAGAACACTGGAAATGTCGCTGGTGGGGATCCGTGACCTCTCGTTGCTGCAAACCCCGCCCGCCGATCGGCAACCGATCCTGACGTTTGTCGGCGAGTACGACGAGCGTGTCGCCGTCGAGGCGATTCGGCGCGAACTCCTGCGCGAAGGCCAAGTCTTCTGGGTCCACAATCGGGTGCAATCGATCGACACCGCAGCAGCACGGCTTCGCCAACTCGTGCCCGAAGCGAAAATTGCTGTGGCTCACGGTCGGATGGACGAGGGCACCCTAGAACAGGTCGTGGTTGACTTCTGGGAAGGCCGCTATGACGTGCTGGTGTGCACCACGATCATCGAATCGGGCATCGACATGCCAACCGTCAACACACTGGTCGTTGAACGCGCCGACCTGCTCGGCCTCGGTCAAATGCATCAGCTCCGTGGTCGCGTCGGACGCTCGGGTTCGCGCGCCTACGCTTATCTTTTTCATCCGGTCGATCGAGTCCTTTCGGAGGAGGCGTACGAGCGCCTGAAGACGATCGGCGAGACGACTGAGCTCGGGTCAGGATTCAAGATCGCGATGCGCGACCTCGAAATCCGGGGAGCTGGGAACCTGCTCGGTCAGGCTCAGTCGGGCCATATCGCCGCCGTCGGCTACGACCTGTACTGCCAGTTGGTGACGGAGGCGGTCGCAGAGATGAAGGGCGAGCCGATCAAGCCGCCGTCGGAAATCAAACTCGACGTGCCGACCGACGCCTACCTGCCGACCGACTACGTCGCCAAGGAGGAGCTGCGACTCGAGGCCTACCGCCGACTGGCGGCGGTCACATCCAATCCGGAGGTCGATGACATCCGGGTCGAATGGGAGGACCGCTACGGTCCGCTCCCCGACCCGGCCGAAGCCCTACTGATGGTGGGTCGGCTACGTGCCGAATGTCATCGGCTGGGGATCACCGACATGCAGATCACGAACGACCAGGCCCGGATTGCGCCAATCGATCTCAAACTGTCAGGGGCGACGCGGCTCAAACGGTTGTCGAAGGGTGCGCTCCACAAGGAAGACTTCCGCCAGCTCGTTGTTCCAATCCCGCGGGGCAAGGACGCCGCCACATTCCTCGTGAGCTTCCTCGATGAACTGATCCCACCCGAACCCGTACCGGTAGCTTGAGACCGTGATCCACCGTTCAGTCGTACGTCTCGCTCTCTCGGCCGTGGCGATCACGGGTCTGAGTGCCTGTGCCACCTTCTCCGACGACAATTTGGCCGCCAGGGTCGGCGACTTCGAACTGACCCAAGAGGAGTTTTCGGTTCGAGCGCAAATCGCCGCAGCCCCAGATTCCCCTGTCGTTTCTGGCGACGCCGCCCGCCAGGTGATCACGAACTGGATCTATCTATCAGCCGCACGGACATCGGGGCTCATGACGGTGTTCGAGCAGGGTCCAGAGACAAGCGGTTTCGCGTGCCTCAACCTGATCCCGGCCGCAGATCAGCTGGCGGCCGAGGCGATTCTCGATCGCCTTCAAAACGGTGAACGCCCTGAAGTAGTTGCCGCTGAGCTCGAGTCGGATCAAGTCAGATCTGGCGCGCTCGGCTGTAACCAAGCGATCGACTACGGGGAGGAAGCGCTGCTCCAGATGGCTGGGATGTCGAGCGACGACCCACATCGGATCGTCACGGTCAGTGGCAGCACGTTCGTTCTGAGTCTTCAAACCGAGGATCAAATCGATGCTGGTGCGTTGCTGACACTCGTCAGTACTGTCGATCCGGAGGCGCTCCAGGGAGTCATCGACACGATCCAAACGGCCGACGTCTATGTCGATCCACGGTTTGGTTCCTTCGATGTCGATGCAGGCAGTGTCGTTCCGCTCGGCTGAGCGGCTTGAATGATCGGATGGACACTCGACGGCCTCGGATTGTGATCGTTGGGTTGGGGCCCGGTGGCGACCATCACGTCACTGCTGAGACTTTGGCGGCAATCGATCGGATTCCACGTCGATACCTGCGCACGTCAGAGCACCCGTCGGCGCACCTCATCTCTGACGCTGCCACCTTTGATCACCTCTACGAGCAGGCCGCGACGTTCGCAGATGTGTACGCCGCAGTCGTCGAGCAGCTGGTTGCTGCGGCCTTCGAGCATGGCGAAATTCTCTACGCAGTTCCGGGGTCGCCTCTGATTCTCGAGCGGTCCGTTCGCACGCTGCGCGCCGACGAACGAATCGAATGCGAGCTGCTCCCGGCACTGTCGTTTCTTGATGTCGTGTGGGCTCGGCTCGGCGTCGACCCCATTGAGGCTGGCGTGACCCTCATCGACGGCCACGAGTTCGCTGTCGGAGCAGCATCGGCGACCGGTGCGGTGCTCGTTGCACACACGCATGCCAACTGGGTGCTTTCCGAGATCAAACTGGCGATCGACGACCCTGACGGGAATTTCGATCGCACGCCAATCGTGCTGCTGCAGGCAGTCGGAACCGATGCCGAGCAGATCATCCACACGACCTGGGCCGAAATGGACCGCACGATCGAAGCCGATCATCTCACCTCGCTCTACATCCCAAGTCTGGGCACCTCGGTCGGTGACGGTTATATACGTTTCCACCAACTTGCCCGCACGCTTCGCGAGCAATGCCCATGGGACATCGAGCAGACTCACCAAAGCTTGATCCCGTACGTGATCGAGGAGACCTACGAGGTCGTCGATGCGATCCAGGCGCTCGACCCGGACGATCCATCCTCGGACGAGTTGTTGATCGAAGAACTCGGCGACCTGCTGTACCAGATCGAATTTCACGCCACGATTGCCGAACAGGAGGGGCGCTTCACGATCGCCGATGTCACGCGGGGAGTGCACGACAAGCTCGTCCGGCGCCACCCTCATGTGTTCGGCGAGGGCGATCACCGCGTCGAGGTTTCTGGAACCGACGATGTGCTCGCCAACTGGGAAACGATCAAACGCGACGAGAAGGGCCGCACATCGATCTTCGACGGGATCCCGGGTTCGCTGCCGTCACTGGCTTATGCCCACAAGGTACAGAAGAAGGCCTCCAAAGTCGGCTTCGATTGGCCAGACGTTCACGGCGCACTCCCAAAGATTGCCGAAGAAGCCGGCGAGTTGATCGTCGCCGTCGCCTCTGATGATGCTGGCGCAGTAGCCGACGAGATGGGCGATCTGTTGTTCTCGGTCGTCAACGTGGCCCGCCACCTCGGGGTCGATCCCGAATCAGCCTTACGGGCGGCGACGAACAAGTTCCGGGTTCGATTCGAACGGGTCGAAGCACTCGCGATCGAGCGTGGGATCGACCTGCACGCAAACCTCGACACACTCTGGAACGAAATCAAATAATTCCCGCGTTCATGTCGCGCTGAACCCCCGCATTACCGGCTCATCGCGACATGAACGGGGGTGGTGGGCGGTTAGCGGCGGGCGGCTTGGGCGAGCATCGCTTCACCAAACTTGTGGCGAAGCATGAAGCGGTGTTCGGTGCCGACCTCGAGTGCTCTAGCGGCTTCGTTGGCGGCAAGCGTGCCAAGCAATTGAATGAGAGCGGCGATCACCAGATACGCCCCCAATCGGGCCCACCGCTCGTGGTCACTTGTCTCATTGATCGTCGACAGTCCACCCAGCGTCTGCAGGTGGATGAGGTATACGACGCCGATCAAGTAGGTCGCCCGAAGGGGGCGATGTCGCGATTCGGCTGCCTCCGCCACGCGTTCGATCGCCACTAGCGGAATCACCGCAAGCACCAACTGCAACACAATCCCGGCGGTCTTGCCGACCCAGTCGTCTGACTGATCGACGATTCTCGAACCGACCATCCAGATCCCAAACAGGCCGATCGGCAAGCTGGCAGCAGCGACGATCGGATTGCGCCTAAGTCCGGTCGCTCGGCGAACATTGACCGTCGCCAAGGCAATCCAGGCAACCGCAACGGGAACGACGGCGAAGGCCAGGATCCGTTCAATCGTTCGGAGCGTGTCGAACAAGTCCCAGGTTCGATCGAGCTGGCTCGTGAGTACACCGACATCACGATCCTGCTGCCAGAGCAGCAACATCAGGAGTGCCCCTCCGACCGTCAGTAGGCAGAGCGCGCCCAACAACGTCGTCATCACGAGGCGAACTACGTTGCAACCGGGATACGGCGGCCGCGCCACCGTCAACTCGTCACGTTGGCGTTTCGTGCGGTCGCGCCCCGTTCCTTTCGATTCCTCGGTGTCAGCGCCAGCCTGAGTGCCGGGTGCCGGGGTGATTGTCGTGCGCGTAATCGTCGGCTTGGCACGCGTCGGCCCAGGCGGCGGCGTGCCCGCTTCGATTGGGACGACCGCGCCCAAACCAGTCAACGAGTCCACTCCCACGAGTCCCTATCGTCGCGCGTCCGGATCGACTGAAGTGGTTTCTTTTGGGATTTCCGGTCAGTTCACGAGCGCGAGGCCGGCGGGCTGCCAGACTGGCGCGATGCGAGTGCATATCGCGCATCCGGCCGCTCATGGGGCTATCGCTGAGTTGCCGTTTGGTGAGCCACTTGCCAGCTGGGCGATGGACAACGTCCAAGATGTGCTCGGGTTACATCGACACGTCGTCAAGCTGATCGAGTTCCCCGAGGCCTCCTACGTCGTCAAGGAGCTACCCGACGATCTCGCCGAGCGTGAGTATCGGCTACTCCGCGAGATCGCCGATGCCGGGTTACCGACTGTCGAAATGGTCGCCGTCGTCACTGAGCGACCGCTCGGTGACGGGATGATCGTCACCCGCCATCTCGACTACTCACTCCCCTACCGCTCGTTGCTGATGGGGCGCGGATTGAAGATTCCGTACCTCGGCGACCGGATGCTCGATGCGCTCGTGGCGCTGCTCGTGCGGATCCACCTGGCCGGGTTCTTCTGGGGCGACTGTTCGTTGTCGAACACGCTGTTTCGACGCGATGCCGGTGCGCTGCAGGCGTACATCATCGACGTCGAGACCGCCGAACGCCACCCTGAGCTGTCGCCAGGTCAGCGCGCATTCGATTTGATGATCGCCACCGACAACGTCGCCGGCGGCCTGCTCGATCTGCAATCCGGCGGAATGCTGGCCGAGGGAATCGACCCGATCGCCGTCGCCCTGGCGATCGAGGATCGCTACAACGGGTTGTGGTCTGAGTTGACCGACGAGTCGACGGTTGCCGTGGGTGATGTGATGTCCGTGCGACGTCGCCTCGACCGCCTCCATGAGTTGGGGTTCGACGTCGAGGAAATGGAGATCGTCACCACCGATGATGGATCCTCGATGCGATATGTGCCACGCGTCGTGGAGCATGGCTTTCATGCCGACCGGCTGGCCGCTCTCACCGGACTTTCGACCGGCGAGAATCAGGCCCGCCGAATGCTCAACGACATCTGCAAGTTCGGTGCCGAGATCCAGCGCCGAACTGGGCGGTCGCTGCCCGAGAATGTGGTCGCGGTTCGCTGGCTCGACCAGCGGTTCGAACCCGTCGTGGCGGCGATTCCTGAGGAGCTTAGGGGTCGGCTGGAAGACGCCGAAGTCTTCCATCAACTCTTGGAGCACCGCTGGTACATGGCCGAGCAAGCCGGACGCACCGTACCCTTGCACGTTGCCCTGGCCGACTACTTGCAACTACTCGAGCACGCCCCGGACGAACGCTTACACCTCGACGACAAACTTGCCGCCGAGGGCGGTGACCCAACGGGTGAGATCCCCCTACCAAATCTGTAGCTGGCCGATACCTTGTATGCCCGTATGAGCGAAATCATCCACGTAGCCGGCCGCCAAATCCTTGATTCACGCGGTAACCCCACAGTCGAAGTCGAAGTCGTACTGTCGTCGGGGGCACGCGGTCGTGCCGCTGTCCCGAGCGGTGCTTCCACCGGCGAGCACGAGGCCGTCGAACTTCGCGACGGAGGCGACCGCTACATGGGCAAAGGTGTCCTGACCGCAGTTGGATTTGTGAACAGCGAGATCGCCGGTGTACTGGAAGGTTTCGAAGCGCTCGATCAGCGCGGGATCGACCGCGAACTGCTCGACCTCGACGGCACCGACAACAAGAGTCGGATCGGTGCCAACGCGATCCTCGGTACCAGCTTGGCCGTCGCCAAAGCAGCTGCCGACCACCTCGAGATTCCGCTGTATCGCTACGTCGGCGGGGTGAACGCTCATGTGCTTCCAGTGCCGATGATGAACGTGCTGAATGGTGGTGTGCACGCCGATAACAGTGTCGACTTTCAAGAGTTCATGATCATGCCGGTCGGAGCGCCTTCGTTCAGTGAGGCCGTCCGCTGGGGCACTCAGACCTATCACGTGCTCAAGAAGGTCTTACACGACAAGAAGCTGGCAACTGCGGTTGGAGACGAGGGCGGCTTCGCCCCGAACCTGGCCTCCAATGAGGACGCCATCATCTTGTTGATTGAAGCGATCGAGGCCGCCGGGTTCAAGCCGGGCGAGGACATCGCGATCGCTCTCGACCCAGCCGTGAGCGAGCTGTATCGAGACGGTGCGTATCACCTCGAAGGTGAGGGCAAGGTGCTCTCGTCCGACGAACTCAGCGCCTACTGGACTCGTATCGTCGACACGTATCCGGTGATCTCGATCGAAGACGGTATGGCCGAGGACGACTGGGCCGGTTGGAAGTCGTTGACCGATGCGATCGGCAACCGTTGCCAACTCGTCGGCGACGACTTGTTCGTCACCAACACGCGACGTCTCCAGATGGGTATCGACAGGGCCACTGCCAACTCGATCCTCGTCAAGGTCAACCAGATCGGGACACTCACCGAGACGCTCGACACCGTCGAGTTGGCGCACCGTCACGCCTACACCGCAGTGATGAGTCATCGCAGCGGCGAAACCGAAGACTCCACGATCGCCGATCTCGCTGTTGCGACCAACTGCGGACAGATCAAGACCGGTGCACCGGCTCGCTCGGATCGTGTCGCCAAGTACAACCAGTTGCTCCGGATCGAGTCCGAACTCGGCGAGACAGCAGCCTTCCGAGGGCGCGCCGCGCTCGCCCGTCGATCGAGTTGACCCGAATCCGTGGCGGCCACCTGACACACTTCATCCAGTGAGCAACAGGGTGAGTGACCGGGCAGGCAAGCCGGTGGGCGACAAGCAGACCAAGGTCAAGCGCGCAGAACCTCCGCGCCCGTCAGCTCGCGGCCGGTCGCGTGTTGGCGATCTGACCCGCCCGATCCCGCTCGATCGGCGAGTTGTCCGAAATCCTCGTTCGACGGTACTGCTCGGCGTGCTGGCTCTCGGTGTTGCCGGTGCGCTTGCGGCCGCGCTCTTCCTGCTCCCGGTCAAGACCTACTTCGGCCAGGACGACAGTCTCGCTCAACGCAACAATCAGCTCACACAGTTGCAAACCGTCAACAACGACCTTCGTAACGAGGTCGACCGGCTCAAGACGGACGATGGGGTGCGGGAAGCAGCTCGAGAGGAACTCGGATTCGTCGAGGCCGGCGAGCACCGCGAGTCGATCCTCGACTTTCCACCTGTTCCGACGGCGCTGCCAGACGGTTGGCCATACAGCCTGGTAAAGGGCATCGTTGCACTCCGCACGAATCCTCCCCCTGCGCCGACTATTGCGCCGACTATTACGCCGTAGCGAGACCCATTCGGTATCGTTCGGCCCGTTCTTTGACGAGGGCGACTCCTGATCAGGAAGAGGGCGTGACGTGGCTGGAAGTGTGCTTGGCGAGGTCGTTCTCCGCAAGGAGGACCCGAAGTTCTTGACGACCGGCGGGGTGTACCTCGACGACTTGCGCGATGATCGGCTGGC
Source organism: Ilumatobacteraceae bacterium (assembly GCA_031422395.1). Lineage (GTDB taxonomy): Bacteria > Actinomycetota > Acidimicrobiia > Acidimicrobiales > Ilumatobacteraceae > Ilumatobacter. Next base: position 3,026 of record JANPLQ010000087.1, on the reverse strand, counting down.
CGCGGCCGGGTATGTCGTGTTTGCCAGGTCGGCAGTCGCTCACGGCATGATCGTTTCGATCAACACCGACGAGGCTCGTTCCATGCCAGGCGTGATCGGCGTATTCACAGCTGAGAATCTGGGTCTGGAACCAACCGCCTCACCGTTCAATCCCGCTGTCGCTCGGACCTTGCTGGCCTCAACCAAGGTCCGTTGGGTCGGAGAACCGATCGTGGCCGTGGTCGCCGACACCTACGAGCAGGCAACCGATGCCGTCCAGACGATCGTTGTCGAGATCGATCCCCTGCCGGCACTCGTCGACATTGAGGAGTCGCTGGCGAGTGATCTCCATCTGTACGAGGCTGCCGGCAGCAACGCCGTGTTCGATTCGGCGTTCGTCGGCGGTACGCGAAACAGTGGTCCCGAGTTCTTCGAGACGTGCGAAGTCGTGCTCAACCAGACGATCCTCAACCAGCGCGTCGCCCCGTGCCCGCTCGAACCGCGAGCGGGGGCTGCAGCGTGGGATGGTGACCGGTTGTTGGTGTGGCTGTCGACGCAGCACGTGCAAGGTGCCGTCGACCCGATCGCCGCCTCGACCGGAATCGACAAGAGCAAGGTGCGGATCATGACGCCCGACGTGGGCGGAGGGTTCGGCGCCAAGATTGGCTGCTACTCGGAGGAACTTCTGCTCGGCGTGCTGGCCCGCGAGACCGGTCGCCCGATTCGCTTCAAGGAGACCCGCAGCGAGTCGATGATGTCGCTCGGGCATGGCCGCGCCCAACTGCAAAAGATCACCGTCGGCGGTCGACGCGACGGCAAGGTCACTCATCTCCGGCTCGAACTGTTTCAGGATTCTGGCGGTTTCGCAGAGGTTGGCACCGTGTTGGGCACGTTCTGCACGCGGGTGATGGCTGCAGCGGTCTACGACTTCGAGCAGGTCGAGGCACACTGCATCTCGGTCGTCACCAACACCACGCCGATCGTCGCCTACCGGGGCGCTGGCCGCCCTGAAGCCACAGCCGCCGCCGAGCGGGCGATGGATCTGTTTGCGCTCGAACTCGGGATGGACCCGGTCGAGGTACGCCGGATCAACCTCGTCCCGAAGTTCATGGAGCCACACACCACACCGATCGGTCAGGTGTATGACTGTGGCGACTACGAGGAGAGCCTCAATCGGGCGTTGGCTCATGCCGACTATGCCGGCTTGCGGGCAGAACAGCAGCGTCGACGGGAACGTGGCGATACGAAGCAGCTTGGGATCGGTGTCAGCGTGTACGTCGAGATCACCGGTGCCGTCGGCGACTTCAGCGAGGCCGCCAAGATCGAGATCCATGACGATGGGACCGGCACGATCTACACCGGCACTTCGCCGCACGGCCAGGGCCACGACACTGCCTGGTCGATGTTGGCGAGTGCACAGACGGGTATCGATATCGACAAGTTCACGCTCGTGTGGGGCGACACCGATCTGACTCCGGTCGGCGATGGCACGATGGGCTCGCGCTCGTTGCAACAGGGCGGCGCGGCCGTGCATGCGGTTTCGATCGCCCTCGTCGAGCGCGCCAAGCAACTCGCTGCCAACCTGCTCGAAGCGCACGATGCCGACGTGGTGCTCGACACCACGACCGGTTCGTTCCACGTTGCAGGGACGCCGGCGGTATCCGTCACCTGGTCCGACGTCGCCACTTCGCTGGGTGACTCTGGCGGGCTGATCCAGGAGGGGATCTTCAAAGCCGACATGCCGACCTACCCGTTCGGTTCACATGTCGCCGTTGTCGAAGTCGATATGGAAACCGGCCACGTCAAGCACATCCGTCATATCGCTTGCGACGATGCCGGCACGATGCTGAACCCGATGCTGATCGCAGGACAGGTCCACGGCGGTGTCGCTCAAGGGACTGCACAGGCACTCCATGAGGAGGTTCGATACGACACCGATGGCAACCCGATCACATCGAACTTGGCCGACTACACGATGGTCTCGATCGACCTGTTGCCCCAGATCGAGCGGATTCCGATGGAAACACCGACGCCAGTCAACCCGCTCGGAGCAAAGGGGATCGGCGAGTCAGGCACGATCGGCTCGACCCCGGCCGTTCATTCGGCGGTCATCGACGCCGTGTCGCATCTCGGCATCCGCCACATCGACATGCCCTGCACCCCGAACAAGGTCTGGGCCGCAATCCAGGCCGCCTCGGCCGTAGCTGGCTGACCGCGTTGATCGTCGTCGAACATGGCTGACCTCGACCGACCAGGCACTTGGCTGAATCGGGGCGATCGACTGATCTACGAAAGCGCCTGGGTTCGGCTCGTCACCGCCGACGTCGTGATGCCTGACGGCACGCAAGTTGACCACCATGTGGTTCGGATGCCGAATGAGGCGGCCGGGACGATCTTGATCGACGACGGCCGAGTGTTGCTGCTGTACCGGCATCGCTTCATCACCGATACATGGGGCTGGGAAATTCCAGCTGGTGCCGTCGATCTCGGTGAGACGATCGAACATGCCGCCCGACGTGAAGCTGTCGAGGAGTCGGGTTGGGACCCGACGACCGTGCAGCACCTGTGTTCGTTTCACCCGGCGAACGGGATCCTCGATCAGACATTCCACATCTTTACGTCCTCCGACGCCGTCCACCGCGGCGAACCAACCGATCGCAACGAGGCCGCAAAGATCGAGTGGCATAGTTTCGGCGAGGTCCGGCGGATGTTCCTGGCGGGACAAGTCACCGATGGTCTTTCGTTCGGAGCCCTCGGCTACGCCTTCACGAGTGGTTCGCTGGACGGCTGAGACCGCACGCGGTGTCCGGTCGCCGAGCAGGCGCGCCGGAGCGCCCGCGATTGCGGGGTCGCTGCTGGTGTTGAGGGCGCCGTTAGCAGAGTGTTGGTTGGTGTTGTTCGACTGGTTCGGTTCGTCGGCTTGGTTGCTGGCTGGGTTGCCGGTCGATGGTTGGTTTGGTGTGCCAGATCGTGCCGTCTGGTCGTCGCCAGGTGGCGACCCGACCGGATGTCATGGTCAATCGCCAGCCGCCTTCGTGGACCAGGTG
>JANPLQ010000086.1:0-3720 GCA_031422395.1 Ilumatobacteraceae bacterium | reverse complement strand
GTATCGCCCCTGATCGTCGGTCGTGTAGATACCGCGGAGGTTCTCGGGCGACTGGTCATCCATCTGCTGCACGGCGTAGTACCCGGCCGTCGCGTTCTGCCAGCAGTCGAGCACCGCTCCGGAAAGCGGCTCACCGCCCGTGTTCGTCACCGTCCCACGAATCACGACGCGATCACCGTCGTCTGCGTCGACCAGCATTGACTCGCCAAACTCGCGAATCGGCGAGTCCGGCACGTAAAACGGTCCGAGCACGGTGTTCTCGGTAGTCCCGGATGCGCCGGCATAGGTCAACATCTCGACAAGCGTCGACACACCCATTGTGTCGGACATCAAAATGAATTCCTGGCGAGTGTCGCTACACATCTGACCGGTCGCCGTGAGCCACTTGATGCCCTCGAACCACTCGTCGCGCTGCAAGTTGACATCGCGAGCGAACGCATGAAGATGCCGGATAGCGGCTTCCATGATTTCCTTGAGGCGAGGGTTCGGCGCATCGGCGTACCGCCCGAGTACCTCTGCGAGCAACTCATCTTCTTGCGACACGGTGCTACCTCCTTGATCGATTCCTGGGCGGCAACGTAGTTGATCGGCGACGCACGACTTACCTCCAACGTTCGCCAGCGGCGGATTGTTACCGATGATGTCAGACACTACGTGTGACAATTACGGCGACCAAACCGGCTCAGGGACACCATTCGTCACGCACACACCCAGCACGCCGATCATGAGCAGCGCCAACACGACGCCAGCGAGAACGAGCACGCGGCCGCGTGACTGGCGCAGGCCAGGCGCAGGCATGTACCACGAAGGGAGCAGTGCAAATGGGGCGTCGATCATCGACGCGAACGGCACCGCATCGTCAGCGATCGGGGCGTCAGGGTCAGCTGCCATCGCCAACTCGGCGAGTTCCTCGTCAGTGATCGGCTCGGAATCCACCACGGATTCGTTCATTCACGAAACGATAGGCCAGCGTTGTCACACATGGTGTCAGACACCAGGTGTAACACGTCAGGTGAGTTCGGCGATTGCGGTGGATACGGCGAGGATTCGCTTGGCATTTTCTACGTGGAGGTGTTCGATCATCCGGCCATCGACGGTGATCACACCTTGGCCGGCCGCACGGGCATCGTCGAAGGCGGCGATCACGCGCTCGGCGAAGTCGACCTCGTCGGCCGACGGCGCCCACACCTCGTTGGCCGGCGCGACCTGGCTCGGGTGGACGAGCGTTTTGCCGTCAAACCCCATCGCCTTGCCGTGTCGAGCCTCCGCAAGGAAACCCTCGGCGTCGCCGACGTCGTTGTAGACACCATCGAGAATTACCTTGCCCGCTTCACGCGCCCCCAGTAGTGCGTAGGCGAGATGCGGAACGATCGGTGAGCGCTCAGGGAGCACGCCTGTTCGGAGTTCCTTGGCGAGGTCGTTATTGCCCATCACGAGCACGTTGACCCGATCGTGATGAGCGATCGTCCTGATGTCGAGAATCGCCGTCGGCGTTTCGATCATCGCCCAGATCGAGAGTTCGGGCGGGGCTCCGGATTCGGTCAGCAGGCGGTCGATCTCGTCGAGGTATGCATGCGAGTTGACCTTCGGGATCACGACTGCAGCGGCGCCAGACCCGGCCGCCGCGACAATGTCGTCCGTGCCCCACGGCGTCATGAGTCCGTTGCATCGGATCGTGATCTCACGATTGCCGTAGACCCCCGACTGCGCTGCAGCGACCGCGTTGGCGCGTGCGATCTCCTTAGCGTCTGGCGACACCGCATCCTCGAGGTCGAAGATGAGAGCATCGGCAGGAATCGTCTTGGCTTTCTCGAGGGCGCGCACGTTGGCCGCCGGCATGTACAGCACCGATCGGCGTGGGCGGAGCGAGTGATCCGCCATGTCAGAAACCGTAGGCGGCGGCGAGCTCGGGGTCGCGGGCGGCCACCTGTCGAGCAAGGTTGACCACGACCTGGCACTGCTTGCACGAGGCGTCGTCTTCCATCTTGCCGTCGAGCATGATGGCGCCGGTTCCGTCGCCCATCGCATCGATCACTCGCTGGGCATGGGCGACCTCAGACGGCCGCGGTGAGAAAACTCGTCGGGCGATGTCGATCTGTGACGGGTGTAAGGACCACGCGCCGACGCAACCGAGCAGGTATGCATTTCGGAACTGGTCTTCGCACGCAGTCGTGTCGGCGATGTCGCCGAATGGCCCGTAGAACGGGAGTATGCCTGCGCTGACGCAGGCGTCGACCATGCGAGCGATGGTGTAGTGCCACAGGTCCTGTTGTGCTGTGTTGCGTGGTGCCGCGGCATCGTCGGGATTTGGGTCGGCGCGCACGATGTAGTCGGGGTGTCCGCCGCCGACACGTGTTGTCTTCATCCGACGGTTGGCGGCGAGGTCTGCCGGTCCGAGCGATAGGCCCTGCATACGTGGCGAGGCGACGCAGATTTGCTCGAGATTGGCGACGCCTCGAGCCGTCTCCAAGATGGCGTGGACCATGATCGGTCTGCGCAGCCCTGCCTTGGCTTCAAGTTGTGCCAACAGCCGGTCGACGTAGTGGATGTCTTCGGCGCCTTCGACCTTTGGGATCATCACCACGTCGAGGTTTTCGCCCGCCTCCAGCACGGCGGCGGTCAGATCGTCGAGTCCCCATGGCGAATCGAGGCTGTTGACGCGTGTCCAGAACTGGGTGTCACCAAACTCGACGGTTTGTGCGACACGCACGAGCCCTACCCTTGCCGCCTGTTTGTCGGCGGCCGGAACCCCATCTTCCAAGTTGGCGAGCAGCACGTCGACCCTGGGCACCAGCTCAGGCAGTTTGGCGATCATCTTCTCGTTCGATGACGGGAAGAAATGGATCATCCTGCTCGGCCGAAACGGAATCTCCCGGAGCGGTTCGGGCGCACCAACCGCCAATGGTTTGAAGAAGTCCTTGGGGGATTTCACGAATCTCGACCTTACCCGCCGAATGCATGGACTTGTATGGTGCGGTGACCCCGACGAGCGTCGACGGAATGGTGTGACCGAGGTGCAACACTCGCGGCGTGGACAGTCCAACGTCAGCTCAGGTCGGTGACCTCACGCCCGAGGAGGTGCGCGTACTCGGCTGCCTGATCGAAAAGGAGGCGACCGTTCCGGAGACGTATCCGCTCACCGTCAACAGTTTGCGGAATGCCTGCAACCAATCGACGAGTCGCGACCCAGTCGTGACATACGCAGACTTTGAGATTGAGACGGCTCTCTCATCGCTGCGTGGACGCGGTCTGACTCGCACGGTACACAGCACTTCGAACAGGGCGACCAAGTACCGGCACATTGTCCCAGAAGCGCTCACGCTCAACGCTGCCGAGACTGCTGTGCTCTCGGTGTTGATGCTCCGCGGCCCACAAACCGTCGGTGAGCTGAAGGGTCGGACTGAGCGCCAACACCGATTCGATTCGACCGATGATGTCGGCGAGGTCCTGTCGACACTTGCCGGCCGTGGTCAACAGCTGACGTTAAAGCTTGACAGTCAGCCAGGTCAGAATGACACCCGCTGTGTCCACCTCTTGGCTCGGTTCGACTCTTCCGCAAGCGAACCACGCCGGTCGGATGCTCGTGCCACGCCTGCGTCCGATGACCCGTACGGCGAGGCCACGGCCGAGTTCTACGATCTGTTGGCCACCAATATGTGGGAGTCATTCGGTCTTCTACTGCACGACCTGCTGGACGATGCTGACCCTGCCCACGGTCCG
>JANPLQ010000085.1:0-14436 GCA_031422395.1 Ilumatobacteraceae bacterium | reverse complement strand
CACGCGGTCGGCGTCCATCCCTGGCAGGGACAGCAGCGGAGACGTCGGAGACCCGTCGGACACGTCAGCAGGCTATGCGCTAAACCATCGCAAGTCGAAACATGTCGCACAACGAGGAAACCAGCGCACGCACCTTGCGTCTGCGGATCAAGAGTGTTTGAGTCGTGGGAAGGGGTCCAGGTAGCGGCATCGGACGCCGATAGAGTGAGTACAAGCATTCGCCACTTCCCCTGAAAGGCGACTCATGTTCGAACGCTTTACTGACCGGGCCAGACGAGTAGTCGTACTCGCCCAAGAAGAAGCCAGGCTCCTGAATCACAGCTACATCGGCACCGAGCACATCCTGCTCGGGCTGATTCATGAGGGCGAGGGAGTTGCCGCCAAAGCGCTCGAGTCCCTCAGCATCTCGCTAGAAGCCGTGCGTAACCAGGTCGAAGAGATCATCGGTCAGGGTGGCTCGTCGCCATCCGGTCACATTCCGTTTACGCCACGTGCCAAGAAAGTGCTCGAACTGTCCCTTCGTGAAGCACTCCAGTTGGGCCACAACTACATCGGCACCGAGCACATCCTGCTCGGCCTGATCCGTGAGGGCGAAGGCGTTGCTGCTCAGGTGCTCGTCAAGCTGGGCGCCGACCTCAGTCGTGTTCGCCAGCAGGTCATCCAGCTGCTCTCCGGCTACCAGGGCCCGGCAGGCGGCGCACCGACCGGCAGCGGCAGCAGTGGTCGTGGCAGCAGCGAGCAGGGCAGCGCCAACGTCGGTGGCTCGTCCAAGGGTGGCAGCGGCGACGATGACAAGGGCAATAGCCAAATTCTCGATCAGTTCGGTCGCAACCTCACCCAAATGGCTCGCGAGCGCAAGCTCGACCCGGTGATCGGTCGCACCAAGGAACTCGAGCGGGTCATGCAGATCCTCTCCCGACGAACCAAGAACAATCCGGTGCTGGTTGGTGAGCCGGGCGTCGGCAAGACCGCCATCGTCGAAGGCCTCGCACAGAAGATCGTCAACAACGACGTGCCTGACACGTTGCGCGACAAGCAGCTCTACACACTCGACCTCGGTTCGCTCGTCGCAGGCTCTCGGTACCGCGGCGACTTCGAGGAGCGCCTCAAGAAGGTTCTCAAAGAGATCAAGTCCCGCGGCGACATCATCTTGTTCATCGACGAGATCCACACCCTGGTTGGTGCGGGTGCCGCCGAAGGCGCGATCGACGCCGCATCGATCCTCAAGCCGATGCTGGCTCGCGGCGAACTCCAAACCGTCGGTGCCACTACGCTTGACGAGTACCGCAAGCATGTCGAGAAAGATGCCGCACTCGAGCGCCGCTTTCAGCCGGTGCGTGTCGAGGAGCCAACGCTCGCTCACACGATCGAGATCCTGAAAGGCGTCCGTGAGCAGTACGAGTCGCATCACCGGGTGACGATCACCGATCAAGCGCTGGTGGCTGCCGCCAACCTTTCCGACCGTTACATCTCTGATCGACACCTGCCTGACAAGGCGATCGACCTGATCGACGAGGCCGGTTCCCGGCTCCGGATCAAGCGCATGCAGACGCCGCCTGATCTGCGCGACCTCGAACGCCGCGTCGATGAAATACAGGAAGCCAAGAAGCGTGCTGTGGAAGATCAGCAGTTCGAAGAAGCCGGCCGTCTCCGCGATCAGGAGAAGGCGCTGCTCGAAGAGAAGGCGATCAAGGAGCGCGAAGTCAAGGCCGAAGGCGTCGACTTGTTCGACGAGGTCGATGAGGAGGCAATCGCCGAGGTGCTCTCGATGTGGACCGGAATTCCGGTTTACAAGCTGACCGAGGAAGAAACCGCCAAGCTGATCAACATGGAAGGCGAGCTGCACAAGCGGATCATCGGCCAGGAGCATGCAGTTGCCGCGGTCAGTCAATCGATCCGGCGCACACGGGCGGGGCTGAAGGATCCGAAGCGTCCCAGCGGGTCGTTCATCTTCCTCGGCCCGACCGGTGTTGGCAAGACCGAACTGGCCAAGACGCTCGCCGAATTCCTCTTTGGTGACGACAATTCGCTGATCACGCTCGACATGTCGGAGTACATGGAGAAGCACACCGTCAGTCGGCTCGTTGGTTCACCTCCCGGATACGTCGGATACGAAGAGGGTGGCCAACTCACCGAAGCCGTGCGCCGCAAGCCGTTCGCTGTCGTACTGTTCGACGAGATCGAGAAGGCCCACCCCGATGTGTTCAACACGTTGCTCCAGATCTTGGAGGAGGGCCGTCTCACCGACAGCCAGGGCCGCTCGGTCGACTTCCGCAACACAGTGTTGATCATGACCTCGAACCTCGGTACCGCCGACCTGCGCAAAGCCAACGTCGGCTTCACTACCGGTGATTCAGCCACGAGCTACGAGCGGATGAAGGAAAAGGTCAACGATGCGCTCAAGGCCCATTTCCGGCCTGAGTTCCTCAACCGAATCGACGAGACGATCGTGTTCCACGAGCTCTCGAAGCTTGAGGTCGTCACGATGGTCGACTTGATGCTGAAGCGTCTGACCGGCCAGCTCGAGGGACAAGGTCTCGGGATCGAAGTCACGACCGCCGCCAAGGAAGAACTGGCGACGATCGGTTACGACCCTCAGCTCGGTGCGCGTCCGTTGCGTCGGGCGATCCAACGCAACATCGAGGACAACCTGTCGGAGAAGATCCTGTACAAGCAGTTCAACGCCGGCGAGATCATCGTTGTCGACGTCGAGCCTGACCCCGACAAGCCCGGCAAACAGCGCTTCACGTTCACTGCAGTCGAAGGTTTCGTGCCGCCATCCGCTGTCGAGTTGGCCACCACAGCCACCAACGACGACGTCGGCGAAATCCCAACCATCGACTGACCACCTGACGCTCCCGACCCTGCGTCGTAGCAGTCGGTAAGTACGGTTGTCCTGTGACCCGAGTCCCTACCATCGCCACGGCGGCCACGTTGGCAGCCATCGGCGGGCTCCACGTCGCTTGGGGCCGCGGGTCGACTGTGCCGTTCCCGACTCGAGAGGAACTCAACGACACCGTGATCGGTCGTCGGGCGACACCCTCGCCCACGGCGTGCTACGCCGTCGCTGTCCTACTACTGGCTGCCAGCGGCTTGGTCGCCGGGCTCCCCAAACCTCAGTCGTTGATCCGCCGAACAGGCGTGATCGTGGTTGCCTCGACGTTGGCCGCGCGTGCCGCGCTTGGGTTCACTGGTCGAACCGACTTGATCGCCGCAGGAAGCGTTTCGGAACGATTCCGAACGATGGATCGACGCCTGTTTGCACCGCTGTGCGCGGCGCTCTCGGCCGGGGCGTTCGGCTCGCTGATATCCGGGGCGCGTTCGTCACGATCGCCACACCGAGCAGGATGATCGGCAACGCAAGAATCAGATTGGCGCTGAGCCGTTCGTCGGCCAACAGGGCACCCAGGATCACGGCGATGACAGGATTGACGTAGGCGTAACTCATCGCCAGCGAGGCGCGTACATTGGCAATCAGGTACGTGAACGCTGAGAACGCAATCACCGAACCGAACACCGTGAGGTACGCCAGGGCGAGCCCACTGCGAGCACTCGGCATCACGAGGTCTTCGTTCGTCAGCCTCGAAAGCACCATGAACGCAACGGCTGCGGCGGCCATTTCGACCACGGTCGCCATTGCACCTGGCGGCATGTCCAAGCGGCGACTGAGGGTCGAACCGAGGCTCCAGTTGAAGCACGCAAAAAAGACCAGTCCGATTCCGGCCGAGGTGCCCTCGAGCCCGCTGTCGGCCATCAGGACCGCGACACCGACGAGTCCGACCGTCATCCCAATCCATTCGGCACGCCTCGGCCACGTGCCCCACAAGCCTCCCCACAGCGACATCAACATCGGCTGCACTGCGATCAGGGTGGCGATCAAGCCCGAGTCGACGCCCTTGTCCTCTGCGAGCGTCACCATTCCGACACCGCCGATCAGGAGCAGCACACCGACGAGGGCCGCATTCCGTAGTTGTCGGCGTGTCGGCGTCGACGCAGCACGCCGTCTGACGATCAAGAACAGCACGAGCGACGCAACCGAGAATCGGCATCCCTGCATCAGGTACGGCGGCATCGTTTCCAGCCCGAACCGGATCGCCAGATACGTAGACCCCCAGATCACCCAGACAGCACCAAGCGCTAGTCCCGTGATGATCGCGCTGCGACGGACAGCCGCTGCGCCTGGTTCGGCGGCGATCGGCGTAGTCGCGGTCGAACTCATGGTGACAGTCTGGCAACCGTTCGACGGTTTCAACAGGTACTCGTACTACCCGGACCGAGCATCTGGCAATCGACCAACAGATTGCCTGGTCGGCCGCCAGCCCGGACCAGGCAACCCGAGTCAGCCAACCAGACGCTCAGCGGGTGAGTAGGTTGGCGCCAGAATCGGCGTCGATTTCGTATGCGTTCTCGACGTCGGCATACGGTGCCCAGAACTCGCCGCGGGCCGGGTCATAGACGTGCAACTGAGTGCCCTCGATCGTGCTGTCCGACGAGATGCCCGTGATCACGATGTAGTGCCCTGGGATTCCGACCATCACCGGGCCACGATTCGAAAGCATCTGATACCAGCCGTCAGGTCCCATGCACTGCCCGCCTGGCATGTTGAGCCCGAGCTCGCTGGCGATCCGATTCATTTCCGGCTCGTCGGCACCGTCGCCGCCGGCGTCGCCGACACGGCTGACGACATCATCCTCGCTGGTATCGAGCAACATCGCGCTGCTCGCCGCCCAACACGTGTGCGTGGTCGTCTGCATCACCAAGTTGACGGTGGTGTCGTAGGTGTATGACTCACCGCTCTGCTGGCCATCAGCAATGTCGGTACCGCTAGTACCGCCGGGTGTTGACGAACCGCTGCCGGAACCACTCCCACTCTGGCTGTCCGAAGGCGCAGCCTCCCCTTCGATTTCTGTTGCTTGAGTGAGTGAACTCCACGTCTTCGGGCCGACAATCCCGTCAACTTTGAGTTGACGACCGTAGGCGTCGAAGTTGTTCTCCTGATAGAGACGGACGGCCGCCTCCGTCTTGTCAGCGAAATTGCCGTCGGACTCACCGGGGTCGTAGCCATACTGCTTGAGATAGTCCTGCAGGTAGATGATCCAATCTGAATCAGTGCTGCCTTGTTGGAGTTGCGGTTCACCAGACATGTTGAGTTCTCCTGTGATACGGGGGTTTGGGGTCAAACCTACGAATCAACAGAGACGCCAACAAGTCACTCACGTACCTCCCGAACGTGCACAATTCCCGTACCGCGAAGGCAAATTGCTCACGCCCGAACCGGCCCTCTTGGCCCGCCAATCGAGCGCTGACCGATTGATCAGCCGCGGGCTTCTTGGATCGCCGCCCAGACTCGCTCGGGGGTACACGGCATGTCGACGTGGATCACGCCTAACGGCGAGAGCGCGTCGCACACGGCATTCTGGATCGCCGGGGTCGAACCGATCGTGCCCGACTCGCCGATTCCCTTCGCACCCAGCGGGTTGCGGGGGCTGTCGGTCTGCGTGTTCGAAGTTTCGAAGCTCGGTAGTTCGGCTGCAGACGGAACCGTGTAGTCGAGCAGCGAGGCCGTGACCGGGTTGCCGATGTCGTCGTACCGAACCCATTCGAACAACGCTTGGGCAGCGCCTTGTGCGATGCCGCCGTGCTGCTGACCTTTGACCAGCATGGGGTTGAGGATTCGACCGCAGTCATCAACGGCAACGTGACGCAACATCGTGACCTTGCCGGTCTCAGTGTCGACTTCGACGACCGACACGTGCGCACCGAACGGGAACGTCGAGTTGGTGCCGTCGAAGTCGAGTTCGTGACGAAGGGTCGCCGGCTCGATTCCATCAGGCAGTTTGGCGGAATCCTTCGAGGCCGCAGCGAGATCGACCCAGGAGACCGACTTCGAGGGAGTACCGGCAACATGCAAGGCACCATCGCCGACCACGATGTCTTCCGCGGACGCTTCGAGCAGGTGAGCGGCGATCTTCTTGGCCCGGTCGAGCACCTCGGTCGAAGCCAGGAAGATCGCTGAGCCGGCCGTCTGAAGCGAACGCGAACCGAGGGTGCCTGAACCACGCGGCACGCGAGCTGTGTCAGAGTTGACCAACTTGATCTTCGCCATCGGAATCCCGAGCACCTCGCTGGCCAGCATCGCGAACGCCGTCGCATGACCCTGACCGTGCACTGACGTGCCGGCAAACACCGTCGCCGAGCCGTCATCCTCGATCTCACATGCACCCCACTCGACATGCAAGCCGACCGGTGCCGTGACCTCGACATACGACGACACACCGATACCCAACTGGACCTTGTCGCCAGCGGCCCGGCGACGGGCCTGTTCGGCGCGCAGTTCGGTGTATCCCGAAGCGACAAGCACAGCATCGAGCGCCTTCTCGTACTCACCCGAGTCGTACGCACCGCCAGTATTGGTCGTCAACGGGAACTTGTCTGGCTGGATGAAGTTCTTGCGTCGGATCTCGGCCGGGTCGATCCCGATCTTGGCGGCGGCGATGTCGATCACACGCTCGATCAGTTGCGTCGCTTCCGGGCGACCGGCGCCGCGATATGCACCGACCGTCGTGGTGTTGGTGATCACGGTGCGGGTTGTGAACTTGACCTTGTCGATGTCGTACACGCCGACCGACATCATCTGCGTCAACATCGGAAGAATCGCTCCAATTGCCGGATACGCACCCGCCGCAGCGGTGACGTCACCTTCGAGACCGGTGAAGGTGCCGTCGTTCTTGACGCCGAGCTTGGCGGTCATCACGTAGTCACGGCCATGCACGAGCGAGACCATGTCTTCACCGCGGGTCTCGGCCCACTTGACCGGCTGGTTCAGCTTGCGAGCTGCTGCTGCGGCCACCAGATACTCGACGTACACGGCAGCCTTCGGACCGAACCCTCCACCGACCCACGGGCACACGACCCGCAAGTCAGCAGCCTCCATGCCGAGCATCCCCGAAATCGCGGCGTGGGCACCGTGCGGCGCCTGGTGCGAGATCCAGCAGGTCAACGTGCCGTCGTCTTGCGGATCGGCCAAGATGCCGTTGTTCTCCATCGGTGCGCCGGCGAGTCTCTGACTGACCATCGTGACCTCGGCGATCGCGTCGGCACCCTCGAACGGATCAACGTCGGCGCCGTGCTCGGTGCCAAAACAGACATTCGAGCCATGGGCCGGAAACAGGATCGGCGCGTCGGGTTTCAGGCCGTCGGCGGCGGTGACGATCGCCTGCATCGCGTCGAGGTCGACGTCGACCATGTCGGCGGCATCAGTCGCCGCAGCTTTCGAGGTGGCGACGATGGCCGCGACCACGTCACCCACGAAACGAACCACGTCACTCGCGAAGACTGGCCGATTCAACGTTTCGGGAAGCATCGGGAACCCTTGAAAGCTCGGAAGCCCGAGGTCATCGCCACCCGCGTGATACACAGCGACGACTCCAGGGGCCGACTCGGCAGCGCTGACGTCGATCGACACGATCTTGGCGTAGGCAGCATTCGAACGAACGAACGAAACATGCAACATCCCCGCCCGCTTCAGGTCATCCAGATATTCGCCCTCACCGGTCAGCAGCGTCGGGTCCTCCAATCGCTGAACGGCATTCCCCAGAATCGATCCTGCTGCGGCCATGAGATTCCCCTACAAAAATTGATGCGGATGGTTGATCCAAAACGTTCGGGTGATGTGAGTTCGACAACAATCCGGACCCCACCGGAATGCCACCCTCTGATTTAGCACGCGGCAACGTGTCTGCGCCACCTCGGCCGTATCACGACCGCATCACGGACGGTCAGCGACCACGAAGGATTCTGTCGATCAGGACCAGATCACCCAGCGCCTCATCGGGAGTCATTGCCAGCGGCAGGTTCTTGACCACCACATCAGCGAAGTGGCGGAACTGTGCAGTAAACGCGTACTCCTTGGCCTCGGCCCGCGTCGTGATACCGGAGGCGGTCGTCATTTCGGCGTGGTTCAAATGCCATTCGGCGTTGGCCTTGCTGCCGTACACGCGGAGCATCGGGGCGTCGCCGCGCGCGGTGAAGCAACTCGTCCATGTTCCGAGCGCGCCTGATTCGAACTGCATCACCGCCAATGCGGTGTCAACGGGCGGAAGCAAAGGGTTGAACTGAGCCGTCACACTCTTCACCACGACCGGGTCACCCATGCACCGCCGCAAAAGGTTGGCCATATGAACTCCGCCGTCGGCAACGAACCCGCCGATGTGAGCGGGCGTCTGTCGCCAAGTCGTTTGGAAATAGGGATTGGCGGCGTCGATCCACGTCAGTTGATGCGCCTCAACGAACCGGATCTCGCCGAGCCGGCCGGCAGCAATCCACTTCGCCAGTTGATGGGCATGAAACATGAAGGCGAAGTTCTCGCCGATCATGTACGGAGCGGCGTGTTTGGAGGCGGCAGTCACCAACGATCGACCTGCTGCCACGGTGGCAGCGATTGGCTTCTCGGCGAGCACCGCCTTGCCGGCGCGCAACGCTGCGAGTGTGTAGCCGGGCATCACGTCAATCGGCAAGCTGATCATCACCGCCTCGACAGCGGGATCGGCGATCAACGCCTCCGGCGAGTCGTGCACCGTGCCGACACCGGCGACTACGGCGAATGCCTCAGCCTTTGATCGAGTCCGATTGGTACACGCCACCAGATCGATCCTGTTGCGGAGTTCCTGCAATGCAGGGAGATACAGGTCGGTGGCCGCAACCCCGGTGCCGATCATTCCGAGTCGAAGCTTTCGCACCATTCCGAGCAACGTACGCGATCAGGACGGCGTCACGACGACCGGGAGGCTGGTGTAGCCCTGCAGCAAGTTGTTGTCAGCCATACCGGCGGGCAGGACACAACGTAGTCGACACCGACTCCCGCTGATTCGGGTCAAGTCGATCGATGTTTGTGACGACAGATAGGCATGGGACTTGAGACGGCGGTACTCACAGAGGCTCGCGCTCGCGGGATCAGCCTGCGAGTCGGCAGTTCGCTTCGATGGTTATCGGTGCGCGGGCACCTCGATCCAATCGTGCAACGCGAGGCACCGACTGAAATCGTGGAGGCGCTCGACGAGTTACACAGCTCACTCGGCGGAAACCGACGGGCGTTGGCTCGCAAACAGACGGGTTTGATTCGTCCAGACCTCGTGGTTGCGACGACGGGGCAACTGATCGAGGTCGATGAGGTCGAGCATTTCACCAATGCGCGACTGGCGACGCTGAACGGGTACTCATCGAAGATTCCTTTCGGATTCTCGATTGATGACTACAAAGAACTGATCGATACGTGGAAGGCGAAGGCCAACGCCGTATTCACGCAACGGTGGAGCCCGGACTTCGACTTCGTCGGCGGTCGCCGTGCCCAGCGCGCCTACTACGACGCCCTCAAGGATTGGCTCGCTCCCACGTTCACCGGATACCCGGTGCTGCGCCTCGCTGTCCCTGACGGTGACGCCCGATCGGCCGCTGGCCGGCTGTTCGGTTCACTCAACTACTGAGCAGAGTCGTCGGCTACCGTCGATTCCGTGTCGACTGTTCCGTCGGAGTTGTTTGGGTGTTGGCGCCGGGAGTGGATCGAGTTCGCAGACGGCAGTCGCGACTCCGACACAGTGGTGTATTGGTTGCAACTGGAGTCTCGAATGGTCGACGTTCGGATCCCGATCACACAGCCGGCCGCCACAACGACCGGATTCGATCAGTTCTCGATGACTCAGCTGACGCTGCTGGCCGACAGCGAATCGAGCAGCGGATACACGACGTGCACCGAACTGACCGTGGGCGATGACGGCGTTCGTCGAGCGACCGCCGAATGGTCGACGCGGGGCCAGGTCACGGACGGACCGTGTGTCGCCTTTCAACCGGTGACGTCGTTTCCAGAACCCGGATTGCTGGAATGGTCAGCCGACGGAGCCACCATGATCGAACGCGCACCAAGTGGGGCATACGTCGAGTTGTGGCAGCGCGTCCCTGGTAGTGGGCGCTTGCTCGAGCATCGCCGCGTCGACCACCGGAGCGAGTGGTACCGCGCCGGCGACGTTGCCGTCGTGGTCAGGGATCGCCCGCACCCGATTCCGCGACCCGCCCGACTTCAGGAGCTGATCGCTGATTGCGACGGTGACCGATCGACGATCACGGCGTTGCTCGACTGCGAGTTTTCCGTCGGGCACCGTGACGTATCGAACTGGACGGTCATCGCTTCAACACTTCCGTGGCGAGTGGGCGGGGCACTGTTGTGAATCTCACTGACCTGTTTCGGGAACACGCGCACCGCTCGTTCGCTGAGGGCCGCATGTTGCCGGTCGAGGCATACCGGTCAGAACAAGTCGCCGAGATCGAACGGCAAAGAATTTTCGCTGGCGGTTGGATCGCTGTCGCCCATGTCGCTGACTTGCCAACCGTCGGATCGTTCGTCGTCGTCGATGTGCCATCGGTCGAGAGCGCGACGCAGCGATCGATCATCGTGATTCGCGGGGAGTCGGGTGACGTGGTGGCGTTCGACAACGCCTGCGTGCACCGCGGTGCAGAGCTGCTCGCCGGATGCGGCGCGGCATCGCGCATCACCTGCCCGTACCACGCCTGGGTCTATCGGCTCGATGGGAGCCTCGTCGGCGGGCCGTACATGCAAGGCCCCGCGGCCGACAGTGCACCGCCGTTCTACCCGAATGCGCATTCGCTCGTAGCGCTCAATGTCGAACAATGGCAGGGTTTCGTGTTCGTCAATCAGGGCCCGAATCCGACACCGTTGTCGACCCGCCTGACCGGTTTGGCCGACGTGATCGACCGATTCGACGTCGCCGGCTACGTCACGGTCCATCAACAAGTCGACGTGTGGGCGACGAATTGGAAATTGCTGGTCGAGAACTTCATGGACGCCTACCACGTGTTCAAGGTCCACCGCGGCACGTTCGCCGCCAACGGCGACGACACGCTCGACACGACGATGTCTCCTGGCACCGACGACTGGGCCCACCACCGCGTGATCCACGAATCCGGCGATGACATCGCCCATTCCGACAACACGACGCTGATCGGCTCGTGGCGTAGAGCGGTGGTGCTGGCGGCCGTCTTCCCGACGTTCGTGATTCAACTCCAACCCGACTGGCTGTGGTGGCTGCAGGTCAGTCCGATCGGCACCGATCGCGTCCAGATCCGCTGGCAGGTGGCGATCGCCCCAGAAATGTTGGCCGCCCAACCCGACCGTGACGCGTACGTCGCTGACGTGCTCGATCTGTTGATCCGGGTCAACGCCGAAGACCAACCTGTTGTCGAAGGGGTTCGACGCAATATGAATCAGGCACAGTTCCCTCGCGGTCCACTGTCGTATCTGGAACGCAATGTCTACGATTTCGACCGCTACATCGCCAGCCGACTGAGCGCGGTGCAACCTGGCTAGTCGGTGACGTGGGCGACAACATCGATCAGCGTGTCATTGAAGCAGGCACCGTTGACCAGGGCGTCGCCGGTGGCAGGCGTCAACCGGTTGACACCCCAACGATCATTGAAGTTGCGTAGCCAGATCCCTTTCGGCAGCACGGCCACACCCGGGCGCGTGTCGGCACTGACGATCAGTCGCACGTGCACTTCACCGAGTTCGTTCACGAGCTTGACAGCGGTGCCGTTCTCGAGTCCACGCGCGGCGGCATCAGTCGGATGGAGTGTGACCGCAGCGTCGGGGCTTTGGAACTCACCGAACATCGAGTTGACCAGCTTCGACGTGGCGGGCGAAATCAGCTGGAGCGGGTAGGGCCTGGCGAGCGGTACGTAACGCGGCACGCCCTGGTTCTTGTCGACGAGTTGGGCGCGCCCGCCCTTCGGTTCCGTATCGACGAACTGGATCACGTTGGCGGCGGTCACACGTAGGTCCGTGTCGTGTTCCGCCGTCAGGTCGACGGTGAGCGGCTCGGAGGCGGGCCATTGCCGACCGAACTGAGCCGCCAGTGCACTGCCGAACTGGTCATTCGACCGACTCTCTCCGACGGGATTGATAACTCGCCGCACTCGCTGGACGGTGAAGGTTCCATAGCCGGCGGCGAGGTCGTCGACTTCGAATGCAGTCGTTGCCGGGAACACGACGTCGGCGTATCTCGTCGTGTCGGTGAGGACTTGGTCGTGGACGACGGTGAACACGTCGTCACGTTCGAACGCCGCCACAACCGCCTCAGAATCGGGGCACATCACGACGGGATTGGAACCCTGAACGACGAGTACCTGACACGGATCTCCGGCATCCGGTGCCAGCCATGCACCAACCTGATGCAGGCTGACGTGGCGGCGATCGGTGGCGGCGATCTCAGGCCAGGACGTTTCGGTATCAACGCCAGAGGCACTGGATGTCGTCCCAATCACGCCACCGCCGAGTACTCCGAAGTGGTTTGCCAACACCGGCAACGCAAGGATCGAACGGCACGCCGCCCCTCCGTTTGCATTGCGCTCCTGACCCCAACCGATCCGCAGAATTGCCGGCTTGATCGTGCCGTACCACTCGGCGAATGTCGCGATGTCGTTGACGGCAAGCCCGCAGATTTCGGCCGCCGCCTCGGTCGACCACGATCCAGCTTGTGCCAGGAACTCGTCGGCGCCGTCGGATCGATTGGCCACGAACTCGTTGTCGATCATGTCGTGTTCAGCCCAATAGTTGGCGACCGCCAGGGCCAGCACCACATCCGTTCCAGGCTTGATGGCGAGGTGAAGATCTGCGCGTTTGGCCATCGCTGTGCGACGTGGATCGATGACAACGAGCTTGGCTCCCCGATCGGTGGCCTGCTGCACGAGCGGTGGGAAATGCGTGTTCGACACGGTCGGATTGGCACCCCACACGACGACGAGATCGGCGTGCACGACATCGAGCGGATCTGCAGACCGCATGTCTCGGTACACGCTCTTCCACGACGCCGAGGCCGTGTACGCACAGATCGTGTGATCGGCCACCGTCGCGCCAATGGACGCAAAGAACGCCTCGGTGAGACTGTTCGACTCACGTGCTCCCGTCGACGAGTTGTAGGTGAAGGCGACGATCCCGTCAGGCCCCGCGCTGGCGAGCGTCGACTTCATCCGATCACCGACCAGTGACATCGCCTCGTCCCAGGTGGCGGGGCGGAATTGGCCGTCGCCTTTACGACCCGTTCGGATCAATGGCGTCATCACCCGTTCCGGGGCGTACACCCGGCGAGCGTGACGCTTGACCTTGGCGCAGATCCAGCCTTGCGTGAGGGGGTTCTGCGGCGAGGCATCGATCTCGGTGATCACACCATCGGTGACGGTGACCGCCAAACTGCACGCATCAGGACAATCCAGCGTGCAAGCCGTATGCACGACTTCGACCCGCGCCTCCTCGACGATGCTCATCTCCAGAAGTTACTACGGATCGCCGATCGACTGGTCGGCTAACGGCAGCTCGCTGATTGATATACGTGAACTTTGTTGTGAAGTTGTACGTGAGATCTCACGTACGTGGGGAACGACGATTCCGGCGGTGTCGACCCAGCGCGACACACTCACGTCTCGCGACGATCTGGATGCCTGTCGATCGGCGAGCAATCGTCAGTAGTCGGCGGAGACAGCGACGGGCGATTCGTCGTTGAGGACCGCCATGAGGGCGTTGAGGAGGCCGCTGGCTCCGAATCTGAATGTGCTTGGGGTCACCCAGCCTTCGCCCATGATGCGTTCGGCCAACTCGACATAGCGAACGGCATCGTCGGCGGTGCTGATGCCACCGGAGGGTTTGATACCGACCGGGCGATCGGTTTGCCTGATTACCAGCAGCATCACTTCGGCGGCTTCCAATGTCGCCGATATCGGCGACTTGCCGGTCGACGTCTTGATGAAATCGGCGCCATGATCGACCGCGAATCGGGCTGCCCGGTCGACCGTTTCGAGATCCGGCAGCTCGCCCGTTTCGAGAATCACCTTCATCATCGCCGAACCCTCTGTCAAGGAGCGGACCGTATCGAGCATGTCGGCAGCACGACCAAGATCGCCCGCTGCGAATTGACGGAACGGCAGCACCACGTCGATCTCGTCGGCTCCGTCAGCGAGTGCCTGCGAGGTCAACACTCCGACAGCGGATGGTCGCTCGTCGCCGGTCGGGAAGTTGACGACCGTCGCTACCAGAACCGGCGAGCCAACCAGTAGACGGGACGACTGGGCGACAAAATCTGGCCACACACACACCGCCGCCGTTCCGTGCCTGATCGCTCGTTCGCAGAGCACGTCGATCGACTTCGGATGGCAGTCGTTGGTGAGATCGGTGAGGTCAATTAACGAAATCGCCAACTGGGCAAGTTGGCGATCGATCATGATTAATCCCAAATTGCCTTGTGGGTGTCTGCATCGAAGAAGTGCATGTTCTCGGTAGCAACGGCGATCGTGGCGGTGTCGCCCACGCGTACCCGCGAGCGCGGATGAAACCGACCGACAGCGTTCGACTTGTCAGAGACACCAGTGTCGTCGGGC
>JANPLQ010000084.1:0-11681 GCA_031422395.1 Ilumatobacteraceae bacterium | reverse complement strand
ATTGACCATGACCGCAGGTCGGATAGCGACCTGGCGGCGACCGGACGGCACGATCTGGCACACCAAACCAACCATCGACCGGCAACCCAGCCAGCAACCCATCGGGCGTACCGAACCAGCAGAGCAATCCCAACCAACACTCTGCTAAATCCCAATCTGTGTGAACCACACCCCGACATCCGGGGCGCTCCGGCGCGCCCGGAGACCGACTTCGACACCCCGGACGAGATGCACGGCCACGCACGCGCAGCGGCACCCATCCCACTAGACCGAATGCCGTTCAGATATGACTCATTTGTCGACGGCCACCGGAATCTGCCTGCTGGTGGCCCATCTGCCCCCGCCCATCGATGGCGATCTGAACGCTGCGAGTGACCTACTACGCGTCAACGAAACGCTGCGTACCGGCACTTATCTGTAGTCCGATTTCGGGTGTCCACGATGTAGCCGACGAGGGGTTCGGGCTGCGTTGTGGACGCGTTATCTCGAGCGCGTCTCCGACGCACCGCGTACCCGATCCCCTTCGTTTGCCGCCCTTTCGCGCTCGCCGCCGCTCGACTTGGAGTGAGTCGACGACATGTCCACGACGCACAGCACCTGATCAAACCCGTCGAGAGCCGATCGACTCGAGATAACGGCACTTTGATGACGCTGCGTTCACCGAGGTCGACGAGCGTCGTGGGGCGGAGAGGCCACGCACTTCGCTGATTACTGAGTGGGTTCAGAATGTGGCTGTGACCGGGGGATCTGCTCGATCGATGTGTAGACGGGAATGCCGCGTTCGGTTGCAATCCGAACGTCGTTGTCGGCACCGGTCGAAGGTCCGGGGAGGCGCAGCACCGCATCGCAGTGCTGCAGCAGCCGTTCAGCGGTCGGGGTGAGGATCCGGAGAGAGGCCTCATCGCCTACGACGGAGTTGATGCCGCGCATCGCCGGGAGTGCCACCCACTCGCCGATCATCGGGATATGCCCAGCTTCGAAGATCGGCCATGCCGCCGACTCGAGGAACGCCAAGTTCTCGGCAAGTCTGTCCGGTTCGTCGTTGGTGCCCGAACGGTACGGGCCGGCAATCAGGACCAGCATCGGTTTCTCCATGCCGACAATAATACCAGCACAAACACGCAGAAACAAGCAGAATCGTGCAATGCCTGTACGCTGACCGGGATGCTGGCCTCGCAACGGAAGAACGAGATCCTCGAGCGCGTTCGTCGGGACGGCTCGATCGTCGCCGCCGAAGTGGCTGTCGAGTGGAATGTCTCCGAGGACACCATCCGACGGGACCTGCGCGAACTCGCTGCCGCCGGCAAGATCCAACGCGTCCATGGAGGAGCCGTGCAGCTCTCGCCCGCGGCGGCGGACTATGCGACGCGAACCAACGTCGCCAGCGGGCCGAAGGCCGACGTCGCTCGAACCGCAGCAGCAATGATCAAGCCCGGCCAGACCGTCTTCCTCGACGGCGGCACGACCACGGCAGCGATCTGTCGCGCGCTGCCAGCCTCATTGGATATCACCGTCGTCACGCACTCACCGACCATCGCCATCGAGCTCGTCGATCGTCCGGCCGTGCGAGTGCTCCTTATCGGGGGGACGTTGTATCGCCACTCGCTCGTGACTGTCGGTGCGATCGCCGCGGAGTACGTGAACAACCTCAACGTGGACGTGTTCTTCATGGGTGTGAGCGGGGTTCACCCAATTCACGGGCTGACGACCGGTGACGCCGAGGAGGCCGCGATCAAACGATCGATCTGCCGCCGAGCAGCCGACACATTCGTGCTGGCGTCGTCGGAAAAGCTCGGCTCGGCGCTGCAGCACCGAGTCGTGACCTTCGATCAAGTCACCGCCGCGATCACCGACGAGCTCAACACCAGAACGCTCAACGGGCTCCGGCGGGCCGGCCTCGCGATTCTGTCCACAGCATCGGCCCAGAGCCACTAACAGGGGCTAACGCACCCGATGTCGGCCCGTCACGTACGGCCGACCAACGATCGACCGCGGATATCAGCGGGGCGGGGCGTGACCACCTTCTACGCTCGGCACGTGATGGATCTGACATTTCGCCCCTGGGTGCACGACGACCTCACGTTTCTTTGGGAGATGCTCCTCCAGTCGTTGCACGTCCGTGAGGGACAAGCTCCGTTCATGCGGTCGGTTCTACAGAACCCGGAAATCGCTCACTATTTGACGGACCTCGGGCGACGAGTCGACGATGACGCTCAAGTCTGTCTCAACTCTGACGCGGTACGCATCGGGGCTGCCTGGGTCCGCCGGATGACCGCTGACGATCCGGGGTTCGGCTACGTTGGCGATGACGTCCCCGAAGTTGGGATGGCAGTTGAGGCGGGCTGGAGAGGGCGAGGCATCGGCCGCAGACTGCTTCAGGATCTACTCGTCCGGCACCCGGCGATGAGCCTCAGCGTTGACGACGAGAACCTCAGCGCTGCACGTCTTTACCGATCGCTTGGATTCGTTCCAACCGCATCGGTCGAGGGTTCCACGACGATGTACCGCGCCGGCCCATAACGGCCGCCCCCTACCGGTTGTCCAATATCGCCTGGCCCACACCTCGACGGAAGTGTCCGAGGTCAGCGCAACACAGCATTGCTCGATACGCGCGCCAAGACGATCACACGTGGGTTAATCGACCGGCTCAGCCGTCTCTGCCTCTACGTGAACCTCTGCGTCAGCTTCAATGTCTGCGTCAGCTTCAATGTCTGCGTCAGCGTCAGCATCGGCGTCAGCTTCTGTTGGAGTCGGAGCGGTGGGCCAGGTGCGGCCACGGGTCAACAGAAGGTAGATCGCTCCGCCGGCGATCGTCGCCAACGCAACCCACTGGTTCCAGCGCATCCCGGCGACCTGATGGGACAGGTCGATGCGGAGCCCCTCGATCCAGAATCGGCCGATCCCATATCCGATCAGATACACCGCCAGCAAACGGCCTGGCGCGAGCCTGAACCGACGATGGACCCACAACAAGACCGCACACAACGCCAGGTTCCACAGCGACTCGTACAGGAACGCAGGGTGATACGTCGTACCGGCCAAATCGCCAACCGGTTGATGATCGGGGTCAATCTCTAGCCCCCACGGCAGGTCGGTCGACTTGCCGTACAGCTCCTGGTTGAACCAGTTACCCCAGCGGCCGATCGCCTGTGCCAGCGGAATCGCAGGCGCCACGCACGTCATCACGATCGGCACCGGAATACCGCGGCGCTTCGCTTGCCAACCACCCACCACCAGTCCGGCCAGAATCCCCCCGGGAATCCCGAGCCCGCCTTCCCAGATCTTCGGGATCGAACCGAGATCGTCGGAGAAGCGACTCCAGTCGGTGGCGACGTGATAGAGCCGTGCACCGATCACACCGGCAACGACTCCCCACGTTGCAATCGACGACGCATCGTCTGCGGTCCCAACTCGTTCTTCGACGAAGAGCCTGCCCATCAACCACACACCGGCGATCACGCCGAGGGCGATCATCAGACCGTAAGCCCGCAAGTTGAGCGGACCAATCGAGATCGCATTGTCCGACGGGCTCGGTAGGGAACCCAGCAAGGCGCCGAAACGGTTCAAGAGTGACTCACTTTCTTGACGAAGGCGACCGCCTCGGAGGTCACGAAGTCGCGTTCGTAGTCTCGTGTGGCGACGTGATAGCTGCGTTCGAGCCAGGTGTGTTCGACATCGCCGCCCCACGCACCGACGAGATATTCGCTGTCGGCCGGGTCAACCACGTGATCTTGACGCGAGGTCAGCACACGCAGGGGCATCAGCAGCTCACCGAAACGATCCGTGATCTTGGCAATACCGTCGTGCAGTAGTGAACGCAGCGGGACCAGGGGCGTGCCGGGATACGAGATGTCGGACGCATCCGGGTCGGCGATGTCAGATTCGTCGCCACCCGGCACGATCGTCAAACCGTCCTCGATGAACTCGTCGAGCATCTCCATCGTGACGGCGTCACGAAGTCGGGTCAACGGATTGATGCACACCAGCCCGGAAACGGAGCGATGTTGGAGCGCCGCATTCAAGATCAGGCTGGCACCCATGCTCTGACCCACCAGGACGACGTGTTGCGTGCGCGCCGCCAGGCGCTGGTAGGCGTTTTCGACCTCACCGACCCAGTCGTTCCATCGCGTCGTCAACATGTCGTCCACGGTGGTCCCGTGACCCGGTAGTCGCGGCAACTCGACATCGAACCCGGCGTCGACCATCGCGTCGGCGATCTGGCGCAACGAGGCAGGCGAGCCAGTAAATCCATGCAGCGTCATCACGCCCACCTGCGACCCGACGACATGCGACATCGGCTCGCATCCGGGCATCACCTCCACAGCCGTACCTGTGCGAACCGTCATCCCAGAGTTTCTAGCAGCCGATTGGCTTGACCCGCTGGTCAAGCGTCGGCTTCACTAGGACGGTGAGCATCGTTGAGCAAACATCGACCATGCAGCGCCAGCTCACCGATCAGGGCCGCGAACGCAAACAACAACTGGTCGACGCGGCGATGGCGTTGTTCGCTGATCGGGGGTACAACGCCACCAGGATCAGTGATATCTGTACATCGGCCGGGGTCGCCAAGGGGTTGTTCTACTGGTACTTCCCGACCAAGTTGGATCTGTTCAGCGAACTCGTGCGTTCGATGCGGCAGCGACTTCGTCGAGCGCAGGCCGAGGCAATGACCGACTCCGATCCGATCACCAGAATTGGTCAGGGAACAGCGGCCAGCGTGTTGTTCATGGCGGACCACGCGACCTACTTCGCCCTCGTCGATGTCGAGCGTGCCGACCCGGCGATCGCCGATGCGTTGCGTTCGAGCGGCCACGTGTACCTCGCCGATGTGACAGCGCTTGTGCGCGAAGCACAGGCAATTGGCGAGATCCCCGACGCCGACCCAACGCTGTTGGCGCTCGGAGTGCTTGGTTCCGTGTCGTCCTTCAGCAACGCGTGGAGGAGCGGCCGAATCGAGTTATCGGCCCACGACTTGGCCGAGTTCGTCGCCGACTGGGTCGTGCGAGCGCTCGGCGCCAACCGAGCCAAGAAGACGAGCCGATAGGCGAGGCACGGAGAACCTTCACGTATCCGCTGGACCCCTACGCGAGCTCGTCGCCCAATTCCGGATGGCGCGCTATCAACATCGCGACAAAGGCATCGACCACGGCCGGATCGAACTGGCCACCGCGACCGGACACGACGAATCGCGCCGCTTCCTCACGGGCCCATGCCCGTTTGTACGGCCGGCGGCTACACAACGCGTCGAACACATCGGCGATCGACACGATCCGACCGGACAACGCAATCGAGCCGCGACTGATCCCAAGCGGGTAGCCGCTGCCATCCCACCACTCGTGGTGCGACTGCGCGATCTCGGCCGCCATTTGGAACAACGAGGCCGAGTTCCCTGCCAGAATTCGATGACCCATACTCGTGTGCGACTTCATCATCTCGTACTCCTCGACGGTCAGCGGACCGGTCTTCTGGAGCACGGCGTCGGGTACCGCGACCTTGCCGATGTCATGCAGTCGGGCGGCTGTACGGAGTTGCTCGCACCACTCAGGCGACTTGCCAAGTGCGTGCGCGATTTCTGCGGCCATGTCACCGACACGGTTTGTGTGTTCACCAGTCTCGGCGTCTCGAAATTCGGTCAGAATCGCCAACTGTTCGAAGGCCTCGAGGTGGTACGCAGGGGTTGCAGGAACCAGGCTCTGAGGCGCCGACCTGCCACCAACCATCGCTTCCAGTTCCTGGGTCCGAAGGCGCAGGATCTCGGCCTGGTGGCGGGCGGTCGCAGTCTCATGGGCGACCTGCAGTGTTCGCAAACGCAGATCAGCGGCATGAGTGAACATCTGGCGATATTGCGCATCGTGTTTCTCACGCCGTTCAAGCGCCTGCTCGAATCGGCCACGTCGTTTGAATGCGGTCGCCAGCAGATCGTTGATTTCCAACTCGTACTCACGCGACTCGGTACGTTCCGACATGTCCAGGGCAGCTTGGAGCACGCCGATTGCGTCGTCGAGTGCACCACGCCGCAGCGCAACGCGACCTTCTGCCACCATCACCCCGAGCTGCGCTGCGTGTGTCGGTTCGGAACCTTCCTCGGAACGTTCCTGCAACACGCGCCTCGCCTCGGCGAAGCATTCTGCGGCCTTCACGTGATCGGCGAGACCCATGTATGCCTCGGCGAGATCGGCGAGCAAGTTGGTCACGATCGAGGGTTCATGACGACGAGCAATTTCGACCGCTCGGCGGCCCATCGACACCGCCGGCAAATACTCGGATCGCGACGAGCGAATTCGGGCGATGTTACCCATCACCAGCGCCACAAGATCAGGACGCCCATACGGCTCAGCGGCGGCTAGCGCCTGCTCGTACGTCACGATCGCCCGGTCGTTGTCGCCCATCGAATGATAAACGGCGGCGATCGTATTGAGAATGTTGCCGGCATCAACGCCGTGGCCTGTGGCCTGGTACAGGTCAAGCGCCTTCAGGCACCGTTCGAGCGATTCGGAGAAGTTCGACGCCTGATAATGAACAACGCCGAGCAGATGCACCGCCCACGCCTCAACGAGTTGGGCGTTGCACTGGGCGGCGATTTCACTTGCTTCCATCGCCAGCCCGAACGCGTCCTCAGGGTCACCGCCCGAATGGGCGAGGCTGGCAAGCCGGTAGAGCGATTCGGCTTCGCCGACGCGGTCACCCTCAGCACGCGACACGACACGTGCCTGGATCGCGAATTGACGGGCCGCCCCTGGGTTCTGATCTTGTTCGTCTGATGCGCGCTGCAGCAGGTCCCGTACCGCTGGGGACGCGCTCGGATCAGTCGACGCAGGGGCATTCGATTCCACGCAGCTTGATCGGCACGTTCCGTACCAAACTTGAAGGGTTCTTAACGACCGCTTGCCACTCGAGGCCGGATGAAATCGGTGGCGAGAACACCGTGATATTCCCTATCCTCGCTTGCATGGCCCAGCCGATCGCGGGACGCAGCCGCCAGATCGAACGATCGGCGCTCACAGCGCTTGTGCCGGTCGCCGCCCTCGTTCCATTCTGGCTGTTGGCAATGACCGTGGTTTGGCTCCCGCTCTGGCTGATCGTCGGCGCGCCGTACTGGATTGTGCCGGTCGTTTGGATCGTTTTGGGGAGTTTGCTGTTCGTTCCGTCGGTGCAAGTCGCCGTGTTGAGTCCGTTCCTTGGGGCGCGCCGACCAACCGACAGCGAATTGGCGATCATCACTCCGATCTGGCGCGACCTTGCTGCAGCCGCCAACCTGCCGCAGTATCGATACACGATCCGGATGCTCGACTCAGACGAGCTGAACGCGTTCGCGTGTGGCGGCCACCTGGTAATCATGACGACGTTCGCGATCGACGAATTGTCACCGAGTGAGCTCTCTGGCGTGCTCGCCCATGAACTCAGCCATCACATCGGACTGCACACCGTGGCGCTCACGCTCGGACACTGGATGTCACTCCCGGTGTTATTACTCGCCCGATTCGGATTCTTCCTCCAAAACGTCGCGAGGGCGGCGACTGATTCGTTTGCGTCGCATTCTGCGGCGTTGACCGCTGTGGGTCGAGTCGTCGCAGCGGTGCTCACTACTGTGTCATGGGTGTTCCTCGCTGCCCTGTACGCAGCAGACGCGCTTGGCAACATCGTCGGTCATAGTTCAGAGTTCGAGGCCGATCGGCGGGCGGTGCGAATGGGGTACGGCCAACCGCTGGCCGATGCGTTGCGAGCCGTGATTCGACTCGGTGGCGGCGCTCGCCCGATCGGATGGAAAGCACGGTTGTCGAGTTCTCACCCGCCGGCACGAACCAGGGTTGCGAGAATCGAAGCGATGCTCCGCCACCCCAGCGGTTGACACCTGCAACTCGCTTCGGGGCCGAGCCGTTAGGCGTGGCGACCAGTTGTTACTCCGACACGGAGAATCCTCACCTATCCGCTAGACCGCTCAGCGGCGACGCAGCAACGCGATCAGTGTTCCGATGAAGGCGAGACCGAGAATCGCGCTGACGAGCACAGCGAACGCAATCGCAGCTGCACTCGACGACCGAACGACGAGCACTGCGCTCATGAACCCGAGCAACACGACGAAGGCGGCCGAGATCGCGTATTCAAACCGGAACTCGACCGGTCCTCGCACGTTGTCGACACGAATCGGCGGTGCGGGAGCCGGCTCAGCAACGACCGGCTCGGATCGTCGCCGGCGGATGTCCGCGATCAGGCGGTCACACCCAGCATTGACCTCGGCCATCGCCCGTTCGAGCCGGCCTCCGTGCGCGTCGGGATGGAGCCGTTTGGCGATCCGGCGACGAGCCACACGCACTTGGCCAGTGGTCGGGTCGCCCGGTAGCTCAAGCAGTTGCAGCAACTCGCCGGTGTTCATTTCGCACCTCCTTCCCGCACTCAACCACAACAACCTGCCGATGTCGAGGGCACGTCAACCTCCTGACGTCGGCGGCTGATCGCGCGTACGGTGTACGAGATGCCGGTTTCCCGCGGTCGCTTTGACGCTGTCGTTGTTGGTGCCGGGCCGAACGGACTGACCGCCGCCGCACGCCTCGCCCGTGCAGGTCAGCGGGTCCTCGTCGTGGAAGCCGCCCCGACGATCGGCGGCGGCTCGCGTACGGGCCAACTCGGTGACGCCCGCGTCGACTTCTGCGCAGCAGTCCATCCGTTCGGGGCTTCGTCACCGGCGTTCGAGGAGTTGGGGCTCGAGACCTACGGTCTGACGTGGAATCATGCGCCAATCGGGCTGGCACACCCGTTCGATGACGCCACCGCAGCCACCCTGTTGCATTCAACACCGGAATCGCCGCACGCCACAGCCGAATTGCTGGGCGACGATGCTCGCCGCTGGCGGCAAGTGGTCGATCCGTTCACAACCGACTGGGATCGCTGGCGCAACGTGGCACTCGGGCCCGTGCTCGGCACCGTCGTCAGCAACCCGCTATCGATGATCCGGTTTGGCATGTTGGCCGGCATGCCCGCCGCCGCACTCGTGCGGTTGTTCGCTTCACGCGAGGCACGCGGTCTGCTGGCCGGGATGGCGGCCCACAGCGGTGCACCGCTCACAGCACCGACCACAGCAGGCGTCGCCCTCGCGCTCGCCGCTGCCGGTCAGTCGGCAGGGATGCCAGTGGCGGCGGGTGGCAGCCAGTCAATCGTCGACGGGTTGGCGGCGATCGTGGTCGAGGCCGGTGGCGAGATCGAGACAGGCCGACGGGTTGGATCACTCGGCGAGATCCCACACGCCGACGCCGTGCTGCTCGACGTCACGCCTGGCCACGCCGCGGCAATCGTCGGGTCACCGGCGCAGCAGTGGCGGCATGGCGTGGCGGCATGGAAACTCGATCTCGTGTTGGCGGGTCCGATGCCATGGACGGCGCCGGCATGCCACCTCGCAGGCACGGTTCATCTGGGAGGAGATTGGCGCGAGATCGCAGAGTCAGAACGTGCCACCGCACAAGGCGGTTTGCCGGAGCGACCCTTCGTGATCGTCAACCAACCAACGCTCGCCGATCCATCGCGTGCGCCGCGCGGTCAACACGTGCTGTGGGCCTACCGGCACGTCCCGAACGGATCCGCCGATCAACAGGCGATCGCTGGTATCGAGCGTCAACTCGACCGGTTCGCGCCCGAATGGCGCGACCTCGTAATCCATCGTCGCGTCACCAGTCCCGACGACTACGCCCGCTACAACGAGAACTACGTCGGCGGCGATATCGCCGGCGGAGCGATGACGGCATGGCAGACGGTCGCCCGCCCACGGCTCAAGCTCGACCCGTACCGAATGGGCGACGGCGTCTGGCTGTGTTCGCAGTCGACACCACCAGGGCCTGGTGTCCACGGCATGTGCGGCTGGCACGCCGCCGGCTCAGTCCTGTCAGCCCAGCGTCGAGGCGGTCGGCCGGGCCACAATGTCGGCTAGCGCGGCGTCGAGCACGCTCACGAGGTCGGCGGGAGCGACACCGATATCGAGGCCGCGTTTGCCTCCGCTCACGTAGATCTGGTCGAACAGGATCGCGGTCTCGTCGATTACTGTTGGCAGCAGTCTCTTTTGACCCAGCGGGCTGATCCCACCTCGCACGTACCCCGTGATCCGTTCGGCAACTGCCTGGTCGCACATCTCGACATGCTTTGCACCGAGTGCCTTGCCGACGGCCTTCAGCGAGAGCTTGCAACTCACCGGGACAACCGCGACCGCGTGTGAGCCGTCGACCGTCACCAGCAGGGTCTTGAAGACCTGATCGGGGTCGAGGCCAAGCTTGTCGGCGGCCTCTTTGCCGAAATCGTGGAGCGATTCACCGCGCTCAAATTCGTGCGTGGTGAACGCTACGCCTGCCGCTTCGAGCGTCCGGATCGCCGGGGTCATCGACCACGAGTATGGCGGCTGGCCAGCCACTATGGTCGGATCGTGCGCATCTCGGTCGACCCGTCGACGAACCCCGCTGACTACGAGTTCTCACATCAGATCCGTGTACGTTTCGCCGAGACCGATGCGATGGGAATCGTCCACCACAGTCGGTACGTCCCGTACCTCGAGGAAGCCCGTGTTGCGTACCTCCGACACATCGATCATCCCTACACCTCGATTCAGGACGAAGGCATCGACATGGTCGTGTTGGAGGTGTTCATGCAGTATCGGGCGCCGCTCAAATTCGATGACGTCGTCGATGTTCATGTGACCGTCCACGCCGTCGAACGCGCCACGTTTCAGATGGCATATCTGCTCTCGGTCGACGCTGGTATCCGCGCCGTCGGTGCCACGGCCCACGGCTGTATCACGATCACCGAGGGCCGCCCCACCCGAATCCCGACCTGGATGCGCGACCTCAGGCCAACATCGTGACCGGCCCTCTCAGGGTCGGCGCCGAACGATTACGCAGTCCTGGTTGCTTGTGAGGCTGAGGTTGAACGGGGCGATCTCGGCACGGATGTCGTCGACGCTGTCGCAGCGCCAGGTCGATCGCGCTGTGTGTTCTGCGACCACGTTCACACCGTCGAGAACCTTGTAGATCAGCGTCCACGCCATCGTGCGATCATCGACAGGCTCGCCCTGCTGCCAACCCTCATAGGTGTAGTGACCAACCTGGAGTTGTCGGTACCTTGTGAGTGGCACCGACACCGGGCGTACCGGCGGAAGCACGCCAATCACTGCAGGCGCACCCACCGGCATTTGCTCGGCAATGAATTGCCAGAGACGCGAGCGTTCCTGATCGTTGAGATGTCCGAACGCCGCAGAAGCAACGAGAGCGCACGCCCCAGCAGGCAGCGGTGCATCGGCAAAAGATCGGGGGACCACGGTGGTCATGCAACGCAGCGACTCGTCCATCGACAATCGGGCGTGCAGCGCGGTCCGCATCGCTTTCGACGGCTCGATGGCGATCACCTGGCCGCCCGTAACAGCCGCTTGCAAGTAGGCCAGACTGACACCGCTCCCCGTACCGACATCGACAATCGGACCGTGGGCAGGGTCAGCATCGTCCAACAGGTCGAGCAGCAGAAGCCCGAATGACTCCCACATACCGGTGGCCAGCAGATCGTAGAACTCAGCCGTGGCCTCGCCGTACGGGTCATCGGACGCAGGCGTGGCACGAGCATCCGACCGGCGTGGTTCGCTTGCGGAAGCGTCGAACCGTGCCAAGAGGTGGACCCAGCGGGTGTCCTTCTGACCGGGCTGACGGTCAAGC
>JANPLQ010000083.1:0-47500 GCA_031422395.1 Ilumatobacteraceae bacterium | reverse complement strand
TCGCTCACCTCGCGATGGCGGACGTCCATCAGGTGAACAGTCGCGTTACGGTCGATCTGATGGTGGCGGCTCGTCAAGTGGCCGTCCGACTCGGGCTGCCGGCGGCGGTCGTTCCGGCCCCCCGCGACCGGGAGTAGGGCGCTCAAATGCCAGTGTTCCGCGAGCAGGCGGTGGTCGTTCCGAAGCTGGTGAACGTTGGGTTCGCCCCGAACCGACCACTGATGCCGAGCGTCGTGCCGCTGAGGTGCGATCGACCCGCGGCCCTCGCCGCACGGAAGTCACCGAGGACACGATCCGCGAGAAGATCGAGTCACGCGAGACGGAAGAGTGGATCGACGAAGGTTCTATTCGGGATGCTGCCGAAGGGGCCGTCACCCGCGGTGCCCAGACAGCTGCCACTCGTCGGCCGCAGGAGATCGACCCGGAAGTTGTCGCCGAGATCCACGGTGCTGTTGATACAAAGCGCGCCGCCCGACTTTCCGAGCGGCTGGCCGCCGCCGCTGGTGCGCTCGATCGCGAGCGCTTCGATGACGCTCGGCGGATCGTGACTCCGCTCGTGCGAGAACTACCGACCGTCGCTGCGGTCCATGAGATTTCAGGGCTGGCGAACTATCGGATGGGTCGATGGAAACAGGCCGCCACGTCGCTCGAGATCGCTCGCGATCTGCGTCCTGACCCAGCGATGTTGCCGGTCCTGGCTGACTGCTACAGGGCACTGAAGCGCTGGCCAGAAGTGGATCGGGCATGGAAGCATCTACGCGACGCCTCCCCCTCACACGAAGTGATGGCAGAGGGTCGGATCGTGATGGCCGGGGCACTCGCCGATCGCGGCGAGTTGAAGGAAGCAATCACGCTGATGCACGGCGCCCAGAAGTCGCCAAAGAAGGTTCGGGACCACAATTTGCGGCAATGGTACGTGTTGGCTGACCTGTACGACAGGGCCGGTGACACCGTGACTGCGGCGCGTTGGTTTCGAGAGATCTCGGCCCACGACCCCAACTTCGTCGACGTCCGCGAACGACTCCGTTCGATCGGACGCTGAGTCCTTCACTCGATACGCTCACGATCGATGGCCAAGCCACATTTCCGTGCGGGAGTTGTCACCGTTGTGCGGCGCGCCGACGGGATGGTGATGGCGTTCGAACGGATTGACGTAGCCGGAGCGTGGCAACTTCCGCAAGGCGGCATCGAGGCCGGCGAATCAGCGGTGCAGGCGGCATGGCGAGAATTGAAGGAAGAGACGGGGCTGGGCAAACGACACGTCACGCTGGTCGATGAGTACGACGGTTGGACGGTGTACGAATGGCCGAGATCGATGCGTGTCTCGCACCGCATCGGTCAGGTCCATCGCTGGTTTTTCTTCGAGGTAATCGACGAGTCGGTCGTACCGACCCCCGATGGAAGCGAGTTCCGGGATTGGGCCTGGATCAAGCCGAGCGAACTGATTGATGCCGTTGTCGAGTTCCGAAAGGCCGGTTATCGACAAGTGCTTGGTGTTGAACGCGATGGTTGATCTGTTTAGCGCGGCGGCCGCCGAGCGACTCCGTGCGACGGCGCCACTCGCCGCCCGGCTTCGGCCGCGATCGCTGGACGATGTCGTCGGTCAGGAGCACCTGGTCGGTCGTGGAAGGGCGTTGCGCCGACTTGTCGAGCAGGACCGATTGTCGTCGGCGATCTTCTGGGGGCCTCCCGGGACTGGGAAGACGACGCTTGCTCTTGCTGTTGCCGGCACGACGGCGCGTGCGTTCGAACAGCTCTCGGCGGTCACAGCCGGCGTCAAGGACGTTCGAGAGGTGATCGAACGGGCACGTCACCGACTCGGCGAACGCGGACAAGGGACGATCCTGTTTCTGGATGAGATTCATCGGTTCAGCAAGGCCCAACAGGATGCGTTGCTGCCTGCGGTTGAAGACGGCACGCTGACATTGATCGGGGCGACGACTGAGAATCCGTTCTTCGAGGTCAATCCGCCATTGCGAAGTCGGTCGACTTTGTTCCGATTGGAACCGCTTGGTCCGGACGCGATGCGAGTCTTGGTTGGTCGCGGACTCGAGGCAGAAGCCACGACGGCTGCCGCCGATGCGGTCGACTTGCTGGTTGATCGGGCGGCAGGCGATGGTCGACAGATCCTGACTTCGCTCGAAGTTGCGTGCGCGTTGGCTCACCCCGGGTCAGTCGAGCTCGAACACGTCGAGTCGGCGCTCGGAACCAGCGCCTTGCGGTATGGCCGCGACGATCACTACGACGTGATCAGTGCCTTCATCAAGTCGATGCGCGGGTCTGATCCCGACGCCTCGGTGTACTGGTTGGCGCGCATGCTCGAAGCCGGCGAAGATGCTCGTTTCATCGCCCGCCGAATGGTGATCTTCGCCAGCGAAGACGTCGGTCTGGCTGATCCCACTGCGCTCCTGACGGCGGTCGCCGCTGCGCATGCCGTCGAACATGTTGGACTTCCGGAAGCGCAGCTCAACTTGTCGCAGGCCGCGATTCATCTCGCCACGGCGGTGAAAAGCAATCGGGCTGCCTTGGCGATCTGGAACGCTCGGGCAGCAATCAAAGACGGGCTCGTCGGCGAGGTGCCTGCACACCTGCGCGACGCTCACTACCAAGGGGCGTCCGTACTGGGCCATGGGGCCGGGTACGAGTATCCTCATGACCACGATGGTGGCTGGGTCGATCAGCAGTATCAACCGGACGGGATGAGCGACCGGCATTGGTACGAGCCGAGCGGCCACGGATACGAACTGGAGATCGACGCAAGGATGAAGACGCGACAAGCAGGCAACGTGAATCGAGGAAGCGATGACCGCCGGTGATCTTGCTGTCACGTTGGCGGCGGTGCTGTGCACGATCGGATTCGCCGCATTGATTGTTGTCCTGGTGCGCGTCCTTGATTCGTTGCGCACCCTGCGTTCGGAGGTCGAGTCACTTCGGTCGGAAACGCGGCCGTTGTTGGCTGAACTGCGCGACAGCACCGCCGAAGCTCGCTCGGCGATGGATACAGCACGATCCGATCTTCGGCGGTTCGACCGCGTACTCGGTTCCGCCGAAGCGATCAGCGAAGCGATGGAAGGTTCCGGGCGTGTCGCACGTACCGCCTTTTCGGCTCCGGTGATCAAAGCCGCCGGTCTGGCCACCGGAACCAGTCGAGCGGTGCGGCGCCTGCGCCGCGGCAGCACCGAAGGCGCACTCGTACATGTCACCACCGAGCGGAAGCGGCGGCGGGCATGATCAGGCGTGTCACGTGGTTCGTTGGTGGTGTTGCCGCTGGTGTGGCTGGTGCTGGCTATGCCAAGCGGAAGGTCAAGGCGGCAGCGTCGGCGCTCGCCCCGTCGAACATTGCGAAACGAACCGCCAACAAGGTTCGCAACCAAGGTCGTAATGTGGTCGATGCTGTACGCGAGGGTCGGGCGGCAATGAACGCTCGGGAGGACGAGTTGAAGGTTCGTCGTGACGCCCGAGTGGAACCGCTCGACTCGCGGCTCGAGCCTGGCGAGCAGCTGATGGTCGACGGTCGCCCGGTCGATACTGGCCGAGTGATCGTGCTCAAGCAGAAGCGGTAGCGGCGGTGACGCTGGCTGAAGATCTGCGGGCTGCGATCGGAGACTCGCTGATCCGCACCGGCCCAACGGAATTATCCTTGTACCGGCGTGATGCTTCGAACATGGAGGGTTCGACCTCGGTCGTCTGCCTACCCGAAACGACAGAGCACGTCCAGGCCTGCGTTCGAGTTGCCAACGAGCACGGTATCCCGTTTGTGGCTCGCGGGTCGGGCACGGGTCTTGCCGGGGGAGCAGTACCGCTCGACGGCGCGGTCGTCATTGTCACATCCAAGATGGATCGAATCCTGAGCATCGACGAGGTCAATCGACAAGCATGGGTGCAGCCAGGCGTCCTCAATTTGGATCTGTCGCGGCGCGTCGAACACCTCGGTGTTCACTTCGCCCCGGACCCGAGCAGCCAGCAGACCTGTTCGATCGGCGGGAACGTCGCCAACAACTCGGGTGGTCCGCACTGTCTTGCGGAGGGTGTCACTGCCTCACACGTCCTGGCAGTGCAAGTGGTGCTGCCGGATGGGAGTTTGACCCTGTTAGGCGGCGAGGAGCCTGAGCCTGTTGGCTACGACTTGCGCGGGGTTTTCGTCGGGAGTGAGGGCATGCTGGGGATCGCCACCGAGATCTGCGTCAAGCTCACTCAGAATCCGCCAGGTGTCAAGACCCTGCTGATGGATTTCGACACGGTTGCCGACGGTGCCGAGACGGTGAGCGGGATCATTGCCGCCGGAATCGTTCCGGCTGCCGTCGAGATGATGGATCAGCTATGCCTACAAGCAGTTGAGGCGTACATTCACGCCGACCTCCCGGTCGACGCGGCGGCGGCGCTGTTGGTCGAGGTCGTCGGTCTGACGCATGGCCTCGAAGCTGATGTTGATCGAATCGTGGCGATCGGGCGTGAACACCACGTACGCAACATCCGGGTCGCCAAGGATGACGAGGAACGGGCGCTGCTGTGGAAGGGACGCAAGTCGGCGTTCGGGGCAATTGCTCGGATCAAGCCCAACTACTACCTACACGACACGGTGGTACCGCGAGCGAAGCTCCCGGACGTTCTGCGACAGGTGTACGAGATCGCCGATCGTCACGATCTGCAGGTTCTCAACGTGTTTCACGCCGGGGACGGCAACCTTCACCCGCTCTTGGTGTTTGACGCTCGCGACCCCGGGGTGCTCGATCGAGTGCACCACGCCGGGGAGGAAATCGTGCGGGTGTCGGTCGAGGCGGGTGGTGTGCTGAGTGGTGAGCATGGGATCGGTTTGGAGAAGCGCGACTACATGCATTTGATGTTCTCCCCGGTCGATCTTGACGCACAGCAGGCGTTGCGCCGAGCGTTCGACCCGCTGATGCGGTCCAATCCCAACAAGGTGCTCCCGAGCCCGGCGACGTGTGGCGATGTGCATTCGGTGCCGGAGGGCGCGTGGATCTGACCGAGTTTGCCGAGGAGATTGGTTCGTCGGGTCCGATCACGATTGCGGGTCTGGCGACGCGCGGCGGGCCGGTCGACGACGTGCCAACCGTGATGGCACCCGTCGGGGTCGACTGGGTGGAGCCGGAAGAGATGACAATCCAATGCGGTGCTGGCACTCCGGTGGAAGTCGTCGATGCCGCATTGGCGGCGCACGGGCAGGCCGTGGCGATTCCCCCGTTTGGCACGATCGGCGGGGCGTTGGCGGTTGGCCATTCCGGAATCCGTCGGCTTGGCTACGGACCGCTTCGCGACACGGTGTTACAGGCCCGGTACGTAAGCGCTCGGGGCGAGATCGTGAAGGCCGGCGGGCCAACCGTCAAGAACGTCAGCGGGTTTGATCTGTGCCGGCTGCTGGTCGGTTCGCACGGGACGTTGGGGTTTCTCGGCGAAGTGATCCTCCGAACGCGTCCGCGATCGCGGTTCGAGCAGTGGTTCACGACGACTCAGGATCCGTGGTCGTTGGTGGCCCGGCTGTATCGACCGACGTCGGTGTTGTGGGACGGAGGGCAGGTGTGGGTGCTGTTGGAGGGTGATCGCCGTGATGTCGAGGATCAGGCGCTGGGAGCTGGGCTGGAGGCGGGTGATGGACCTCCCGATCTACCGACCGGTGGTCGATGGTCGATCGCACCCGCCACGTTGCCGTCGCTGGTGGGTACCGGACGGTTCGTGGCGGAAATCGGTGTCGGAGTTGTTCACCACGAGCATCCGCAGCCGGCTCGATCGGCCGACTCGGCTGTCGTCGAGTTGCACCGCAGACTCAAGCATGAATATGACCCAAATGGACGCCTGAACCCTGGCGTCAACGTGCTCACCCTCAACTGAGCACCATCGATGATGAGACATTTCGATCGCCCGTATGTCGACACACCGATCGGTGATGGGGTCGCCGCACGTCGTGCCGCGATCGTGGCTTCTGGTGTGTTCGGACTTCCTGCACCCGAGTTGCTGCGGGTCGGGATGAATGCGCTGTACCGGTGCGGCGATGTCGTACTGCGGGTTGGGCGACCAACCGTCGACCCGGTCGCTGGGCTGGCGTTGGCGAACCGATTGATCGAGATCGGCATCCCGGTCGTGGAACCGGCGCGGCCATCGGCGTATGTGGTCGACGACCTGGCCGTTACTGCATGGCGGTTTGTCGAGCCGGCCGATCGACCGGTCGACTGGGTGGCGGTTGGCCGAATCGTTCGACGGATTCACGAACTCGACCCGACCGAGCCGCCCGCTGAGTACCCGGTCCCGTCGCCGGCGACGTTCCCCTGGTGGGACTTCGATCGGTTGCTGGAGGAAACTGATGATCTGCTCGATCGACGCGCGCAAGCCGGACTGATCGCAGCGGTCGAACGCAACCGCGGTTGGGACTCGTTCAACGAGGTGGTGGTCTGCCATGGTGATGTGCATCCCGGCAACATCCTGATGTCCGACGATGGTCCTCTTCTGCTGGACTGGGATCTGATGTGCTTCGCTCCCGCCGGTTGGGATCACGCCATGTTGCTGACGCTGGCGGAACGCTGGGGCGGTGACCCGGCCGTGTATCCGAACTTCGCCAATGGGTACGGGGCATCGCTGGCGGCCGAGCCCGCCACTCGCCGGTTTGCCGAACTGCGCAATGTGGCCGCCACGTTGATGCGTGTGCGAGCAGGTCGTCTCGATCCAGTAGCCCGAGACGAAGCACGTCGTCGCCTCAAGTTCTGGCGCGGCGAACCCGACGCCCCGGCGTGGCGCGCCCAATGAGGGTCGGTCAGCGAGCGGCTCGCTCCTCTTCGTATTCGGCGATTGCTGTGAGTTGGGCGCCGAGCGTGGCGTCGACCCATTTGGATCCGGCGCCGATCACCATGTCGTAGCTGGTTTGAGCGGCATCGAGGTGACCCGTGAAATGCGGCATCACCTGTTCGGCGATCAGTTCGTAGCTGCGAAGTGTGGCTGGGAAGTCGGCGATGTCTGCTCCGAACGCCAAGAAGCACCCGAATCCACCGGTCTTCTCCTGCAGCCGCTCGATCTGCTCGATCGCCATCTCTGGCGTACCGATCACCATTCGTCCGGTTTCGTTGGCGAAATCGACGAACTCGTCGTAGTCGGATGGCGGCGGCGGATCGTTCGGGTCACCGAGCGGAATGATGTGACTGAGATAGTTGAAGATCCACTGCAACCCGTAGCGACAGTTGGCCCTCGCCTCTTCAATCGTGTCTGCGACGTGGATCGGGCCCATCAGCCGCCATGCAGAACGGGGCGCGTCGTGGCCGTTGAGTGCCGCCTCTTCTTGCCAGACCTTGTAGTTGTAGTCGAGCACGCCGAACCCGGCAGGTTCGGTGGCCGCCACGGAGATCAGCCCGGTGCCGTATCGTCCGGCGAGCTTCGATCCTGACGGCGAGATGCTGCTGGCGACCGCCACGTCGAAGTTGGAGTAGGGGCGGACTTGTAGAACGGCGTTGTCACACGTGAACCAGTCGGTCTTCTCGGTCACCGTCTCGCCCCGAAAGAGCCGCATCATCACATCGAACGCCTGCTCCATTCGCGGGCGCTGCAGGAGAGGGTCGATGCCGAGCATCGATGCGTCACTGGTGAGTTGACCGGGGCCGGCTCCGAACATCATTCGACCGCGTGTGAGGTGGTCGAGCATCACGATTCGATCGGCGAGGATGAACGGATGGTGATACGGCAGCGAGTTGACGCCGGTCCCGAGCTTGATGTGTTTCGTCCGTTCAGCAGCTGCAGCGATAAACACCTCTGGGCTGGCAATCAACTCGCTGCCGGCTGAGTGGTGTTCACCGATCCATGCTTCTGCGAAACCCAGTCGATCGAGGTGCTCGATCAGTTCGAGATCGCGCTGTAACGCCAGCGTCGGGTTGATGCCTGTCTTGTGCATCGGCGGCATGAAGATGCCGAATCGGAGAGGATCGTGAGCCGGTCGGAACTGAATCATCCTCAATCGTCGCACGTCGTCGGGCGGCGAGTCGATCCGTCTTGAATCACAGCAGCTTGTGCATCAGCTTTTGTTTGAAGCTCGTGTATGGGGGATAGGCGATCTTCGGGTCGGGTTTGCTCGATCGCTTCAATACTGGTTTGGCATGGGAGAAGATCCGGAAGCCGGCTTCGCCGTGATAGGCGCCCATTCCGCTGGCACCGACGCCGCCGAACGGAAGTTCCGCGACAGCGAGGTGCAGCAATGTGTGGTTCACGGTCACGCCGCCGGCTGACGTGCGGTCGATCACCTTGTCTGCAGTTGCGTCGCGGCCGGAGAACACGTACAGCGCGAGCGGTTTTGGCCGCTCGTTGACGAAGCCGATCGCTTCGTCAATGCCCTGGTAGGTGAGGATCGGAAGGATCGGCCCGAAGATCTCGTCATCCATCACCTTGGCATCCGGTTTGACACCAGTCAGGACGGTGGGGGCGAGGTAACGGATGTCGGGTTCTCCGTGACCGCCGATTGCGATGTCGTCGTACCCGCCGGCCTCGACCAGTGCCATCAGGCGGGCGTGATGACGTTGGTTGACGATCCTGCCGTAGTCAGGCGAGGTAGCGGGGTCATCGCCATAGAACTCGTGAATCGCACTACGAAGCCCGGCGACCAGTTGGTCGGCGACGCGCTCGTCGACCAACACGTAGTCGGGGGCCACACACGTCTGCCCGGCATTGACGAACTTGCCCCAGGCGATCCGACGGGCGCTGACCTCGATGTCGGCCGACGCGGTAACGATCGCCGGACTCTTACCGCCAAGCTCGAGCGTGACCGGCGTGAGATGCTCGGCGGCCGCCCGCATCACGACCTTTCCGACCGTTCCGTTGCCTGTGTAAAAGACATGGTCGAAACGCTGTTCGAGCAATGCAGTTGTCTCAGGGATTCCGCCGGTCACGACCTGCACGGCGCGTTCATCGAGGTAGCGGGGGAGCAGATCCGCAACCATCGCAGCAGTAGCCGGTGCCACCTCTGACGGCTTCAACACGGCCGTGTTCCCGGCTGCCAGAGCGGGTACGAGTGGTGCCAGCAACAGTTGAAGTGGATAGTTCCAGGGAGCGATGATCAGCACCGTGCCGAGCGGTTCCTGCACGATCCTTGCCGAGCCGGGGCGGAGATACATCGGAATCCAGACCCTGGTCGGCTTGGTCCAAGTGTCGAGATGATCGAGCGTGTGGTCGATCTCGTTGATGGTGAACCCGATCTCGGTGGTGTAGGCCTCGATCGCCGACTTGCCGAGATCGGCGTGGAGAGCGTGCGAGATCACCTGCTCCTGCTCGACGAGGAAGCGGCGGAGTTGCCGGAGTTGTGTGCGTCGTGCGTCGATGGTTCGCACGACCCCGTCACGGAACCCGTCACGGACACGGTCGATCACATCAGGTATTGCGTCAAGCGCTGTCATGATCGCAGGCTACGACGCAACCCTCGCGTCGACTTACCGGGGCTGGTGCGTGGGGCAGTAGTAACACGCCCGGTTGCCGACCTCGATCGCCTGAATGTGATCGCCGCAACGCACGCAGATCTGGCGCTTGTACACGTAGGTCGCCTCGCTGCGGGGGATCAGCTTGTTGCGCGGCCAACCGATGTCGTCACGCGTGACGGTCACGATTCGGTTGACCTTGACCCCCGCCTTGAGCATGGTCACGGCCGTTTCCCAGAGACCGGCCAGTTCCTCGGGGGAGCACGAGTTGCCTGGTCGTTCTGGGTGGATCCCGTGGTGGAACAGGATCTCAGCGCGGTAGACATTGCCGATTCCGGCGATCACCGCCTGGTCGAGGAGCAATGCCCCGATCGGCCTCGAGCTTCTCATGATCTTGTCGAGGGTTCGCTGTGGATCGGCGTCGCGGCGGAGCGGATCGGGGCCGAGTCGTTTCACGATCGCGTCCCGATCGTCCGACGTGCCGAGGCTGCAGACGGTCGGACCGGCGAGGTCGATCGTGATGTCGCCTTGTCGAAGACGCATCCGTGTTGCCTCGGTCGGTGACGGTGGATCGCCGCGATGGACCTTGTATTTGCCGAACAATCCGAGGTGGATGTGACCGACGTCGCCGGTCGACCACGAGTAGAACAGATGCTTGCCGTACGGCTCGATCGCTTCGAGCACTGCTCCATCAACTCGAGCCGCATCGGCCTCGAAGCGACCCTGAGGGCTGGAGACTCGTACGATCCTGCCGCCGAGCAGTTTGGTGTGATCTCGTGCGATTCGGTGAATCGTGTGACCTTCGGGCATGGTGTCGGAACCCTACGATGACGGATGCGATGACGCTGCAACTCGACGCTGAAGATTTGAACACCTGTGTGGCCTGCGGGCTGTGCTTGCCCCATTGCCCGACGTTTCGGGCAACGGGCGAGGAGGCCTTGTCTCCTCGCGGGCGGATCGATGCGATGCGCGCAGTGCAGTTGCGCGGCGCTCCGATCGACGACGACTTCGTCGAGTTCATGTCGACCTGCGTGCAGTGCCGTGGATGCGAACCCGCTTGCCCGAGTGGGGTGCCGTTTGGGCGTTTGATGGAGGGCACTCGGGAGCATCTGGCGGCTGAACGCAAGATCACGCCATGGTGGCAGCGATTCGGATTTTCGATGCTGGGCCGCCACCGTCTCCTGCTGATCGGATCGACGGCGCTTGCCGTCGCGCAACGCGCTCGATTGGTACCGACACGACTTGGGCTCGCCCGGTTGCCGATCCGTCGTGGACCGGCCGTCGCCGCAACGGGTTCGGACGTATGGTTGTTCACGGGTTGTGTGATGGATGCCTGGCTGCGGGGCACGCATCGGTCTACGGCAACGGTGTTGTCAGCGATGGGAGTCACGTTCGCAACGCCAGGCGATGGTGGGGGTTGTTGTGGAGCGCTTCACGTGCACGCCGGTCTGCACCACGAGGCGTCGACACTCGCTCGCAAGACAATCAGGTCAATGCCTGGGTCTGCGCCAATTCTCGTCAACTCCGCCGGATGCGGAGCGGCGTTGAAGGACTACGGGAGGTTGCTCGACACCGACGACGCACGTGCGTTTGCGGTCAGAGTGTTCGATGTCCATGAATGGATCGCTAGCCGGATGGATCAACTTCCGGCGTTGCGACGGCGCGACGGTGCGGTGATCGTGCAAGACCCATGTCACCTGCGCCACGTGCAGAAGGCACACCTGCCCGTTCGAACGATTGTTACGCAGTTCGCAACGGTCGTCGAGTTGGACGACGATGGATTGTGTTGCGGCGCTGGTGGAGCGTATTCGGCGCTCGAGCCTGTGCTCGCTGGTCAAATACGTGACCGCAAAATGGAAGCGATCGATCGAGCACTACAGCACTCCGGAGCAACAATGCTGGCAAGCGCCAACCCAGGTTGCAGCATGCATCTCCAGGGTTTGTTGAGCGAACGCGGAGTGTCGGTCAAACATCCGATGGATCTGCTTGCCGAGGCGTTGCCGTGAGCGACTTCGCCTCGCTCGCCGATCGTCTCGAATCGATCGTGGAAGAGCTCGACGAGATGGCCTTCGATCGCCTACGCCAAGCCTCCGCAAACGGGGCAACCCAACGCCCGCCGGAAGACAAAGAGCTCACCAAAGCCCGACGCGCGGTCGAGAAGGCGGCACACGTTCTTCGAACCCTCGACGGAA
Organism: Ilumatobacteraceae bacterium; assembly: GCA_031422395.1. Classification (GTDB taxonomy): domain Bacteria; phylum Actinomycetota; class Acidimicrobiia; order Acidimicrobiales; family Ilumatobacteraceae; genus Ilumatobacter. Next base: position 35,910 of record JANPLQ010000083.1, on the reverse strand, counting down.
GCCGATCAGACGGACCTCAGCTGACGTAAGTGTTGATCACGTCGATCAGGGTTCGTAACTCGGCGTAGCCATGGCTGTCGAAGCTCATCGCGATCCTCGCCAGATCGAGATGGTCATCCTGGCGCTTCTCGACCGAATAGGGCTCGCTAGCGCGGATTTGGCCTTCTTTGACGAGGTGCTTGAACTGGAGATTCAACGATGCAAGCTGTTCGGCGGTTGGTCCCTGGTGCATCCGGATGATCAGGTCGTCGCCGACGTTGCGGATGCTGTGGTAGTTGGCGAAGAATCTCGTTATCTCATCGGCAGCGGCATCGCATGAATCGGTGATTCTGTACAGGTTCCGGTCGGTTGCAGATACCAGCCCTCGCGAAACGAGGTGATCGGCCACGAATTGGTCGACGGCCTCCCAGTAGGGATCGCCCGGAGTGTCGAGGAACACGATTGGCACCGGAATGCCTTTGCCGGTCTGTGTGAGCGTCAGCAATTCGAACGTCTCATCGATCGTGCCGAAGCCGCCGGGAAGACAGATGAACGCCGAACTCTCCTTTACGAGCATCAGCTTGCGAGTGAAGAAATACTTCATGCTGACGTGCTTCTCGTCGCCGGCGATGATCGAGTTGGCCCCCGATTCAAATGGAAGTCGGATTGAAACGCCGATGCTGCGTTCCCGTCCGGCGCCTTCCATTCCGGCCTGCATGATTCCAGGGCCGGCTCCGGTGACGACCATCCATCCTGCGTCCGCAAGCTTGGCGGCGACGCGACGGGTCTGCTCGTACAGTGGATCATCTGGTTTGGTACGAGCCGAACCGAAGATCGACACCTTGCGGACCGCCTTGTATGGGCCGAACATTCTGAACGCGTCGCGCATCTCGGTCACGGCGGCACTGGCGATCTTGAGATCGAGCGTGTTGGGCTGATCGGTGATCATCCCGAGCACTTCGGAAACGAATTCTTCCGAGATTCGAAAGTCCTTCGAAATTCCGAGCTCACGGAGCAGTGATGCGACGCGTTCGTCGCCGAAATTCGCTAGACCTTGATCCATGAAACACCGACTGTACGGCTCCCGCTGGCACGGGATTGCGATCGGACTGCTCTCGACGTTCTCTGGGCTGGCGGCCGCCGAGTTGATCGTCGGGTTGGTCAGGGGAGCTGCGTCGCCGGTCGTGCCTGTTGGGCAAGAGGTAATTGATCGAGTTCCGAAGCAAGTCAAGGACTTGGCAATCGATTGGTTCGGTACCGCCGATAAGGCTGTTCTCATCATCGGGACGCTGTTGTCGTTGGCCGTGATTGGTTCGATCGTCGGTTCGTTGGCGGTCAGAGGGCAACGCCTGAACGCGTATGCGGTCACGGCGGTCGTCGGCGTGATCGGAGTGTTCGCGGTGTGGATGCGGCCTGCACCTGACTTCGGCAAGATGCTGCCGCCGTTCGTTGGCACGCTCACATCGATTGCGGTGATCTGGTGGCTGGCGCCGAGAGGCGAGATCGTTGAATCTGGCGCCGGCGACCTGATGGATTCTCCGATCACACATGCTCCGGCCACGGCGGGTCTCGGTCGTCGCGGATTCGTTCAGGGTGCGGCGACCGTTGGAACGGCGTCGTTACTGGTCGGGGGTGTCGGTCGCGTGCTCAAGAAGCGATTCGAAGTCGGCGACGAGATCGCACAACTCGAGTTGCCAAAGCCGGTCGAAGTAGCAACAACCAATCCGGTCGATAACGGCAGCGGCGCGGGTGGCACGTCGGGAACCGATGGTGACTCGGCACCCATGGATTTCAACTTGGATGGCCTCGACCCGTGGCTGACGCCGGCGCAGGACTTCTATCGAATCGACACAGCGCTGGTTGTGCCGCAGGTGCCGAAGGATTCGTGGAAACTGCGGATCTTCGGCATGGTCGATAAGGAGTTGGAACTCACGTTTGCCGACCTGCTGGCACGTCCGATGGTCGAACGCTATGTGACGCTCTCGTGCGTGTCGAACGAAATCGGAGGCGATCTCGTCGGCAACGCAAAATGGCAGGGTGTGCTGTTGAAGGATGTGCTCGGAGAGGCCGGTATTCAGCCAGGAGCGACGCAGGTGGTCAGTCGATCCATCGATGGTTGGAACTGCGGTTCGCCGACCTCGGCGATCATGGATGGCCGCGATGCGATGCTCGCCGTAGCGATGAACGGCGAGCCACTGCCGGCGGAACACGGGTATCCGGTGAGGCTGGTCGTGCCCGGCCTCTACGGCTACGTCTCTGCCACGAAATGGGTGACCGAGATCGAACTCACCCGTTGGGAAGACTTCGATGGGTACTGGATTCCGCGTGGTTGGAGCAAGGAGGGCCCGGTCAAGACGATGGCCAGGATCGATCGCCCGAAGGAGGCCGGCGGTACCAAGTCAACGGTCGGCGAGGCTGTCGATATCGCCGGCTTGGCTTGGGCTGTACACCGAGGAATCTCCAAGGTCGAAGTCCAGATCGACGACGGTGATTGGAACGAATGCGAGTTGGCCGGGGTCCCGTCAGACGACACGTGGGTTCAATGGCGGTACCGCTGGGTGGGCGCGACTGCCGGCCGCCATGAGGTGAAAGCGCGAGCATATGATGGCTCCGGCGAGCCGCAGCCCAGCGACCCCAAAGGTGTCGCCCCCGACGGTGCCCAGGGGTACCACAACGTCAACTTCGAAGTCGACGAAGCACCGTAACGATCTCAGCTGGACCGGAGTTCCGTGGCTTTGGCCTCGAGTACGTCGATGAGTTCATCGAAGGATTTCATGAAGGCGTCGACTCCTTCTCGTTCGAGCTTTTCCGCGACTTCGTCCATGTCGACGCCGAGATCTTCCAGCCCTTGCCAGATTTCGTCGGCGGCTGCGTAGTCGGCATCGACAGTGCGGTCCAGCACGCCGTGGTCGGCGAACGCCTCGAGGGTCGGCTCGGGGAGCGTGTTGACGGTGTGCGGCCCGATCAGGGTGTCGACGTACAGCACGTCGGAGTACTCAGGATTTTTGGTCCCGGTGCTGGCCCACAGCGGGCGCTGGACGCGAGCACCACGGGCGGCGAGCGCCTCCCACCGAGGACCGCTGAACGACTCCTCGAACTGACGGTACGCGAGCTGACCTTGAGTGACAGCAGCTTTCCCTTTGAGGGCCAGTGCTTCGGCTGTCCCGATCGCATCGAGTCGACGATCCACTTCGACATCGACCCGGCTGATGAAGAAACTGGCGACGCTTGCGACGCGCGACAGGTCGGCGGACGCGTCCACGGAAAACGTCTCAAGACCATCGATGTAGGCGTTTATGACTTCCTGGTATCGCTCGAGGCTGAAGATCAGAGTCACGTTGATGCTGCGACCCTCGGCGATCATGTTTCGGATCGGCACCAGTCCCTCGGCAGTAGCGGGAATCTTGACCATCAGGTTGCGGCGGTTCAGGCGCTGGTGCAGGTGGCGGGCGGCTGCCTCGGTGCCGGGCTCGTCGTGGGCGAGGCCTGGGTCGACTTCGACCGAGACGTAACCGTCGAGACCGTCCGTCTGGTCGTAGACCTTCGAGAAGACATCACAGGCACCGTGGATGTCGGCCAGCACCATCGCCCAGTAATCATCGATGATCGGATGGTCGTCGATGGCGAGTTGCTTGAATTGCTCGTCGTAGTCGGCTGAACCCTGGATCGCTTTCTGGAAGATCGTGGGATTCGATGTCAACCCACGGACGCCGCGATCACGGATCGCGGCGAGCTGGCCAGAGGTCAGATAGCTGCGCTTGAGGTTGTCGAGCCACGGGCTCTGTCCGAACTCCTCGGCAAGTCGAGTGAGACGATTCATGCAGGACTCCTTTTCGATCGTTTGTGTCGCCGGTTTCGGGCACGTTCCCGAAAAACCGTGACCACACTGTTTCGTGTCTAGGTGGCGAGTAGAGCGGTTGCTCGCTCGACGACATGATTGACGTTGATGCCGAGCTTGTCGAGGGCGACCGGACCCGGAGCGCTGGCGCCGAAGCGGTCGATACCTATCGCGTCGTCGGCGTACTTGTGCCACCCCATCGTGACACCTGCTTCGACCGACAGGACAGGAACGCCGTGCAGGAACACGCCTTGCTTGTACCCCTGTGGCTGCTGGTCGAAACGGTCCCAGCTCGGCATGCTGACAACCCGAGCTGCGATGCCGTTGGAGGCGAGCGTCTCGCCGGCAGTCACACACAGCGAGACCTCGCTACCGGTTCCGACCAGAATCAGATCGGGGCGACCCGCAGTATCGCGGACGATCCCAGCGCCGTTGGCAACAGCTGAACCATCCGTGACGACGGTGATGTTCTGGCGGCTGAGAACTAACGCCGTTGGGCCGTCGTGCTCGATGATGTCCCGCCACGCGGCGGCGGTCTCGTTGGCGTCAGCCGGCCGGATCACGTGGAGCTGGGGGACTGCGCGTAACGTGGCGAGATGCTCGACCGGCTGATGGGTGGGGCCGTCCTCACCCACTCCAACCGAGTCGTGTGTGAACACGAAGCAGGCCTTGGCCTGGGAGAGCGCCGCCAACCGAACTGGCGGACGCATGTAGTCGAGAAAGACGAAAAATGTGCCGGCGACCGGGATGATTCCACCATGCCTCGCCATTCCGACAAGCGCCGAGCCCATGGCGTGTTCACGGACGCCGTAGTACACCTGGCGACCGCCGGCATTGTCGACTGATTGGGCGGTCTCGCCGTTCAATTTCATGCCCGTGTTGCCGGTCAGATCGGCTGATCCGGCAACGACACCGGGGAGCTTGGCGAGCGTGGCGTTGATTGCCGCCTCGATTGCTTTACGGGTGGCAACACTTTCGCCTTGGGCATAGGTGGGGAGGTCGTCGGTCCAACCATCGAGGCCGGTGGCATTCCAGCACGCTTGCCATTCGGCGGAGGCGGTCACGACCGAGTTTGCTGCGGCCCAGGTGTCGTGTGATTCGGCACCGCGATCGGCAGCGTACGCGCGGTAGGTGTCGACGACTTCGGCGGGTGCCCAAAACGGTTCGTTGGGAATCCCCATGACCGCCTTCGTGCGTGCGATGTCGTCAGCATCGAAAGCCAGGCCGTGGGCCTCGTGGTCGTCGGTGTGATCTGGAGATGGGAAACCAATGTGCGACCGCAGAATCAGCAGGCTCGGCTTGTCGGTTACATCCTTGGCGGCGTTGAGGGCTGCCTCGAGCGCATCGAGATCGTTGGCGATCTCGCCCAACTCGACGACGTCCCATCCATAGCTTCGGAACCTGCCCGGCACATCGTCGCTGTAGGCGAGTTCGGTGTTGCCGTCGATCGTGATGTGGTTGTCGTCGTAGACGCAGATCAACTTTCCGAGCCCGAGATGGCCTGCCAGCGAAGCGGCCTCGTGGGACACACCTTCCATGAAACAGCCGTCACCGGCGATCACGAACGTGTGGTGATCGATGGCGGCTGGGCCGAACCGCTCGGACAGGATCCGCTCGGCAAGTGCCATCCCGACCGAGTTGGCGAACCCCTGGCCGAGCGGACCGGTCGTGACTTCGATCCCTGCAGTATGGCCAGCCTCGGGGTGGCCGGGTGTTGCGGAGCCCCACTGGCGGAACTGTTCGAGATCTTCGAGTTCGAGTCCGTGACCGGCCAGATACAGCATCGAGTATTGGAGAATCGATACATGCCCGTTGGACAGCACGAATCGGTCTCGATCAGGCCATTCTGTGTCAGCCGGGTCGTATTTCATGACTCGGCTGAACAGCACATGGGCGAGCGGAGCGAGAGCCATACCCGTGCCCTGATGGCCGCTCTTGGCGGCCGCCGGCCCATCCATCGACAGACCTCGAATGAGATTGACGGCCTGTTGGTCGAGTTCGGCGGAGAGCGAAGACATCGGTTGTGACACTATCGGTTGCATAACCGCAGCCTCAGGTGACTGGCGGCAGCAACGTGAACGGGACGACGTGCCACGGGCCTCTGCCGACTCGACAGTGGGCGAAGATTTGCTTGTAGCTGTCGAACGTCAGTTCACCTTTGACGAGGCGATAGGTGAACTTGCCCGGCTCGACACTGAACGGACTGACGTTGCGGGCCATCGGCTCGTCGTCCGATTCGGCGTCGAGCGTGTCGCGGAAAATCACTTCGAACACGCCTTGTCCTGGCTCGCCCAGTGGGCAGAAGATCAGCCCAATCAGATGGGGAGAGATGGTCAGCGGCAACGGATCGGTGGCGGCCATCGAGAACATTGCACCCGTGAGGTCGATCCGAGTCGATGGCCCCGGTGCCTGGCGCATCTCGAAGTTCTCGACGAACAGTGCTGACACGATCTGCATGGAATCGAGGGTACCTGTCAACATGCTTGTCATGCAGGCCGATGCCGATCGATGGGATGCCCGGTATCACGACCGCAGCACGGGTGAGCCGACGCCTCCGAAGGGTTTCGACGTGGTTGGCTCGTTAGGACCTGGGCGCTGGCTCGATGTCGCCTGTGGATTGGGCGAGCAAGCGATCTGGGCGGCGCTGAACGGTTTCGAGGTTGTAGCGATCGATGCCTCCCCGATTGCAGTCCTGCGTTTGCGTGACGCTGCAGTTGAAAATCGTGTCGGCGACCGTATCGAGGCCCGAGTCGTCGATCTCGACGATGGTCTGCCGAACGATCTCGGTCAGTTCGACATTGTGCTCTGCCAACGGTTTCGTGGTATCGGGATCTATCCCCAACTCGTCGCCGCTTCACTCTCGGGCGGGACGATCATCGTCACCGTGCTGTCGCGCGTCGGTCGCGGTCACGTCGAGGTTGGTCCGTTTCACGCGCCACCTGGTGAGTTGGTTGACGCCTTCCGCGATCTGGATGTCGAGATCGTGGCCAACAACGAATCCGAAGGCGAAGCGACGCTCGTCGCCCGACGTCGCTAGCTACCCTGCGACGCTCGGGTTTCGTTGTGAGCGCGTGATATTGACGACAGAGGTCGAGGTCGCCATTTCGTCGCCGTAGGCGAACTACGTTCCCGGCCATGTCGCTTACTTTGCAACGTCGCACCGCATGGGCGGTCCGGATCGCACTCGTGATTTCTGTCGCAATCACGTTGGCGTTCCCGAACTGGGAACAGTTCGATGGCAAGGGGATGGCGTTCCGTGCCCCGTTCTACCTGCTTCCGATTGCTGTTGTCCCAGTGATTTGGCGGTTGCGTGGGAGTAGGCCCACGTATCCAAATCTGGTCGACGCGCTGGTGGTGGCTCCGTTCCTGATTGACACGCTCGGCAACGTGTTCAACTTCTATAACAACTACTCGTCGACCGATGACGTGTTGCATTTCGTCAACTGGGTGCTCCTGATGGGCGGGATCACGGTCGCGCTCGCTCGGACGCGGATCTCGAAGTTCAACGCTTGGGCGCTCGGCTACGGAATCGGAGGTCTGGCAATCGTCTGGTGGGAGTTCGCGGAATACGTGGTGCAGGAACTCGGCACTTCTGGGCTCGACCTCACGTACGGTGACACAATTGGCGACCTGATGCTGTCGAGCACCGGCGGTGCGGTTGGAGCGGCTGTCGCAGTATGGATCGGCTGGCCTGATGATGACCCGGCCGCGATCGGATAGTTGCGTTTGGGTGTCTCGGTCGTTCTAGAGTGCGACCTGTCAGCCCAGCGTGGGCAGTGAAATAAGAAGGAGCGATGCATGGAACTGTTCGACAATTTCTTCGATTTCGGTGGAGGCCTTCACTTCCTTGCCCGCTACACGCACGTCCTGTTCGGGATCACCTGGATCGGGCTGTTGTACTTCTTCAACTTCGTCCAGGTTCCCTCGTTTGCTGAAATGGAAGCCGGAGCGCGGTCAGAGGCGTTGAGAAAGATCACGTTTCGAGCCTTGTGGTGGTTCCGTTGGGCAAGCGCGCTCACACTCGGCAGTGGACTGCTGATGTGGGCGGTTGCCGGAAGCGACTACAAGCCGAGCACGTCGTCCGGATTGAGCATCACGCTTGGTTCCATCCTCGGGATCACGATGGCCGCCAACGTGTGGATGGTGATCTGGCCAAACCAGCGGGTCAACATCGCCTCGGCAGAGGCGGTCGCGGGTGGAGGTCAGGCCGATCCGGCTGCGGCGGGTGCCGCAAAGGCAGCCGGTCGGGCCAGCCGAGTGAATGCCTTCTTTTCGATCCCGATGGCGTTCTTCATGGTCTTCACCAGCCACTTCGCCCCATTGTTCTCAGGCGCTGGTGCAGGAGCCCGGATCGGGGTCTGGCTGATCTTCCTGATCATTTTCGGATTCGCTGAACTCAGCGCGCTTGGCAAACTCCCGGGCGGTCTCGACAGCCCGTTTTGCAAGATGGTGCTCGACGATCACAAAAAGGTGATTCAGGCAGGAATCGTCTTCACGGCGATCATGTACTTCATCGGCTGGGAACTGATTCTCGGCTCCTGATCACGGGGTGACGGTGAGGGTGCCTTCCATGCCGGCCTCTCGGTGTCCGGGGACGTCACAGAAGAACGTGTATTCGCCCTCGGTCAACTCGATCAGCTTGTCATCGTCGTCGACGAGTCGAAAGTCTTGACCCTCGAGCACGAACGTGTGAACAACCGATCCTTCGTTGATGTGCTCGATGCGGACCTTGCCGGCTGGGGTGGAAGCCGCCGTCGGATCGAACTTGAGGCTGTCGAGCGACTTGACGATGATGATCGGCTCGGCGGAGCCGGCCGTGTCGGCTGACCCCGTTGCGGATTCGCCTCCGCCACAGGCGGCGAGCAGCAATCCAATAGCCACTGGCAATACCGCAGATCCTCGCATCAATCTCATCGGAATCCGTCTCGTCGGCATCAGGGTCATGGCGCCAAGGCTAGCGAGGGTCGCTCGGCGGTTGCGGTGTGACAATCGGCGCACACTGCCACCTACCCGTCGGTGGCAGCCAAACAGACAACCAGTGTTAGCTTGCAACCCTGATGTCCACGACGACGGTGCGCGATTCTGACACCGGTCAGCGATCCACTCGGAATCAAATCCTTGAGGAGGCGCTGGCATGTTTTGCGCAGGCCGGTTACGAAGGGACTTCACTCAACGACATCGCCGCTGGCGTCGGGATTCGTCGTCCGAGCCTGCTTCACCACTTTGCATCGAAGGAAGCCCTGTATCAGGAGGTCTTCGAGCACCTTCTCTCAGACTGGTTTGATCGCCTCGCGGGAGCGATTCGGGCGCCCGAAGAGGGATGGTCGAAGGTCGAACTCGTGCTGCGCGCTGGATTCCGATTCTTCGCAGACAACCCGAGTTACGTCCGGATGGTTCGGCGCGAGGCGATCGATGCAGGCCAACATTTCGCGATCGACATGGCAAGCGTGCTTCGACCGATGTTCGATCAAGCAGCCAACTATTTCGATCGCGAAATGGACGTCGGCACCTTCCGCCGCCAAGACTCGCGTCAACTGCTGATCACCGGATACGGGGCCCTACTCAGCTATTTTTCCGACGAACCGTTTCTTGAAGGCCTGCTTGACGTTGCCCCGCTGTCAGCTGAGGCATTGGCGGCTCGCGAGGAGCATGTCGTTCAGTTCTTTGCGGCTGCATTACTGCCCTAATTGCGGCAGCGCAATCCGGATTGCCGGATGTGGAGAGGGTGAGATGGGTACCGTGGACAACGCATGGGTACTGGCGTCACGCTGTCTGAATCGGATTCGAAAGCATTGCTGGCGCCGTACGGATTGCCGGTGGCCGAGGAACGGGTGGTCGCATCGGTCGAGGCGGCTGTGTTGGCGGCGATCGAGATCGGATTTCCCGTCGTTGCCAAGTTGGCCGGAGTTTCGATCGCTCACAAGACCGAACGCGGCCTGGTTCGGCTGAATCTCGTAGACGCCGCGGCGGTCAAAAAAGCATCGATCGAGTTGCTGCAGTTGGCTGTGCCAACCGACGGCGACGTTGGGGTGCTGATAGCACCGATGATCCGAGGCAATCGAGAGTTGATTGTCGGCCTCGTACGGGATCCCCAATTCGGACCGACAGTGATGCTGGGCCTCGGCGGGGTACTCGCCGAGGCAGTGGCTGACGTCGTGTTTCGGCCGGCACCGCTCGACGAGATCACCGCCGGTGAGATGCTTGACGGGCTAGCAGTTCAACGATTGCTGGGCGAGTTCCGTGGCGAGTCGGCCGTCGATCGAATCGCCGTGGTGAACCTGCTCGTTGGGCTCGGGCATCTAGCGGACGATCGTCCAGACGTGGCCAGTGTTGACGTCAATCCGCTGATCATCAGACCGGACGGGACGCCGATCGCTGTCGACGCGTTGGTGGAACTAGGCAAGACGTCGACGACGTACGCGGCGACCCGGTCACGTCCGGATGACGCTCTGTTTCGGGCGTTGTTCGAGCCACGCGGCGTGCTGATCACCGGTGCTTCGACGCATCCCGGCAAGTTCGGATTCGTGGCGCTCCACAACCTGTTAGCGAGCGGCTACGCCGGTGCCGTGTATGCAACAAACCTGCAGGCCGAACGGGTGCTCGGAATACAGACCGTGGCCGACATCGCCGAGTTGCCAGACGACGTCATCGATCTCGTGTTCGTGTGCACACCGGCGAGCACCAATGCCGAGATTCTTCGGGCGTGTGCCGCCAAGGGCGTCAAAGCGGCGTTCCTGACGTCTGCCGGGTATGGAGAGTTGGGTGACGATGGTCGAGTCGCCGAAGCGGCGCTCGTGGCGCTTGCCGACGAACTCGGAATCCTGCTCGCCGGACCGAACGGGCAAGGCGTGGTGTCGACGCCGGTCAAGCTATGCGCCCAGATCGTGGCGCCATATCCACCGGCAGGAAGGATCGGTGTCGCCAGTCAGTCCGGAAATTTCGTGTCGAGCTTCCTCAACCTTGCGCGATCGACCGGTGTCGGCATCAGTCGCGCTGTGTCAGCCGGAAACGCCGCAGCGGTCGGTGTTGCCGACTATCTCGACTTCTATGCCGACGATCTCGCCACGTCGGTTGGCCTGGCCTACATCGAGGGAATCAATGACGGCGAAGGCTTGATGCGTCGACTGGCTGGTGCCGCTTCCCGCCAACCGCTCGTAGTGCTCAAGGGCGGAGCGACTGCCGGGGGAGCGCGGGCGGCGGCGAGCCACACGGGGGCGCTGGCCGCAGACGACAAGGTGTTCGACGGTGCTTGCCGGGCGGCCGGGATCACGCGGGCGATGAGTGTCGAGGAGGCATTCGATGCGGCGGCAAGCTTCGCGACGCAACCGTTGCCGAAAGGCCCGAACGTAGTCGTGCTCACGACGGCCGGCGGTTGGGGAGTGATCACCGCCGATGCGATTGCTCGCGACACAGATCTGCAACTGCTCGATCTTCCGGATGACCTGATGATGGCGATCGACCAGCATCTCCCGGCCAGATGGAGTCGGAACAACCCGGTTGACTGCGCAGGCGGTGAAACTCGAGACACGATTCCGACTGTGATGCAACTGATCGCCGAACATCCTTCGGTCGACGCGGTCGTGTACATCGGTCTCGGGATCCAGTCGAATCAGGCCCGCCTGATGCGCGAGGGCGGCTTCCACCCCGATCATGGACTCGACCGAATTGTCGAGTACCACGAACGCCAGGATCGCCGTTTTGCAGAGTCCGCCGCCGAACTGAGTCAACGAACCGGCAAGCCGATCCTGTGTGCCACCGAGTTGGCGATCGCAGATCCGAGCAACGCCGGGCCCGCCGCCGTACGCCAATCCGGACGACTCTGCTACCCCAGCGGGGATCGCGCCGTCGTCGCACTCGGGCACCTCTATCGCGACGCCCGTCACCGGAAGCGTCGAAGCCTGTGAGCGGGAGACGCAACTCCACCGGCCCGATGATCGTGTTGGTCGTGGTGGCCATGATCCCCGCAGTGTTGTTGTGGTCGATCTTTCATTGGTCGGCAGGTAAGGCTGACGCTGCCGCCGACGCTGTTCCGGCTCCAACGGACAGTGTCGTCCCACAGTCGGTCGGACTACCCGCCTTGAATACGTCGTTACTGTCGTACCGTCGATCCGCCGAGCAACTCTCGCTCGACCTCAACCTGGCGGCCTTCGAGTCGGCAGTCGGACCTCTCCTGAGCGCAGTCAATGACAGGTCGTGCGTTGCCGTGTCTCTGAACGGTCGGCTGGTCGGGGCTCGCAACGCAAACACAATTGTGATTCCCGCCAGCAATCAGAAGATCCTGGTCGCCGCGGTGGCGCTCGAGATACTCGGTGAGGCGTTTCGATACAAGACGACAGCGGTCGCCGCGGCGCCCGTTGGTGGCGTCATCTCTGGAGATCTGTTCCTCGTCGGCGGAGGGGATCCGTTGCTGTCGGGGACCTGGTACCCGACCTCGAACCTCGATCGATTCGTGGCGTTCAACATCACACCGCTCGATGATCTGGCAATCCAACTCAAATCCGCTGGCGTGACCTCGATCCAAGGGACCGTGCGGGGCGATGGCAGCCGATACGACGACGAACTGTACGCGCCTGGTTGGGCGGAAGGTGTACAAGGGCTGGAAGGTGGGCCGTACGACGCCCTACTCGTCAACGATTCGCGAGTCGAGGGCGATGACCAGCGTGGTGCAGACCCGAACGAGGCGGGTGCACGTGAATTCGTTCGAATCCTCAACGAGCAGGGAATCGCTGTGACGGGTGGGGCCGGCGTCGGCACTGCCCCGCCCGGTGGGACGGTGCTTGCAGCAATCGAGTCCCTGCCGATCGCGGCGGCGATCGCTGAGATGCTGACCAACAGCGACAACAACACGGCGGAGTTGATGGTCAAGGAGATCGGACTGGCTGCATCGCGCCTCGGGACACGACAGGCCGGGCTCGAAGCGATTGCGGCGACGATTCAGAGCTGGGGTATCGATACCACCGGGATGGTGCTCGATGACGGGAGCGGACTCAGTCTGGAGAATCGGATCACCTGCTCGACACTGTTGGCCGTGCTGCAACATGTCGGATTCGACAGCCCTGTCGGACAGGGACTGGCGGTGGCAGGCGAAACCGGCACATTGGTCGAGATCTTCGGAGACACCGTCCTGAAAGGAAGGCTTCGGGGAAAGACGGGCACGCTCAACAATCCGCCCTTCAACGTGGATCCACCGGCGGTCAAGGCGTTGTCTGGCTATCTGCCAGTCGACGGTGGAGGAGCAATCGAGTACGTGCTTGTGCTCAACGGGCCGACGATCTCTGATCAAAGCGAGTACCGGTCGGTGTGGGCGGAGCTGGTGACTTCGTTGTCGTCATTCCCTGCCGTCGCAAGCCCGGCGGCGCTCGGACCTCGATGACACACCGTCGCGCCCGTGGCGCACTTCCGATTGCAGTGCTGGTTGGGTTGGCAGCTGTGCCGCTCGTACTGATCGGCGGCGTTTGGCAGTATGCCGAGGCCAAGACGCCGCCACCGACTACGACCACCACGACGACGCTTCCGCCTGAACCTCGGAAGCGACTGTCGACGGACCTGCTGTCTTTCAGGCGCCACCCGATGCCGCTCGCCGAAGTGGTCGCTGATGATGCCTCGGCGGCGGAACTCGCCGAAGCCGTTGGTGGACTGACTGCGGCGATCGGATCGGCGTCGTGTGTGCAGATCGCGCAGAACGAAACCGTGATCGTGACCACGGACCCGGCGGTGTCAGTGATTCCTGCCAGCAACCAGAAACTGTTCGTCGCCGCCGTCGCACTCGAGTTACTCGGGTCGGACTACACATTTAGGACTGAACTCCAATCGGTAGCGCCGGTGCTCGGAGCGATCGTCGGTGACGTGTTTCTCGTGGGCGGTGGCGACCCGGTGCTCCGAACCGCTGATGTACCCGACCCGCTGCCATACCCGGCGATCAACACGACAGCGCTCGAGTTACTGGCCGATCAACTCGTCGTACTCGGTATCACAACCATCGACGGAAATCTGGTGGGTGACGGCGGTCGCTACGACGACGAGTTCCGAGCGCCGTCGTGGCCGGACGAGATATCCAACTTCGACGCCGGCCCGTATGACGCCCTTCTGGTCAACGACGGCTTGATTTCGAACGACAACTATGGGCTCAACCCGAGTCGTTCGGCAGCCAGAGTATTCCTCGATCTCGTACTTGCACGCGGCATTGTCGTGACCGGGAGCGCCGGCAATTTCGCCCGACCGACTGATGCCAACCTCACTACATTGGCGTTGGTGAACTCGAAGCCGCTGACCGAGATCCTGGTCGAGATGCTCCATACCAGCGACAACAACACGGCTGAGATGTTGGTCAAGGAGATTGGATTCGTCGCAACCGGTCAGGGAACGCGCCAGGCCGGACTCGACACGATTCGCGCCACCTTGGAGCGTTGGGGTGTTCCAGTCGGGGGACTCCAGCTCAGTGATGGCTCCGGCCTGAGCCGGGAGAATCGAACCACCTGTGTGACGTTGGCGGCTCTCTTGAACGCCATCCCGGTGGCCGGCCAGTTGAAGGCGTTGCTTCCGGTCGCCGGCCGCGATGGCACATTGGGAGGGCAGTTTGTGGGCACGCCTGCCGAAGGTGTGTTGGCAGCCAAGACGGGCACGCTCACCGGCGTGAAGGCGTTGACCGGTGAACAGCCGGCGAGGGTCGGTGCGCCGGTCACGTTTTCGGTCGTTCTCAATGGTGATCATGTCGACGATGACCTGGTGTATCGGCCCGTTTGGAATGAACTGATCGAGTTGATTGACAGCTTTCCGTTCGTCGTCGCGCCCGCAGTCGACAGGTTCGAACCGAAGTAGCGTGGCGAGATGGGTGTGATGCCGATGTTCCCGTTGGGCACGGTATTGCTGCCGGGAGCGTTGCTGCCCCTGCAAGTGTTCGAGGCGCGTTACCGCCAGATGGTGCAAGACATCCTGGCTGACGACGCGCACGAGCCTGAGTTCGGTGTTGCGTTGATCGAGCGTGGACAGGAAGTCGGTGGTGGTGACCAGCGGGCACCGCTCGGAACCGTGGCAAGGGTGATCGACATCAGGGTGCTCCCCGGGAATAGGTATGGTCTCGTGGCGGTCGGGATCGAACGATTTCGGGTGAGCGCTTGGCTTCCCGACGACCCGTATCCGCTCGCCGACGTCGATCTCTGGCCTGATGAGATCGACGCCACCGGTGGGCCTGATCGCGACCGGATTGAGGCTGTCCATAACCGGATCCGAACACTGAATCGCGACGTCGAGACGCTCGGTGAACTGATCCCGCCTCCTGACGCCGAAATCAGTGGCGACCCGCGCCTTGCCGTGTATCACCTCGGCTCGTTGGCCCCTTTGGGTGCCGCCGACCGATATCGAATGTTGGCTTCACCGACGCTTGCCGAACGGCTGGATGTCCTGGAGAATGCGTTGGATGACGTGGCGGCCATGCTCGAGTTCCGTCGTTCGTGATAGAAACCACGTCTATGTCAGATGACATGCCCCGCACCCCCTCTCGCCGAGACCAAGCGTCGATCGGCGAGGTCATCGAATTCGTCAAGACTTACGCCAAGCAGGAGACGGTTGGCCCGCTCAAGGGGGCAGGCCGCTGGCTTGGGTTTGGCGCTGCGGGTGCGCTTTCGCTCGGCCTCGGGCTGTCATTGTTGCTGCTCGGTTCGCTGCGTTTCATTCAGACCGAGTGGAAAGGCGTCTCCGACGGAGGTCGCCTGACCTGGGTGCCTTACCTGATCGTGCTGGTGGTGTGCGTGATTCTGCTGGTGTTCACGATGATGCGGATCAACAAGACCTTCCTGAACAAGGACACCTCTGCCAAGGAGAACCGGAAATGAGCAAGACCGCAGCGCCGACCAAGATCACGCGCGACGATCTCGAGAACAAGTTGCGTGCCTTCCAGGGCGACGTACAGGGCAAAATGGACGACAAGAAGAAGACGTTGATGGTCGCCGGTGCCGGCATCGGAATGTTCCTGTTGATTGTCTTCTTCCTGCTCGGCCGGCGCAGCGGCAAGAAGAAGACAACCTTGGTCGAGATCAGGCGCGTCTGACCGATGCCGTTGATTCCGCGCGCCTTTCGTCCTGCCGTCTTGATCAGACGGCAAGCGCTCTACAAGGGCATTTTTGGGCCGAGCACGATGTGGAAGGTGATTGCGGCAGTCGTCTTCGGCAAGAGCACGTTGAAGAAGTTGTTCGGCAAGAACGTGCAGATTCTCGGCACCGAAAAGCTGGTCGCTGGTCAGTTCGTGCGGATTGAATCGATCAAGCCAACCACTCGACGGGACCGCAAACGGGCCCGCACCGCATTGTGATCGTCCGGCTCCGCCAACCGCAGCGCGAGATCACAGTCCAAGGCGGGCGAACCGTCAACAGCCTGCTCGAGGATTTGGATCTCAACCGTGAGTCACATCTCGTGATCCGCAACGGCACACTGGTTCCCGGAGACGGCCGACTCGACGACAGCGACACGATCGAGATTCGTCCGGTCATCTCTGGAGGCTGACGATGAACCACTCGAAGTGCCGCGTATGCCGGCAACCGGCGATCATCGACCTGCCGCGCCACAATGCCAACTTCTGTGCCGAGCACCTTCTGCAACTGTGTAGGCGGCAAGTCGAAAAGGCGATCGCCGACTACTCGATGCTGTCCAAGACCGACCGGATCTTGGTAGCGGTCAGCGGCGGTAAGGACTCGCTCGCGGTGTGGGACATCCTGCTCGAACTCGGCTACAACGCAGACGGCTTGTACGTCGGCCTCGGGATTGGCGAATACAGCGATGTCAGCGGCGAGTATGCGCAAGCCTTCGCCGATGAACGCCGGCTGACGCTGATCACGATCGACCTCCGCGGTGAGTACGGCTACGACGTGCCAACCGCAGCACATGTAACCAAGCGGGTGCCATGCTCCGCGTGCGGTCTTTCGAAACGGCACCTGTTCGACAAGGCCGCACTCGATGGTGGTTACGACGTTGTCGTGACCGGCCATAACCTCGATGATGAAGCAGCCGTCCTGTTCGGCAATGCGCTGCGCTGGGACGTCGAGTACCTGGCCCGTCAAGCGCCGGTGCTGCCGGGCCGTGACGGGTTCCCGAAGAAGGTCAAGCCGTTGGTGCGCTTGACCGAACGCGAGATGGCGGCGTGGTGCATCGTGCGAGGCATCGACTATCAGGTCGAGGAATGTCCGATGGCACACGGCAACAAGCACCTCGGTTACAAAGAGGCGTTGAATTCGATCGAGCGCCAGGCGCCAGGTTCGAAGGCGGCGTTCTACCTCAACTTCGTCGAGCGGATGAGTCCGCTGCTGGCCGATTTCAAGCACGCAGACGGCGGCCAACTTGTCGCCTGCCCAACGTGTGGTGCGCCGACCACGGGCGAGGTTTGCGCCTTCTGTCGCTTGCAGGAGCGCGTCTCCGGCCATCAACCGGTACCCGTCGAACTCGTGCTCGGTAAGAGCGCACGCAAGGCCTATCTGGCGACGCAGGTCGCTGCAGCAGGAGAGTCCCAGTGAATGAACTGCAGTACGGCGATCGAGTGATGCTGCTCGACAGCAAGAAACGCCGATACCTGATCAACCTCAAGGAATCCGGAGAGTTCCATAGCCACTCCGGCTTCGTGATCCACGCCGATATCGCCGGACAGGCCGAGGGCGTCGTCGTGCGCAGCACAAAGGGTGCCGAGTACACGGTGATCCGACCCACGCTCGAGGACTACGTGATCGAAATGCCACGTGGTGCACAGGTCATATACCCGAAGGATCTCGCCCCAATCTGCATGCTGCTCGATATTGGGCCGAACATGAAGGTCTTCGAAAGTGGGATCGGGTCGGGTGCGCTGTCGACGACGATGATCCGCTGGGGTGCCAGCATCGTCGGCTACGAAATCCGCGAAGACTTCGCAAATCGCGCCAAGGCCAACGTGCGAGAATTCCTCGGCGAGTCGGCGACAGACCACTACGACGTTCACATCGCCGACAGCTACGCTGGGATCGACCCGGACCACGGACCGTTCGACCGGGCAGTGCTCGATCTTCCCGAACCGTGGCAAGTCGTGCCCCACATCGAGACGGTGCTCCGTCCGGGTGGTGTGTTCGTGGCCTACACGCCGTCGATTACGCAAGCCGCCCAAACTCGCGAGCAGTTGAAAGGCCGATGGATCGACGCCCGCACGATCGAGGTGTTGCACCGCGGCTGGCATATCGAAGGCATGTCGGTGCGCCCTGACCACCGAATGGTCGCCCACACCGGGTTCCTCACAGTTGCCCGATTCCTCGGTCAGGGTCAACGCAACGTGATGCGAACCGACCAAAACGTCGAGCGCATCCGGTGACGCGACAGTGGCCCGACATTTCTGCCGGGCCACTGTCAGATCGTTGGAAACTGATGGATCGGAATGATCAGGGTTCGATGTAGATGCATTCGCCGGGGCACTCCTCGGCGGATTCGATTACAGCGTCGAGTTGGTTATCAGGAATCTCTGCGAGGCCTTCCGCTCCCTGCGGGTTGCCCTTCGCTGTAGCGAACACCTTGCCACTTTCCACGACGTACGCAAGGCCGTCATCAAGCAGCGTGAATACGTCGGGTGCGATCTCCTCGCACAGACCGTCGCCGGTGCAGAGATCCTGGTCGATCCAGACCTTCATGTGATTCGAGTCTCCTTTGGAGCGGAACAAGTACAGATCACACGTTAACGGGTGACGTTCAAGGATATGCGAATTGCGCTGGTGACGATGCTGATTGTGTCGATGACGCGACGGTTCTGACCGAGGCGTGTATGGTCCGATATCAGCGCTTCACGACCGGAGGAGGGAACGGTGGCCGATTCCAAACGAACCAACGCCAACGAAAACACCGGCGGCGAGAACAGCGGTGGCGGCGAGAACAACGACGAGGACGGCATCGCTGCCGAACGGGGTGCACTCGAGGCGCAGATCGCCGTGCTTGGCGAAGAACTTGCCCATCTGCGAGCACGTTTGGCCGATTCCCCTAACCGACTTCGATCGTTGGAGGAACGCCTGCTCGAAACGAAAGGGCAGTTGGCCCATAAAACCGCTCAGAATGAGAAGCTCAGCTACACCCTCCGTGAGGCGCGCGAGCACATCGCCTCGTTGCGCGACGAGGTTGACAAGCTGACTCAGCCGCCCTCTGCATACGGCGTGGTCGTCGGCAAGAACGAGGACGGGACCGTCGACGTGTTGGCCAGTGGCCGCAAGATGAAGGTCCAACTGCATCCTGATATCGAGCACGAGTTGCTCGATCTCGGTGCCGAGGTGGCGTTGAACGAGAGTTTCAACGTGATCGAAGCGCGTCGCCCGGATACCACCGGTGAAGTCGTCACGCTCAAGGAGGTCATGGAGGACGGAGTTCGGGCGATCGTGATTGGCCGAGCCGATGAGGAGCGCGTCTGCGAGCTGGCGAGCGCAATGCGCGGGATTCGTCTCCGCAACGGCGACACGCTCCGACTCGACCCGCGTTCGAACTTGCTGTTGGAGAAGCTGCCAAGGCCTGAGGTCGAAGATCTGTTGCTCGAAGAGGTGCCTGACATCTCGTATGCCGACATCGGCGGCCTCGACACCCAGATCGAAGCGATTGCCGATGCCGTCGAGTTGCCGTTCCTCCATCAGGAGCTGTTCGCCGAGCACCGCCTGCCGGCACCGAAGGGAATCCTGCTCTATGGCCCACCCGGTTGTGGCAAGACATTGATTGCCAAGGCGGTCGCCAACAGCCTCGCCAAGAAAGTCGCTGAGACGATGGGGGAGGGCAAGGGCCGCTCATACTTCATCAACATCAAAGGTCCCGAGTTGCTCAACAAGTATGTGGGTGAGACCGAGCGCCAGATCCGGCTCGTCTTCCAGCGTGCCCGCGAGAAGAGCGAAGAAGGCTGGCCGGTGATCGTCTTTTTCGATGAGATGGACTCGATGTTCCGAACCCGCGGGTCGGGTATCAGCTCCGACATGGAATCGACGATCGTTCCGCAGCTCCTGGCAGAAATCGACGGCGTCGAGGGGCTCAAGAACGTGATAGTGATCGGTGCCACCAACCGGGAGGACTTGATCGATCCCGCGATCCTGCGGCCCGGTCGGCTCGACGTCAAGATCAAGATCGAACGCCCGACCGCTGATGCCGCGAGGCAGATCTTTGCTCGGTATCTGACCGACGAGATTCCGATCGCTTCGGGCGAACTGGTGCCGGACATGATCGACCAGACAGTCACCGAGATGTACCGCGACGACGAAGCTAACCGTTTTCTCGAGGTCACGTACCAGAACGGTGACAAGGAGATTCTGTACTACAAGGATTTTTCTTCTGGTGCGATGATCGAGAACATCGTGCGGCGCGCCAAGAAGTTGGCGATCAAGCGTGTGATCGCTGGTGGAGCGAAGGGTGTTTCGACCGCCGATCTGTTCGCATCGATCAAGCAGGAATACAAGGAACACGAGGATTTACCGAACACCACCAACCCGGACGATTGGGCCAAGATCTCCGGCAAGAAGGGTGAGCGGATCGTCTTCATCCGGACACTGGTCTCACAGGCCAAGGCCGATGGCGGCCTCGGAGGTCGAGCGATCGAACGGGTCCAAACCGGCCAATACCTGTAACCAGTGCCGTGTCAGGTGACGATGACTCGAGTGCCGATCTGCGCGAAAGCCCACATGAACTGGGCGTCCAGTTGGGCCTGGCGTTGGCAGCCCCCTGACAGCTTCTGTCCGAGTTCGGCCTCGGTCTGATACGGGGTGCCGTCGTCATTGTGAACTGGGATCGCGTGGAATCCGATGGCACCCCGCTCGGTCTGTAGGTAGCGCACCATGAGAGGCAGTTCGGCCTCCAAGTTCCAAGCCGTCGACACCTCCGAACGGCTGTACACACGGTGCTCGCCGGCGACTTCGTTACGGTATCGGCTGCCCGTCACCAAGTATGAGCGGACGACTCGCTCGTTGTCATCGACTGCCCACACACGCTGACCCGTTCGGTCGTACACAACTCGCGTTCCGGTGCCCTGGCCACTGTCCGGTGGCATCGGCGGGGCATCGTCGCCGGCACTCGCCACTGACGAGAGCGGGAATCCCATCAGGTCCTTGGCGCCCGCCGCGGGAGCTGGAGTGCGCACGACGAATGATTCGGCGCCCGGCCAAATGCCCAACGATTCGGCGGTACGAGCTCCGACGATTCCATCAACGTAGAGGTCTCGTTCGATCTGCAGCGCCGTAGCGCCTGTGGCGGTGGCATCGTCGAAGACCCCATTGATCGGGCCGGAGTAGAAGCCGGCGGCGGTCAACGCCTTCTGCACGCAGGTGACCGATTCACCCTCGTCGCCGCGCTGGACCGACGACACGTCGAGCACACAGCCCTCGAGATCAAGGTTGGCAAGATCCTCGACCGGTGGGGCTTCGACCGGCGCAACGTCTACCGGGGCGACCGCGAGCGTGGCTGACGGGCCGACAGCACCGGCAACAGCGACAGTCTTCCCAGCGGCGTCGTCGGATCCACCCCCGCCAATCAGGACGAACGCGGCTGCAACGACTGTCGTACCCATGATGAGCGCCATCGACAGCCGAGGGTGCCGTTCGCGTTGTATCTCGCGGCGGGCTCGTTGCGGGGCGGTGTTGGGAAGGCTTCCGTGCATTGTGGAGTAATTTCGGCGATCGTCGGTACCGGCGGCACCCAACCCGGTCGGCTCGTTTGCAGCATAACCGAGGCGGCATAGCCGAAATGGCATGTCGACAATGAATACCCTTGCTCAAAACCATCAGGTGCCGAGCCTATTCCAGGCCTCGGATATGAGTTCGAGGCTGGCGATCCGGTCGTCGACGTCATATGTGGTCGCGGTCAGCATCAACTCGTTGGCGTGGGTTCTGTCGGCGAGGTAGCGCAGGCCTTCGGTTACTCGTTCTGCGGAGCCGATCAGCTGGTCGGTGGGCATCTTCCTTGCGGCGTCGGCGTTTGGGTGCGCCGGTGCGTCGTCGGGGGACAGCAGGGGTGCCCGGCTGTTGGTCCGGATCCCGTAGCGTAAAATCCGGCCAGGGAGGCCGATCCGTTCGGCGTCGTCGTCGGTCTTGGCGGCGAGCGCGCCGACTCCGACGATCAGATACGGCTCGTCGAGCACGGGCGAAGGCGTGAATCGTTCGTGGTAGAGGCGTACCGCCACCTCGGTTCCACCTGTGTCGAAATGATGGGCGTAGGCGAACGGGATCCCGAGCATTCCTGCGAGCTGGGCGCTGTATCCGGACGATCCAAGCAGCGCCACCATTGGCGTCGTGGCAAGCGCCGGCGTGGCACGAAACCGGTTCCACATCCCGTTGTCGCCGCGCTTGTCTCCGAGCATGCCCATTACGTCGATCACGTCACGCGGGAACGCATCGACGCTCGTCTGTGGGTTGCGGCCGAACGCCAAAGCGGTCATCGGGTCGGTGCCCGGTGCCCGCCCGATCCCAAGATCGATACGACCAGGATGGAGCGCCTCCAGCAATGCAAATTGTTCGGCGATCGCCAACGGGGCATGGTTCGGCAACATCACGCCGCCCGAGCCGACACGGATCCGTGTCGTTGCGTCCGCCAGGTGGGCGATCAACACACTCGGCGTCGTGCTCGCAACCGTCGCCATGTTGTGATGCTCGGCTACCCAGAACCTGAGAAACCCGAGTTCGTCAGCGCCTTGCGCCAGGCGAGTCGTGTCGGCCAGCGCATCGGCGCTGGTCCCGTCGACTCGCACGACAGACAGGTCGAGCACTGACAGCGGGATCATGCAGCCAAGCTAGGGCGGTGCCGGAGATCATCACGCGCCCGACGCGCCATGATCGGGCGGCGAGGGCGGTTATCGTTCGGTTATGGCGATCCCAAAGGTCTGCGGTATCGAGACCGAGTACGGAATTGTGGTCAGAGGGGCTGACAACAATCCGGTTTCAGCCTCGTCGCTGCTGATCAACGCCTACGTTTCGGCGACGGCCCGCAGGGTCAAATGGGACTTCGAAGACGAGCATCCAACCAACGACGCCCGCGGATTTTCACTCGACGACGGGTTCGCCTCGGAGGTTGAGAGCACGCTCGTGAACGCTGTGCTGACGAACGGCGCCCGCTACTACGTCGATCACGCTCACCCCGAGATCTCGACTCCGGAGGTGACGACTGCCGCTGAAGCCGTGCGATGGGACCGAGCCGCTGACGAGATCGTGCGCGCCTCGATGACCTACGCCCGACAGTTACTCGACCCTGGTGCCGAGATCGTGATCTACAAGAACAACTCCGACGGTAAAGGCAACAGTTACGGCTGCCACGAGAACTATCTGGTCAGTCGCGAGACGCCGTTTGGTCGGATCGTCAGTCACATCACACCTCATTTCGTCACACGCCAGATCTTCTGTGGCGCTGGCAAGGTCGGTTGCGAGTTGCCGAACCGCGACCCGTCCGACGTGCCGTACCAACTCAGCCAACGAGCCGACTTCTTCGAAGAGGAGGTCGGGCTCGAAACAACGCTCAAACGGCCGATCGTCAACACACGTGACGAGCCCCACTGCGACCCGCAGAAGTATCGACGTTTGCACGTCATCGTCGGCGACGCCAACATGAGTGAGATCGCCACGTTTCTCAAGGTCGGCACCACCGCGATCGTGCTGGCGATGATCGAGGATGGCGAACTCGGCGATGATTGGCTGCTCGCCAATCCAGTCCCGGCGATTCGTCAGGTCAGTCACGATCCATCGTTGACCCGCACGATCCTGCTGCGTGACGGCCGTCGGGCGACGGCGCTCGAGATCCAATGGGGGATCTTCGAACGGGCTCGCAAGTACGAACAGACGCATGGTCTGCTCGTGGTCGGTGAGTCGGTTGGTTCCGACGTGCTGGCACGCTGGGAGCACGTTCTGGCCGGCCTCGAACGCGATCCTGAATCGGTGGCGACGTCGGTCGATTGGGTTGCAAAACGCCGACTGCTCTCCGGTTACGCCGAGCGACACGGCTTGGCGACCGACTCCCCGAAGCTGAAAGCAATCGATCTGCAGTATCACGACATGCGGGTCGATCGATGTTTGGCCCTGCGTGCTGGTCTCGAAACGATCGTCGATCAGGACGATGCTGTGACGGCAATGACGCAGCCACCGACCACGACGAGGGCCTACTTTCGGGGTCGCTGCCTCGAGAAGTTTCCCAACGAAGTGGTCGCCGCCAACTGGGATTCGCTGGTGTTTGATATCGGGCGAGATCCGCTCCGCCGGGTTCCAATGATGGAACCATTGCGCGGGACGGCCGAACACGTGGCTAACTTGATCGACGAGAGTGCTACTGCTGCCGAATTGCTCGAACGACTCGGCGCCGACACGCGATAGGGAGAATCTAGATGGCGGAACGAACACACAAACAGAAACCAGTCTCGGAACGTACTGAGGACGTCGTCGCAGAGGCTGCGCCGGCGTCGACCGAGGCGGGCGACAAGCTCAAGTCCGAGCTCGACGACTTGCTCGACGAGATCGACGAAGTCTTGGAGACCAACGCCGAGGACTTCGTCAAGTCATATGTGCAGAAGGGCGGGCAGTAGTCCGTGGCGATGCCCTTCTTCGACCCGACCACCGATCCGGGTTCGAATTTCCCTGAACTGCTGCGCAGGGTTGGGTTTGGCACTGATGTGCTCGGCACTGGCACGATTGACGTCCCGCACGCCACGACGTGTGTCGCCCTGCGGTATGCGGATGGTGTGGTCATGGCCGGTGACCGGCGCGCCACGTCTGGCAACTTGATCTCGCACCGGTCGATGGAGAAGGTCGTCCAAGCAGACAGCCATAGTGGAGTGGCGATCGCCGGCGCAGCTGGGCCGGCAATGGAGATGATCCGGCTGTTCCAGCTCCAACTCGAACACTACGAAAAGGTGGAAGGAACGCCGCTCAGCTTGGAAGGCAAGGCCAACCAGCTTTCGTCGATGGTGCGCGGGAATCTTCCGGCGGCGATGCAGGGGATGGTCGTCGTGCCGCTGTTTGCCGGATATGACCTGCGACGCGGCTCCGGCCGACTGTTCGCCTATGACGTGACCGGTGGCCGATACGAGGAACGTGAATATGTGGCGACAGGCTCCGGCAGCCTGCACGCCGGCACCGTGATCAAGCTCGGGTTCCGATCGGAGCTGACACGAGACGAGGCGATCAACCTGTCGGTCAAGAGCCTTTGGGAGGCAGCTGACGCCGACTCGGCCACGGGTGGGCCCGATGCGTTGCGAGGGATCTACCCAATCGTTGCAACGGTCACATCCGACGGATGGGCCCCAGTCGCCGACGACGAGTTGGCGACCCGCTTCGAAGCGCTTGCCGCAGAGGTGCGTGCGCGATGAATGAGATGACCGCATGAGTCAGCTACCTTTGATGGCGGGCTCGTCGTCCGCTTCGCTTACTTCGAGCGCCGCTCCCGGCTCGTCGCTGGCGCTTCCCTCGCCGACTGATCGAAGGTCCTTGTCGTGAGTCAGCCGTTCTATGTTTCTCCTGAACAGGTGATGAAGGACCGGGCCGACTATGCCCGCAAAGGGATCGCCCGTGGGCGTGCACTGGTCGCGATTCGCTATACCGATGGAATTGCGATCGTTGCCGAAAACCCGTCGGAAACGCTTCGCAAGGTCAGTGAGATCTACGACCGGATCGCCTTCGCCGGCGTCGGTCGCTACAACGAGTTCGATCAACTTCGGGTCTCGGGAATCCGCGCTGCCGATCTCAAGGGGTACCAGTACTCACGCGACGACGTTGACGCCCGCACACTCGCCAATCAATATGCCCAGATTCTTGGCAACATCTTCACCCACGAGATGAAGCCGATGGAGGTCGAGATTCTTGTTGCCGAGGTCGGCCGCGAATCGGTCGATGACCAGATGTTCCACATCGTGTACGACGGAACGATTTTCGACCAGCGCAATACAGCCGTGCTCGGCGGCGACGACGACGCGGTTGGCGATCGGCTGCGTGCGGGCTTCGTCGACGGCATCGATCTCGTCGCTGCGGTCCGCCTAGGGGTGGCGTCGCTGGCAGGCGACCGGGAACTTCCCGTCAGCGACGTAGAAGTCGCTGTACTGGCACGTGGTAATGGTCGCCGCTGTTTCCGACGGATCGACGATGCTGCCGTCACCGCCATGCTGACGGACTGACGGACTCGGACCGATGCTGGCGATCGATCTGAATGCCGACCTGGGGGAGGCATTCGGGGTTTGGTCGCTCGGTGACGACGAGGCGATGCTCGATCTCGTCACGAGCGCCAATGTGGCATGCGGATTCCATGCTGGTGATCCGTCGACGTTGCGACGGGTTTGCCGGGCGGCAGCCGATAGGAATGTGGCTATCGGCGCCCAAGTTTCGTATCCGGACCTTGCAGGATTCGGGCGGCGCTTCATCGATATCGATCCCGTCGAACTCCGCGACGCCGTCCTGTATCAGCTTGGGGCGCTCGATGCGTTCGCCCAGGTCGCAGGAGTCGGGGTGGCCTATGTCAAGCCTCACGGGGCTCTCTACCATGCCTGCGTGACGAATCACGCCCAGGCCGAGGCTGTGGTGTTGGCGGCGCACGAGTACGACCCATCGCTGGCCGTGCTCGGACTGCCTGGCTCGTATGTGCTGGCGATTGCCGACTCGATGGGGATGGAGTTCGTGCCGGAGGCGTTTGCCGATCGCGCCTATCTCGCCGACGGCAACCTTGTACCCAGGTCACGGCCAGACAGTGTGATCACTGACCCGGCAGAGGTTGCGGCGCGAGCCGTGATGATTGCCACTGAAGATTGCCTGACGGCGGTCGACGGCACAGTGATCGAGGTGCGCGCTCGATCAATTTGCATTCACGGCGACACACCGGGCGCTGTTGGCCTGGCGCGAGCGGTACGGGCAGGTCTCGAACTCGCCGGTATCGGCATCTACCCGTTCGTGAGATAGCCGTGCGGATTCTGCCGATGGGCCGGCGTGCGGTTCTGATCGACGATCTCGATGACCCAGCCGGTTGGAGTGTCGCGTTTCGATCCCGCCGCCTACCCGGCGTGATTGACGTCGTTCCGGCTGCTCGGACGGTGTTGATTTCGTGTGACTCGTCGGCGACGCTCGCAGCGCTCGATCTGGACGATGTCGTCGACGTCGTACTGCAAGGCTCATCGGGTATGACGGTCGAGATCCCTGTGGTTTATGACGGTATCGATCTCGATCATGTTGCGCGCCAGACCCACCTGTCGGTCGCCGAAGTGATCGAGACCCATAGCCGGACGACGTTCGAGGTCGCCTTCTGCGGGTTCACCCCCGGATTCGCGTATCTGCGCGAGTTGCCAGGGATTCTCCGTCTGCCCCGCCGAGAAACACCGCGTACTCGTGTTCCGGCCGGTTCGGTGGCGATCGCCGCCGAGTACAGCGCGGTGTATCCGCGATCGTCGCCCGGAGGGTGGCACTTGCTCGGAACCACGGACGTGACCTTGTTCGACGCAAGCCTCTCGGACCCTGCCTTGTTGAAACCTGGTGACAGTGTCAGGTTCGTGCCGCAGTGAAGTCGTTCGTCGAGATCGTCGCACCGGGCTTGGCGACAACAGTTCAGGATCGCGGTCGCTCGGGATACGCCCACCTCGGTGTGTCGATGTCGGGTGCCGTCGATCTCGAGCTGGCCGCGCTCGTGAATCGTTTGGTGGGCAATCGTCCTGATGCAGCGGTGCTGGAAACGTGTGGCGGACTGATCATCAAAGGCGCTGGGGCGCTGTTGATCGCCGGCAGCCGCGAGTTGACGCCGATCTCTGTGTCCGATGGAGGCAAATACACACTTGATGCTGAGCCTGGTCGGCTCTGGCAGTACCTTGCGATCCGAGGCGGACTCAATGTCGAGCGCGTACTTGGCTCACGTTCGACCGACACGTTGTCTGGACTGGGGCCGTCGCCGATCAAGGCAGGGAATCGTCTGGCGATCGGCGGCGAGAGCGATCCATTGGTTGCGACCGAAGTGGCCCCGCTGCGCGCTCGGTCGAACCTGATTTACGTCTCGGAGGGCCCACGGACCGACTGGTTCACTGGCGATTGGCTCGAATTGTTGACTCGACACGAGTGGACCGTGAGTGCCAGCAGTCGTGTTGGAGTTCGACTCGAGGGAACGCCGATCCTCCTCGGACGTCCCGATCAACTCGCCAGCGAGGGATTGATCCGCGGTGCGATTCAGGTGCTTCCAGATGGCAGCTTGATCATGATGTCGTCGGATCATCCGACCACCGGCGGCTATCCGGTGATTGCCGTCGTCGATCCCGATTGTGTTGCCTCGATTGCGCAACGTGCTCCTGGTACCAAGCTCCGATTCAAGGGGCTCCCGATCAGGCGATGAGCAATCTGCGGTGCAGGGCCGCTCATCGCTCATTGCGGAGTTGATTCGCCGTTAGGGTGCATTCATGGAGCGCCGCATCTTCGGGCTCGAGAGCGAGTACGGGGTGACCTGCACCCTGCGCGGCCAACGCCGACTGAGTCCGGACGAAGTCGCTCGCTATCTGTTCCGTAAGGTCGTCTCGTGGGGGCGCTCCTCGAACGTGTTCCTCCAGAACGGTGCCCGGCTCTACCTCGACGTCGGATCGCATCCGGAGTATGCGACACCAGAATGCGATTCGCTGTATGACCTGGTCGTACACGACAAGGCGGGCGAGCGA
This sequence comes from Ilumatobacteraceae bacterium, assembly GCA_031422395.1. GTDB lineage: Bacteria > Actinomycetota > Acidimicrobiia > Acidimicrobiales > Ilumatobacteraceae > Ilumatobacter. Next base: position 7,489 of record JANPLQ010000083.1, on the reverse strand, counting down.
ATCCTCGAATCGTTGGTCGAATCGGCAGAACAGCGACTGGCCGAGGAATCGATCCGCGGCACGATTTACCTGTTCAAGAACAACACCGACTCGGCTGGCAACAGCTACGGGTGCCACGAGAACTACCTCACGAACCGCAGCGACGACCTCGCCCACTACGCCGAAGTCCTGATCCCGTTCTTCGTGAGTCGACAGATCTATGCCGGTTCCGGCAAGGTGCTGCAAACTGCACGCGGCGCCACGTTTTCGATTGCTCAGCGCGCAGAACACATTTGGGAGGGTGTCAGTTCGGCGACGACCCGGAGCCGTCCGATCATCAACACGCGGGATGAACCGCACGCCGATGCCGAAAAGTATCGCCGATTGCACGTGATCGTCGGTGACTCCAATATGAGCGAGTACACCACGTTCCTCAAGGTCGGGTCGGCGGCCTGCATGCTGCGGATGGTCGAAGACAACAATGTCGTGCTACGCGACATGACGCTCGAAAACCCGATCAGGGCGATCCGCGAGATCAGCCACGACATCACGTGCCGGCGGACGGTGCGGCTCGCCAACGGACGTGAACTCAGCGCACTCGACATTCAACGTGAGTTCCTTGACCGGGCGCTCCGCTATGCCGACAGCCAGGGCTTCCCTCCGCTCGAACAGAGGGCGCTCGAGATGTGGGAACACTGCATGACGCAGCTCGAAAATGACCCGATGAAACTCGACCGCGAAATCGACTGGGTGATCAAATACAAGCTGATCGAGGCATTTCGGGAACGCCACGATCTCCCACTCGGACACGCCCGAGTTCAGCTACTCGACCTGCAGTACCACGATGTGGCGCGCAATCGCAGCCCGTTCTACAAGATGCAGGACCGTGGTCTCGTCGAGCGGGTCTGCACCGACGACGACATCGAGACGGCGATCGACACGCCGCCACAAACCACCAGAGCGCGGCTACGAGGCGAGTTCGTGAAACGTGCCAAGGAGCGCCGTCGTGACTACACCGTCGACTGGGTGCATCTCAAACTCAATGATCAGGCGCAGCGAACCGTGCTTTGCAAAGATCCATTCAAGAGTCGCGACGAACGAGTCGAAAAACTGATCGAATCGCTCTGATATCGAGCGTCAGCAGCGTGTGACGTCCCGAGCGCAACCACAGCAGATACCGTGACGCCCCAGTGACCCAGCTTTCCGACCCACCATTCGACCGAGATCTGAGCGACGTCGACGAATCCGATCACGACGACGTGCTCGAATCCGACCGGAGCCGGGCGTCGAGCAAGTCAGCTGGCCTCTCGGGCGGTGCGCGTGCGCTGTTCGACTGGGTGGTGGTGGTCGGTGTGGCCCTGCTCGTGGCAGTTCTCGTCAGAACATTCCTGCTTGCCCACTTCGTGGTCGAAGGTTCCTCGATGTACTCCACGCTCGACACCGGCGATCGGGTGTTCGTCAACAAGATGTCGTATCGACTGCACGATCCGAATCGAGGCGATGTCGTCGTACTGCACGAACTCACGGGTGCCACGGAACGTGATCTGATCAAACGCGTGATCGCCCTGCCAGGCGAAGAGTTCGAAATGGTCAACTGCGTCGTTCGGATCAACGGGTTGGTGCTCGACGAGCCGTACCTCGACCCGACAGTGGTGACACCCGGAAACTGCGGCCGTGACGTTCAGGCCACAGTGATTCCTGACAATCACGTATTCGTGATGGGCGACAATCGACCAGGATCACAGGACAGCCGCGATCTCGGGTCGATCGTAGAAGACAATCTCGTTGGTCGAGCATTCGTCGTGTTCTGGCCCAAGGGCCATTGGCAGTGGCTGTAGCTACAGTCAGCCAGGCGATCCGAGCTCAGCGGTGAAGGCGTCGACCATCCGGTCGGTGTAGTCGCAGTAGACGCCGTCGATACCCATCCGAAATGCCGGTCGCAGCAGGTGTTCGTGCTGGAGATCCCATGAGAACGCCGTGAGGCCGAAGCGGTGAAACAGCGTGACGAGTCCGCCGTTCCAGTCGGGACCGCGCATGTTGATTCCGTCGATCTTGAGTTCGGCGAGTCGTGCCGCTCGCCGTTCTGATCCCTCGGTGATCCGCTCCAGCCGGGTGGAATCGACCAGTTTCACCTCTGTGTCGTATGGCCGAAGCGCTGCAAGCGCATCGATGCTGCGGTCACACAGCCAAAGCTTGGGCAACAAATCAGGGGCGTGAGTGCGAACTGTGTCGATCACAACACGCCCGGCTGCGCTGACTTTCAGGTCGAGCGAAAAGTGAAATCCGCTGCCGCAAGCCTCGAGCGTCTCGGCAAGTGAGGGGATGTGACCTGGTAGATCGACTCGGTTGACCCTGCCGATCGGCACCTTCCTGAATGAACCCCGCCTGACGATGCCATCGTGATCGAGAACAGCAACTCCGTCGGCGGTGAGCCATACGTCACTTTCGAGACCCGTTGCACCAAGTCGGAGCGCCAACCGGAACGCTTCGATCGTGTTCTGGGGCGCGTATGCCTTGGCGCCACGGTGGGCAAACAGAATCGGCTGGTCGAGAAGGGAGGGGAGTCGCTGTTGCACGTGCTCCAATCCTGCCAGCCTCCTAGACTCGGCATGGTGTTCAACCTTCAAGGCGGCGAGATCATCATTATTTTGCTGCTCGCGCTTGTCGTGTTGGGACCGGAGAAATTACCCGACGCCATGCGTCGCGCCGGCAAGGCGTACGCCGAGTTCAAGAAGATGTCGACCACGTTCCAACAGGAGTTCAAATCGGTCGTTGACGAGCCGATGCGTGAGATGCGTGAGACCGCCAACCTGTTGCGTGATTCCGCCGACTTTCGCAAGCTGCAAGATGGTGACCGTGCCGAGAAACCTCATTCGGCACAGATGGCCGAAGCCCCGAACCCCGAGGCGGTGCCCACTGCCGATGTCCCGTTTCAGGCTGCCAACATCGCCGATGCGCTGGCGCAGCCCACAGTTTCGGCACCAGACCCGTTCGGGGCCTCGCTGAAATTCTCTGCAGCACCACCTGTCGCTCCGGCGCCGACCGAACCCGCCGAGATCGACTCCCAGGAGTCGACTGAGTGAGTCGTTTTCGATCCAAGCCTGGTGAGCCAGATTCTCAACAGGGACACATGAGCCTGACCCAGCATCTTGCCGAGTTGCGGATGCGGATCATTCGCGCCGGACTAGCCGTGTTAATCGGCTCGATCCTCGTGATGGCGTTCTACGACACAGTGCTCGGCTGGCTGTTGCGGCCGTACCAGAAACTGTGTGAACGTCGTGAGGAAGGCTTCTGCGGCACGTCGATCGACGGGACGACGGGCGAAGTCCGGCTGTTCAACCTTGATCCGATCGAAGGCATCTCGACTCGGCTGAAGATTGCGTTCTACGGCGGCATGATCCTGGCGCTGCCGGTCGTGCTGTGGCAGCTCTGGAAGTTCATCGTGCCGGCCCTGCACAAGAACGAGAAGAAACACGCGATCGGGTTTGTGCTGTCATCGGTTGTGCTGTTTTGTGTTGGTGGATTCATCGCCTACACGACGCTCGAACGAGCACTCGAGTTTCTAATCGGCTGGTCGGGTGAAGACGTCGACCAGGCGTTCCAAGTGCAGCCGTACGTCCGCCTGGTCACGCTGATGGTGGTTGCCTTCGGAGTCGGATTCATCATCCCGGTCCTGCTCGTGTTCCTGCAATTGCTTGGCATCGTGACTCCACAAACGCTGCTCGGCGGTTGGCGCTACGCGATCGTCGGAACGTTCTTGATTTCTGCTGCGATCACTCCGTCCGGGGATCCGATCTCGTTGCTGGCGCTGTCTGTGCCGTTGATCGTGCTCTACTTCGTGGCAATCTTGATTGGTCGCGTTTCTCAGCGACGGCGTCGCCGTGCGGCCTGACCGGGAGCAAATTCTCTCTCGATACACGTTTCCGCTCGACGGGTTCCAGCGCGAAGCGATCGACGCGCTCGAGGACGGCCAGCATGTGATCGTCGCCGTCCCGACCGGGAGCGGGAAGACGGTGGTCGCCGAGTATGGGATCGAAACCGCTCTTCGTGATGGCAAGCGGGCGTTCTACACGGCACCGATCAAGGCGCTCTCGAACCAGAAGTACCGTGACCTCGTCGATGTCCACGGGGACGAAAGAGTCGGCTTGTTGACGGGTGACAATTCGATCAACGGTGACGCACCGATCGTGGTGATGACGACCGAAGTGCTGCGCAACATGATCTACGCCGGCCGAGACCTGAGCGACCTCGCCGTGGTCGTCCTCGACGAGGTTCACTACCTGCAAGACGCGTATCGAGGTCCGGTTTGGGAGGAGGTCATCATCCATCTCCCACAACACGTCAGGTTGGTGTGCCTCTCGGCGACGGTCAGCAACGCCCAGGAACTTGCCGACTGGATCGAAACGGTTCGTGGGCCGACCCGGGCGGTGGTGGAACATCAGCGTCCGGTGCAACTCGACAACCTGTACTTCGTCGCTGACCGCACGAACGACCGACTTCGGCTGATGCCGACGATTGTCGATGGCCAGCCGAACCCCGACGCCTTGAGGCTCGATTCGAGTGCTGTTCGGTTCCAACGCGGCCGTCGCGACGACCGTGGGCTACGCGGGAGCGGCATGATCAAACTCGCTCCGCCTGGTCGACTCGAGACCGTCGAGGTATTGAACGAACGCAAGCTGCTTCCGGCGATCTTCTTCATTTTCAGTCGTGCGCAATGTGAGGAGGCCGCCCGTTCGATCGTTTCTGCCGGCCTTCAGCTGACTTCGTCCGACGAGCGCGATCGAGTTCACGAGATCCTTCATCATCGCCTCGACGGTCTCCTGGAATCCGATCTCGACGTGCTCGGCTATCAGCAGTTCGTTACTCAACTCGAGGCAGGTGTGGCGCCGCATCACGCCGGAATGATCCCGCCGTTCAAGGAGGTCGTCGAGGCGTGTTTCACCGAAGGCGTGATCAAGGTCGTGTTTGCGACTGAGACGCTGGCGGTCGGAGTCAACATGCCGGCTCGCACCGTCGTGATCGAGAAGCTGACAAAGTTCACCGGCGACCATCACGAGACCTTGACACCAGGCCAGTACACGCAGCTGACTGGGCGTGCAGGTCGGCGGGGGATCGACGAGCTCGGCAGTGCGGTCGTGCTGTGGAGCCCGTTCGTCCGTTTCGATCAGGTTGCCGAACTCGCCCTCAGCCGTACCTTCCATCTGCGTTCCGCGTTCCGGCCGACGTACAACATGGCCGCCAATCTGGTTCGGACCTACGACGCGCAGACGGCGCGACAGTTGTTGAGTCTGTCGTTTGCCCAGTTCCAGGCAGACCGCGACGTCGTTCGAATCGAGCGACGTCTGCAACGACAGCGTGAACGACTGGCCGAACTCGCTCACGAAGCGACCAGCCCGTTCGGCGATATCAACGAATATCGGGCCAACGTTGACGGTTTGAAGGGTCAGCGAATGCGGGACGATCCGACCGAATTGGCGATGTTGGCGCTCCGGCCGGGGGCCGTGATCCACGCCTCGAAGGGTAAGCACAGCGGACCTGTGGCGGTGGTGGCTACGGCGCATCGCAAGGGCGGGTTCCGGATGACGGCAATCACGCCGAGTGGTGCCGCGATCCAGCTCACCGGTGAGGATTTCCAGGCTCCACCGGTGCAGATCGGCAATGTGGTGTTACCCGGCACCTATTCGCCGAACCGCCACGACTATCGGGTCGAGGTGGGCAAACGCGTCAAGCATGCCAAGCTGGCTCCTCGGGATCGTGATGCCGGTCGGCGTGGTAGCCCACCTCGACCAGGTACCGGCTTTCACCCGGTTGAGCAGGACCCCGATTTCCGTCAGCGTCTAAAGGCCGCCGCCCAAGCGGATCGTGTGCGCCGTGAGATCGCTGAACTGGAGCACCGCGTCGAGCATCGCGATGCCACGCTGGCACGTGAATTCGACGGTGTTCTGGCCGTCCTGTCGGAACGCGGTTACATCGATCTGGAAGGTTGGCAACTGACGGCAGCTGGAGAAATGCTGTCGCGCGTCTTCCACGAGTCCGATCTGCTGGTCGCCGAGACGATCCGGGCCGGAATTCTCGACGGACTCGATGCGCCGACAATTGCGGGTTTGGTTTCCACGTTCGTGTACGAACACAGAAGCCCGGACGATCCGCCCGCGCCATGGTTCCCGAACCGCGATATCCGTGATCGATGGGATCGGATCGTTCGGTTGAGCGACGAACTGGCCGAGCTCGAGGGGCGACATGGTCTGACGGTGCACCGACCGCCCGAGGCGACGTTCTTCTCGGTCGCTCACGCCTGGGTTGCCGGTCAAGGCTTCGCCTCAGTGGTGTCCGACGAGGATCTCACCGGCGGCGACTTCGTGCGCACGATCAAACAACTCGTCGACGTGCTCGGTCAGGTCGCATCCGTGGCCCTCGACCCGGAAACCCGCTCATCAGCCGGCAGAGCCGCCGATCAAGCCTTCCGAGGAGTAGTCGCCGACGCCTCCACGGTAGAGAAATAGCAATCGTCGCAAACCCCGGCGACGTTGGTGTCGAGTTTCGGGTATGACGCCGGTGGTCGGATGCAGTCTCGTGTCGACGCTGCTGGTTCGACGTCGTATACCTGGGATAACGCCGATCGTTTGGATCTGGAGACGGATCCGTTGACTGGCAAGACACGGGATTACACGTTCAATGCGGCGAATCAGGTGACGTCGGTTTCGTACGGGTCGGCGTCTGGTTCGCGGACGTACGCGTTTGATGGGATCGGGCGTCTTGCCACCGACACGACGTACGCACCGTCAGCGGGGGTGTTGCGAGCGGTCTCGTACGGGTATGACCGCAATAGCAATGTGATTTCTGAGACGGTCGCTGCTGGTGGTGGGGCTGGCGTCGGCACGCAATCGTACGGCTATGACGCTGGGGATCGTTTGACTGTGTGGACGAACACGGCGAGCGCGACGATTGCTTATACGTGGGATAACAACGGGAACCGGTTGACGAACGGGGCAGTGGTGTCGACGTATGATCAACGGAACCGGTTGTTGACAGCGGGGACTGCCACGAACACGTGGACGCCGCGTGGGACGCTACGTAAGACAGTCGCTGCGGTCACGACGAATTATGTGTTTGATGGGTTGGACCGGATGGTGTCGGCTGGTGCGGTGACGTATACGTATGACGGGTTGAATCGGACGGCGCAGCGTGTTGGTACGACGACGGATCTGTTTTCGTATTCTGGTCTCGATATCGATCCGACCAGGGACGGTGTGACGGCGACGTCGAATCTGGTTGCGCATTCGCCGTCTGGCGAGGCGATCGCGGTCAAGGTTGGGAGTGGGGTCGGGTTGGTGGTTGGTGAGGATCGTCATGGTGATCTGACGTCGTTGTTCGCCCCGACTGGAACAAGTTTGTCGGATACGTTTGAGTATGACCCGTTTGGTGTCCCGACGGCGCGGACTGGTTCGACGGTGAATCATCTCGGTTTTCAGTCGGACTACACGGATCCGACGACCGCGTTGGTGAATAT
>JANPLQ010000082.1:0-14224 GCA_031422395.1 Ilumatobacteraceae bacterium | reverse complement strand
TCGCTTCGGCGAACTGGTTGACCCGCTCCTGCGTGATCTCCATGTAGTCGCTGTAACCGAGGTGCTCGCCGACGAGACTCTTTGCTCCGTCGATGCCGTTGATGATGCGTGGGGACATGCCATCAAGCATGCCACTCCGGCACGAAACGCCACGAATGCTGGTACGAATTGTTCCCATGACAGACGGCTTCCGCTCGGGGTTGATCGCATTCGTCGGTCGGCCGAATGTCGGTAAGTCATCACTTGTCAACACAATCTGTGGCCACAAGGTCAGCATCGTCTCCGACAAGCCGCAGACGACACGGCACCGGATCATGGGCGTATTGACCCGCCCTGATGCGCAGCTGGTTTTCGTCGACACGCCCGGCCTGCACAAGCCGGTATCGGCGCTCGGTGAGCGAGTCAACGCGACCGCGATCGATAGCTCGAAGGACGTCGATGTGCAGTGCCTCGTGCTCGACGCCACGATGCCGTTCGGCAAGGGCGATCGGTGGGTTGCCGAGCACCTTCATCTCCCGCAGACGATCGTGATCGTGAACAAGGTCGACATTGCCAGTCAGAAACAGGTGATGGCGATGCTCGGCACCGCAGGTTCGCTCGGCGCCGAGGCCTATTTCCCGTTGTCTGCGATGACTGGTGACGGCATCGGCCCATTGGTTGCGCACCTGACCTCGCGGCTGCCGGAAGGTCCGAAGTACTTTCCGGACGACGTCAAGTCCGACATGCCGGAGGAGCGTTGGGTCGCCGAACTCGTTCGCGAACAGCTACTCGCGGTGACGCGAGACGAGTTGCCGTATTCGATCGCCACTCAGGTTGTCGAATGGGAGTGGCCGCGCATCCGCTGCGACATCATCGTCGAACGCGAGAGTCAGAAGGGGATGGTGATCGGCAAGGGCGGCAAGATCCTTCGGGAGGTCGGCCACCTTGCCCGCGCCCAAATGCCAGAGGGCATCTACCTGGAGTTACGGGTCAAGGTCGACAAAGACTGGCAACGCCGCCCCGCCAGAGTCGAACGCCTCGGTTACTAGGGGCTCGGCACTAGGGAGCCACTGAATCGGGGAGTACGGGCAGCGTGGTTGTACTCGGGGTCGTCGTGGTCGGGGTGGTCGTGGTCGTGGTGGTGGTGGTGGTGGTGGTCGTGGTGGCCGGAACACTTGGCGCGTCAATCACCCGGTTGGAGAAATCAGTAAAGGCGACTGCCTGACCTGGTTCGCTGGTGGTGCCGAGTGAAGGAAGGAAGACCGATATCGGAGCGCCCGAGTCAGACTCGAACCTCACCTGACCGATTGCGCCTTCGTTTGTCGTTCTGAACAGTGTGAGTGTCAACACGATCTGAGCGATCGCCTGGTTGACCTCAGTTCCGGACATTCCGTCGTAGACCTCCTGGTTGAGCACCACCGTGGCGAGACCTCGTTCGAGTGTGACGTCGGCGATCAAACCCTGTCTGACGGCGGTTCGAGCGTTGAAACCGCGGACCTCGTCTGCCGGCTGCTCCAGTTCCAGGATCAACTGAGGGATTGCGAGACCGGCAGGCAGTTGCAGGGTGATCCGCTGTAGGTCGTCCGTAGCCCCGAACACGTAGAACAAGTCGACCGGAGCGGTGACGGTGAGCGGCGTCGTGGTCGTCGTCGAATCATCTGGTGTACCGGACGGCTCAGTGCTCGTCGGGACGGTGGTCGGCGTCGTGGTCGTCGTCGTGCTCGTAGTCGTTGTCGCCGTCAGATCATCCGCGATCGCTTGGCCAATCGGCGTCACTCGGTCCTCCCCGGAGAGTCCGCAGGCGGTAACGAGTGTGGCAAGCAGGTACAGCAGACCTGAACGGGCGGCGAGATTCACAAGGCCTCCGATGGCAATCTGACGACGAATCTGGCTCCGCCACCAGGGCGGTCTTCGACCCACGCCTCGCCGCCAAGCGCCGCCGCGTGTTCGGCGACCAACGCCAACCCGAGCCCGGTGCCGATCCGGTGGCGTGCCGCGCTCCCACGGGCAAATCGTTCGAAGATCCGCCTTCGCTCTGATGCGGCGACACCCGGGCCGCCGTCCTCAACAACAATTTGGGTTGAGCGTTTGACGGGCGATGGCTCGATCGCGATCCGAACAGGTCCGCCGCCATGTGTCGCCGCATTGTCGAGCAGATTCCCAAGAATCCTTTCGAATCGGACTCGGTCGACGATTGCCCGACGTTTCGCCCGTCGATGGACCTCGATCGGCAGTTCACCGTACCCGAACCGTTGAGAGACGCGATCACATAGCTCGACCAGGTCGACACTCTCGGTGTTCAGGTCAGTTGCCCCAGCGTCGAGGCGCGCCAACTCGAGCAGGTCGATCACCATGTCGTCGAATCGTCGAATCTGGCTCACGACAACGTCGAGAGCCTGTTGCGTCCGATCCGGGAGGTCCCCGCGTTTGGCATCGAGCACCTCGACCGCTGCGGTAAGCGCTGTAATCGGTGATCGCAGTTCATGGCTGACGTCGGAGGCGAATCGAGCCTCGCGTTCGATCCGCTCCTGGACAGCGTCTGCCATGTCGTTGAACGAACCTGCGAGCCTGTTGAGGTCAGGATCTCGTTCCTCCCTGAGTCGAGCACCGAGCGCTCCTGAGGCGATTTCCCCAGCGGCGTCGGCAACTTGTGACAACGGCCGAAGCAGTCGGCGGCTTGTGACCCAGCCAAAGAAGGCGGCAAGCAGTGTGGCGAGGAACGCTCCGACGATGAGCGCTGTCGCCAGCAGCCTGAGCGTGCTTTCCTCCGTGTCGAGCGGGAAGGCCTCGAGGTAGCCGATGTCATACGCTCGTAAACTGAGGCCAACGCCCAGCCATGGATCGCCGCGTTCGTCGACGAACTGTTGTTTCCCGTAACCGTCCTGGCGGCGTACCCGGTCCACAAGTTCTTCAGGAAAATCTGCGACCGAACGGTCCAGCAGTGAGTTCATCGGATCCGGCTCGGTCAGGAGCACGGCGAAGCCTTTCACGTCCGTGTCGAGATCGGTCACAGCGCGCGACAATCGCTCGCTATCTGGATTATCCGCCAACAGCTCGTTGAGGTAGAGAGCGTGGTCGATCGCCGCATTTTCCGATGTGACGATCCGTTGGTCGATCAGAGAATTTCTCGCGAACAGATAGGTCGCGACGGTGAGGGCAATTCCACCCAGCAACGCCACCAACCCGAAGAACAAGGTCACCCGAGTGCTGAGGCGCAGGGATCGGCGACGGACCATAGGGCGTAGTGTTGCACTTCTCTGGGCGCTTGAGTGCTGGCCGGAACACTACTGATCTACAATTGATCTGCAACGTGCTCGACAACCGGGGGGTTCAACGCCGCTGCCGGTGAGGCACCAGGGGGAGGAAGGTACCTCACCGGGGCAGCGTGAACAGTTGTCATAGTGCTGCACCGATGTGACGACTTGACGTTCGCATTGTGCGATTTCTGTAACAAACTCGACGAATCGGGTCGGATCTGGCGCGATAGCGATGTTCTTGTGCTTGTTCGGCGTTTTGGTCCGTTTCTGGCACACTGATGCCACCGTGAACACGCTGCTCTTTATCGAAGATGACGATGGAATTCGCCTCGCACTCAGGCTCGCCTTGGAGGACGAGGGTTACACCGTTCACGAGGCGGCCAACGGGTCTGACGGGCTGACCGCATTCCGTTCGCATGACGTTGACCTGGTGCTGCTCGACCTGCGGCTTCCTGACATGTCGGGATTCGATGTCTGTCGCGCCCTGCGCGCCGACAGCATCGTTCCGATCATCATTATCACCGCCCAAATTGACACGCACGACATGGTCGCCGGTCTCGAGGCCGGAGCCGATGACTACGTCACGAAACCGGTCGTGCCAAAAGAGTTGGCTGCTCGAATCAGGGCGCTGCTCCGCCGGGTCCACCTCCAGGAGGCCACTTCAGCACCGAAGCCGTCGCGGTTCGGCGATGTCGAGTTGCGCCGTGACTTGGGCATCGTGTTCAAGGCTGGCCGCGAGATCAGTCTGACCAAAACCGAGTATCACCTGATTTGCGAGTTTGCCGATCATGCGGGTGCGGTCCTGTCGCGAGATCAGTTGCTCGAGCGCGTGTGGGGTTACGAATACCTCGGCGATTCACGACTGGTTGATGCGCACGTCCGTCGGCTGCGGATCAAGCTCGAAGACAGCCCAGATGACCCCAAGATCATCGTGACGGCACGTGGTATCGGCTATCGGCTCCTGGCCTAACTCGATTCTGGCCAGATCGGTTTTCGCTTCTCCCGAAACGCGGCCATTCCTTCGGCTGCGTTTCGGCTTTGGAACAAGCGATCGCTGAGTTCCCGCATTTCCTCGAAGGCGGCGTCGCGGCGCAACGTCGGAACTCGGTAGAGCAATCGCTTTGTTGCAGCGACGGCGTTCGGCGCTCCGGCTCGGATGCCGTCGCAGATCGACTGCACGGTTCCTGCGACATCGTCGCTGACGTGTGTTACGAGACCGATGTTGCGGGCTTCGGCAGCGTCGAACGGTTCGCCTGTCAGCATTGCCGTGGCGACCTTGCCGGTGGGCACCCGGCGCAGAATCGGCACAGAGATGATCGCCGCAGCGACGCCGATCCGAACCTCCGTCAGCGCAAAGGTGACCGACCTGTCGACGACAACGAGGTCACACGAGGCCATCAACCCGAGCCCGCCGGCACGAACGGCACCGGTCACGGCGGCGATCGTCGGCCGAGATGTGTCCATCAGCCGTTCGAAGATGTGCACGATTGGTCGCGAGTCCGGAGGCCCCGATCCGTCGGAGCGTTCCTTCAAGTCCGCCCCCGAGCAGAACGCCGGGCCCTCGTGTCGAAGCACGATCGCCCGAACGTTGGCGTGCTCGACAGCATCGAGCGCCTCGCCGAGTTCGGCGACGAGTTGTCGTGAAAGCGAGTTGCGGTTGCGCTGGGAATCGAGCGTGATCGTCCCCACCTCGTTACCGACTTCGAAGCGCACGAATTCCCCCACGTCGGTTGACGGTAGCCGACTTAACGAGCTGAGTCGGCGTGCAGGCCCCGAAGGAATGCCTCGACTTCGGTTCGATCCTTCGTGCGTTTCATTGGGGGTAAGGCTTTGACGATGTCCCACCGATATCGGGCGGTACCAAGCCGTGGGTCGAGTACCGCGACGACACCTCGATCAGTAGCGGTCCGGATCAATCGGCCACAGGCCTGGGCCAGCAACGTCGCAGCCCGGGGCACATCGATCTGACCGAACGCCGCTGGACCGAGCAATTCACGGCGGGCCGACAACAGCGGGTCATCGGGACGCGGGAACGGGATCTTGTCGATCACGACCAATGACAGGGTGCTGCCGGGGACGTCAACTCCCTGAAACAGACCGGTCGTGGCGAACAAGCAGGTCTCGTGCGAATCGGCAAACGCTCTGACGAGCGCCGGCTTCGGTAGATCACGTTGTGTCAAAATTGGCACGGTGACGCGCGGACGAATGGCCTCGACTGCTTCGTCCATCGCCTTCCAACTGGTGAACAGCGCCAACGTTCGGCCACCGGCAGCGGCGATCAACGCAACCAGTTCGTCATTGACAGCCGCTCGGAACTTGTCAGACCGCGGATCGGGTAGGTGTACGGCGCAGTAGAGCATCGCCTGCGTGGCGTAGTCGAATGGGCTGCCAACATCGGCCTGATCGGTGCCTTGATCGGGAAGTCCGACCCGACGCGCCAACGATGAGGGGATCGTGGCGCTGGTCAGGATTGCGGTGTGCTGCTCCCAGACACCGGCGCGCAGTCGCGGACCGACATCGAGTGGCGCAATTTCCAGTCGAGGTGAGTCGCGGCTTCCCGACACGAACGGCACCGTTCCCTCATCCGAACCGAGCGCCGACTCGAGGTACTCCATCGTTCGGGTGATCATCATCTGGGCTCGCAGGGCGCGCTGCTTGGCGTCTTCGTTGGTTGTCGAGATCTTTTGCACTTGCTCGCCGACCCTGGTCAGTCGCAGCTGGGCGTCCTGCAGTACTTCGACGATTGAGTCGGGGAGTGGAGTCGGGAGACGTTGCCCGGAGAATGGTGAGAGCACGTCGCGCACCGCGGTGCTCAGCTCGGTGATCGACCCGACGAGTTGGGGGTCCTCCAGGATCCGTCGCACGGCGGCACCGACCGCGATGAACCGACCCGGAGCGATCTCGACGCCGACGGTGTCGCTCATAATGTCCTCGAGGACATGGGCCTCGTCGAAGACGACGACGTCGTGCTCGGGGAGGATCGCTCCGTTAGCGGCGACGTTGAGGCCGTACAGGTGCGTATTGACCACAATCACGTCGGCGACTTGGGCGCGCCGCCTGGCGTGCTCGGCAAAGCACTCCTGACCCATGGGACACTTGTCACCGCCAGGGCATTCGTCGGAACCGACGCTGACCGCTCGCCACGCCGCGTCGGTCGGGTTCCAATCGAGCTCTGATTGCTCACCTGTGCGGGTTTCACCGGCCCAGTCGGTGAGTCGTTTGATCTCCAACTTGACGACTGCAGGGCTGTCGTCGAAGTCGAGCTGAGCCTGGTTCGGATCGTTGATCTCGCGCAGCCGCTGCAGACACACGTAGTTGCTGCGACCCTTGAGCACCGCCCAGTCGAACTCGACACCTAACTCGTTCGACAGCTGCTCGGCGAGGAATGGGAGGTCCTTGGTGGCGAGCTGATCCTGAAGTGCCTTGGTCGCCGTCGCTACGACAACTCGCTTGCCAGAGGTGATCGCCGGAACCAGATACGCCAAGGTCTTGCCTGTGCCGGTACCGGCTTGAACGACAAGGTGGCTTCCCTGCTCGATGGCGTGAGCCACCTTGGAAGCCATCTCGCGTTGCCCGGGTCGGTCCTCGGCAGCAGCCAGCCGTGCGGTGACAGCGTCGAGCGCCTCGAGCGCGTTACCGATCACTGGTCCACACTCGGATCATGCGAGCGAGCGAGCGTCAGCGAGTGACCAACATCGGCCTGCGTGGCAGGCGAACGCAATGAACGATCATGCCTGATCATCATCATCGAACGAGGGCGATCGCAGCATCGAGATCGTCGGCATCGAATGCGGGCCAGGCAGCGTCAGTGAAGTGGATGTGCGACCCGGCGCTCTGCCATAGCAGGAAGTTCGAAAGCCGTTGCTCGCCACTGGTGCGCACCAGTACATCGACATGCGGCAACTCGGGAAGGTAGAGGTGCTGATCAATCGCAGATGGCGTGACGGTCTGACCGGAGGCACGTACCGCCCTCACCGCCGACATCAGCTCGGCTCGTCCGCCGTAGTCGAAGGCGACCGTCAACACCATCCCGTTGTTGTCGGCGGTGTCGTTGATCGCCTTTCGAATCGCCCGCTGCACGTACTTTGGGGTCTTGGCCTCGGCGCTGTCGAATGGCCGTCCGATCCATTGAATCCGCACGTTCAGTTGATTCAGTTCACGCACACGTCCGAACAGCTTTTCGTGAAGCCCGAGGATGTGGCGAACCTCGGCGCGCGGGCGAACCCAATTCTCGGTCGAAAATCCGAAAACGGTGAGCCAACCGACGTTACGGCGCACAGCCAGTCGGACGATCCGAGCTAGGTTCTCCTCGCCCTCGGTGTGGCCGTCGGTGCGAGGAAGGCCTCGCTGTCCCGCCCAGCGTCCGTTGCCGTCCATGATGCAGGCGACGTGAAGTGGGCGAATCGTTGACACGAACGTCCACGTTAGCGACGATCGGCGTGGGAGAATGGGGCAGTGAGTCAGCCGTCCGCCACCGACACGAAACAATCATTTGAGGCTTCGTTGCGGCACGTCTTGCTGGTCGGCGGCACGCTTCAGCAATGGGCTGGGATGAGCGAACACGCCTGGACGGAACTGGTCTCGGAACTGGGAACGTATTGTTCCTCGGTTGGCGTGCCGTGGTTGACGCTGCGGGCCTACGAACTCGGTCCAGATGGACAACCCGAAGATATGAAGCTGTGGACTCGTTCGTTCGACGGTTGCGAGGTGGTCGTTGATCCGACCGGAGATGGTCGTCAACGGTTCGCAGACGCCATGCAGCGGGTCGACTCGTATGACGAGGTCAACGAGGCTTCGGTGGCGGCGGCTCTGTACGAGCCGGCCGATTGTGAACCTGATCTTGTGGTCGTGCTCGGTCCATCGACACAGCTTCCGCCTTCGCTCGTGTGGGAACTGGCCTACGCAGAACTGGTCTTCATGTCCGCTGGGTGGGTGGGCTTCGGTGCCGGTGACCTTGCGGGGGCGATCGGAGCGTTCGCTCAGCGTCGTCGCCGGTTCGGCGGCCTCGACGATGAGTGAGCTCTACCGCGATGTGGGGGTCGTGTTGCGCACATACAAGCTGCGTGAATCTGACCGGATCATTGTGATCATGACCGAACAGAACGGCAAGGTTCGGGCCGTGGCGAACGGCGTTCGGAAGACGAAGTCCAGGTTTGGTGCGCGTCTCGAACCGATGAGTCACGTTCGGTTGCTGCTGTACAGGGGACGTGAGCTCGACAACGTGAGTCAGGCAGAATCGGTCGAGTCGTTGTCACCAATGCTGTCGTCACTCGATCGCGCCTCGCAAGGGATGGCAGCGATCGAAGCGGTTGATCAACTCGGGCTCGAGCGTGAGCCGAATGCGCGTTTGTATCGCATGGCGGTCGGCGTTCTGCGCACGATTGCGGAACGACCGGCGCCACTCAATGTGCCTGCGTTCTACTGGAAGCTGCTCGCTGCGGAAGGTCTCGAACCGCGACTCGACGAATGTGTTCGATGTGGCGAAGGTGAACCCGGCACGCAGCTCGTCGCCTTCGACTTCAACGAGGGTGGAGTGCTGTGTCGGGCATGTCGTAGCGGTACAGCGATCTCACCTGCGGCGCTCGGCATCATGCGCGACATTCTCGGCGGCCGTCTGAACGAGGCGTTGACGCTCGAAGAATCGCCAGCCACCCACGAGGTCGGCTCGTTGGCAACACGGGCCCTGGAACATCACATCGAACGCCGCCTAAGAGCTGTTGCGATGTTCGAACGTCACTAAAACCCTCCGACAACGAAGGGCAAGTCCCCGTAACCTTGCTGGCCTATGCCGGCAACCGAGCTCGACCAGATCGTCAATCTCTGCAAGCGCCGTGGGTTCGTGTACCCGTCGGCCGAGATCTACGGCGGATTTCGGTCGACCTACGACTACGGTCCCCTCGGCTCGCTGATGCTTCGAAATGTGAAAGAAGCATGGGTTCGAGCAATGGTGCAACAGCGCGACGACACGGTGTTGATCGACGCCGCCGTGCTCGGTCCGCCCCAGATCTGGGAGGCGTCGGGCCATCTCGCCAACTTCACCGACCCGCTGGTCGACTGCACCAACTGCAAGACCCGCCATCGGCTTGACAAGCTCGACGACCCGAACACGTGCCCCAACTGCGGCAAGCTCGGCACGTTCACGGAAGCTCGCCAATTCAACTTGATGTTCAAGACCCAAGCAGGTCCGATCGCCGATGCCGGTGCCGACGCGTATCTGCGTCCGGAAACCGCACAGGGCATGTTCACCAACTTTGGTCAAGTGCTCCAAACCAGCCGCAAGAAGCCGCCGTTCGGTATCGCCCAGGTCGGCAAGAGTTTCCGCAACGAAATCACCCCGCAGAACTGGATCTTCAGGACACGCGAGTTCGAGCAGATGGAACTCGAGTTCTTCGTGCCCCCGGCTGACGGCCCGAAGTGGTACGAGTACTGGTGTGCCGAGCGGCTCGACTGGTACGTCCGACATGGAATCCCCGCCGAGATGTTGCGAGTCAGGCCACACGATGCCGACGAGCTATCGCATTACTCGACAGGCACATCCGATGTCGAGTTCTTGTTCCCGTGGGGTTGGGACGAACTCGAAGGCATCGCCCAGCGCACCGACTTTGACCTCAAACAGCACACCAAGTTCTCCGGTGAGCGACTCGATTACCTCGATCCGGCCACCAACGAGCGGTATGTGCCGTACGTCATCGAGCCGGCTGCAGGTGCCACTCGCACGATGGCAGCGTTCTTGCTGGCGGCCTACGACGAGGAAACGATCGGTGATGAGGTCCGAACCGTGCTGCGTCTCCACCCTCGCTTGGCGCCGTACAAGGTCGCCGTGCTGCCGCTGTCGAAGAAGGACACACTGACTCCGCTGGCACAAACAGTTCGGCGCACGCTGAGTGAGCGCTACATGGTCGACTACGACGAAACTCAGTCGATCGGCAAGCGCTACCGACGGCAAGATGAGGTCGGTACACCGTTGTGCGTCACGATCGACTTCGAATCTCTGGACGACGGGGCGGTCACGATTCGGGACCGGGACACCACCGATCAGGTTCGAGTTCCGATCATCGATCTGCTCTCCGAAATCACAGACCGTCTCGGTCTCTGAGTAACGTTCACGCTCAGTGACGACCTACCTGGACTTCATCCTCGCACGACACAGGGAGCGTGCCGCGGCCGACACCAGGCCGTTGGATGAACTGATCGAGTTGGCGCGTGTCTGCCAGCCGACCCGGGGGTTCAAAGCCGCACTGACCGGGCAGGACCGCCTCGCCGTCATTAGCGAGATCAAGCGCCGGTCACCGTCGAAAGGTGACTTGAACGTCGCTCTCAACCCGTCCGCGATGGCAGTTGCCTACCAGCTCGGTGGTGCCTCATGCCTGTCGGTGTTGACCGACAGCGAGTTCTTCGGTGGCTCTCCAGAAGACCTGCAAGCGGCCCGCTCAGCATGTGATTTGCCGGTCCTTCGAAAGGACTTTACGGTGTCGCCGTACGACGTCGTCGATGCCCGGTTGATGGGTGCAGATTGTCTCCTGCTGATCGCCGCGGCGATGCCGTCGTGCCAGCTCACCGACCTGCTTTCGCTGGCGACCGAGCTTGGGCTCGATGTCTTGGTCGAGATTCACGACGAGTTCGAGCTCGATGCGGCATTGAGCGCCGACGCCACACTGATCGGTGTCAATCAACGCGACCTCGTCACGTTTGCAGTCGATCACGATCGCGCCCTACGGATGGCTGGGCTGATTCCTGATGGCGTGATCAAAGTTGCCGAGTCCGGTGTCCGTGGCCAAGCAGACGCTCGTTCGCTGCACGCTGCCGGTTATCACGCGGTGCTTGTGGGGGAGACGCTCGTCACGTCAGGCGATCCGGCCGCGATGGTCGCAGAACTGATCGGCTGAACCACCCATCGCGCCAAGTACGGTGGTATGGCATGTTCGTGAAGATCTGCGGTATCACCAACGAGGACGACGCACTGTTCGCTGTGGCGATGGGTGCCGACGCAGTTGGCTTCGTGTTCGCACCGTCACCTCGCCAGGTCACCGCACAGGCGGTCTACGACATCACGCGACGCTTGCCGGCCCAGGTGTTGACAGTCGGCGTGTTCCGTGATGAGTTACCCCCCAGAGTGGTCGACATCGCCCTTCGTGCCGGCGTCAAAGCGGTGCAGTTGCACGGTCGCGAGACACCCGAACAGACGACGCAGGTTGCAAAAGATATTCGTTGGGTGATCAAAGCATTCGCGGCCGGATCCCCTCAGTTGTCGAAGGCCGATCAGTACGGGACCGACCTGATCCTGGTCGATGCGCCAAACCCGGGTTCTGGCAAGGTGTTCAACTGGGACCTGGCTGCGGAAGCACCTGATTCGGTTCGCCTGATTCTTGCCGGTGGGCTCGACGCCGACAACGTCGCCGACGCGATCGCTGCCGTCGAGCCATGGGGGGTCGACGTGTCGACCGGCGTTGAAGCATCGCCTGGCCTGAAAGACCCGACCAAGGTGAGGAAGTTCATCGCCAACGCCCGAGCCGCTGCACCCTCGCCGTACCTCGGGCCCGACGAGATCCCCTATGACTGGGCCGACGAGTAGACCGCTCCCTCCGTGTCAGGACGAGTTGAAACGATGACGATATGACTGATTCATTGATGGCCGAGCCCTCGGCGACGGGTCGCTTCGGCGAGTTTGGCGGGCGATTCGTTCCCGAAACCTTGGTACCAGCCTGCGAGGAATTGGAAGCCGAGTTCCGTGCGGCCTGGGCCGACCCAACGTTCCGACTCGAGCTCGACACCATTCTGCGGACCTACGCCGGGCGCCCTTCGATGCTGACCGAATGTTTCCGGCTCAGCGAACGGTTGGGGGTGCGCGTCCTGATGAAGCGCGAGGATCTCAATCACACGGGCTCGCACAAGATCAACAATGTGCTCGGGCAGGCGCTACTCGCCAAACGGATGGGCAAGTCGCGCCTCGTCGCCGAAACCGGCGCCGGGCAACACGGTGTCGCCAGCGCAACCGCTGCTGCGTTGATGGGCTTGGAATGCAAGGTGTACATGGGTGCTGTGGACGTCGAACGTCAGGCCCTCAACGTGTTCCGGATGAAGTTGCTGGGTGCCGAAGTCGAAGCGGTTCATAGTGGATCACGCACACTCAAGGACGCCGTCAACGAGGCGCTCCGCGACTGGGTGGCGACCGTCGGCCATACCGCATACTGCCTCGGTTCAGTGATGGGCCCGCACCCGTACCCGTGGATGGTCCGCCAGTTTCATCGGGTGATCGGCGACGAGGCGCGTGAACAATGCCAACAGATGACTGGTGGCGACCCCGACGTCGTGGTGGCGTGTGTGGGTGGGGGTTCGAACGCGATCGGGATTTTCTCCGGCTTCGTGGACACCGAGGCGCGGTTGGTCGGGGTCGAGCCTGCCGGGGGTGCGGCCATCGCCCGCGGTGTTCCGGGTGTCGTGCACGGCATGCGCAGCTACCTGATGCAGGACGAGCACGGCCAGGTCGAGGAGGCTCAGTCGATCTCGGCAGGTCTTGATTATCCGGGTGTCGGTCCGGAGCATTCGTATCTGTCGTCGATCGGTCGCGCCGAATATCCGAACGTGACCGACGCCGAAGTCGTAGATGCATTCCAACTCTTGGCGCGCACCGAAGGCATCATTCCGGCGCTTGAGTCAAGTCATGCAATCGCGTGGCTGGCTCGCGAGGCTTCGTTGCTGCAGGGCCAGACCGTGATCGTGAATCTGTCAGGACGTGGTGACAAGGATGTTGCCCAAATGATGGACATCCTGGGATGATCGGGCGACTCGAATCCGAGTTTCGCGCCAAGCGGGCAATCGGTCGCAAACTGCTCGTTCCGTACATCACCGGTGGCTACCCGGGCTGGCAGGATGCGATTCGAGCGGCGGCCGCGCACGGTGCCGATGCGATCGAGATCGGTATTCCGTTCTCCGACCCGGTGATGGATGGCCCGGTGATCCAGCAGGCATCGCAAGCGGCGCTTGAGTTAGGTGCAACGCCAGCGTCGATCCTCGATGAGGTTCCGGGGCTCGACATCGGGATTCCATTGCTCGTGATGACGTACTACAACATCGTCCATCACGAAGGTCATCGACGATTCGCACACCGACTCGTCGCGGCCGGTGTGTCTGGCTGCATTCTTCCGGATCTCCCACTCGAGGAATCCGAGCCGTGGTGCCGGGCGGCCGATCATGAGGGCGTCGAGACGGTCATGTTGGCCGCACCGACTGCGCCTGACGAGCGGCTCCCGCGGGTCGCCGCCCGCGCACGCGGATTCCTGTACTCGGTCGGATTACTCGGTGTGACGGGGGAGCGCGAGTCGTTGGCTGTTACCGCCACAGCATTGGCGGCACGGCTCAAAGCGATCACTGATGTTCCGGTGCTGGTAGGTGTCGGCGTCTCGAACGCCCAGCAGGCGTACGAAGCGACACGAGTCGCCGATGGCGTGATTCAGGGTGCATCGGTAGTACGGCGATTGATCGAGGATGGTCCCGACGCGGTCGGTACGTACATCGCGGAAGTCCGGTCCGCAATCGACGCCTGACCGCGGTAATTGCGTCACCAAACGGGGGACCGGTTACCCGGCCCCCCGTTGAGACCTACAGTCAGCCCGATGTGCGAGCTGTGTGAGGCCATCAGGATGACGACCTGGTGGTTTGAGGATTCCGTTTGCTGGGTGGCCGAATGTGAGTCGTGTTCCGTCCCGATGGTCGTGTGGAAACAACACGACCCGACCCCTCCACCTGATCTCAAGGAACACATGTTGGAACGGTTACGTATGGTTGCCAACGTTCACGGTCCGAACAACTACTGGATCGATGACACCTTGCGGACGATCCCAGATCACTACCACGCTCACTCCCGGCGGCGTTGGCCGTCTCGGTGAAATGGCGGCTTCCTGGGACGCGTCACGGCCCCTGAAATCAGCACGGCTTGACGTAATGCATGATTGCCTCCTTCCGACCTGGGACAAACGGTCAGTGCAGAC
>JANPLQ010000081.1:0-3870 GCA_031422395.1 Ilumatobacteraceae bacterium | reverse complement strand
CAGTAGAGGTTTTGGCGGTGCTACGGTACACCGCCTCGGGAAACAAACTCGGAGTCCTCCGCGGAAACGCCGAGGCGGCACGCCTGGCAGTATTTCGGAAAGGAAGGTTGTCGGTGTCGGCGCTGATGGTCGGCGGGGCCTTGGCCGGTCTCGGCGGCATGCTCCAGGCGAGCGGGGTCGAGTCGAACCTACGACCTGGCGTGATGGTTGGTTACGGGTTTACAGCGGTACTGGCGTCGTGGATGGTCAAGCAATCGCCGCTGCGTGCGATCGGCTCGTCGTTCTTGCTGGCTGCAATCGCGATCGGCGGCAACGGACTCAAGATTCGTGAAGGTCTGTCTGCAGCGTCAGTCAACATCTTGATGGCGATCATCCTGCTGGCGATGCTCGGATGGGGTTCGCGCCCGAAGGTGAAGGAGACGCGATGATCGAGGCAATCGCGATTGGCGCGATCCGGGGCGGGACGTCGATCGTTTTCGCCGGTGTCGGTGAGACAATCACCGAACGGTCAGGGATCATCAACCTGGGGTGTGAAGGCTCGATGTTGGTCGGTGCGCTAGCTGCCTACGCTGTCGGAATCGAGACAGGGAGTCCTGCCCTCGGTGCGTTGGTCGGAGCAGTTGCCGGGGCGCTGCTCGCCCTCTTGCACGCCGTCTTGGTGATGGTGCGCGGCGCAAATCAGGTCGCGACCGGATTGGCGATCACGTTCCTCGGGCTTGGCGCAACGGCGCTATTCGGCCAAAGCTATGTTTCGCAAGGTGTCGAGCCGTTCGACACCTGGGCGATTCCAGGCCTCGTCGACCTGCCGTTGATCGGTGACGTACTTTTCAACCACGACCCGTTGACATACCTGTCGTTCGTGCTGGCTCCGGCAGCGTGGTGGTACCTGTTCCGATCAGGTTCCGGGCTCAAGTTGCGGGCCGCAGGTGAACGTCCGCACGTGCTGGCGACGATGGGCGTCGATCACCGCCGTAGCCAATGGTTGGCCGTTGCCATCGGCGGTGCCCTCGCCGGACTTGGTGGAGCTCAACTGTCGACAGCGTTCGCCAAGACCTGGTCGGAGAACATGGTTGCCGGACGCGGCTTCATCGCCGTTGCCCTCGTGATCTTCGCAGCATGGAACCCGATGCTGATCGTGGCTGGCGCCTACTTGTTCTCGGGTGCAGTGGCACTGGAACTCGAACTGCAGGCCCGTGGCACCGACGTCTCGATCTTTCTGCTCGATGCGATTCCTTACCTCGTCGTGATCGTCGTGCTGAGCATGCTCAGCCGACGTCGCCAACATGCCGCCCCCGAGTCGCTTTCGAAGGTGTTCGACACCAACGTCGTTCCAGCTTGACCGAATCCCGACGGCGCCCCGGCAACAGCCCTATCAACACCCCTATCAACACCCCTATCAACACCCCCGAATCACCACTATTACCACACACGGAGGATTACCCGAATGAGACGACGATTGACGAAAGCCCTGGCGTCGGCCGTAGTGCTGGCGCTGACCCTGGCGGCATGCGGCGGCGACGACGCTGCCGACGAAGCGACGTCTGTCGACGCCGTGACATCGATAGATTCCGCGGCAGCTGCCGACTCTGCCGCACCCGCCAGTTCGGCCGAAAGTTCGGCACCGGCCGGAGCGGCGTGCGGCGCCGGCGCCACCAAGGTCGGCTTCCTGTACGTCGGCTCGAAAGACGACTTTGGGTACAACCAGGCGGCATACGAGGCAGCGGTGGCGATGGGCGAGGCGACCGGCCTCGCGGTTATCCATGCCGAGAATGTCGCCGAGACGATCGAAGATGCCGTTCCCGTGATGGAGGACATGATCACCCAGGGCGCGACGATCCTGTTCCCGACGAGCTATGGCCATTTCGACCCCGCAGTCGAGGTCGCAAGGAATCACCCTGAGGTGTGCATCGTCCACCAGGGCCAGTTCGAATCGTCGTTGGCGGAACCGCTCGACAACTTCGGCACCTATTTCTCATCGGTGTTCGAGCCCGTGTACCTGGCCGGTATCGCTGCCGGGTCCGTGAGCAAGACGGGCACGCTCGGCTACGTGTATGCATTCGCGATTCCGCAGACGCTGGAGAACATCAACGCGTTCGCGCTTGGCGCACAGTCGGTGAACCCCGATGCCAAAGTGATCGCAATCGCGACCGCGAGCTGGTGTGACCCAGGCAAGCAGGCCCAGGCTGCCCAGACGTTGCTCGACCAGGGTGCCGACGTACTGACCCAGCACCAGGATTGCACCAAGACGATCATCGAGACCGCCGAGGCGGCGGGCGCCTACTCCGTCGGCTACCACTACGACGCCTCGTCGCTGGCGCCGACCGGCTGGCTCAGCGGTTCGGAATGGGCATGGACCGAGCTGTACACCGACATCGCCCAGACGATGGTGGCTGGCGAGTTCGTAGCCAGCCCTTACAACGGTGACTTCCGGATCGGCTACCGAGATGTCGCCGCCGAATTCGTCGCCTTCGCGCCGTCACCGTTTGGAACTGCTGTCGACGAGGCGACCCAGGCGACCATCACCAATGCGTACGAGGCGTTCTTCACCGATGCCGACAGTGACGGCGTCGGTGACTTCGCAGTGTTCAGTGGGCCGCTTAGCGACCGCGACGGCGCGATGCGAATCGAAACCGGTGTCACGCCCGACTATCAAACCTTGGACGGCTTCTTCTCAGAACCGTGGCTTGTCGCTGGGGTTGAGGGTTCGCTCGGGTGAACTCGGCGAGTGTTGTTGAGCCCGGCGTCGTGGTACTACTCCATGGCGTCGGGCTCACCCCCGAACTGTTCGACCCTGTTCGCTCACTTCTGGCGTCGACCGTCGACTCAATTGCTCCGTTGAGGGGTCCTTACCAGTCGGAAAATTCCCAAGCACCGTCGCAACCTGTCGTCGTTCAGGCGGGCTCAATAATTCGTTCGCTCGACGCAATCGGTCCGGTACTCGTGGTCGGTGTGAGTGGTGGAGCGACGCTTGCACTTGCGATCGCGTTGATCGGGAGTCCCAACGTCATCGGTGTGATTGCCCACGAGCCGCTGGTCGGGCTGCTGGCTGACGAACTTCATTCGATCGTGACCGCCGCCTCGGTTCGGCTTGCCAGGACGAATCACGCCGAGGCGGTGGCCGAGTTCGTGCAGACCCTCGTCGGTCCCACGACGTGGTCGACGGTTCCCGAAGAGGCTCGACACTTCGTCGACCGGCACGCCTCGGTGATTCGGGCGGAGGTCGCCCAATTCGTTGCGTTTGCCCCTACTGCATCGCAACTCGACGGTCGCCGGACCCCGTTTCTGGTCACGACCGGTGCCCGAAGCCCGTCGTTCCGACATGCCGCTGCGGCGGCGTTGACCGATGCGACGCGTGCCAGATCGACCGTCATTCCTGGAGCCGGTCATCTTGCCAACTGGGAGCAGCCGCAAGCATTTGCCGAATTGATCGTCGATCAGCGGGCGAAATGGAGCGAGGCAGCGTGACGGCCCGCTACATCGCCCACACGAGTCCGTACGCCTGGCCGTACGACGGGCTCGTCGACGCCAGGCGAACTGCGCTGGTGATCACTGGTGCAGGTCCAAGCTGGGCGTCGATGGTCCCCCGCGACGAACCGGCAGCGACGCGGCTCGAGACGCTACGTTCCTGTTTGCGCAGTGCCGGTGCCGTCGTGGTGCTCGTCGCCAACGCACCGGCGTTCGTGCGACCGACGGTGCGTCCAGCTACTTGCCCGTCGGTCGCTCTGGTCGCCGGCCCGGACGAATTCGCCATCGCTGCGGCCGGAATCGATGGTTTCTACGGCAGTTCTCTCGACGCGTTCCTGCGTCGTCGAGGCCGGACGCATCTCGTGGTGTGCGGATACGGGCTCGAGTCGACGGTCCACAGCACCG
>JANPLQ010000080.1:0-35368 GCA_031422395.1 Ilumatobacteraceae bacterium | reverse complement strand
GATCAGGTCGAGAAGCTGCTGGAATGGCTCCTGATGGAGCCCTTCGCCGACAGGCACTCGCGCCATATGATCGATCACGTAGGGACACGGCAGCCGATCCAACATCTCGGCGTAGCGCGGCAGATCCTTGGCATCGAAATGCAGCACGATGTGCCAACCGAATGGTTGCACTCGGTCGACGATCCGCCAGAACACGTCAGGTTCGGGGGCACCACCGAGATGGGCAACGAAGTTGAAGCGTGTGCCGCGGACCCCGACATCGTGCAGCGCGCCGATGTCGGCCTTGCTGAACGATTCGTCGATCATTGCGACGCCGGCGTACCGTCCGGCACCGCGTTTGATGGCGTCGACCATCGCTGAATTGTCGACGCCGTGACAGGACGCCTGCACGAACACCGCCCGGGACAGGCCGAGTCGGCTCTGAAGGATCTCGAAGTCTTCGAGACCGGAATCGGGTGGCGTGTACGTGCGGTCGTCGGAGAACGGGAACCGGTGACCTGGCCCGAAGATGTGGCAATGGGCATCGCAGGCATTCGGAGGAGGTACGAATTCGACCGGCGCATGTGGGTTCGGGTGCGGGGCGGGGATCGTGGGAAGGGTTTTGGGCATCTCAGTGCTCACCGGGTTCGGGTCGAGGGTAGACCGTACCGTCCATCAACTTCCGGGCAGTGCGAACAATTCCGGCTCGTCGAACATCGATCGCGCCATCGGATCGCACCGTGACGTCGACAGATGCGTCGAACGAACCGGTTGGGTGTTCACACACGATCTGATCGAGCGGCTGACCGGCTGACGTGTGAAGCGCTGCGACGGATGCGGCGGGGGAGCCGGGGAGCAGGGCGGCGGTTGCCACCGAGACCGCCCCGAGCACGCCGATCGCCTCATGGCACCGGTGTGGGATGAAGGTCCTGGTACAGAGGTGACCGCCCTCGCGCGGCGGTGCCACGAGTGTCATCTTGGGCACGGTGCTCTTGGTAACGTCACCGAGGTTCATCATCGGACCCGCAATCAGGCGGATCACCTCGAGTTTGGCGCGCAACGGCGTGTTTGCTTCCAGTTCCTCGGGCGACTCGTAACCGGAAACGCCAAGATCAGATGCTCGCATCACGACGACGGGCATGCCGTTGTCGATCATGGTGACCTCGATGCCGTCGATCACATCGACGACGTTTCCGGTCGGTAGGAGCGCTCCACACGACCCGCCTGCAATGTCTTCGAAATCCAGTCTGATCATGGCGGCGGTGCCTGGCACACCGTCGATGATGGTGTCTCCGGCATAGTCCGGAAGACCATTCGATAGAGGAAACACGGCCGTAGCGATGCTGTCGGTGTTGACCATGTAGACCCGTACGACGGCACGTTCGGCACCGGCGGCGACATCGACGAGCCCCCGCTCGACCGCGAACGGCCCGGTACCGGCGAGGATATTGCCGCAGTTCTGTTGATCGGTGACCAGCGGCTGATCGACGAAGACCTGCAGGAATAAGTAGTCGATGTCAGCATCGGTTCGCTCGGATCGGTTGATCACGGCCACCTTGCTGGTGAGCGGATGGGCACCGCCGACGCCGTCGATCTGGCGTGCGTCCGGCGTGCCCAGTATTCGCATCAACAGATCATCCCTGTCGTTCGGATCGGTCGGCAGATCGTCAGTGAGGAAGTAGGCACCCTTCGATGTACCACCACGCATCAACATGCAACGCACCCCAGCCGGATTCATGAACACCACCGGTCAACCAAGCGAAACAACATTGCTGATCGTGTATTTGTTGATCGACGCACCATCGATCGGCAGCGTGGCCTGCACGGTTCGCCAGGTGGCGATGTGGGCCGAACCAAGGTGGCCGGCGAGCGATTCCTCGTGATCCCATAACTCGTACAGTCGAATCAAGCAGGCATCGTTCGGATCGGGTGAGAAGGCATAGGTCTGGCAGCCCGCTTCTTCGAGCGTTGCCGTGACCAGCGGTTGTACGGCTGCGAGAAACAGCGCTCGGCCGTCTTCGCTGGTGGTCCTGATTTCGCCGG
Organism: Ilumatobacteraceae bacterium; assembly: GCA_031422395.1. Classification (GTDB taxonomy): domain Bacteria; phylum Actinomycetota; class Acidimicrobiia; order Acidimicrobiales; family Ilumatobacteraceae; genus Ilumatobacter. Next base: position 33,346 of record JANPLQ010000080.1, on the reverse strand, counting down.
CGACAATCAACATGACGTCGAAGTTAGCGGGGATGGGATCGGCCAACATGTGTCAGTCGGCGACACCAACCTTGGCGGCGATGTGTGTGATTCGAACGCGGACGACCATCTCGGGAGGTACCGCGTTGCGTTGCCCGTACTGTTCGGCGAGATCAGCACCCATGTAGCGGCCTGCGATCCGGGTTCCCCAATACAGCAGCTCAACTGGGTCGGTCGTTGTGGAGGCTGTGCCGGTCACGGTGGCAAATGAAAACGGCGGTCGCTCGTCGTCGAAACAAACCGCCACCCGCCCGTCGCGAAGAATCGACTTGCCTTTGATCGTGTCGGCGCTCGTCATGAATATGAGTTCGTCGCCGTCGAGGTCAACCCACACAGGTGCGACGTGTGGCGATCCGTCTATGCGAGTGATCGCCAGCTTGCCGGTTCGCGCCGGCAACGCACTGACGAACTGTTTCCACCATCCATCGGGTGCAGCGGTGTAGCTCATGATCGACAGCATCGCATCTCGTAGACTCTGTGTCATGCCGATTGAGGGTGAGTACGAGCCGAGTTCATTGGAGTGGGTCAGAGATCAGGTCGCCGAATATGAAGCGAGTGGTGGGACCAGAGCGAATACGTTGCGGGCGACTGGGGTTCCGGTGATCGTCGTAACGATGCATGGCCGCAAGTCCGGCAAGGTCCGCAAGATCGCGTTGATGCGGGTCGAACATGCGGGCTGCTACGCAATCGTCGCGTCGCGAGGCGGTGCGGCGACAAACCCCGAGTGGTACGCAAACCTGCTCGCCGATCCGAACGTGACGATTCAAGACGGTGCCGAACCGGCCGACTTCGTGGTGCGTGAGATCAGCGGTGATGAGAAGGCGGTCTGGTGGGAACGCTGCGTCGGTGTGTTTTCGCCGTATGCCGTGTACCAGTCGAAAACCGATCGCGTGATTCCGGTGTTGATCGCTGTACCCACAGCCTGGAGCCCATAATCCCCAGGAAATCCACATGTTATTGGGGCTGACGATCCACAGGCATCATGGTTCACAATGGAACGATGTCGAGCCTGCGTAGCCCAAACGATCGCGTCCGCCAGCACGGTGCCGTTCTGGAACCTGCTGACCGTCGCGAGCTTGAACGAACCGGGTGGCGCACCATGCTCGACTATCGCGAGAACCATGTGCGCGGACGTGACGGAAAGCTGGTTCGGGTCGAACCAATCTGGATCGCCGAGGCCGAGCGTTACGACGGCGAGATTGTCTCCGCCTCTGCCGAGGGTTCGACGGCAGCGCACGCGTGGTCGAACTTGGTCGAGGCGATCAAACACTCACAGGTCCGCACCATGAGTCGGGTACGCCTCGCCGCCGTCCGCTGACGCTCTGGGTAGATCGGCTATTTGGAGTAGATCGATGGGCGCTCAATCGGCTCGACGTCGGCTGGCAGACCGGTTTCTAGTGACGACATGATTGCGTCGACGACGAGCTGAGACGTGACGCCGTCCCACGCGCTCGGACCGGCGGCGCAGTCTGCCCTGATCGAATCAATCCAGGCTTGATCCTGGGCTCGATAGGCCGGGCCGAACCACTCGAACCAGTCCGGACCGATGAATGTGTCGACAGCGCCGTTTCGTCGACGTATAGCCCGACTCGGCGGTCCGGTGAGTGCGTCGCCGTTGGCGCCGAGCATCTCGACGTTGACGTCGTAGGCATAGCCTTGATCGTCGAACTCGATCGTGGCGTGGATTCCACACGACAGGGTGCACACGGCCATCACGTGACGAAACGAGTCTTGATCCGCTGCGGACCCGAATGCCATCACGGACGTGATTTCCTGGCCCGTCAGGAACCGAATCGAATGGATGTCGTGAATCATCGACTGACCGACGATCTGCTGAAGCGGGCGCGGCCGATCGTTGGCATTGCGGTGTACGGCCCTGACGTAGTGGATCGCACCCAGCGAAGGCCGCTCGGCCAGCAGCTGGACGTGGGAAGCGTCGTATTCGCGCATGAAGCCAAGTTGAACTGAGCGGCGCCTGAGCGTCACTTCGGCTGTCGCCACTCGAATCGCATCGGCGGCGCTGGTGGCCAGCGGCTTTTCGCACAACACGAACGTTCCCTGCGTCATTGCCGCGAGTGTCAACTCGACGTGAGTCGAATCTGGGGAGGCAATCACGACGCCGTCCAGCTCGTTTGACGATGCCAACTCGATCGGGTCGAATAGTGCCCGCGCCCCGATTTGTTCGGCAACTGATCGGGCGTTGGCTTCGTCTGGGTCGGCTACGGCGACCACTTCGACATGTGCCAGCGACGCCAGCGTCCTGGCGTGGAACGAACCCATCCCGCCGACGCCAATAACTCCGACTCGAACTGGTCGCATGGTGTTCACGAAACCGGGGTGAGCGGTGGGCGACCGGCGAGCACTTCGGCAACGTTGCGGGCAGCGAGCGTGGCCATTGCCGAACGTGTCTCGATCGTCGCCGACCCAAGATGTGGGATCAGTACGACGTTGTCGAGTCCGATCAAGCCAGGGTGCACGTTCGGCTCGTGTTCGAATACGTCGAGCCCGGCCCCGGCGATCGTGCCGGCTCGGAGTGCGTCAACGAGTGCCGACTCGTCGACGATCGGACCACGAGCAGTGTTGATGAGGAACGCCTCGGGGCGCATACTGGCGAGCGCATCTGCGTCGATCAGATGATGGGTCGCATCGTTGTACGGGCAGTGGATCGACACGACGTCGCTGGTGGCCAGCAACTCCTCGAGCGTCAGCCTGCGCGCATGCAGCCGGGTTTCTGCCTCGGGGTCGACGGCTGACCGATTGTGATACCCGATGTGCATTCCGAACACGCGGGCCCGTGCCGCAAGTGCTTCGCCGATCGCGCCCATTCCGATGATCCCGAGTTGGCGCCCCTGGATCCCGGCGCCGAGCATCATGAACATGCCCCACTTCCACGGCTCGCCTGAGCGGATCAACCGCTCGCCTTCGCACAGACGGCGGGTCGTCATGAGAATCAATGACATGGCGATATCGGCCGTGGCGTCCGTGAGGACGCCGGGTGTGTTGGTGACGATCACCCCACGACGCGTGCAGGCTGCCACGTCGATGTTGTTGTAACCCACTGCCACGTTGGCGACAACCTTCAAACCCTGCGCCGCGTCCAGGAATCCGTCGTCGACCCGATCGGTCAGCAGCGTGACAACGGCATCGGCCGATGCGAGGTGTTGATCGCGGACGTCAACCGGAATCGGCGTGTCAGCGTCCCACGCCCAGACCTCGCCAATGTGTCCGAGGGCGGCAAGCCCGGCTTCGGGAATCCGCCCAGTCACCAGGATTCGGGGTTGCATGATTCCTGCATCCTTGACTCCAACAGGCTTGATTCGTACGGGCATGATCGCTACAGGGTGGACAGTGCGGCGTTGAAGATCGCACTCGGGCGCATTGCGGCAGCTGCTAACCGAGGGTCCGGTTGGTAGTACCCGCCGATGTCGTTCGGGTGACCTTGGTCGGCGATCAGTTCAGCATGTATTGCTGCCTCGTTCTCAGCCAGTAGCACCGCCAATGGAGCGAACTTGGCCGCAAGTTCGGGGTCGGTTGTCTGGTCGGCGAGCGACTGCGCCCAGTAAGCAGCGAGATAGCAGTGGCTGCCGCGGTTGTCGATCTGTCCCATCCGTCTGGCGGGGGAACGACCCTCGTTGAGCAGCCGTCCCGTCGCCGCGTCGAGTGTGTCGGCCAGCACTTGCGCTTTGGTGTTGCCAGTTCGCGTCGCCAGATGCTCGAACGACACGGCCAATGCCAGGAATTCGCCGAGCGAATCCCAACGCAGGTAGTTCTCCTTGACGAACTGCTGGACATGCTTCGGGGCCGACCCGCCGGCTCCAGTCTCGAACATGCCGCCCCCGTTCATCAACGGCACGATCGACAGCATTTTGGCACTGGTTCCGAGTTCGAGGATCGGGAACAGGTCTGTGTTGTAGTCGCGTAGTACGTTGCCCGTGACCGAGATCGTGTCGAGACCCTGACGGATACGACCAACCGAGAACATCGTCGCATCACTCGGCGACATGATTTCGATCTGCAGGCCGTCGGTGTCGTGGTCGCGTAGGTAGCGACGGACCTTGGTGATCAGCTGAGAGTCGTGAGCACGTTTCTCGTCGAGCCAAAAGATCGCCGGGGTACCAGAGGCGCGTGCGCGGGTAACAGCCAGCTTGACCCAGTCCTGGATCGGAAGGTCGCGCACGTTGCACATCCGCCAGATGTCGCCCCGTTCGACCTCGAACGCCAGCACTACGGAGTCGTTCTGATCGACGACTCGAACGGTACCGTCGGCCGGGATCTCGAACGTCTTGTCATGCGAGCCGTACTCTTCGGCGGCCTGCGCCATCAAACCGACGTTGGGTACCGACCCCATCGTCGCCGGATCGTAGGCACCGTTGGCGCGACAGTCATCCAGCACGGCGGCGTAGATCCCGGCGTAACTGGAGTCGGGGATCACAGCCTTGCAATCCTGCAGATCCCCGGCCGCGTTCCACATCTGTCCCGACGTCCGGATCATCGCCGGCATCGAGGCATCAACGATGATGTCGCTCGGCACGTGCAGGTTGGTGATCCCTTTGTCCGAATCAACCATCGCGATCGCTGGACGCGATTCGTAGACGGCATTGATCGTGGCTTCGACCGGTTGGCGTTGGTCGTCGGGAAGCGCCGCGACTGCCGCTGCAATGTTGCCCCAACCGTTGTTCGGATCGGCACCGATCGCGTCGAGCACATCAGCATGCTTTGCGAACACGTCGGCGAAGAACACCTGAACGGCATGACCAAAGATGATCGGGTCAGACACCTTCATCATGGTTGCTTTGAGATGTATCGAGAACAGCACACCCTGTTGCTTGGCGTCGGCGATCTGTTCCTCGAGGAAGCGGATCAGCGCTCGTTTGCTCATGAACGTGCCGTCAACAACCTCACCCGCCAGCACCGGCACCGATGGCTTGAGAACGACGGTCTCTCCAGCCGCCGAACAGAGTTCGATCCGCAGCGAGCCGGCTTCCGACATCGTGACCGATTTCTCATTGGAGTAGAAGTCGCTGTGGCCCATCGTGGCGACGCGCGTCTTGGAATCGGCCGACCACGTACCCATCGAGTGTGGGTGACTTCGGGCATAGTCCTTGACCGCCTTCGGTGCCCGCCGGTCGGAGTTTCCCTCACGCAACACAGGGTTGACGGCTGACCCCTTGACCTTGTCGTAGCGGGCTCGGATCGACTTCTCGGCTTCGTCGGCCGGGTCGTCCGGATAGTCGGGGATCGCATACCCATTGCCCTGCAGTTCGGCTATCACGGCTTGTATCTGTGGCATCGAGGCCGAGACATTGGGCAACTTGATGATGTTCGCCTCTGGCCGCAGCGTCAACGCCCCAAGCTCCGCGAGGTCATCGTGAACGCGCTGTTCAGCGGTGAGAAAGTCTGGAAACTGTGCCAGGGTGCGACCGGCCAGCGAGATGTCGCGTGTCTCAACTGCAACTCCGGCGGCGCTCGCAAACGCCTCGACGATCGGAAGCAGCGAGTAGGTCGCCAACGCCGGCGCTTCGTCCGTGTGAGTATAAATTATCTTCGATTCGGTCACGGTGCGAGCGTACCGGCAGGGTCGGCCGTGCTCCGAATGACCAACTGACGCTGCTCAGATCCGTGCTGGCTGATGACGATGTACGCAAGGGCCAACACGACAACGACCATCGCCGCCAACTGGATCGGCGACAGTGACTCATCGAGGAAGATCCAGGCGGCGACTGACGAGATCACAGGGATCAGCAACGTGAGCGCAGAACCAAGCCATAGTGGAACTCGAACCAGTGACCAATTCATCATCGAGTGTCCGAGGAATCCACCCACGACGATGACACCCGCGATCCACAGCCAGTTCTCACCATTCGGCACCGACATGTCCTGTGAGAATCCGAACCCGGCGATCAGCGCTGCGCCCGCCGTCCAGACACTCGTACCGAACGTGAACTCCATCGGCGTGAGGAGATCCTTGGCGCGCTTGGCCATGATGAAGTAGCCGCTCCACGCAAAAAGTGTTCCGAATGCGGCCAGGTCACCCCACCCGTTCCATTTCGGCGTGCCCGATGACTCGATGACGATCGTGACAACAGCGCCAATCGCCACGAGGGCGGCCACGATCTCAGGTCGTCTGACTTTCTCACCGAACATTCGGGCGGCGAAGACGCCGACGATCAACGGCTGCATGGCGCCGATTGTGGTCGCGTTCACGACCGTCGTGAGCTTGATCGCCGTGAAGAACAGCAGTACGTCGGCGCTGAGACAGAGTCCTCCCGGTGCCGACAGGCGCAGCACGGAGAGGTTGACGCGCTCACCGCGGTATCGGGTCCAGGCGGCGAGGATCACGGAGTACACCGAGAACCGCCAGAACGCGATCGGCACCGCCCCCATCTCGATCGACTTGATCAGGACCCCGGAGAACCCCCATGCAGACACGGCGATCGCTGTCCCGATCAGCCCTGACCGCAAATCCCGTGATTGCTGGCTTGGGGAACTCATTCCAAGTTGGCGTCAAGCCAGGTGACGAGGTCACCGAGCACCTGCTGCTGCTCTGGCTCGTTGAAGATTTCGTGGAAAAGTCCGTCGTAGTAGTGCGCCGTGACGGTTGCGTTGGCTGCCGCCGACTCGAGTTGGCGTGTGCCGTCGATGTTGGTCAGCTTGTCGGCCGTGCCGTGCATCAGCAATAGCGGTAGCCGGAACTCGATGTACCGATCAGGGAACGTGGACATTGCGGCGATCAGTGCGGCACCGAGCCCGGCCGTGATCTTCCCGTTGAAGACGAGCGGGTCGTCTCGGTAGGCAGCAACCACTGCTGGATCGCGGCTGATCGAATCGGCGCTCAACGCCTGCGGTCGAACGCCAGGAAGCAGCTTTCCGATGAGGCCGAAGATCTTCAACTGGATCGCGGAGAAGTCGTCACCGACCTTGAGAGCCGGACCGCTCAGCACCAGCCCGGCGAGGCCGGATTGGTGGTCAAGGGCGTGGCCGACGGCGAGGTTTCCGCCCATGCTGTGCCCGAGCACGACCAACGGCTTACCGGGATGTTCGGCTTCGATCAGCGCACGGAACTGCACCAAATCGCGCATGAACTCGTCGTACGACTTGAGATACGCCCGTTTCCCATCGGACTTGCCGTGTCCTCGGTGGTCAAGCGCATGCACCGCGTAACCAGCGTCGACGAGTGCCGCCGCAACGTGGGCATACCGGCCAGAATGCTCGCCCAGTCCGTGCAATACGGCGACGACGGCGCGCGGCTCGCCTTGAGGAAGCCAGCGTTGGCGGTACAGACTCAAGCCGTCAGATGTTGTGAAGAATGCTTCGCTGTGCACCGGAGCCGACATCTTCTCAGTCTGCCAGCGGATTGTGGCCAGACGCCGAGTCGACCGGATCGAACGAGTTTTTGTGATCAGAGGGCGGGTCGGAGGGCCGGTCAGAGGGCGTCTCAGAGCGCTTCGAGGATCAACTGGCGCAAATCGTCGAACTCCTCGACTGCCGGGAACTGAGGGAATTCGGCTTGCAGCTTGTCGGGTGAGCGAAACAGAATCCCACGATCGGCGGCCGCCAACATGGCGGTGTCGTTGTAGGAGTCGCCAGCTGCGATGACACGATAGTTGAGGGCGTGGAATGCATCGACCGCGTGCCGCTTCTGGTCGGCCTGGCGCAGGCGGTAGTCGACGATTCTGTCGTTCTGAACGACCAACCGATGGCAGAAGATCGCCGGCATCGAAAGTTGTTTCATCAGCGGGGCGGCGAACTGCTCGAATGTGTCGGACAAAATCACGACCTGCGTGCGAGTTCGGAGATCATCGAGGAACTGCTTGGCACCTTCGACCGGCGCCAGCCCACTGATCACGTCAGAGATCAACGACATCGTCAGTCGATGCTCGGCAAGGATTTGGAGTCGTCCTGTCATCAACACGTCGTAGTCCGGCTGGTCGCGCGTGGTTCGTCGTAGTTCCTCGATGCCAGTCCGTTCAGCGACTGCGATCCAGATCTCTGGAACGAGGACGCCTTCGAGATCGAGCGTGACAATCGTTTGACGGGAGTCCGGCGTCATATCCGGACAGTTTGGACGAAATCTGACTTGAGTTCACAATGGTCGTCACATGACCTGTCAAGTAGGCCACCACGTAGACCAGAATGACAACTGTGTCCGTTCGCCAGCCGATTCTTTCCACCTACCAAATTCACGACAGCCGTTTTGCGTCGTTGATCGAGCCGCAAGCGATGTTGCGTCATCTCGCTCACGGTTGCACCTGGGCGGAGGGACCGGTCTACCTGGCAACACGTGACGAACTCTGGTGGAGCGACGTTCGCCAAAACCGGCGGCTGCGCTATCGACCATCCGACGGATCGGTCACGGTGATCGACCAACCAGCCAATTTCTGTAACGGGCACACGCTGGATCTCGATGGTCGGGTGTTGGCGTGTGAACACGGCACTCGATCCGTCGTCCGGTTCGAGTTCGACGGGTCGCGAACCGTGATTGCCGATCGATTCGACGGCAAGCGACTCAATAGCCCGAACGACGTCGTCGTGGCCTCTGACGGGGCAGTGTGGTTCACCGATCCGACGTACGGAATCGACAGCGGCGCCGAGGGATATCCGGCTGAAAGTGAGATCGGTTCAAGCAACGTGTACCGGGTCGATCCGCTCCTGGGATCGGTCACGGCCGAGATCACCGACATGGTCAGGCCTAATGGATTGGCGTTCTCGCTGGATCAGTCGTGGCTTTATGTCGTCGACACGGGATGGACCCACGTCACCGACGGCCCCCGACACATTCGACGGTACGACGTGAGTAACGGCCAAGTCGTGGGCGGAGGTGCCGTGTGGGCGACCTGCCCGGAGGGTTTGTTCGACGGACTCAGGCTCGATCAAGACGGTCGGATCTGGACGAGCGGTGGCGAGGGTGTCTACTGCTATGACCCTGATGGAACTCTGCTCGGAACCGTCGTACTTCCGGAGCCGTGCGCCAACCTGGTGTTCGGCGGTTCCGATCGACGGACCCTGTTCATGACGGCGACGACGAGCCTGTATGCACTGGCGCTACGGGTGAGCGGTGCGGGTTCCGGTGCCGATCGGTTCCGACGAGCGGACGTAGCCGAGTAACGGAGTCGCTCGAACTCTGGCCTGGGCCCCTTGAGGGGCGGCGGTTCGTTCGTTTGCGAGCCAGGCAGTCACCGCTCGACGCTTTCCGTCATCGACCGCGAGGTACGTCGAGAATCGGTCGCGTTCGGAGAATGGTCGAACAATTGATGCATAGCCGATCACGTCCGCAGGTCGTCGAACTCGAACCACGAATCCGATCCGCTCGCGCGTGGCGACCGAATCGATCGCTCCGGCGATGACTGCCCAAACCGACCAAACGAGCGGAATCCAACACAGCACGGCGAGTGTCTCGGCGATCGTCTTGATCAGATCGATTTGACCAGGTGCCTTCTGCAACCAGGACGTAAGTGCCTCACCATCGGCGACTCGATCGAAGAAGCGTTGGATCAAACGGGCGATGACGAGAACGACCAGACCAAGCAATCCAACCTTCCAGGGATGTTGCCCGTATCCGGGGCGGATCGGGTAGTGAACTCGAACGAGATGAGGTGCTTCGCCCGCCTCGGACCACGCCGAACGATGATCCTCGGGCGCGACCGGAAATTCGTCGAGGACGTGCGTGGCGACTCCCATCACGGCGGCGTGGGCAAGCGTGATCTGTTGGGAGGCGCTGGCGAGCACGGTCGCATCGTTCGGAATCCGGGCGGCAAGCCGTCGGCGATACCCCAACCATTGCGCTGACCGTTCGGCCCCGATTTCGGTCGGTGACTGCGCTGCTCCAATCGCCCGCTCGATCGTGCGCCAGCCAAGTATCGCTGCACCCAGAACGACCGCGAGCCAGATGATCCGCGATTTCCATGATTCCGAAAGTTCGACTTCCGCACCGTTCTGAAGTGCCATCACGCTTGCGATCAAGGCGCCGACGGCACACGCCGCTGACGGTCCAATTTTCCGCCCGCTGTACCGCCGATGTGTGAATCCCAAACTGGCTGAATGCTGGGCGACGGAGCGGGCGAAGCGCAGCCTCCAGCGCCAGTCCAAACGATGATGCGAGAGCGCCAATGTGCCCGCCGAGGAGACCCCGTTGAAAGCGCGGGCAGCGACGTGATTGAGAACCTGTTGCTCGAATGCCTCCAACACATCGCCGGATGACCCGGCCCCCGGGGTGACCACAACCAGTTCGCCATCGGCGGTTGCCAGTCTGATCCATTGTCTTGCGGCCAGGTCGAGCGCGGTCGCCGTGATTGCGCTGATCGGAACATCGAAGCCGTTGGTCAACAACGCAACAACGGCGGGCGGCTCGATCCCCGTCACGTCGAGCGGCGCAGGCTGGCGATCGGTGTCGCTTGCACGTGCCTCGGACCTAGTGGACCGTTCTGCCCACACGTGCAGGACACCACCCGCCACTGCCAACGCAACCGCAATGCTCAGCGTCGAGGTATCAGGCCGGTCAGGTAAACCGATCATCCCGATCTCGCCGACCAACATCCCGAACATGGCGGTCAATCATGTCATGAAGGCTGTGAACCGCCGGTGCATCCAGTTGTCGCGGTAGCGTCCGGTCCGATGTCGGACAATCTCACAACCAAACCTCCGGTGCTTGGCATTGTCGGCACCGGATACGTCGGTTTGACGACTGGAGCATGTTTTGCCCATCTCGGATTTGAGGTGGTTTGCGCCGATATCGACGCCGAAAAGATTGGTCGTTTGAATGCTGGACAGATCCCGATCGTCGAGCAGGGGCTGACCGAGATCGTCCGCGCCGCAATGGAGTCCGGCAAGTTACGGTTTGTCGTCGGTGCGGCGCAGGCGGCGGTCGTAGCCGACGTCGTTTTCCTGTGTGTCCCAACGCCGCAGGATGACGATGGCAGCGCCGATCTGTCATACATCGAACAAGCCGCCGCCGAGATCGGCCCTGTGCTGCGAGCGGGGGCGATCGTTGTGAACAAGTCGACAGTGCCGGTCGGCTCTGCGCGTGTGGTCGAGCGAGTGCTCCGGCGCGACGATGTACGAGTCGTGTCGAACCCTGAGTTCCTCCGTGAAGGCACAGCGGTATACGACTTCCTCAACCCTGACCGGGTCGTGATCGGCTGCGATGACCGGGTCGCCGCCGATCGGGTCGCCGAGTTGTACGAGTCACTCGACACGGAAGTGTTGGTCACCGATGCCGCATCGGCCGAGACAATCAAGTACGCCGCCAATGGTTTTCTGGCGATGAAGATCTCGTTCGTCAATGCGGTCGCGGCGCTCTGCGAAGCCGTCGGTGCCGATGTGCACGATGTCGTCGAGGGAATCGGATCCGACACTCGCATCGGGCGCGCCTTCCTGCGTCCGGGACCGGGTTGGGGTGGGAGTTGTTTCCCCAAGGATTCACGAGCCCTCGTCAGTATTGCCAGACAACATGGCTACGACTTCGCCATGATGCGTGGTGTCATCGATGTCAACGATGAGCAGCGTGATCGGATGATTCGTAAAGTTGCCGACGCGGCTGGCAAAGACCTCGTCGGTGATCGACCGCTCGAAGGCGTGCGAGTTGCAGCCTTGGGTTTGACGTTCAAGGCCGGAACGGACGACTTGCGAGAGTCGCCCAGTTTGGGAATCATCAAGCGGCTCAGGGCGCTCGGCGCGGTGGTGTCGACCTACGATCCGACGACCGCCGACGGGCTCGATCGGGTCCAGACCCAGCGACTCGGCGACCTTGTTCCGCACACTGACGCACTGTCAGCGGTCGACGGCGTCCACGTCGTCGTGGTGCTCACCGAATGGCCCGAGTTCGCCGACCTGGATTTGAAGGTCGTTGCAGGGCGGATGGGTGGGAACGCGATCGTCGACACCAGAAACCTGCTGGACCCAGCAGCGGTGAAGCTGGCCGGAATGACGTATGACGGCGTTGGACGCCGCTGATGGGAACCGCGCTGGTCGCCGGCGGTGCCGGATTCATCGGTTCCCATATGATCGATCGGCTTCTCGAACGTGGTGATCGTGTCGTGTGCATCGACGACCTGTCAACGGGCGTACTCGAGCACGTCGAGCGCCACGCAGGGAACGCTGCCTTTCGATTCGTTCTCATGGATGTCACGGATCAAGCGATTCGAACAGTGCTCGCTGACGAGCGATTCGATCGTGTGATCAATCTCGCTAGCCCGGCGTCGCCGCCGGCATATCTGGCTCATCCGATTGAAACGCTCGACGTCGGCAGTATCGGAACACGAGCACTGCTTGAGATCGCCCGCCGCGATTCGTCGCGGTTCTTCCTGGCGTCGACGAGCGAGGTGTACGGCGATCCGCTCGTCCATCCGCAACCCGAGTCGTATTGGGGTAACGTCAACTCGATCGGCGAACGGTCGGTCTACGACGAGGCGAAACGCTTCGCCGAAGCGCTGACGATGGCCTACGCCCGAACCTATGGGGTTGAGGTTCGGATCGCTCGAATATTCAACACCTACGGCCCCAGGATGCAGGCCGACGACGGCCGCGTCGTGACCAACCTGATCAATCAAGCGCTCGACGGACTCCCACTGACGTTGTACGGCGCTGGTTCCCAAACTCGTAGTTTTTGCTACATCGACGACGAGGTGGGCGGTCTGCTGGCGCTGCTCGATGGAGACATCGCCGGGCCGGTCAACATCGGCAATCCGCACGAAGTGACAGTACGTCAACTCGCCGATCTCGTGCTGGAACTGACCGGTTCGACATCGATGATCGAATACCGATCGCTACCGTCGGACGACCCGCAGCTGCGATGCCCCGACATCGAACTCGCCCGCCGAGCCCTGAACTGGGAGCCGACAGTCACGTTGCGCGACGGTTTGACTCGCACCATCAAGCATTACCGATCGCAGCGCCAAATCTCGTCCCAAACCGCTTCGGAGCCGAGCCGATAGGTGAGGCGACCAGTCGTTACGTCGCCCTATTTCGACTGCGCAGTAGGCGAAATGAAAACTTCGGCACGGAGAATCCTCACCTATCCGCTAGACCCCTGAGTCGCCGAGGACTTGTTGGAGGATGTAGTTCGAATCCTTCACGGAACCCATCGTTGCGCTTGAAGCGACCGAGTACCGATGACCGGGATACAGGATGATGTCGTCGTCGACCTTGGCGAGTGTGCTGAGGCTCTGCAGCATCAGAGCGGGGTCGCTGCCTGGCAGGTCGGTCCGCCCGCAGCCATCGAGAAACAGGGTGTCTCCGGAAACCAGTTTGCGGTCGACCAGAAAACATTGGCTGCCCGGCGTATGACCGGGCGTGTGCACGAGTTGAATATCAATCTCGCCAACCCGGACGACATCACCGGAATCGTGGGCTACGAGATCGGTTTCGGACACACCCGACGTGCGAGTCACCCAAGCAACCTCGTCACGTTGCACGTGGACGGGGCACGAGATGTGACCGAGCAGGTCAGCGACACCTGAAATGTTGTAGCCCATGATCGAACCACCAATGTGGTCAGCGTGGTAGTGGCTCGCCAATACGCCAACCACGGTCATCCCGTCGGCTTGCACCGTCTCGATCAGTCCAGTCGGGTCGTATGCCGGGTCGACCAGTACGCAGTCGCCGGTCAGCCGGTCACCGATGGCGTACACGAAGTTGACCATTTGGGTTGCCATCTGATCGCCCACCGCGAAGTCGCGCCCCGACAGCAACTGGCGAAAGTACAAGCGATCCTGCGTGTCGTTGGGGGAGCCCATCACCCGAGCGTACGCTCAACGTCCATGGCTGCGCCCAATGAACTGACAGCGCTTCACGAAGGGCAGCAGATCATCTACGGCGGCAATCGAGTGACGATCGTTCCTGCCGAGATTGCGGCGACGTTCCGATCGGGGGATCGGATCATTGTCGATCCGACGTCAGGCGCGGTGCTCCACATCCCCGCCTCGGAGTATGCGCTGGCGGCCGCCGCAGTGACCTCGGCGTTGGACGCGTTTGCTTCGTTGTCGCATTGCTCCGATCAACAGATCACGGCGTTCTTCGACACGTTCGCCGACCACCTCGACGATGACACGCGCTTCGCGCCGATCGCGGCGGCCAACGCAGCTGACGTGAGTCAGGCGCGAGCCCGAAACCGATCGACGTCCCGGCTCGAGTTGTCCGACGCGACGCGGGCAGACATGGTGGCCGGCTTGCGGGTGTGGGCTGCGATGCCAGCCGGTCGGGGGATCGTAGAGCGATCGGTTGACCACCAAGGTTGGAAGGTCGATGCTGTCCGGGCCCCGCTCGGCGTTGTCGGATTCGTGTTCGAAGGGCGACCCAATGTGTTCGCCGACGCCGCTGGAGTCGTTCGAACCGGCAACAGCGTGGTGTTCCGAATCGGTTCCGATGCGCTGGGTACAGCCGGGGCGATCGTCGAATCTGCACTCAACCCGGCGCTGGTCGCCTCAGGTTTGCCGGCAGGCACCGTTCAGCTCGTGGCATCACCGGCACATGCCGCAGGGTGGGCGCTGTTCTCCGATGTCCGATTGTCACTCGCCGTAGCACGCGGCTCGGGGCCAGCGGTTGCGCAACTCGGCGCAGTGGCGCGTCAGGCAGGCGTGCCGGTCAGCCTGCACGGAACAGGCGGTGCCTGGATGGTGGCGGCGCCCGATGCCGACGCCGTCCGGTTTCGGTTGTCGGTGCTGCATTCACTCGACCGCAAAGTGTGCAATTCACTCAATGTGTGTTGCATTGTTCGGCAACGAGCAACCGAGCTGATTCCCGATTTCATCGGCGCGTTACGCCAAGCCGCTGATCGGCGAGGCACCACTGCTCACCTTCACGTCACTGCGCAGGCAGCCGAGTTCCTGTCATCCGACGACCACCACGACCGCGGCAACAGCGACGACAGCCTCAGCGTCACCGACGTCGCAATCGACAGGCTCGGCGAGGAGTGGGAGTGGGACAGTTCGCCCGAAGTCAGCCTCCACGTCGTTGACAGCGTCGCTGAAGCGATTGCGCTGTGCAACCGGGTGAGCCCGAGATTCGTGGCGACGTTGATCAGCGAGTCGGGCGTCGCTCACGACGACTTCTACGAGATGGTCGACGCACCGTTCGTTGGTGACGGGATGACTCGATGGGTCGACGGCCAATACGCACTCGACACCCCCGAGTTGGGTCTCTCCAACTGGGAAGCTGGGCGCCTGCTGGCGCGAGGGGGAATCCTGTCAGGAGACAGCGTCTACACGGTTCGCTACCGGGCACAGATTGCCGCGCCGGACCTGCATCGCTAGGACGGTGTACGGCGAACGGCGTGCGGCTTACTGCCAGACGCCGTTGATGTCGATGATCACGTGAACATCGGTCAGGGCGTACACGCACAGCGTGCCTTCTGGACTCAGTTTGATCATCGCCGCGTTAGCAACCGAAATCTGATTCGGCGCAATGTTGACGTTTGAAGCCGTCGGTCGGTCGCCACAGGGGTAAGCCGTCAGGAACGATCCATTTGCGGCTCCGGTCGCGGTCAGATTGATTGAGACCGCTTTCGCCCCGGATGGAATCCCACGTTGCCCCGCAACTGCGAGGGTGATCGCCTGTCCACCAAGCACCCGATTGCCGCCCGTGACCGGATTCAGTTCGGGATAGCCAGATCGAGTGTCAAGGATCCGAATCGGGTCGAGCGGCACGAAATCGTGGCCGCCCTGCTCCACGAAGTACCCGGCAAAGTCGATCACCACGTCGACGGTCGAGATCGATCTGAGGCAGATTTCCCCGCTGTCGGAGACGGCCGTGACCACCGTGTTCGGCCGTACATCGCCGGTCGAGAAGTTGATGTTTGAAATCAGGTTCTCGGCTGGAGCGCCGCACGGGTAGACCTGCAGATAGCCGGGCGAGTCGGGGAGCACGACGGTTGCGTTCAGGGCGACAGCAACAGCGCCAGCCGGCGCAGCGGGTGAGCCGTTCGTGACAGCGAGTCGAAGCTCAGCACCTGGAACCAGAACTGTGTTGCCTGCTTGGCGCGAGTCGTACAGACGGATCGGCGTTACCGGGACGAAACCAGCACCACTCGTAGAACGGTAGTACCCGTTGACATCGACGATCACGTCAACCGAAGCCGATGAGTACAGGCACATCTTGCCGTTCTGCAGCGGAACAACGGCCTGATTGGCAATCGATTCACCGGGCGCATAGTTGATCGTGCTGACCGTGGGGATTTGAGCCTCGCAGTTGTACGTCGTGAGGAACCCGTGAGCCGAGGCATCGACGGCGACGAAGTTGGCGCTGACCGCTGCCACATTGCTCGTCGGGACCGCCACTTCGGTGATCTGACCGGCTCGGAGTCGAACGGCACCGAGTCCGATGCGGCTGTCGACGAGGCGGAATGGGGCGACCGGATCAAATTCGCCGGGCGAGGCAGTAGGTGCCGTATCGGGTACGTCCGGTGGGCGGACATCGAGCGGCGCGTCGTGATCGACGTTGAACGACCACGTGACGTCGCCCCCGTTCGAGTTGACCGTGACGGTGTAGGTGCCGTCGGCGAGCACATCGCGTGGCATCACGACGACCGCGTTGTCGGCGCCGAGGATCGCCTGCGCCGTTGCGTTGCCACCCGAGTTGCCCTCGTGAAGCACACACGTCCCGACAGGCCCATTCGGGCCGGAGATCGTCGCGTTGGCCGACGACACATCGCTCGGCATCATCGCGATCAGCGGTAATCCAGCACTGCCACTCCATCCGCACAGCGTCATGGGGTTCGGGAACTCGGTGACGAATTTGGTGAGCGGGACGGTGGCACCGTTGCCGGGAAACACGATAGGCGATGTCGGTCGCGGACGACTCGAATCGAGGCCACGCAGCACGTCGAGCGTGCCACCCGAATGCCAGGTCGGCGTGCTGCCATTGGCGCACAACCCGAAACCGCTGGCAGTCAAGTTATGACGTAGGATTCCGATGGCATGAAATGGACCGGTCATCCAGAGATCGATGTGGTTCCTTGGCGTGGCACCGATCGAGCTGCTGACCGCCACATTTCCGTTGTTGCCCGCCGTGTCTCCGCCGGTGGTGTATCCCGGGTTACCAGGGACTTCGTCGTGCGTAATCCCGTTGTTGAGCATGTAGCACGAATGCGCTTGCGCCTCGGTAGACCAGGTGAGGTTTGCGCTGACTGGAGCCAAACCTGACATGGCGCGGTAGGTATTGACGATTCCCAACCAGTCATCGTCCGCTACGGCGTTGGCAGTCGAACCGCCGCCGACAGCACCGAGGGTGCTGCCGAGCAGGGCCGTCACGGCGGCAGCTCTGCGGAACGAGCGGAATCCACATCGACGGAGTCCGTGAAGGAAGCGTTTCTCGTCGATCACACCTAGTTCATCGGTGCCCACTTCTGGTTGCTTGACGTTCTTGAAGAAACCTTGCGGCTTCGGTTGGGTAGGGTTCGCGGCATGCGGCGGGCGGTGCTGATCAGGGTGTTGATCGGGATCGCAGCACTGATGGCAGCTGCCGGTTGCGGGCCATCGGGGTCACCAGTGATCGTGGGTTCACGTCGGACGGCGACGTTGAATGTTGCTCCAGCCGGCACCACACCAAGCGCTACTGCTCCGTTAGGTGCCGATTCGGCATCGACTTCACAGCCCGTGGTGGATCAGGCGCCGATCTCACGATCGGTGTCGATTGGTGATCGCCGTTATCCGGCGCTGGGATCAGCGGACATCGATGTTGACGACTATTTCGTTGACTTCTCGTTTCAGCCTGAGGGACATCGACTGACGGGCTCCGTCACGGCGCGCGGCAGGTTCCGAGCAACGACTGACCAGATCTCATTCGACGCAGATGGATTATCCATTCGCCGTGCGTCGGTCAACGGACATCGTGCCGAGTTCAGGATCTCGGATCGCCAACTGACGATCGCCCTCGATTCTGTCATGTCGCCCGGAACGTTGTTCGAGACCGTCGTCGAGTTCGAATCGGCAGCCTTCGAGGGAGAGTGGGATCCGGACAGGGCCGGTCTGTTCGCGTCCGATGGCGGGGTATGGGCGGTGAACGAACCGGATGGGACGAGTACATGGCTCCCCGTGAGCGATCATCCCTCTGACAAATCCACGTGGACGTTCGAGATTGTCGTCCCGCCGGGGCTCGAGGCGATCGCAAACGGGGAACTGGCCGGACCGACGACGAACACCGATGGATCGACGACGTGGCGTTGGGAACAGACCGAGCCGATGGCGCCGTATCTGATCACCATGCTGATCGGAGACTACGATTTTGTCGATGCTGGACTCTCCGATTCGGGAGTCGCCTTGCGCCATGTCATTGTTTCGAATCGACGGGATTCGTTGGATGCGTATCTCGACGTCACGGAACAGCAGTTGACGTACTTCACCGATTTATTCGGCCCGTATCCGTTCGATGGCTACGGGATTGCGATCACGGACTCGGTTCCCGGCCTGGCGATGGAAACGCAAGGTCTCTCGTTGTTCAGTTCATTCGATTTGGACGGCACGCTCGGGTACGGTCAGCACCTGTTCCTTGCCCATGAGCTGGCACATCAATGGTTCGGTGACGCCGTTTCCCCTGCCACGTGGGACGACATCTGGCTCAACGAAGGTTTTGCGACGTACGCGCAATGGTTGTGGATCGACTCCGTTGGCCTCGATCAACTGGATTCGGTCGCGGAGGGTGCACTTGCGGCGCTCCCGGCATTCGGCTGGCCGCTGTCGCAACCCGATCAGATGTTTGGTCAGATTGCCTACGACGGGGGAGCGGTTGCGCTGCATGCACTCCGGCTGACTGTTGGCGACGACGTGTTCTTCGCCGGTCTCCGGCAATGGGTGGCGACCTATCTGGATTCGTCTGCGACCACCGACGACTTTCAGGCCGTGATGGAATTGGTGAGCAGCGTCGATCTTGATCACTTCTTCGAGGATTGGGTGCATGCCTCCGATATTCCTGATGCGTTTCCTGGCCGGTTCGCTGATTGATCAGTGCCCGAGCACAGCGTTGATGACACCGCCCCACAATCGACTGCGATGCCCTGTTCGCTGTTCGACCTGATCGGCGCGAACCGCCGCCGCTCGCGCCGCGTTGACACCGATCCAACGCAACGGCTCGGGCTCCCAAGATCGAGACCGATGCCCAACCCACGGGAGACTGACCAGTTCACGGTCAGCGTCGTCGGTCGAGCCGGTGATCAGCGCCGCCAGCGTGTGGCCAGCGAGATGAGTTGTTGCCAACCCATCACCGACGTAGCCGCCAGCCGTTGCGAACCCCGTTGCGCGATCGAATCGGACTGCACAGTTCCAGTCTCGTGGGGCGGCCAGCACGCCACCCCAATGATGCGTGATCTGAGTGTCGGCAAGTGCTGGAAACAGCTCCCTCAGGCTGTGGGCGAGGAGGTCTTGGACGCGCCCATCCGTATCGAATTCCGGTCGAACCTTCGAGCCAAAATGGTACGGAGCACCTCGTCCTCCAAATGCGAATCTCCCGTCCGCCGTTCGCTGCCCATAGATGATCAGGTTGCGAGCATCGGAGAATGTCGGTCGCGTCGTCAAGCCGATCTCGTCCCATTGACGGTCGCTCAACGGTTCGGTGGCGATCATCAGCGAATAGATCGGAAGCAGTGCTCGGCGGGCACCGGGAAGTGTGCTTGTGTATCCCTCGGTGGCTCGTACGACGACGTCACCACGAACGATTCCGCGGTCGGTGATCACCTGTCGGTGGCCGATCTCGGTGACCGTGGCGTTCTCGTAGATGCGAGCGCCCATCGCGATCGCCACACGGGCGACGCCATGTGTCAATCGGATCGGATTGAGGGCGGCGCAGTGGGGTGTGAACTTCGCTCCGAGGATGTCGGTCGCGCCGCACATCGTCCGTGCCTCGTCGGCACCGAGCCAGCGGTAGTCATCGTCGTCGAAACCGAATCGGTGGTACTCCTCGATGTCGTGCTGGAGTCGGTCGACTTGAGGCGCGTTGCGTGCCAACCGGATCGTGCCGCCGCGTTGATAACCGCAGTCGACTCCGTTGGCGGACGCAAAGCTCCCAACATCGACAACGGTCTGGTGCATTGCCGCCTGCATCCGGCTGGCTGCCGATTCACCGTGCACCTTCGACATGCCGGGCATGCTCATCGGCAGGAGTGCGGAGCACCATCCACCGTTTCGGCTGCTCGCCCCAAAGCCGATCGTTTGGCGCTCGACGAGTACCACTCGCAACGCCGGATCACGGAGCAACAATCCGTATGCCGTCCATAGTCCGGTGAGGCCGGCACCCACGATCACCACATCGGCGTCAGTGTCACCGTCTAGCGAGATACCTACGGTACGGTCGGCAGCGGGAAGCAGATCTGACCACAGAGAACGTCCCGGGACGAGTTGCACGCGCATACGCTAGGGCACCGACCGTCGCGACGGGCAGTTCAGCACCACGATGAGCCAACTTCCCCCTCCTACAACTCCGCCGGCAGGTTGGTATCCAGATCCGTCGGGGTACGGCCATCGGTATTTCGATGGTCGCGCCTGGTCCTCTGTTGTGGCTCCCGTGGCGCCACCATTCGCAGAACGCGAGCAACACCCTGATCTGCCGCTCGCAGCGGCACTCGGAGCGCTCGTCGTGTTGGTCGTGTCACTGGTGGTTGGCAAGGTGCTCGTCGACTCGTTGATCGAATTCGACTGGCCGGTGTTGACGTACATCATCATCCTGGTCCTACTCGGGTATGGACCATCGTTGGTGTGGGGATGGTACGTGCGTCGCCGGTGGGGATCTGGGAAGTTGGCGACGGTTGGATGGCGATTCAAATGGAGCGATCTGGCTTGGGGCCCGGTGACCTGGATGGCGGCATTTGGAACTCAGATCGTCCTGGCGATGCTCATCTTGTTATTCAAGATTCCGATCAGCAGCAACGTCGATCAGGCCTCCGATTTCGGTGCAGATCGGGCCTACGTCGTGGCGACGGTGATCGCCGCCGTGGTGGCTGCGCCGCTCGTCGAGGAGATCGTGTTCAGAGGGTTGGTGTTGCGCGGCTTCCTGAGTCGCATGCACCCGGCCATCGCGATCGGTCTCCAAGGCGTGTTATTCGGTCTCGCCCATGTCGACCCTGTGCGAGGTACCGGCAATATCGGCCTGACGATCATACTTTCGGGCGTAGGTGTGACGCTCGGGGTGTCGGCGTTCCTGACCCGTCGGCTGGGTCCGACGATCATCGCTCACGCGATCTTCAACGGTGTCGTGATGATTATCGTGTTGACCGGCGTGTTCGACGACGTCGAGTCACCGTTCGACAGTAGCTCCGCCGGCGAGCAGTCGATTGTCGATCAAACGAACGTCGCTGAACCAGGCAGCAGTCAAGATCACGACCGCTGAATCGATTCGGTCGACCGCCACGAGCGAGTCGACGTCGACCAGTTCGACGTATTCCAGTTTGGCGCATCGCTCGGCTTCGATGATCTCGACGACCAACTGCCGGAGGATATTGGGGTCGCGTTCGCCAGCACCAAACGCATCATGGGCGGCGTCGAGCGCTCGTGAGATAATCGGCGCTGCCTGCCGATCGATGGTTGACAAGCGCTGGTTTCGGCTCGATTTGGCGAGTCCGTCAGATTCGCGGACGATCGGCGAGCCGACGATCTCGATGCCCATGTTGAGATCGGCGACCAACTGTCGGACGATCGCCAACTGTTGAAAGTCCTTCTGACCGAATACGGCAAGGTCGGGAGCAGTTGCGCCGAACAGTTTGGTGATGACAGTCGTGACACCTTCAAAATGGCCAGGCCGCATTGTGCCTTCGAGCCGGTCGGCAAGGTCGCCAGGCACGACATGGGTTTGGAACATGGCCGGGTACATCGTGGCTGCAGTCGGGGCATAGACGGCATCAACGCCGGCCTCTGTACACGCATCCAAATCGCCGTCGATCGGTCGCGGGTACCGGTCGAAATCAATTGACTGATTGAACTGCAGGGGGTTGACGAAGATCGTCACGATGACTATGTCGGCGCGTGAACGCGCCTCGCCGATCAACGCCAGATGACCATCGTGAAGAGCACCCATCGTCGGAACGACGGCGATGGTGCGTCCGATCGCGCGTTGCGAATTGGACCAGGCCCGCATAGCTACCGGGGTATCGAACACGATCATCGCGAGGCAGGCTAGGTGGCGAGCGAGCGGAACGCCGAAGGACACACGTCGCGGTATGCGCGTGAAGCACCAATTGTGGTGGCGGTCAAAACGGCATCGGTGCATGCCGCCGCAAACACGTCGGCCGAAGCTGCGAAAAGCTGGTTGAGGAGTACAGCCCGCGACATCGGGTCGCGGAGGAGTCCAGCGCTCGTTGTCGGGAGCTCGTAGCGCGTCGTGGAGAGCCCGAAGATCGCGTCACCGTCCATCAGCGAATGCGCGGGCCGGATCGCTCGCGCCAGCCCGTCGTGTGCCGATTGTGCGAGTCGAGCCGTTTCCGGTCGAGTCAGCTGGGCGTCGGTGGCGACTACGCCGATCGTGGTGTTGAGAGGCGGCGCGACGGTGGGTGCGGTCGCGCTCGCCAAACCCCCACGGTCGTCTCGGTTTGGCTTGCGAAGCGTCGAGTGTGAGTGCCATGGAAGTCCCGAGCCCGGGTCGATCACCGAGCCCGATGCATTCACCACCGCCAGGGCAGCGATCGTGACAACTCTTCCTGCGAGGTCGAGTGTCTTCGAGGCCATGCCGATCCCTCCCTGCAGGCCGCCGGCGCGAGCGCCCGTGCCTGCTCCGACAGCTCCTCGCCGAATGCCGTGAGCGCGAGCAGAGCGGGCCGCCCGCTCGCCGAACGACGGACCGGGTCGATTGGCGAATACGCCACCACGAGCGAGGTCGAAGATCACGGCTGTCGGTACGACGGGTACGACCTCGTGTGGGTTCGGTCCGACCAGCACTCCGAGGTGCCGCTGCTCGAGGTACGCCATCACCCCATCAGCGGCCGCCAGCCCGTATGCGCTCCCACCCGTGAGGCAGATGGCGTGAATTCGGTCGACGAGGTTGCGGGCGTCGAGTGCATCCGTCTCGCGGGTGCCTGGTCCGCCCCCGCGTACATCTACTGCCGCGACCGCTCCATTCGGAACGACCACTGCGGTCGTTCCTGTCTGCCAACCACGGCCGGTTCGTTGGTGATGTCCGACCAGCACACCGACGACATCGGTCAGCGAGCCGACGCCGAATGGATCGGTCGGCTCTCGTTGGTGAGGTACGGCCACGATTCCGACCGTAGCCGCAACATCGAACGACGGCCGACCGGTAGCGTGCGCGACGTGTTGACCGGTCCCGACTTCCCGAATACCGCCCGGGTACGACTGATGGGCCACATCAAAAGCGGATTTGGAGAGTTGATCCACCGCGGCCGCGAGACAGCGTTGTTGTGGGCGGCGATCGGTCCTGATACCAAACGTGGTCGTCGCTTCGGTGCTTTCGGACGCCGAAGCGTGATCTGCTTCCCGCCGAACACGATCATGAACGAGCGATACATCCAGATTGGCTCCGAAACGATGATCGGACCCTACGTGTCGTTGTCCGCTGGAATGGTTCCTGGCCAGGAATGCGTGACCAACCCCGTCGTGAAAATCGGTGATCGCTGCCTGATCGGGCGTGGCAGCGGGATCGTCGGCCATCTCTCGATCGAGATCGGCAACGATGTCTGGACCGGCCATCACGTGTACATCACCGATCAAAATCACGGCTACGACGATCCGAGTCTGCCGATCTCGCAGCAACTACAACCCGAACGTTCCGTGTCGATCGGGGATGGCTCGTGGCTCGGGCACGGCACGGTCGTGCTGCCTGGCGCGCAGATCGGTCGCAACGTCGTCATCGGCGCCAACAGCGTCGTGTCGGGTGTGATTCCGGACTACAGCGTGGCCGTCGGCGCGCCCGCCAAAGTGATCAAGCGAACCCCGACGTAAGGACTACCTACTCAAGTCGCGGGGTGGCGCGCAGGCCGGCATTTCATTGTCACCGGCAAAGGTTTCGAGTCGTTCGCTGATCGGCAGTCCGCCAACTTCGGTTTCGTAGAAGGCGAGGTTCTGCCCCGAGTCGCGGAGCTGGGTAGCGTAGTTGTGTCGATCATCGAGAAAAGTCCGGTACTCGGACTCCCACTTCGGGACGATTGCGATCCCTTTGTCGTCGGTGGGTCCCACGGCAACAGTCTGATCGAGCATGGCCTCCAAGATGTCGGTCGACTGATCGACCAGATCGGCGCGTTCGCCGATCAACGTTGGGCTGGCGTCGACGATCGTTCGGTAGTCGGCGATCGCCTCGAGGTCGCCGCGTGACTGCTCGCAAATCGCCTGCGCTCGCTCGGCCCAACCACGGTCGCCGATCCTGTTGACAGCCTCTTTGGAGGCGAAGAACAACGCCCACGCCCAGAACGTGACGAACAGCACGGCACCGATCGCCATCAAGGCCCTGAGCAGGTTACGTTTGTTCATGTCAGTCCTCGATTCGTTCGATCTCGAGGCCATACGGGGTCGGACCCTGCACATCGACTTCGGCTTCGCACGAACCGGCATCACCGACCCTCAGCCGTTGCAGCGTGAAGGGCACGGGCACATTGGGCGGAACTGCGGAGAGTTCGGAGACGATGTCGGGGTGCTGTTCGTTGAACGGTGACGTCACCCATCCGTACACCGTGTAGTCACGCCGTTCGTCGCTCAGGTTGACGAGCTCACCGGTGATCACGATCGAGGAGTCAGTCAGTTCACACGAGGTGACCTCGGCGGTGACGGGACCCGGCTCGATGAAGTCAATGAACTCTGTCACAACTTTGACTGACCACACGACGCCGACGGCCGAGAGCGCGAGTGCAACTCCGCCGCTCACGATTCCAGTGATCGCGAACCCTCTGCCTGACCCAACCAGCCGCGATCGGCGAAGTCCCTTGATACCGAAGACGAGCGCAAGCACCCCGAGCACGAACCCGATCGCGACGACCAACGGTATCCAGGCGAGGAATCCGCCGATCAGGCCACAGATGAGCGCGGCCGTTGCGATCCGGTTCCCTTCGGTGCGCGCCGCGGGTTGACCCGGCATGGTGCCGAGCGGGTCGATCGACCGGTTTCCGCGGTCGGCGACGTCGGCGGTCCATGTCACGCCGTTGAAGTAACGGTGCTCGTGACGTCCGATCGGGTCAGGGAACCAGCCCGGCGAGTGACCATACGAGGTCGCTTGGAGCTGTTCTCTGGACGGGTCGGTCACGCTCGGGGAGAGTACCGTCGCCGACGTGGAGATCGTCCTAATTCGACATGGTCAGCCCGAATGGGTGCGAGATGGGCTGAATGTTGCCGACCCGCCTCTGACCGAACTTGGTCATCAGCAGGCGGCATGGCTGGCGCACGCGCTGTCCGGTGAGCACTTCGACGAGGTGCTCGTTTCGCCGCTTGCACGTGCCCGTCAGACCGCTGAGCCGCTTCTGCGGGCGCTCGGGCGCGAGGAGACCGTTGAGCCTTGGCTCGAGGAGATTCGAGATCCTGACTGGCACGGCACGCCGGCCGAGCATTCCGAAGCGCTCTATCGCGAGCTTCGAGAACGACCGGTTGATGACCGTTGGCATGGTTTGGTCGGTGGCGAATCGGCGCGAGAATTCAACGATCGGATTCATACAGGCGCAGCGAGGTTCCTCGAAGCGCGCGGCGCTCAACGGGTCGAGCACGAGATCGCCCACTGGACGATCGCCGAGCCTGGCCGTCGGATCGCTCTCGTTGCGCATGGTGGGACGAATGCCGTCACGATCGGTCATCTGCTCGGGTTCGACCCGACGCCGTGGGAATGGGAGCGTTTCCTGCTCGGCCACGCTTCGATCAGTCGCCTCGTTGCGGTTCCCGTCCATGGCGGGTTCACGTTCAGCCTCAAATCCTTGTCGAATTTGGAGCACGTTCCACGCCAGTCCCGAACCCACTGACGGTCGGGACCGGCCTCCCCAGCTTCCCCGAATCAGCAATCTCGCCTATTTTGAGCGGTATGGCTGAACACCTGCAGATGTACATTGACGGCGACTGGGTCCACGCCCGCGACGGGGGCGCCTTCGACACGAATGATCCGGCAACTGGCGCGGTGATTGCTTCTGTGCCACGCGCCAAGTCTGTCGACGTCGATTTGGCTGTCGCTGCTGCACGGCGGACGTTCGACGACGGAACGTGGGGGAGCGCCATTGCCGAGCGCGAGCGCGCCAGACTGATGTTCGGGATCGCCGAGATCGTTCGCGATCAACGTCAGGAACTCGCCGAGCTGGAGGTCAGGGATTGCGGAAAGCCAATCGCTGATGCCTTGTACGACATCGACGAAGTCGCCTTCATGTTCGAGTACTACGCCGGTTGGGCAACCAAGATCTCCGGTGACATCCCACCCGTCGGACCCGACGCGATCAGCTTGATCGTCAAGGAACCGGTCGGCGTGTGCGGGTTGATCGTCCCGTGGAACTACCCGATGATGATGGCCGCCCAAAAGGTTGCGCCGGCACTGGCGGCTGGGTGCACCGTGGTGCTCAAGCCGGCGGAGCAGACGCCGCTGACTGCGCTGAGAATGGCTGCGATCGTCGAACAGGCCGGGATACCCGCCGGTGTGTTCAACGTGGTGACCGGATTCGGTGCCGAGGCCGGAGCAGCGCTACTGACCAACCGCAATGTCGACAAGATCTCGTTTACGGGATCGAAGGCAACCGGGCAGCACATCCAGCGGACGTGCGCCGACCAACTCAAGCGGGTCACGCTCGAACTCGGTGGTAAGAGCCCCAACATCGTCTTCGCTGACGCCGCCCTCGACCGCGCGATTCCCGGCACGGCGATGGGGATCTTCGGCAATCAGGGCGAGGTCTGTTCTGCAGGGAGCAGAGTGTTCGTTCACCGTTCGATCTACGACGATGTACTCAATGGGATGAGCGAGTTCGCCGCAGGGATCAAGCTCGGGTCGGGGCTCGATCCGGAGACGACGATGGGCCCGCTCGTTTCGGCACAGCAACGCGATCGAGTCCAGGGCTACGTCGATTCAGGTAGAGGCGATCCCGGTGCTCGACTGGCGTATGCAGGCAAACTTCCCACGAATCCGGCATTGGCCGGCGGGTACTTCGTTCCACCGATGATCTTCGAGGCGACGAATGACATTCGCATCGCTCGCGAGGAGATCTTCGGCCCGGTCGCCACAGTGATTCCGTTCACGGAAATCGACGACGTAGTCAGTCAAGCGAACGACACCGACTACGGGCTGGCGGCGGCGATCTGGACACGTGATATCGGGCTGGCGCTCCGAACGGCACGTGCGGTACGGGCCGGCGTTGTGTGGATCAACGATAGCCAACCAGCACCCACCGAAACCATGTGGGGCGGTTACAAGCAAAGCGGCATCGGTCGCGAGTTAGGCCCCTATGCACTCGACGCATATCTCGAATCCAAACAGATCGACATCAACCTCGCCTGATCGCCGACGGCCTGCTTCGGTCCGGTTTCGTTCGTAGGTTTGGTTCGTAGGCTTCGTCGTCATATGCAGGTTTCGCCGCGGCAGTATCAACGGATCGCTGCGGGCGCACTGGTTTCACTGGCGATCATCATCGTCACGGGTGCCGCAGTTCGGCTGACCAACAGCGGGCTTGGCTGTGACGACTGGCCGCGCTGCAACAGTACGAAGCTGATCGACGTTTCATCCAAACATGCTGCGATCGAACAGATCAACAGATTGTTCACTGGGGTGGTCGGTGTGGCGGTGATCACCGCCGTCCTGGCCTCGATGATCCGAACGCCTCGTCGACGGGATCTGACGCGGCTGTCGTGGGGTCTGGTGGCCGGCGTCGTCGGGAACGCCGTCCTCGGTGGGATCTCAGTCAAGTACGACCTACACCCGATGTTGATTCAAGGGCACCTGCTGCTGTCGATGGCGTTGATCGTCGTTGGCACGGTCTTAGTTCGTCGGGCGGGCGAACCCGACGGCGCGGTCCTCGAGGTGACCGTGACACAACCGACCAAACACCTCACACAAGTGCTGTTCGGCTTGACATCCGTGGTTGTGTTTACCGGGACGATCGTGACTGGCGCCGGCCCGCACGCCGGCGACGAGAACGCCGAGAGGCTCAACGTCTCGATCCCCGCTGTAGCCCGACTGCATGGCGTCACGGTGATGCTGACACTGGCAGTTGCACTCGTGATCGCGTGGCGAATCCGATCCAGTGTCGACGATCGCCGTGCGCTGACCAACGTGATCTCGATGTGGATCTTCGTCGGCATGCTCCAGGCGGCGATTGGCTACATCCAGTATTTCAACGAGGTTCCCGCCCTGTTGGTCGGAATCCACGTCGCCGGAGCAACTGCTGTCATGCTGATCACGACTCTCGTCGTGCTCGACACTCGGACGGTCGAAACGGCTGTCATTTCGGAGCCGAGCCGATAGGCGAGGCGACCAATCGTTACGGTGCGCTATTTCGACTGCGCAGCAGGCGAAATGAAACTCCGGCACAGAGAATTCTCACCTATCCGCTAAACGCTTAGCGAGGGTCGTCGGCGTGTCTATACTGCCGCCCAATGCATAAGCCAGCCTGGTGGCGACACCACCACCCGACACGTGGACTTACCGTGCTGCAAGCGCTGTGCGGTTTCCTCGCGGTGCTGGCGGTCGTGTTCGGCGGGCAGCATGCGTCAGCACAGGATGCCGAGATTTCAATTCAGGCTCAAGTCAAGGACCAGGTCCGCGACGCCAACGGCAGGGCTGACAATCAACCTGTACCAGAGGTCACGATCACGGTGCTCGACGAGGCCGGCAGCGAGGTCGGCTCAGCGGTCACTGACGCCAAGGGAGTTGCGCTGATCGTCGTTCCCGGCAAGGCGAACTACGTCGTCAAGCTCGACGAATCGACGCTGCCTGACGGGCTTGTGCTCGCCGCCGATGCGACTGCCGAACAAACGGTTTCCGCAGATTCGTTTATCACGAACAAGCGGATCGTCAACTTTTTCACCGGCAAGAGCCAAAGCGTCAAGACCTCGACGGTCGACAAGTGGTCGCAGCGGTTCGCCGACGGTGTACGACTCGGGCTCGTCATCGCAATGTGTTCGGTTGGCCTGTCACTGATCTTTGGTACCACAGGATTGACCAACTTTGCTCATGGTGAAATGGTTACGTTCGGGGCGATGGTCGCCTACGCCATCAACTCCGCAGGAGTTCACATCGTGCTGGCGGCACCGCTTGCCGTCGTGGCGGGTGGGCTGTTCGGGTACGCGCTCGACGGCCTCGGGTTTTCCAAACTTCGTAAACGCGGGGTCGGGCTGATCTCGCAGATGGTAATTACGCTCGGTCTCTCGATCGCCTTCAAGAATCTGTTCTTGTGGCGGTTCGGTGGTCGCGACAAGCCGTACCTCAATTACACCAATCAGGTCGGCAAGCGGTTTGGACCCGTGGTGATGACCCAACGCGACTTCGTGATTACGATCCTTGCGATCGTCGTGCTGGTCCTCGTAGCAATGACCCTGCAATACACCCGACTCGGTAAGGCCACTCGAGCGGTCAGCGACAACGTTGATCTAGCCTCAGCGACGGGGATCAACTCTGCCAAGGTGATCCGGATCATATGGGTCGCCGGCGGCGCGTTGGCTGCGCTCGGTGGCGTGTTCCGCGGTCTCGATGAACAGGTCGGATGGGACATGGGTACAGCGCTGCTGTTCCTGATGTTCGCCGGCATCACGCTCGGTGGACTAGGCAGTGCGTACGGGGCACTCGTCGGCGGGTTCGTAATTGGGGTACTGGTCGAGATGTCGACGCTGTTCGGCGTTCCGACCGAACTGAAGAGGGTCCCCGCTCTGGTGATCCTGATTCTGATCCTGCTGATACGTCCGCAGGGCATCCTCGGGCGATCGCAGCGAGTGGGATAGGAGGCGAGATGGACATAGGTGCTGTTCTCGAGAACGCGTTGTTGCAGTTCATCGGACTCAACGCCTGCTATTACGCGATCGCCGCGATCGGACTCAACGTTCAGTTTGGCTACACGGGTTTGTTGAACTTCGGCCAAGCAGGGTTCATGGCTGCCGGCGCCTATGGGCTTGGTCAAACGGTGGCCGTGTTCGGCATCTCGCTGTGGTGGGGGATCGCGATTGGCATCGCCTATTCGGTGTTCCTCGGCTTGCTGATGGGGGTTCCAGCGCTTCGGTTGCGGGCCGACTACTTGGCGATCGTGACGATCGCTGCGGCCGAAATCGTGCGGCTTGTCGTGAGATCGGTCTGGGCTCGGAGGGCGTTCAATGGCACCGACGGCCTCCAAGACTTCGCCAGTTCATTCCAGCGCGTCGGCAGGAGTCTCGGACTACAACCGGCTGAATCCTATGGTTTCTGGATCTTCACGTTCTCCGGGCGCAATCTGTGGAACCTGATTGTCGGATGGTCGCTCGTGGCGATATTCGGCGTGATCGTGTGGCTACTGATGAAGAGCCCTTGGGGACGCGTGCTCAAGGCAATCCGCGAAGACGAAGACGCCGTTCGGAGCCTCGGCAAGAACGTGTATAGCTACAAAATGCAGGCGCTGATTCTTGGCGGCGTGATCGGAACGTTCGGTGGGATGATGCTGGCGCTCGGCAATGCCAACGTGCAGCCGGACAACTTCAGCCGCGACCTCACGTTCTATATTCTGACGGGTCTTGTCCTTGGAGGTGTCGCCAAGGTCACCGGCTCGATCGTCGGGCCGATGCTGTTCTGGGCGATCTACTCGTTCATCGATGGCCTCCTGCGCGAACTCGTCGACAAGCCGGTGCGGATCGGCGACTTCACTCTGCTGCAGACCACCGACATCGGCGCCGTCTCGTTCATGATGATGGGAACGCTGCTGGTCGCTCTGATGGTGTTCCGTCCACAAGGTCTGTTCGGCAACCGGAAGGAGATGGCCTTTGAAGGACGCTGATCAATCTCCGGCCCGCGATCTGACCGAGGCTGCGCTGGTGGCGCGCGCAGCCTTCGAAGGCGTTGCGCCGAAGCCTGGAGCGCCAAAGCCCGATCCAATCCTCGTGGCCAGCAACGTGCGTCGCCATTTCGGCGGAATCATCGCTGTCGATGTCGCTCACCTCGAGGTTCAGCGAGGTTCGATCACCGCGTTGATCGGGCCAAACGGCGCGGGTAAGACGACGTTCTTCAATTTGATGACGGGGTTCGACAACCCTGATACCGGCGCTTGGTCGTTCAACGGACGTTCGATGGACGGGGTTGCTCCCCATCGGATGGCCAAGCTCGGTATGGTGCGCACATTCCAGTTGACCAAGAGCTTGACGAAACTCCCGGTGATCGAGAACATGAAACTCGGCGCCACGGGACAGCGCGGCGAGAAATGGTGGAACGGACTGTTCCCAGCGACCTGGAAGGCCCAGGAAGCCGAGATCGAACAGCGTGCCGACATTTTGCTCGAGCGTTTCAACCTGATTCATATGCGGGACGAATACGCAGGCGCACTCTCGGGTGGTCAACGCAAGCTGCTGGAAATGGCGCGAGCACTGATGACGAATCCGACCTTGGTGATGCTCGACGAGCCGATGGCCGGCGTCAACCCGGCGCTCAAACAGAGCCTCAACCAGCACGTCAGAGGGTTACGCGACGAAGGGATGTCAGTTCTGTTCGTCGAGCACGACATGGACATGGTCCACGACATTTCCGATTGGGTGGTCGTGATGGCCGAAGGTCGTCTGATCGCCGAAGGTACCCCTGACCAGATTTCATCGAACCCTGCTGTGATCGACGCCTACCTTGGCGCTCATCAGGGTCAGTCGCTGTTGGAGGACGAACTATGAGCGATGATTGGCAGCGCTCGGGTGATGACGAGAGTGCCGACGTCTCGACGGCCCCAGCGCCGCCAGCACCGGTACTCGACGCCAGTGAACTCGTAGCCGGATACATTCCTGAGGTCAACATTCTGAACGGCTGCAATCTGAGTGTGTTCCCTGGCGAGTTCGTCGGGATCATCGGCCCAAACGGTGCCGGTAAGTCGACACTGCTGAAGGCGATCCTTGGACAGTGCTCCGTTCGCAGTGGGCGCGTCACATTGGGCGGCAACGACATCACTGGTCGGATGGCACACGAACTCGTTGCGCTCGGCGTGGGCTATGTCCCTCAAGTGAGGAACGTGTTCCCGAGCTTGACGGTCAAAGAAAACCTCGAGATGGGTTGTTATCTCGCTCCGTCGCTGTTCGCCGATCGTTATGAGTATGTAACGTTTCTGTTCCCTCGACTCGGTGAACGATCTGCGCAGCGGGCCGGGGCACTGTCCGGCGGCGAACGCCAGATGGTGGCGATGGGTCGGGCGTTGATGATGGATCCCAAAGTCCTACTGCTCGACGAGCCGTCAGCAGGGCTCTCGCCTGTGCTCCAGGACGAGGTGTTCGTGCGCTGCCGGCGGATCAATCAAGAAGGCGTTGCGATCCTGATGGTCGAACAGAATGCTCGACGCTGCCTCCAGGTGGTCCATCGCGCCTATGTGCTCGATCAAGGCCAAAATGCCTATACCGGTAGAGGGCGAGACCTGCTCGCCGATCCCAATGTGATCGAGTTGTATCTCGGCACCTTGGCTCGCGCCACCGGCGGCTGACCGCGCCTGGCGGTCGGGACTGGCCTTACTTGGTGGTCGGGACTGGCCTCACTTGATGGTCGGGACTGGCCTCCGCTTCGCTTTGGCTGCTCCCTATGCTTCGCTTTGGCTGCTGCCTCAGCGCATCTGTGCTGTTTCGTCGGCGGTTGGCGCTGCCCTCGCCTTACTTGGTGGTCGGGACTGGCCTCCGCTTCGCTTTGGCTGCTCCCTCCGGTGAGTCTCGTTGCGACGTAACGCGAAACGGCCCCGGGGTTTCCCCGGGGCCGTTCCAATTCGAGCGTGAGCTCTGGATTACTTACCGGCGTCGAAGTTCTCGCCGAGTGCGTTACCCATGTTGCCGTCGGTGCCATAGAAGTTCTTGGCGCTCGGTCCGACACCTTGCTCAACCATGGTGCGGATAATTCGGCTGCCCTCGTCGAACGAGATCAGCACGACAGCGTCGGGGTCGGCGTCCACAATCAGACCGACCTCGGTGTCAAATGTGTCGGCAGTCGGGTCGTACGCCTTGACGCCGAGCACGGTCACGCCTGACTCCTCGAGCACTGCAGCCACAACGGCAGCGATGCCGTTGCCGTATGCGTCATCGAGGTTGAGGATGTATGCCGAAGCATTGCCGTCTTCAGCGACGAGACCCGCCACAATCGCGCCTTGCAGCCCGTCGGGCGGAGCGTTGCGGAAGTACAGGCCCTTGTCGTCGTAGCTCGTCAGAGCCGGGCTCGTGTTCGCCGGGCTGAACATGGTGACGCCTGCGGCCGAGATCTGGTCGATCACGGTCAGCGTCACGCCTGACGAGGCAGCACCGATGATGGC
>JANPLQ010000079.1:0-11175 GCA_031422395.1 Ilumatobacteraceae bacterium | reverse complement strand
GTGACAGCGGGCGACGTGTGCGACGCGGTCGACATATTCATGCTCGACGACCCATCGAGCCTCGACGATCTGTCGCGCTTCGCACCGGCCGGCAGCTATCCGCCGTTCGATCTCGGAGACACCACGAAGGGCACGATGTCGAGCGCCACGTTCGACCCGCTCAACGGACGCGTTGCGTCGCGCACCGATGCCAACGACAACACGATCGACTACACATACGACTCGCTGGCGCGGATCAAGACGATCAGCAGCCCACGGCCGGAAGACACCGATCCACTCGTCTCGTTCACGTACCGGCCGCTGGCATCCGGCTACGCCTACGCCTCGGCGAGCCACCTCGACATCTTCCACTCGAACGACACGATCGACACGTACACATTCGTCGACGGCATCGGGCGCACCACGCAGACCAAACGTGACGCTCGACTGTTCCAGGGGGCCGGCATCACACCGATCGTTGGCCGCGCCGTCAGCAGCGCCGTCGAATATGACGCCCTCGGCAGGGTGATCAAGGAGTACCTGCCGACGGAGGACACCGCCGCTGCAGCGACCTACGAGACGGTTGTCGGCGCGCTCGCAGCCGAGACGACGTTCGATCTCAATGATCGCGTCACCCAGCTCACAAAGCCTGGCTCGCCAGGCAACCGCATCACGGCCTTCGTGTACTCGGCCGCTGCCCGCGACGCCGGTGGGCCGTCCTATTTCACGACAAAGATCACCGAGCCAAACCTGCGGGCGACGACGAACTTCTTCGACGTGCGCGGAGTGACGATGGCCGTCGACGACAAACCATTGGCGCTGACGACGGCGTTGCGCACGAAGTTCGACTACGACGGCATGGGCCAGATGCTCAAGGCGACCGACCGCGCCGGCAACCTCACCACCCACGAGTACGACATGGCCGGTCAGCGCCTCGCCACGACCACACCCGACGGTGGCAAGGTCGAGTGGGGCTACGACATGCAAGGCAAATTGATCACGGAAACGACACCCAACCTGCGTGCGCTGGGCACGTCGATCGGATACGACTACGAGCTCGGCAAGCTCGTGACGATCGATTATCCGGGATCGACGCCCGACGTGTCGTACACATACGGTGTCACCGGCGATCCGAACAATGGCGCTGGCCGGGTGATCCGTGAGGAGGATGGTTCGCGCATCGTGACGATGGAATACTCCGAGTCAGGCGCGATGACCGAGCAGTTCGCCGAGATGAAGTACCACGACTGGTTCAACGCAACCGACAAGTCGGCGTTCCAGACCACCACCGAGTGGACCTACGACGGTCTCGGCCGCATCGCCACGGTCACCTACCCGG
This sequence comes from Ilumatobacteraceae bacterium, assembly GCA_031422395.1. Classification (GTDB taxonomy): domain Bacteria; phylum Actinomycetota; class Acidimicrobiia; order Acidimicrobiales; family Ilumatobacteraceae; genus Ilumatobacter. The sequence goes on along the minus strand of JANPLQ010000079.1, from coordinate 9,857 downwards.
ACAGCGAGGTCGTCACATATGGCTACGACGAAGGTGGTCTCGCCCAAACCGTCAACGGTACCGAGGAGGGTTTGATCAAGGTCCAGGTCGGTATCGATCCGATCACATTCCAACCGATCTACGAGGACCAGCCGCACACCTGGACCTACGAGTACCTGCGGGATCGTCAGTACGACGAAATGCTGCGGGTGCGCTGGCAAGAGGTCGGCAACGGCGTCAACACCGAATTGACCTTCGACGCTCAGACGCTGTGGCTCAATCGCCAGCAGTCGTCCTCCCCGAACCGGGAACTGACCAACCCTGGCTACGGCGAGATCCAGGACCTCAACTACACGTACGACTCGGTGGGCAACCCGACCGAGTATCGCAACAACCTTCCGCCCGCACTGCCAAGCCTGATGGGCGGGTCGTCGGTGCACCGCTATCGGTACGACGCCCTGGAGCGGATCATCGGCGGCACAGGCATCTACGACCTGTCCGACAATCGGCACGTGCGCTATGAGTTGAGCTTGACTTACGACGCGAATGGCAACGTCAAGACCAAGGATCAGTACGACGCCGTGGTTCGCAAGCCGTACGACCCGGTCACCACGCCGCCGCCTGTCGATCGTTCGAAGAAGAGCACCGACCTCGTGAATACGAAGAACACGTTCGCCTTTACTCGTACCTATGAGACGGCTGCCGGCACCCAGCCCCACCAGGCGATCGCCGCCGCCGGCGAGTCCTACTTCTACGACCTGAACGGCAACATGCTCGGGTTGAAGGACAGCAGGGGCAAGTGGATCCGGCAGATCCAGTGGGATGCCAACGACCGCATGACGCTCGTGACGGATGGTCCGTCGAGCACCGACTATCGCTACGACGATTCGGGCAACCGCACGATCGAACGCGGCCCGGCGGGCGAGACGGCGTTCGTCAACCCTTGGGTCACGACTCGCAACAAGAACGAGATGTTCAAACAGGTCTGGGTCGACAACGACCGAATCGCGACACAGCGCGACGACGGACCATACGAGGAGACGAAGCGCTATTTCCTGCACGAGGATTTGCAGGGCAGCACGAATCTTGTCACCGATGCCACCGGCCAGGTCTTCCAACACCACGAGTACTTCCCGAACGGCGACGTGTGGATCAACGAGAAGAGCACGCAATTCCGCACGCCATACCAGTTCGCCGGTGCCTATATCGACGAAGTTCGCGACATCGCCAACATGGGTGCCCGCTGGTACGACCAGAACCGTGAGATCTTCTACGCCCCTGACCCGGCATTGAGCCTTGACCCGACGGCGTTGTTGCGGAAACCTGCGATGGCCGCGGCGTATGCCTACGCCGGGTCGAATCCGATCGGCAACACCGATCCGAGCGGGCTGGAATTCTTCACGGTGCAGCGTCGTGCGGCGGTAATCGCAGCTCACGCGGACAATCGGGCGTACGTGGCCAGTCACCCAGCCGCCGCACGCACGATCGTCGAGGCCCACGAGACCCGCCTGCCACGCGGGCTCGTGAAGTTCGGTGTCAACATCAAGAAGGCCGATCGCGTACAGGAATTCTCGGAGAAGTTGGAGGCCAACCCGCTGGTCGAGGTCGACCGTGCCGCCGGAACCGTGAAGCTCGGCGCTCCGTATGGCAAGCGGATCAGGATCCCGCGCAACGTAACAGCCGCGACGAACGCCAACGCCGCCGCACCGCAAGGTGCGAATGACCCGAATGGCGGTCCGGCGAACGGTCCGGCAAACAATCCGGCACCCAACGCCAACGCGGTGCAACCGACCGCCGTGAATCAGGCTGTGAGCCCGCCCCCGCAGGTCAACAATGCTCCACCGCCGGCGGATAATGCCCAGGCACCGGTGCAACGCCCACCGCGCGTACGCCAGAGAGCCAACTCGGCTCCCGCCAACCTCGTTCGGGGGTCCCGCGCCGACGAGTAGCGTTGCACCGGCGCCGCTCGTCGACCGACTTCACGGGCCGACGAGTGAGTCGACTACGCTCCGCAGTTGGTGGTAACGGGTCCTGTTGGCGGGGGCACAGCAGTCGTCGTCACGCGCCCACGACGAGTCGCGTTGGCACGGGCAACCTTCATCGGACGAACCGCCGAGCTGGCGGCCGCCTGTCAAGCTCTCGAAAGCAGGTCAAGCCGATTGGTGACTCTGATCGGTCGATCCGGCAGCGGTCGATCTCGGCTGGCGACCGAGATCGTCAACGCGATGGGCCTACCGACGGTCACGATTCGTACACCACAGCTCGACGGTGCATCACTCGTCACAGCTGCGGCGTTGACACTGGGCATCGCAACCAGCGATCCTGATTGGCTCGAGCGCCTCGGGGCAGCGTTTGACGACGAACCCCACGGCGTGATTATCGACGATGTCGTCGCTGGACTGGCTGGGGCGATCGAGCAGCTCCTGATGTGCTCGGATGGAGTCCGAATCGTCGTGACCTCGCACGTTCCGCTCGGCTTGGCAGGCGAGCAAGTGGTTCGGGTTCAGGGGTTGGAGTTGCCAGCCGTCGGCGCGCCGGCGCGCGACGTGTCGAGATCAGCGGCCGTGCTGCTGTTCTGTAGCCGGGCGCAGGCTGCCGATCCGACATTCGTCATCAACCGCTCGAACGCCAACGACATCGCAGAGGTGTGCAGAGTGCTCAACGGACTTCCGCTCGATATTGAGTTAGCGGCCTCCCGCATACGCTTCATGCCTCCACACGTGCTGTTGCGTGAGCTGACATGCGGAGCGGGACTCGACACGCTCGGGGATGCCCGACGACGATCACTCGACAAGACGTGCCGGCTACTTTCGAACCTAGCGTGGACCGTACTACGCAGCTTTGGCGTGGTCGTCGGGAATCCTCGAATCGACACCGTCGACGCAATGACCCCTGTCCCTCGCGCCGACGTGATCGCCGGGCTCTCAGAGTTGATCGACGCCGAACTTGTTCGATCTGTTCCCGACGACGACGTCGTGCGCCTTCACTGCTCGTTGATTGTGCGTGAATACGTACGTGTCCGCCTTGACGAGTTAGCGGAACTCGAAACGTTACGTGATCGCCACGCCGTCCACTTCTGCCGCCTGGCGGGCGAGCTTGCGGCACAACTGTTTGGTCCGCTTCGTACACAGGTGCTGGCGCGACTGGAACTCGAACTACCCGAACTCCAGGTCGCGTTCGAACGGTTCGTTCAACGTCAGGATCGGGTGCGTAGCACCCAGTTGGCGGTTGCATTGGGGCCGGTCGCGTTCCATCGAAACGACCAGCAACTGGCGCGGCGGATCGTGTCGGTCCTCGCTCCCTGCGTGCTCGAGGCCGACGAGATCGAGTCGATCTGTTGGGCGGTCGGCGTACTCGGCGATCAGTGCCCGGACCGACTCGATGAACGGATCGCCCGAACTGCCGGAATGGCGTTGGCGATGATCCCGGGTGCGGACCGCCGACGTGACCTTCGTCTGATCGCGGTCGTGTGTGAAACGCTCGGTAGCCGAGATGACGCACTCATGGCGTCGGCAGCGCGGCTCGGACGTGACATCGCCGCTGATTTGCATGATGATTGGGCGTGGACCAGGTTCACAATCTGGCTCGCCGAGGCGACACTCCATCTCGACGAGCCCAACTTGGCCATGGAATTGGCACAAGCGGGCTACATCGCGTCGTGCGCGTTGAACGACCGCTTCCTCCAGCTGCGAGCTTCGCTCGCGCTCCATAACCTTCCCGCTTCGGCGCGTACGAGTGACCCAACACTCGTGCCGCTGAATCAGGTCGCCGCATTGGCGTTCGAACTCGGCGACTCTACGGCGCTGATCGGATCGCATCTGGCGATCGCCAACCGTTCGCTCGACGTCGGTGATCTCGCGGGAGTTCATCGCGCCGCAATCGTCGTACTCGATCTTGTCGGTTCGACATCTCGGACATGCAGCGCAATGGCGGTCGGACAACTTGCCCAAGCATTGTCGGCCGACGGCGATTTCGAGGCGGCGGCGCTCCTCCACGGGGCGATTCTGCGCTACGAACGGCAGCTGTCGAGAGCTGCGCCACCATTTCGCGTCAGCGGCTACGCGGCACTGATTTGCCGGGCCGCGGAGCACCTCGGCCACGCGGAGTTTGATCGTGCGGTGCAGGACGGCACCACGATGGCATGGTCCGACGCAATCGCATACGCCCGCCGGCGCGCCGCGGTCAGTTCTCGATCCGCCATGCTGCCCGAAGCTCGTTTCGACGAACCACAGCCGTACCTCACGCAACGCGAGATCGAGGTTGTCCGCCTGATGAGCGACGGTTGGACCAACAAGCAGATTGCGACGCGACTCGCGATCAGCCCGAAGACGATCATGCACCACACGGCGTCGATCTATCGCAAGCTCAACGTCCATGGGCGCGCCGGTGCCGTCTCGGCCTGGCTTCGAGGCAACGCCGCCAGCGCATCCTGACGTTCGATCACGGGCGGGTCGGGAGTTCGACAATGAACTCGGTGGTTGCCGAGTCGGCCAGCCGAATCGAGCCGCCATGGCGTTCGATGATGTCGCGCGTAATTGCCAACCCGAGTCCCGAACCTCCTGCATCGCGGCTGCGCGCCTCGTCAAGTCTTGTGAAGCGTTCGAACACGTGGATCCGGTCATCACGAGCAATCCCCTCCCCATCGTCACGAACCGTCAGCCGTGCCTCCCCATCCTGCTCGGCGAGTGTGACAGTCACCGTGCCGGCAGCGTGGCGTTCTGCATTGTCGAGCAGGTTCTTCACAGCTCGCCGAAGCTGATCGGCGTCACCGGTCACGTGGGCTGCGGAGACCCCGTTGGAGTCGATTCGGACGCGGCCACGCTCGTTCACCGAGCGCAATTCGTGAAGCACGATGTCATCGAGATCGACGGCAACGGCGGTCATCTCTGACGCTGCGCCGTCGCTCCGTGCCAACTGAAGGAGGTCATCGACGAGGTGCTGCAGACCGATCGTCTCGGCCAGGATGCTGCGCTCGGTCCCGACTGCATCGGCCTGTTCCGGGTTTGCCAAATCAACTTCCAGTTCGCTGCGCATGCGGGTCAACGGACTGCGCAATTCGTGCGACGCATCGGCAACGAATCGTTGTTGCCGTCGCACGGCATCTTCGAGGCGGTCGAGTGTCTGATTGGTCGTGCGCGCAAGCCGATCGATTTCGTCACCCGTGTTCGGTTCTGGTACTCGACCTCCGAGGTTCGACTCGCCAATCTCGGCCATTCGGACACGGATCTGCTCGACAGGGCGCAGCGTTCGCCCGGTCAGCCACCAGGTGAGCAGGCCGAGCACGAGGACCACGGCGGGCACCATTCCGGCCAACAACTTCGACACGATTCCCATGGGATCATTGACGTCGTCGTAGTTAATCCCGACGAGCAATGTCGCGGGGCCGCTCTCGATGTCGATCACCCGAGTGAGGACCCGGAACGTCTCGGGCCGACCGGGGATCGTGCGTAACGTTCGGATACCCGGTTCGAACGACGCAATCGGTGCGGCACCAGACAAGTTCGACGACGCCGTCACAATCACGCCGTTGACGTCGACCAGTTGCACGAGCAAGTCCTCGTCGACCACCAACTCCTCGGGTGCAGCGCCACCGACGACGGCTTCGATCGTGGCAGCCCGCTGTGAGAGCCCTTCGTCGAGATTGTCGGTGAGTTGCAAGCGCAGCACGCCCACCATCAGCAACGAAACTGCCACGAGTAGGCCAGCCGCGAGTGCAACTGCAATTGCGGTGATCCGGAAGCGAATCGTTCGCGACACGCCAATCAACCCCCGTCGACCGCAAGCCGATAGCCAGCCCCTCGCACGGTTTCGATCGCTTGACGACCGAACGGTTCGTCGATCAACGAACGCAGGCGACCGATGTAGACCTCGACAATGTTGGCATCGCCCGTGAAGTCGTACTGCCATACGCCGTCGAGGATCTCGCGCTTCGACATCACCTGACCGGCCCGTCGGATCAAGAACTCGAGCACGTCGAACTGTCGAGCGGTGACGGTCACTTCAGTCTCGCCACGCCACACACGACGAGCTGCCGGGTCGATCCGGAGGTCGCCCGCCTGGGCCGGAGTTGGCACGCCGCGGCCACCCACACGACGGAGCACCGATCGAACCCGCGCAACCAGCACGGGAAACGAGAACGGCTTCGTAAGGTAGTCATCGGCCCCGGTGTCAAGCGCCTCGGCCTCGTCGAGATCACCATCCTTGGCGGTCAGCATCAAGATTGGCGTCCAGTTGCCAGCGGTACGAAGGTCGGCGCAGATCTGATATCCGTTACGACCGGGCAGCATGATGTCCAAGATGATCAGGTCATAACGGCCTTCGGTTGCCAACCACAATCCCTCGGTACCGTCGAAGACCACCTCGACGGTAAAACCCTCTGCCTCGAGTCCGCGCTTCACCGCAGTGGCGATTTTCACATCATCTTCGATAACGAGCAGCTTCATCGTCGGCCCCCTTCTCAGGTTCCAGACCGGAGCGCGTCGACTGGGGTCAAGCGGGTAGCCCTGATCGCCGGATAGGTGCCTGAAACGAGGCCAGTGAGCGCTCCGACGACCGGCGCCAGAAACGGTGTCGCCGGATCGAGCACGGGCGTCCACGATTGATATGCCGACACGATCACGACCACGAGCGTGCCCAGACTCGCCCCGAGCACTCCGCCGACGAAGCCGATCGTGGTGCTTTCGAGTAGGAATTGTTGGCCAACGTGCCGACGTGATGCGCCGAGCGCTCGGCGCAATCCGATTTCGCCGGTTCGTTCGATCACCGAGACGAGCGTGACGTTGGCAATCCCGATCGCACCAACCAGCAGCGAGACCCCACCCAGGATCAGAAACAACAGGTTCAAGTCGTTCTTCACGGCGTCGCGCACGCGTTGCGGTTCGGGCGGAGCAACAACCTTGAGGCTGGTCGGATTGTCGGGGCGCAACGCCAACGCAACCTGGCTGGTGATCAGTGACGTTGCCCCGATGTTGGTTTCGACGACCACGAGCCCTGGGGAGACCAGCCGGAAGTTCTGCCGCGCCGTCCCTTCTGGAATGATGACAGCACCGAGCAGATCCGGTTGCCTGGCGACGCCCTCCAGAATCCCGATCACCAGGTACAGGTCGTCACCTATCGTGATCGCCGGGAGCTGATCGACGCGTGTGATGCCGAGCCGCTCGGCCGCGTTCGGGCCAAGCACAGCGACCTTCTCGTTGCGATCGGAATGAATCGCGTTGATCAGTGTTCCGGTTCGAAGGTCGGCGCGGACGGCGTCGAACAGACCCGGCGATGCGGCCGATACGGTGAGCTTGAACTCTGTCTGGTTCTGCGGATCACTGAGCGGGGACGATGCCACCAGACGTGATCCCACGTTGAGCGTGCTCAAGTTGCCAACGGCCGCCACGCCGTTGAGTCGCAGCAGCCGCGTCGGCGCATCCCATGGCAGAGCGCTCGTGGCGGTCGAGATAGCTGTCGATGTGCTCGACGCCGACGGTTTCGGGCTGATCACGATCTCGGTCGCGGCGAGTTCGTCGAACCGGCCGACAATCCGATTCCCTGCGGTGCGTGACAACCCGAGCGTCGCCACCAGAGCCGCCAATCCGACGACTGTGCCAAGCACCGTGAGAGCCGTGCGTCCCGGTCTGGCAAACAGTCCGGCAACAGATTCGTTCGCCAGGTCACGTGCCGTCATCCCGGATGGTGCCACGAGTGGCGTCGGGTTCTCGAGCTTCCGAGCCATTACGCCACTTCCGTCAACACGCCATCGGTGATCCGAACGTGGCGACCAGCCCGGTTGGCGACGTCGGCCTCGTGTGTGATCATCACGATCGTGATCCCATCCAGGTTCAACGCCGCCATCAGGTCGAGCACCGAGGCAGTCGTCGTCGAGTCGAGGTTTCCGGTCGGCTCGTCACACAGCAACAGTCGCGGTGAACCCATCAACGCACGGGCGATTGCGACACGCTGACGCTCGCCGCCAGATAGCCGTGTTGGCAAGAACTGCGATCGATGCGAGAGGCCAACCTGCTCGAGCGCCGTGTCGGCTCGGGCCCGTCGATCCTCTCTCGGTGCCTTTCGATACACATCAGCGAGCATCACATTGTCGATCACCGAACGTTGACCAAGGAGGTGGAACGACTGAAACACGAAGCCGATCCCCCTGGAGCGCAGGCCCGCCCGTTGCTTGTCGGTGAGGTCTGACACCTCGATCCCATCGAAGCGGTACGACCCGGAGGTGTGAACGTCAAGGCAGCCGATGATGTTGAGCAAAGTCGACTTGCCAGATCCCGATGGACCGACGACCGCCACCCACTCCCCCTGTTGAACCGTGAGGTTGACATCAACCAAGGCGTCGACCGGTGGTTCAGACTCGAAGCGTTTACCCACGTCGCGCAGATCGATCACCGGCGCGACCACCCCCTCAACCTCAGCAACTCCAGCAACTTCATCAATCGTGGGCTCATCCACTGGCGGCTCCGACGACGACCAGATCGCCTGCTGTCAGGGTGCCGTCGATCGCCCGGATCTCGACGTATCCGTCGGCCGACAGGCCCGGTTCGACAGTGATGAACTCAGTGGAGCCGCCGGAGTCGCGCTGTACACGTGACGATCCGTCAGTGGCCAGCGTCAATGCACTGACAGGGACTGCGAGCACCGCCTCACCGCTCGACTGAACCGGAATCGTCAGCCGCACGGATGCGCCGACAATGTTCGTCGGCGGCGAAGCGACGGAAATCTCGACGTACACGTGGAAGCCGTCGACACCGTTGGTTCCAGGCGCTGCGGCGACCATGTTGACTGTTCCGACCGTCGCGATACCAAGGTCCGGCTCGTCGATACTGACCGTCATGCCAGGTTTCACCAAACCGGCGTCGGCAACGGCCAACCCGGCATCGACGTGAACGAGGGCATCGGTCACGGTGACGATCCCACCCGTTGCCGGATCGCCGGTCCCTACGAGCAATTCCGAAACTCGCACGGGTGCGGTGGCGACGAACACAACCTCGTCGGCCGGAACCTGCACACCGGCTTGGCGTCGTACAAGGTCGGCCTCCCGCGCCGCCAACTCGGCAATCGTGATACGCGACTGGTCGGCCAACTCGGCGTTCGCCAGTGCTGTTTCGGCTGCTTGCACAGCGCCCGCGGTGACCGACACGTCAGACGCAGCGTCCGCCTCGGCTGCAGCTGCCTCGTCCTTGGAGCGCTCGCCGGCAAGCCGCACCGAATTGAGCTGTGCAGTCATGATCGCAACCTCGGACGCGGCGGCGTCAATCTCTCCAGCCGTCGGCAACACCGTAGCAAGCAGCGAGTCCAGTGCGGCCTGCCTGGCGGCCAGATCGGCGCTGGCAACATTGTCGGCTGCCGAGGCCTGAGCGCGGGCAGTGTCGAGCGCACCTTGTGCTCCGTCAAGACGAGCCTGCGCCTCAGCCACCGACTGGGCCCCGGCGACGCGGACGTTTGCCGCTGCTGCCTCAGCGGACGCCAAATCGGCATTGGCGAGGGCCAGCTGTGCTGCGGTTGAAAGCGGATCGGCGACGACTGCGTCGCGTGCGGCTTGCTTGGCGGCGACGTCGGCGGCGGCCGCCGCATCGGCAGATAGAGCCAACCTGACGGCCGCATCGAGCTGGTCGGGTGCCCGATTCAACGCTGTCTGAGCATCAGCGACGGCTACGAGTCCGGTTTGACGCACGGCGGCAAGGTTGGCCTGTGCAGCAGTCAGATCGGAGCGGGCCGCGGCAACTTCTGCGGCCGTGCCGCGCTGCACGGCCGCACCGCCGCGCAACCGGTCGAGCGCCGCCTTGCGTGCAGCGAGTTCTGCTTCCGCGGTCGCAGTCGATGCCGCCGCCTCAGACACCGCTCGATCGGACGCCCGCGACGTCGTCGCAGCGTTGCGACTC
>JANPLQ010000078.1:0-34064 GCA_031422395.1 Ilumatobacteraceae bacterium | reverse complement strand
CCCTCCGTGCGGCTCGTCGCTGGCGCTTCCCGTTCTTGGTGGTCGGGACTGGCCTCCGCTTCGCTTTGGCTGCTCCCTCCGTGCGGCTCGTCGCTGGCGCTTCCCGTTCTTGGTGGTCGGGACTGGCCTCCGCTTCGCTTTGGCTGCTCCCTCCGTGCGGCTTCCCTCGCCGCCGGGGTTGCTGTCGAATCCGGGACCTTCACCCAGCTCGTCTCCCTCTAGTCTGATCTCGCATGAACTCTCCCGACGACGACCCTCGTGATCGAGCTGTGCGACGGGTTGGGTTTCTTGGTCCGTTCGGGACGTTTTGTGAGCAGGCGCTCCGCACGCAGCGTGACCTCACAGTCGGTGAACTCGTCGCGTACCAAACGGTCCCTGACGTACTCGATGCGGTGACGAGTGGCGAGTTGGACCTCGGTTTCGTGCCGATCGAAAACTCGATCGAAGGCATGGTCAATTTCACGCTCGATGCGCTCGCCTTCGACCACCAGTTGTTGATTACGCGCGAGGTCGTGCTCGACATTCACCTATGTCTCGCTGCTCGCCCTGGCACGGTGCTCGATGAGGTCCGAGAGATTCTTTCGATCCCGATCGCGACCGCCCAATGCCATCGATTCGTTCGTGAGACCGTTCCTCACGCTCAGATGCGCACAGCGTCGTCGACAGCCGGTGCGGCGCAGGCAGTCAGCGACGACCCGGCTTCGCATCTGGCAGCGATCTGCCCGCGTGTCGCCGCCGAGCTATACGGCTTGGACGTGCTCGCCGATGACATCGAGGACCACGATGGCAATCAAACTCGCTTCGTTGTGGTGGCTCGCAGCGGGACGCCCGCTCCGACCGGTCACGACCGCACAGCGCTGGTGATCTACCAGCGCGCCGACGAGCCGGGCAGCCTGATTTCGATTCTGCAGGAGTTCGCTGCCCGACGGCTCAACTTGTCGAACCTGATTTCGCGACCGACGAAACATGGTGGTCTCGGTGACTACTGCTTCATCATCTTCGCCGAAGGACACGTGGCCGATGACCTCCTTGCAGACGCGATGCGAGCGTTGCACGCCAAGCAGGGTTCCGTAAAATTCTTCGGGTCGTGGCCACGCGTCGACGAGTTGGCTCACGATGCCCGTGCGCACGCGGATGAACGTTGGCGGGCCGCCGATGACTGGATCGACGAACTCCGTTCAGACGTTGGTCCGGCGAAATGAAACCTGGCACGGAGAATCCTGACCTATCCGCTAAGACTCGTAAAGCGACCGGATGTCCTGCACTGGGCCGATCGCATCAGGGTTGGGGCACGGGTCAGGAACCACGCCGCCGACCGTCCACGGTTGCGGGCACGATTTGTGTTCGACAAAGGCCACCCAGCGGCTGACGTAGTCGGCGACAGCGAATCCACCTGACGGTCCCAGGTGGATGCCGTCGACAGAAAACCAGCCGTTCCCGCCGGCGCTGTAGGCCTGCCAATCGGCCAGCACCACATCGGAGTACTGCGGTAGCTGTACCAGCTGGAACAGATCGATGTTGTTCTCGTGGTAAGCCAGCGATGAAGTCCGGCTGTGGCTGCCGATGTTGTAGCTCAACCAGATGATCGTGTGCGCACCCTTCGCTCGCGCTGCGTTGACAACGGCATCGAATTCCTTCGGAAAGTCGCTGAACCAGTCGTTGTATCCGGTCTTGACGACCAGCATGTCAATCGATCCTGCCGTGTCCGTGATTCCCTCGACGGCCGTGTTCGGGATCAGTCCTGTGGTGTTACTGAGACATGACGGCCTTAATAGCCGACGGCAGGGAGCGGCGTCGACGATCGGGTCGAAACCCTGCAACGCGGCGCGGGTGTACGGGTATACGGAGAGCACGGCCAATGTCGAATCGCCAACGAGGAGGACGCGTGCGGGGTGCGGTGTATTGTTCGGCACCGGGAGCGTCGATGCAACCGGTGTCCCGGTGAAGTATCCCGTGAGGTCGACGACGAGATCAGTTCCGGCAAGTCCGTAGAACGCCAAACCCCGATCTGCGACCTGTGTGATCGTCAGGTTGGCGAGGGTGTGATTATGGGAAGCCGGATTCAGCGACGATGTCTCCGATCGAAGCGTGCCTGCTGGATACGCCGTGACGAATCCAGCGCGGTCGGACCGGGTGGCGGTGACGTTGGTGACGAGCGCGCTGGCGCCGGCGACCGGGTTGGCGACCTCGATCGTTCCTCCAGGCCACAATCGCGGACGCATGTCCCGCGTGTCGAGCAGCCGGGTCGCGGCTAACGATCGAAACATGCCATCGGTCGAGTCGCTGGCGCTCGGCCCCGTGAACCATCCGACCATGTCGACGATCACGTCTCCGCCTGCCAGCGAATAGATCGTGAAACCGTCGGCACTGACCGGCACAATCACGGAGACGGCAATCGCCTTGCCGGTTCCGTTCGTGTTCAGGTTCGATGCCAGCGGCCGCTCGGTACCTGTCGGATAGGCGACGAGGAACCCAGGCGACACATCGTTGACGCTGGTGAGATTGATCGCCATCGCCAGCGCGTCGATTGGCATGTCGGTCGGCAAGGGCACGGTCACCGTTGCGCCGGGTTCCAGAGCGCCGACCGGCCCGGCCAGTCTGGTGTCGAGCAGCCGACGTGGGCTCGTCGGGGTGAATCGCCCCGCTCGCGAGGAGTTGGAGGAGTTGGAAGAGTTGGCGGCGACGAACACACCGGTGATGTCGACGACGACCTCGGTTGGAGTACTCCGAAACACACTGATCGAACCGTCGTCGCCGATCGGCACGATCGCCGAGTTGGCAACGGTTGCATCCGGGCGAGTGTTGACGTTCGACGTCGACGGTTGAACCGTTCCTGTCGGGAACGCCGTGAGGAAGCCAGGTGACTCGGTCTGCGTCGCCGTCAGTGTGATGACAACCGCGACGGCGCCGTCGGGTACACCGTCACGGTCGACAACCGGGACCACGAGGTCGCCGGTGTCGGTGCACCCGCACGGTGTTTGACGGGTATCGGCTAGTCGCAGCGGGCCAACCGGCACGAACCGTGATGGCGGTCCTGCGGCACCCGGGGTTCCGGCGGCACCCTCACCTGGGGCGAGTGCTGCGCTGGCGGTGATCGCAACAACCACGGTCGCACGCCAGCCCAACTTGGCTGATTGCCGGTGTCGCCCGCTCCCGGTCAAGTCGTCATTCCTGTTCCATGATGACCGGTGCCGACATGACAACAGGCTTTTCGCATCAGGCTGCGAGGGCGTAGCTGGCCATTGACAGCGAACCCATTGCGCAACCCCCGACGAACATGTTGGTGGTCGCGCCGGCAGCCGCGGCAAGACCTGCGATGTACAACAACGGCAAAAAGTGATCCGGCGTCGGCGAGGCCATCTGGTAGTCCGGATGCTGCTCAAGCTTGGCGATCTCGCCTGGCGAATTCGTCATCAATTCGCGGGCGGCTTCGTCAAATCGTTGCGCCCAGTCGAACCCGCCCTCTGGCTTCGACCAGTCGATCCGACGCAGGTTGTGGACCACATTGCCACTGCCAATGAACAGGATCCCCTCGTCGCGCAGCGGTGCCAATGCTGCACCGAGGGCGACGTGATAGTCGAACGATTCGTTGCCGTTGATCGAGAGTTGAATCACGGGCACATCGGCTTCCGGATACATGTGGGCAAGCACTGACCAGGTTCCGTGGTCAAGGCCCCAACTGTCGTTGTCCATTCCGACCCAAGTCGGCTTGACCACTTCGGCGATTTCATCGGCGAGGTCCGGAGCTCCGGCAGCGGCGTACTCGAACGCAAACAATTCATCCGGAAAGCCGTAGAAGTCATGGATCGTTCGCGGCTTCTGCATTGCTGTGACGGCAGTCGCGTTGATGTACCAATGGGCTGATATCGCGACGATCGCGCGCGGCTTGGGAGCTGACTGTGCGAACGCGTGCCAGGCCTCCGTATGCCGGTTGTGTTCCAACGCGTTCATCGGGCTGCCGTGCCCGATGAACGCTGCTGGCATGTTGTTGGAAGTCATTGCTGACAATCCTTTCATGTTCGATCAGGTCCCTTCGATCTGGTCACCGATCAGGTCAGCGTCGATCAGGTCAGGCGGCTTCGATGCTCTTGATCGCTGATACTTCGAACTCGAGTGTGATCTTCTCTGAGACCATCACACCGCCGGCATCGAGCGCGGCGTTGAAGCTGATGCCCCAATCCTTGCGGTTGATCACGGCGGTGCCTTCGAGCCCGAGCCGGTTGTTGCCGAACGGGTCGGTGGCTGTGCCGACGACTTCGAAGTCGACCGTTACGGGCAGCGTGACGCCCTTGATCGTCAGATCGCCGGTCACCTTGACGTTGTCGGCGTCGATTGACTCGACCGAAGTCGAGACGAACGTGATTTGCGGGAAGGTCGGGGCATCGAAGAAGTCGTTGTTGCGGAGGTGTGCATCACGGTCGGCATTTCGAGTGTCGACGCTGGCGACCTCGATCGTGAGGGCCAAGCTCGATTCCGCTGGGTTCTCAGCGTTGAAGTAGCCGGTGCCTGCGAACTCGTTGAACGAGCCTCGGACCTTGGTGATCATGGCGTGGCGGGCGACGAATCCGACTCGGCTGTGTGTCGGGTCGATGGTGTACGTGCCGGTGGCGGTGTCTGACGATGTTGCGGCGTGTGTGGCGGCATGGGTGGTGCTCATGATGTGCTCCTCGTGGATGTATCGGGGTGGTGATAGTTGAGATGTCAACTACCTCTACAACATAGGTGACAGATCAACTATTCCCAACTAGGATCAAGAATACGATGAACAATGTGAACGAGCCCTCGGGTGAGCCACGCTGGCTCAGTGAAGCGGAGCGGGAGGCATGGAGGGCGCTTTCGCTGATGCAGTTGCAGCTCACCGCTCGGCTCGGTCAAGCGCTGAGTGGCAGCGGCCTCTCATACCAGGACTACACGGTGCTGGCCGGGCTTACCGACGACCCTGATGGGCGGATGCGGGTTGTGGAGTTCAGTCGCCAACTCGGGTGGGAGAAGAGTCGGGTGTCACACCATGTCAGCCGAATGATCGAGCGGGGTCTCGTGATTCGCGCTAGCTGTCCAACCGACAAGCGTGGAGCGTTCGTGGTGATCACCGACGAGGGCCGCCGAGCAATCGAAGCCGCCGCGCCCGGTCATGTAGCGACTGTTCGCAAGTTCTTCATCGATCTGCTCGAGGAGTCTCAGGTCCAGGCGATTCAAGAGATCGCCGACACGGTGCTCACCAATCTCAAAGCCACCTGTGATGAACGCTGAATACAGTCCGTGAACATGGCACGACGTCGGGAGCAACCGGGAGCGGTCACTCCCGACGTCGAGGACTAGGCGACGAGGACTAGGCGACGTAGTCGTTTCGGTCGGCCTGTTGATGTGTCGAGACCCGACGCGACTGTCGTTCGATTGTCGGGAGAGCGGCTGCGGCGATCAACGTCGCAGCACCAAGCAGCAGGATCAGCCACGCATGTTCGCTTTCAATTTGGAGTTCGCCACCGAGTGCATTTGGTTCGACGAGAGCGACGATCGATCCGATCACCGCGGCACCTCCAAGGACTCGCATTCCAGCCATCGAGTTGGCCATCCCGGCAATCACGAGGAGCGCTCCGAGACCGATTTCGATCATGCTCAGGAGTTGAGTGTGGTTGAAGCCGGCGACCTCGAACACGGGTTCGTTGACCGTGCTGTCGAAGTCGCCGCGTGCCAGCGCGACCAGTCCGACGATCAGGATCGCAGCACCGGCGAAGGCGCTCACAATTCCCGCCATACTGAATCGCTGACGTTGGCTGGACACCAATACGCGCTCGGCGGCATCACTGCCGACGTGGACGTTGTCGGCAGTGCCGGCGACCTGAACGTACTGCGGTGGTTGGACGACCGGGTTGGCAACAACCGGTGCCTCAAGAACCGCCTGCCGCGGAACTGCTTCACCAGGCTGGGCGACAAGCCCGTCTGATTCGTTGGTGACGATTTTCATGGTCATGATTCCTTTCTTCGAACCACGCAGGACGTGTGTCCTGTGTGTTTGTCCTGTATTCCCAACACGCTCGATCTACAAACATCGAGCCGAAGTCAAGTCGGCCAAGCACACGGGCGCAGTTTGACCGTCAGAGTGTCTGATGTCCCTCGCCGTTGGTCAAGTCGGCACGGTCCATGATCTCGTCGTCCACCATCTGGCCTTGTACCGACGAGCCAGTACTCGGCTGGTCATCGGCGGGGCTCGAGTGAGCCGCGAGCGGGCCGTCCTGGCGACCGTCCGCCATTGCGGTAGCGACATCGACATCGTCGCCTGAAGCCATCGGTCCGTAGCCGAGGATAAGGGTTCCGTCGGCGTTGCAGATCGGACAGCACGTGGCAATCACCGCCAGCATGTCGTCGGGATCAGATGCACCCTCCATGCGTCGGAGGCTTTGGATCACGAACTCGCTTGCGGCGATCTCAGTTCCGCACGAGTCGCAGCGAATCGTTGCGCCCGGGAGTGCCGAAAAGTCGGAATCGAATCCGCTTTTTCGGTATCCGTCGATGATCTCGACCAGCGTGGTGTGGTCAGATGGATCTTCGGACGCACTCTGCGAGGGGGGCTCATTTTCCGCTTCGATGTTTGACATGCCTTGGGCATCCCCAGATCGAGTGTCGACCAAACGGCCGCGTGAGGGCTAGAGCCGAGGACCGTCGGGACGATCCCCGCCACCGGTCTCCACCAGAAACGAGAACCTGCCGTCCGGTTCGAGAATGCCGAGGTCGACTTGACGAACGTCGGCGATGCCCCGTTCCCGGAGTTCGACCAACAGGTCGCCGACCGAAAGCCGTTCGAGTTCAAGCGCGCTTTCGACGAACTGTCCGTCCCGGATCAGAACCACTGGTGTTCCATCGACGACAGCTCCAAATTTCGGGAAGCGGTGGGCGATCGTGCCGGTGACGACGACGAGAAACACGAGGGTTCCAGCGGTCAGCACAGCCCCGGTAATCGAGGCGTCCTCCTGCGTGATCGCTTGTTGCACGACATCGCCGAGCACAATCAGCAACACCATCTCGAAGGCTGACATTTCGGCTAACTCGCGCTTACCGGTGACGCGCACCAATACGAACAACACGACGAACATGACGGCCGCTCGAACGACGAGTTCCATCAGGGCGCAACCCAGGTCGTGTACTCGAACGTTGCCACGCGTTCACTGTCGAGGGTCACGATGGTCTCCGACTTCCGTCGCCATTGCACCCCTGGTTCGAGTCGCATATCCAGTGACATCACAAACGACTGTGCGTCACCGGGGTCGAACTGAAACGTGACCACGTCGGCGGTTCTCGACACTTGCTCGGGTTGAGGCGTGACGAGATTGTGATCGAACGAGTCGAGATACTCGGCCGCCAGCGTGACATCGAGCCGTTCGGCGTTGCCGTTCAGCCCGGTAAGTTCAAGACGCCAGGCGACAGCAAGACCAGGCCGAGTTACATCGGGGTAGACCAGGGTGGCGGAGATCGGGCCATCGGCCGAAACGTGTTTGGTGGATGTGTGCACGCCGAGCCGACCGGTCAAACCGATCGCCAGGACGACGGCCAATCCGCCGGCGCCTCCTCGCCGCCAACGTCGCTCACGTCGGGAGTTGGCGATTCCGCCGTCAGCGGGAAGCGTGGAGGAGGTGAGTTGTGCCACGGCTGGCCTTGGTTACCGCCTGCCGAGAATGAACATTCCGAGAGCGATGATGGCAAGGATGATGAGGACGGTGTACAGCATGACGACTGATACCCGGAGTGCAATCGATTCAAACCGGCGTCCGATCGACTCGGTTCGGAACCCGTGAGGTTTGCACGTGGCGATATCGGGGAATCAAGTCCGCATGATTGAAACACGACTCGATGCCCGACCTGAGGCACTCTTCGGGATTTCCTTCGATGACGGCTTTCGGGCCCAGGAGTTCCTGGTTGCCCTCAAGGGACTGGCCAGCCGGGGGCACCTTTCGTTGCGAGACGCAGTCGTCGTAGTGAAAGACGAACACGATGTGGTGCGGATTCGAGAGACGACCGATCTTCAACCGGCTGGCGCAGCCATGACGGGAGCACTCTGGACCGGGCTACTCGGCCTGTTGATCGGAGGTCCCGTCGGGTGGCTGGCCGGGTTGGGGGTCGGTGCCGGTGTCGGAGTGCTGAGCGCAAAAGTGATCGATACGGGGATCCCGGACGAGTGGGTCGATTGGTTCAAGAACGTCGTTCGGGCCAACACCGTGACCGTCGTGGCATTGGCGATCGATGTTGATCTCGATCAGCTTGTCAGCGAGGCACGCCGGTTCGCCGGTGCCGAGCTCGTGCACACGACGCTGCGAGCGGGTGCTTCGGACCAGCTTTCCGCGGCGCTCGTTGACCACGTCTGACTTTTGGGGTGTGATTCCTGGGTGTGATTCCTTGGTTTGACGTGTGATTTTTGGGTTTATCTGCGAACGAGGGTGGGTACTCATGCTCCGAATCGACGATCGAGTCGACCCGAAGGAGATCCGAGGCGCATCTAGGTGACACTGCCGGCCAACGCCCTGAGTAACATCGTCGATATTCGGAACTCCTTGGACCCGACGTCGATCGATCCCTTGATGTCACACGTGATGAATGCACTATGAATACGACGTCGCCCGAGTCCGCAGCGCTCAATCGCGACTACGCCGGCGACGCAGTCACGTTACGTTCTGCGAGACGCGACGTCACCGATTGGTTGACTCGACATCAAGCCGACAACGACACGCTTGAGCGAGCCTCGCTGATTGTCAGCGAGTTGGCATCCAACGCGATTCAGGCGTCGCCCGGGAGTCCGTACCAGCTTTGCCTGGTGAGCGTTGACAACGATTTCGTGACGTTGTCAATTACGAATCAAACGGGTGGTTCGATTCCTCCTGACCGGACCAATCGGCGTGTGGTCGATCCGAGTGCCTTGCGAGGTCGCGGGTTGTCGATTGTCGACTCGCTTTCGGACGAGCTGACGATCGAGGCTGGCACCGTCGCCGTCGTTGTTACGGCTCGCTTCCGAGTCGTCCAGTCGTGTTGAACCCGATTGTCCGTCGCCGGAAGGCGTGGCTGCACGATCTGCGGGAGATGATGTGATGCCCGTGGAACCCGAGGAACCGGAGCAAGAACTTGCACTGTTCAGAGCGTATGCGGTGTCGCGCGATCGAGCCCAACGGAACGACCTTGTCGAGCGATTTATGGGACTCGCGGCGCATATCGCCAAGCGGTACGGGCGGTCGGGAACCAACGACGACATACGCCAAGCGGCAATGATTGGGCTCGTCAAGGCTGTTGATCGCTTCGATCCAGCGTATGGCGTTGCATTCGCTTCGTTTGCGGGGACCACGATCGAGGGCGAGCTGAAGCGTTACCTCCGCGATCACACCTGGGTGGTGCGGGTCCCCCGCTCTGGAAAGGAACTGCACCTATTGGTGCGCAGGGCCGTTGACGCGCTCACCCAGCAGAATGGTCGTACGCCAACGCTTGATGAGATCAGCGAACATTTGAAGCTCGATCGTGATGACGTCCTACGCGGTTTGGCCGCCTCTGCAGCTTACGAAGTCGGCTCGTTGGACAACGCCACCGAAGCAGGCTTCGCGTCGACTGACAGATTGTCATCGATGGCGACTGAGGAGTCAGGGTTTTCGAACGCAGTCGACCGTCATATGGTCGAACAGTTGCTCGTTCGCCTTCCGGAACGGGAACGTGAGATCGTCCGACTACGTTTCTTCGAAGACCGTTCGCAGGCGGAAATTGCTGATCTGGTTGGGATCTCGCAGATGCATGTGTCGAGGTTGCTGCGTCGTTCGATGGAACTGATGCGCCACGGGGCATCAGCCCTCGAGTCCGAAGACGCCTGAGACGTCGGTTGGCGCCGTCGCTGGCGATCAAAGGTGTAGGTGACAACGAGTGACGACTAGATTGCCGACATGTCTGATCACGGTGCAAGTCTCGCCATCGACGTCAACGCCGACGGATGGACTATCGAGGGTGAGATCGACGCCTACTCGGCACCGGCGTTGGCGTTAAAGTTGTCACAACTGCCGCAGGTTGATGTCGTCGTCGTGAATGTCGCCGGAGTGACGTTCATGGATTCGAGCGGACTGCGTGTACTGGTTGACGCCGCTGTGCAAGCAACCGAGTCGAACAAGAGACTTGTGATCACCCACCCGCAACCGGCGTTCCGGCGCGTTGTTGAGATCAGTGGGTTGACCGACCATTTGATGATGGTGGATTGAGCATTGATGTTTCAGGGCCGACTGAAACGGGCACACCGCGTTCATGATCATCAACATCGATCAACATGGCGGTAATGTTGCCGTGGTGAGCGACTCGGAGTCGAACGATGATCGTGTCGATGTCGTCGTGCCCTTGGTTGCGCGGTTTGCGTCGATGCTGCGAGTGGTAATCGCATCGCTCGGAGTCGACGCGGGGTTCTCGATCGACGAGATCGATGATTTCAAGTTGGCGGTTTCCGAGGTTTTCTCGTTGTTGGTTGCCGGCCACCGTGGCGACCGCGCACTCGCCAGCTTTTCGATGGGAACGACCTCCGTGTCGGTTGACCTCTCGCTCGAGTCGGGCGATCGGGTGAATGTTCAGCCGGATCAACTGGCGATCACAATCTTGACGGCAGTCGTCGACTCCTATACCGTCGGCGAGTCAGCCATTCAGTTGGTGAAGCACGCGGTCGAGACCTCTGCCACCAGCGGTTAAGGAGCCGAACCGATAGGCGAGGCGACCAGTTGTTACGGTGCGACTTCCGCACGAGAATCACACCTAATCCGCTAGACCCCTACGAAACGCTCACGCAAGATGGAGATAGTCAGACAGTCCGGAAATCTCGAAAAGTCGGCGGACGACTGACGAGGGTTCTGTCATGATCACGCGTCGATCGAGGCCGGCGGCACGCTGATGTGCGTCGATCAGTGAGCGGAGACCGCTCGAATCGATGAAGCCGACGTTGCTCAGATCAATCGCAATGTCGCCGGCGGCACCGGGCAGCGGACTCAGGTACCTTGACAGCGAATCGATCGTACTCGCATCGATCTCACCTGTGAGACGCAACCCACCTTCGATGACCTCGATCTTCAGCAAAGGCGGCGCTTGGTCGGTCACGATGACGACGCTATCGTCCACCACCCGCGGTCGGGGCCCGGGACCCGCATGCATGATGACGAATCCGCTGGTTTCGACTGGTATCAACGCGTGAGCACGATCACAGCAACGTCATCGAATTCAGGCCGACCGAGGGACTCGTAGACCTCGCGCAGGGCGGCGGTACCGTCGGTTTCCGTTGAGCGGTCGATCGCCTCGCGCAATCTTTTCAGCCCGACGTCGATTGATTCACCGCGCCGTTCAACGAGACCGTCGGTATACAACCAGAGCGAATCGCCTACACCCAACGATGTTTGCATTGTCGATCGCTCGATGTTTGTGCCGAGCCCGAGCGGTGGGCCGCCGTCAGGGAGTTGGATCACGGAACCATTCGCTCGACGCACCATTGGTGGCATATGGCCCGCCGAAATCAGTTCCAACTTGCCGCTGGAAGGCTCGTACGAGGCGGCGACCATGGTGCTCAGCCTGGCACCTTCGACGTCCTGCGCGAAGTGGTCGAGGTTCTCGACGATCTCGCCCAGCGAGCCGATTCGCGACACGAGTGCCATAAAGGCGTGACGTAACTCGCCCATCGTCACCGCCGCCTGCAGGCCCCTGCCGACCACGTCACCGATCCCGACCACGAACCGATCCGGTCCGGCCGCAACGATGTCGTACCAATCGCCTCCGACCTGGAGGTTCGCCGCACCTGCCTCGTACAGGGTGGCAGTTTGTACGCCCGGAATCAGTGCCAGCTCGCGTGGAAGCAAGCTGCGTTGCAATCGGTCGGCGACTTGGTGGTCACGATCAGTGGACTCGGCGCGTTCGAGGCCGAGGCCGACCAACTCGGCGACGGTTGCCAGGCGGCGGAGCAACGGATCCGTAAAGATCACCGGGTGCGACCAGCCAAAGCCAAGCGCCGCATGTCCTCGTCGCGTTGGGTATGCCGCAACCGCCTGAAGTCCGGCATCGGCGGCATCCTGCGCCCCGCCGGGAAACTGTCGTGCTATCTCGGCTGAGCTACCGGCATGTATCGGAATCCCCGTCAGCACTGCTCGCCCCAACGGACTTGAGGTGTCCAACCGGAGGCGTGGCCAGCGTTTGTTCAGATCGTTCGGGAGCGACGAGTCATGATGCAATCGAAGCTCGCCCGCTTCGAGATCGACGATCGCAACGTTTGCGTACGCCGCACCCACGAGATCGCCGGCGATTCTCCCGGTTCGTTGCATGACATCGTCGATTCCGGCTGCCGCGGTCAATGCCTTGGCGAGCTGGAAGAGTTGTTCCGTTGAATGATCGTCGGCGGCCCTCAACCGCACGACGTCTCGTCGCTCGATTTCTGCGATTGCGAACTTGCTCAGATCGGACAGGGTCGTTCGGTCTGCATCGGTCCACACTCGCGTGTCTCGGTCGATCACGCCGAACACCCCGACGACGTCCCCAACCGCATCGATGAGTGATTCGGCCAGGCAACTCCAACCGTGGGCGTCAGGAATCACAAGCACATCGTTGCTCGTCAGCGCCAACTTGGCGAGCGAGACGCTGAGTGACTCCCACTGCTCAGGATCCCCGAGGACATCATCGTCGAGGAAGCATGTGATCGGCACACCTGCGACGTCGTTTACGGTGACCAAGCTGGTAGGAACGGCCAGTAGCCGACGGGCCAACCGACCGAGGGGCTCGAATGCCTCCCTGGCGGGTTGTTCGGTTGACAGTCGCACTATGACAGCGTAGCCAACGGGGATTTGCGTCCGTAAACGCTTGTTCGCCGCCATGCGCTGGTCGACGCCGGCATGACTGAAGCGATATCACGAGCTGAGCCCGCGATACGCAAGATCCGAACTTCAGACAGTTTCGCTACGGATCGCGCTATCGACGAACTGGACCTCGTTGACGTGGTCAACTCCGCGCAACAGATGCCCGAGCAGATCACGTTCATGCCAGTGTTGATCCGATTCAGCGACAACCGTGTCGGCCACGAGTGCCAACGTTCGGAGTTGCGGCGCATTTGACAGCCGAGGCTCAGCCGACACCTTGACGAGCGTCTTGAGCAGCGTGCGGACACGGCGGAAGTCAACGGGCTGACCGCGACGGAGTTCGCCCTTCAGTGAACGCCACCACAAGGCGACGGTGTATCGCTGGCTCCAGGCCAGCAATGACCACAGCTGCCATCGGATTCGGCGAAGGATGCTGGGATGAAATCGTCTGGACATGTCAAGCGTGTACCCCTCGACCGACCGGTCGAAACCCTGACCCACGGTCGGAGTTGGCCGCCGCGTTTACACGTCAGCACGACGGGCACACGGTGTTCATGACAAACAACCCAGACGACGAGACGGAGGATTGTGCTGTGGCGGAGTTCATCGATACGCCGCGCAATCTGCCAGGCGGCCAAGCCGACGATGATCGACTGGTCGCAAATGATCTCGATGACGACGAGGCGTCAATGTGACGGGCGGATCAGACGGTTTGACTGCGCTGCAACGGGGTATTGACCAACTCGAGCCGCAGACGCGGACACGGATACGGATATAGGAGAAATCATGAACGCCACCATCTTGTGGATTGTTGCAGTCATTTTGGTTGTCGTTGGAATCGTCCAACTATTCCAGGGTCAGATCATCTTGGCAATCGTGCTGTTCGTTGCCGCCGCACTTGTCGGTCCCGGGGGATACAGCATGTTCAGGGCGAGAGCCTGACCATTTTTTTTTGTCATTCGTTTCGTCGCGGGTTTAAGTTCCCGATCGACTGGATACACGACAGCCACACTGCCCCACAGTGCCCCCAGCCAGAGGGCGGATGAACCCGACAATCGGTGCTCATCCGCCCTCTTGTGCTGTCGAACGGTCACCCCTCTGACTCGGCCCTGGAATGACGTTTCACTTTCCGCGGGGTTGGGAATACGTCGGCATGACAAAAGTACTGATCGCTGTTGACGACTCGGAAACTTCAGTTGCCGCAGCCAGAACGGCACACCAACTGTTCGGGGATACGGCCGACTACATCGTCCTCAACGTCGCTGATTCCGGCCCGATGACATGGGGTGATGATGCGCTGCAGTACGGAATGGTCTACCCGGTTTCGATGCCGGGTGTCGGTGTGATGGGTGGGCTTCCATTCGCGATCAAGACTCCGGCCGGTGGATCCCGTGGATCCGACCCCGACGCTGCGCACAGCCCGATAGATGTTGCAGCGCAGACGGCCGAGAACGTCGCCTCTGACGCAGGCCTGTCCGATGCGATGCCAATCGGTGAAACCGGCGACGCTGCCTACGCCATCGTGACCGCCGCGATCGACCATGATGTCGACGTGATCGTGATCGGATCACATGACCGCGGTTGGTTCAAACGACTGCTGACGCCTTCGATTTCCGGTGCCGTACTCCGCGAGTCGAACGTGCCGGTCCTTGTAGCCCGCTGAGCAAGATCGGCTGCGTTACCTGGCTAGGTGACGCGGGTCTTGTGCCTGACGAATTCTGCGTCAACCCCGCTTGGCCGCGGCGTCGGTGTTTCGATCGCGGGTGAGGCGGGTATTCGCGGGTTATGACTGATCGATATTCGCTCCCAAAGCTGCCGTACGCCGTCGATGCTCTTGCGCCCTGGTGCCCGGCCGAGACGCTCGAACTCCATCACGGCAAGCATCACGCCACGTACGTCAAAGAGGCGAATTCCGCCGCCGAACAACTTGGCGAGATCGACCCGCAGGACGCTGAGCGACTGGCTGGCGTCAGGGCGGCGTTGACGTTCAACCTGTCTGGCCACGTCATGCATTCGTTGTTCTGGGAGAGCTTGACTCCTCAAGTGTGCAAACCGACTACAGAGTTTGAGGCGCGCATCGCCTCAGACTTCGGTTCGCTAGACAGATTCCTTGCGCTGTTCACCTCGGCGTGTGTCAAGGTCCAGGGTTCTGGATGGGGCGCGCTGATGGTTGATACCCAAACAGGATCGCTGCGTGTCGGCTCAATTCTCGATCACAGCAACGGCGTCGTTCCGGGTTCGCAGTTACTCGCCGTGATCGACGTGTGGGAACACGCCTACTACCTGACACATAAGAACGACCGCGCCAGTTGGGTCGACGCCGCAATCGAGCATCTCGATTGGGACGCCATCGGGCAACGCTGCGACGTTGCCGCGAGACCATTCGAACTCAGTAGATAAGGAAGCCATCATGTTGCCCATTACCAACCTCCCAGACCGGCAGACACTGTCGGATCAAGCTCACGCGCTGTCGGGCCATGTTCACTCTCTGATCGAGAGCGCTCACCAGGCATTGCCCGACCTAGCCGATCTGACCCCCCATCGTCGTCACCAACACCTGGTCCGCCGGCGAGTAATTTCGGTTGGGACGGCTTGCCTGGTGGCGATTGCGGCCCTCGCTGCTTGGCGTCATCATCGGCGTGCCACGGTCCAACCGACGAGGACGGACTACTCCACGCGGTCGGCCGGCGACGGGGCAATGCCCGCGTTCACGCCGGAACCCTCGCTCGTCTAGAGGTCTGTTCGCCTCCATGCCCGGGCACTGCCTTGACATGGCTGAACCCCCTGGTCGGACGTGCGGAACCAGGTGACTCAACTGGTGAGGGTGTGGGCGATCGCCGTCACGTGGCGTAGATCTGAGCCGCAACATCCGCCGAACACATTGGCCCACGGCATCGCCGCAGCGAGTTCGCCGTACTGCATGGCCAGTTCTTGGACATCGCCATCATCGAGGGTTTCAGCTTCGTCGAGTTCGGCGTGGCTCTTTCGTGAGGCGTTGCAGCGAAGTCCGTGGATTCGGTGAGTCCATCCTGCGTCACCGACGACACCAGCGAAATGATCGGGGTGAGCGCAGTTGACCATGAAATAGGCGGCGGCTCCGTTGGTCGCCGCGTCGACGGTCTCGATGGCATGACCAAGTGACTCACCGGTCGGTAGCACCCCATTGGTCTCGACAGTGAACGAGACGACAATCGGAAGCCCGACGGCGCTTGCAGCTCGGACCGCGCCGATCGCCTCGTCCGACTGCGTGAACGTCATCGCCGTCACCATGTCGACATCGGTTTCCGCCAGCCATCCGAGCTGGATCGCATGGTACGCCTCGGCTTCGTCGACGGCTACAGCTACATCGGGCGCATACGCATCGCCGCGGGGGCCGATCAGGCCGTTCAGAACCACTGGCTGTGCGTTGTCGGTGAACTCCGAGCGGATGCCGGCGACGAACGCGATCGCGTCCTGGTTGGCTCGGATGAGGTCGGCTTCGCTCGCCTGAAGTGAATCGGCCCAGTGGAGGTGGGCTTTCCATGTCTGACTATCAAGCACGAAGCCGGCTCCGATATCGCGGGCCAGTGTCAAGAACCCGCGAAAGTAGTCGGCGAGCGCTGCTCGCCCGGCCGTGTCGGCGAGCAGCGTGTGCGCCGCAAACTCACGGATCTCGATCCCCTTGTTGAAGATCAGGTCGGTTTCGATCCCTGCATCGGTGAGGTAAAGCCCTCCGTCGAGCTGTGGCAGGCGTGCGCGATACGAAGTCACCTGTGTCCTCTCTCCATCTCGGTTCGTTGCTACTGACGTCCCGAATGGACGTCTACGGCCAGCAACATGTTGGCCGATATGCGCTCCGGTAGCAAGCCTGCCTTCGGCAGAAGCCGGGCAAAAGCGATTTGGCGTCACAGACCACTTGCACAGGACGACGTGACGTTCTCATTCACGTAACTGGTGAGGCACGACGCCGGAGTCGAAGCGGTAGCCGACACCCGAGTCGGTAATGAAGTAGGCGGGAGTTGCCGGGTTTGGTTCCAGTTTGCGTCGCACATGACCCATGTGAACACGCAGCAGGTTGGGATCGGGGTCGTAACTCTGGCCCCAGACGGCGGTGACGAGTTGGCGATGGGTAACCAGCCGGCCCGGATTGCGGACAAGATATTGCACGATCGACCACTCTGTTGGCGTGAGGCGAACCTCCTCTCGTCCGGGGCCGACAAACGCTCTGTGTCCGATGAGATCGAGCCGGAACGACGCGGTTGACACTTCCGGTTGATCGGCCTCGACGTCGGCCGAGCGACGAAGCGCAGCGCGGAGTCTGGCGAGCAATTCGGCCATGCCGAAAGGCTTGGTGACGTAGTCGTCAGCCCCGGCATCGAGTGCAGCGACCTTTGATGACTCCTCGTCGCGAACGGTCAGCACGACAATCGGTACGTTGGTCCAAGCGCGTAGTGCCTCGATCACGCCGATCCCGTCGATACCGGGAAGACCGAGATCCAGGAGAACCAGGTCGGGCCGTTCCTCTGCAGCGGCGCGAAGCCCTGTTTCGCCGCTGTCGGCTTGCACCACTTCGTAACCCCGCGCCTTCAGGTTGAGTCCGAGTGCCCGGCGGATCTGGGGTTCGTCATCGATCACGAGAACCTTGACTGTCGGCCCGGTCATCGCCGCTCGCAATTATCGGCTACTTGCAGCGAGAGCGTCACGGTGAGCCCGCCACCTGGTGTGTCGTCCATCGTGAACTGGCCTGACATCGCCTCGATGAAGCCCTGCACGATCGAGAGGCCGAGGCCCACGCCGTCGATCGTGTTGGTATCGCCGAGGCGCTGGAATGGGGCGAGTACGCGCCCTCGATCGCTGGCCGGAATCCCCGGTCCCCGATCGATGACACACAGGTTGAGCCGATCTCCCACTCTGCCAGCAGTAACGCGGATCGGCGACGCAGCCGGTGAATGTCGGCATGCGTTGGTCAACAGGTTTGCCAGCGCACGCTCGAGCAGCACGCTGTCGGCATGGGCGAATGGAAGATCCTCTGGCACGTCGATCTCAACTCGATTGGCTTCGCGTCCGAGATTCTGCACAGCTGCGTTCGTCGTGTCGACCAGCGAGGTTGGGGTGAGGTGCACCGCCAGCGCACCAATCTGAAGACGACTGGCGTCAAGCAAGTTGCCGACGAGCCGGTTGAGTCGATCAGTCTCTTCGTCGATCGTTTCCAGGGCTTCGTTGAGTTGGTCCGGAGTCCATGACACGTCGTCCTCCAGCAGTCCCGAGACCATTGCTTTAATGGTCGCCAGTGGGCTACGGAGGTCGTGAGAAACTGCCCGTAACAAAGCCGTTCGAACAGCGTCGACTCCGGCAAGAGTGGTCGCTTCGGCGGCCTCCCGCGCCAGCGACTGTGTATCGATTGCGTTGGCGAGCTGATCGGCGAGGATTCGGATCACGCGGTGATCGTCAGCAGTCAAAGCGCCGCCTTCAACGTCGAGTCGTCGTCGCACACCATCCGATCTGGGACGGATATCTACGTGTACGACCTTGCCGCCGGGCGTCGTGTCGCCTGATTCGGCCAGGGTCGACGGTGTAGGACCGTCGAGTGAGGTCAATCGTGCGGACGTGAGGCCGAATGTGCGACGAATCTGCTCGAGCACACTCGGCACCGGGTCTAAGTCGGCAACCAGACTCGCTGCCGACCGTGCGAGTATCGCCGCTTCCGCTCGCGCTCGATGTGCCTCGATCGAGCGACGGGCGGCGAGGTCGACAAAGCTGCCGACGGTCACTGCAACGGCGAGAAACACAACCATCGCGACGACGTTTTCGCCGTCAGCGATCGTGAGTGTGTTCCGCGGTTCCACGAAGTACCAGTTGACGAGCAACGACGCAGATACTGCTGCGAATGCGGCGACGATCCTGCCTCCGATGGCGGCGACCGCCAGCACCAATGTCAAGAAGAGCAGGAGGGTCGTGGAGAGTTCGAGACGGTTCGACATCGCGTCGAGCGCGGCGGTGAGCGATGGCAGTCCGACGACAGCCAGGATCCAGGCGACTACCGTGCGGTGAGTATCGATCTCTGCCCGGATCACAGGCTGACGACCGTGGGTTGTCGACCGGCGTTGTGATTCTGGTCGGGCGATCACGTGGATATCGAGTCCGTTGGCCAACCGAGTGACCCTGGCAACAAACGATCCATGCCACAGTTCGTGCCACCGGTTTCGTTGGGTCGAACCGATGACCAACTGGGTGGCGCGCTCGCTCGTGGCAAACCCGACAAGGGCTGCAGCGGGGTCGTGACCAACGACGTCGTGAACAGTTCCGCCCAGCGCCATCACGAGGTCGCGTTGTGCCAACAGGTCCTCATCGATGTGATGTGAGAGTCCGTCATCGCTGACCACGTGGACCCCGATCAGTTCGCCCCCGACCCGGCCGGCCATCCTGGCTGCCCTCCTGATCAGCATGTCGCCGCCGGGAGCCCCGGTCAGACCGACGACGACACGTTCTCTGGTCTCCCACGCACCGTTGATGCCGTGCGCCACGACATACGTGCTGAGCGACTCCTCAACTCGGTCGGCAACCCACAACAGGGCGAGTTCTCGCAGCGCGCCGAGATTGCCTGGCCGGAAAAAGTTCGACAGTGCTGCGTCGATTCGCTCGGGTGGATAAATGTTGCCGTGCGCCATCCGTCGCCGAATCGCCTCGGGCGCCATGTCGACGAGTTCGATCTGGTCTGCACGTCTGACGATCGCATCCGGCACGGTCTCACGTTGAACCGTCCCAGTAATCCGGGTGACCACGTCGTTGAGTGATGCGAGGTGTTGAATGTTGAGCGTCGAGATCACGTCGATTCCAGCGTTCAGGATCTCGTCGACGTCTTGCCAACGTTTCTCGTTCCGGCTTCCCGGTGCGTTGGTGTGGGCGAACTCGTCGACCAGCACGACGTCAGGACGCCTCGTGAGGATCGCATCGACGTCCATCTCCGACAGCACCGTGTCACGATGCTCGACGCTTTTGCGGGGTACCAGTTCGAGTCCTTCGAGTCGATCAGCGGTGAGTTGCCTGCCGTGGGTTTCGGCCACACCAACGACTACATCGGCTCCACGCTCGACTCGTCGGACTCCCTCGCCGAGCATGGCGTAAGTCTTGCCGACACCGGGGGCCGCTCCGAGGTAGATGCGCAGTGCACCGCGGGTCATGGCGCGAGTCTGTCACCGGTACAAGACGAACCGGCTCGGTCGAGTGCGATGTTCGCAGCCGGGACGACGTACAGGACAGGCAGCGTCACGGTCGACAGGCCGGCGTCAGTCCGTCGGTCGGTCATAAGGGCCGAACGAGTGTTGGCCGGAACGTTCACGAACGCAAGTCGTCCAGCGCCAAATTGAGTGTCACCACGTTCACTCCTGGCTCGCCGAGGACGCCGAGGCTACGGCCGTCCGTGTGCGCCTCGATCAGAGCATTCACGGCCGCCCGCTCAAATCCGCGCTCCGCAGCCACACGGGCTGCCTGCAGTCGGGCATTGGCGACCGAGATGTGCGGGTCGAGTCCAGAACCGGAGGCAGTGACCGCATCGACCGGTACGTCGACAGCATCGCCGAGCCCGTTCTCGGCCCGGTATACCGCAACCCGTTCCTCGACCGCTGCGATCAGATCGGGGTTGAGCGGCCCGAGGTTCGAGCCAGAGCTCGCCGAGCCGTCGTAGCCGGCGCCGGCCGCCGACGGACGCGAGTGGAAGTATTCAGGTGCCACGAAGGTCTGACCGATCAACTCGCTGCC
Organism: Ilumatobacteraceae bacterium; assembly: GCA_031422395.1. Classification (GTDB taxonomy): domain Bacteria; phylum Actinomycetota; class Acidimicrobiia; order Acidimicrobiales; family Ilumatobacteraceae; genus Ilumatobacter. The sequence continues at coordinate 13,497 of JANPLQ010000078.1, read as the reverse complement.
CATTACGACGCCGTCACGTTCGATCAACGAACCGTCGGCCTTGTCGCCGAAGGTGATCTGTCCGATGAGGGTCGTAATGAGCGGATACGCGACACCCAACAGCAGCGTGAAGGTCACCATGATGATCAGCGCAGGTCGAATTTGTCGGATAACTGTGCGCATATCACTTGACTCCTAAGGCAGAAACGATCAGGTCGATGATCTTGATGCCGGCGAAGGGTGCGATGACGCCACCAAGGCCGTAGATCAACAGGTTTCGACGGAGGACGGCCGAGGCTGCTTCAGCCCGGAACTTGACGCCCTTCAGTGCGAGTGGTACCAGGGCGACGATGATGAGTGCGTTGAAGATGACGGCAGACAGGATCGCCGAGCGCGGGCTGTCGAGTTGCATGACGTTGAGGTCGTCGAGCGCCGGGAGCACGCCCGAGAACATGGCGGGGATGATCGCGAAGTATTTGGCGACGTCGTTGGCGATCGAGAAGGTCGTCAGCGAACCACGTGTCATCAGCAATTGTTTGCCGACTTCGACGATCTCGATCAGCTTGGTCGGGTTGCTGTCGAGATCAACCATATTGCCGGCCTCTTTCGCAGCCTGCGTGCCGGTGTTCATTGCGACGCCGACGTCGGCCTGAGCCAACGCAGGTGCGTCGTTGGTACCATCTCCGGTCATCGCGACCAGGTTGCCGCCGGCCTGCTCGCGCTTGATTAGCGCCATCTTGTCTTCTGGCGTGGCCTCGGCAAGGAAGTCGTCGACGCCGGCTTCTCGCGCAATCGCCGCAGCGGTCAGCGGATTGTCGCCGGTGATCATCACCGTGCGGATTCCCATCGCCCTCAGTTCGTCGAAGCGATCGCTCATGCCCGGCTTCACCGTGTCCTTCAGCCGGATGACACCAAGGACTCGCCATTGTTCGCCGGGCGCTCGGTCGATGACGACGAGCGGGGTGGCGCCATCCTTCGAGACCTGCTCGACGATCGGCAGCAGCTCGAGGGGTACTTGCCCGCCCTCTGCCGTGACGAACTTGCGGACGGAGTCGGCTGCGCCCTTTCGTACCGTACGACCGGTGGTCAGATCCATGCCGGACATACGTGTCTGGGCCGTGAACGGCACCAACACGGCACCGGGATCGACGATCAACTGGAGACCGAAGTCGCGAGTCGCGAGTTCGACGATCGATCGACCCTCAGGAGTTTCGTCTGCGAGCGACGACACGAGCGCGCTCTCGGCAACCTCAGTCGGTGTCACGCCATTGACCGGGAGAAATTCGGAAGCTTGGCGCGAGCCGTAGGTGATGGTGCCTGTCTTGTCGAGCAACAGTGTCGTGACGTCGCCTGCGGCCTCGACCGCCCGGCCCGACATGGCCAGCACGTTGCGCTGTACCAACCGATCCATGCCGGCGATGCCGATCGCCGAGAGCAGACCGCCGATCGTCGTCGGGATCAGGCACACGAGCAGAGCAACCAGCACGATGATCGACTGTTCGGCACCCGAGTAGATCGCGAATGGCTGCAGGGTGACCACGGCAAGTGTGAAGATGATCGTCAGGCCGGCTAGCAGGATCGTCAGTGCGATCTCGTTCGGGGTCTTCTGGCGATCCGCTCCCTCAACGAGCGCGATCATCCGATCGAGGAACGTCTCGCCCGGCTTGGCGCTGATCCGCACAACGATTTCGTCACTCAGCACCCGCGTACCACCGGTGACAGCGGACCGGTCACCACCGCTCTCTCGGATCACGGGTGCAGACTCACCGGTGATCGCCGACTCATCGACCGTGGCGATACCTTCGACGATGTCGCCATCGCCCGGGATCACTTCACCGGCCGTGACAACACACAGGTCGCCGACGCGCAGTTCCGCCGAGGACTTCTCCTCGATCGTGCCATCTGCCCGCCGTACTCGCGCGGTGGTGTCTGCTCGGGTCTTTCGAAGCGTGGCTGCCTGCGCCTTGCCGCGGCCCTCGGCCATTGCTTCTGCGAAGTTTGCGAACACAACGGTGAACCACAAGAACGCCGCCACGAGGCCCGAAAATGCGTTCTGCTGCCCGGTCGAGTCACCGAAGTCGCGCATGAACAATATGGTGGTCAACACCGAGCCGACCTCGACGATGAACATCACCGGGTTCTTGGCCATCCATCGAGGATTGAGCTTTCGGAAAGCGTCGATGGATGCAGACCGCATGATGGAGGGATCGAAGATCGACTTCGAAGCAGAGGCCTTGGTCCGAACCTTCGGTGGACGTTCCGGACGTGCGGGAGGGGTGTGAATGGTGGTGGTCATGGTGTGGCCCTTTTCGCTTCCGGACATCACAGGGAGAGGTGTTCGAGGATCGGGCCCAGGGCGAGCGCTGGGAAGAAGGTCAGGCCGGCAACGATCACGATCACGCCTGCGAGGAGCATTCCGAAGAGTGCGTTGTGGGTCGGCAGAGTGCCGCTTGTGGCCGGCACCCTGGGCTTTGCGGCCAGGGAGCCGCCGATGGCGATCGCCGGGATGATGGTGAAGAATCGAGCGATCAGCATCGAGAAACCCTGGGTCACCGTGTACCAATGCGTACCGGTGCCCTGATAGGCAAACGCCGAACCGTTGTTGTTTGCGGTGGACGCGTAGTTGTACAGCACCTCCGAAAGACCGTGCGACCCCGGCTGGTACGTGTTCGCAGTGTCGATGAGCACCGACGCAGCGGCGAAGGGCAACAACGCCAACGGCATCGCCAGGATGTACAGCGTCACCAGCTTCATCTCCGAGGCTTGGATCTTCTTGCCGAGATACTCAGGTGTTCGTCCGACCATCAAGCCGGCGATGAACACCGAGAGTAGGGCCATCACCAACAGTCCCATCAGGCCGACGCCGACCCCGCCTGGCGAGATCTCGCCCAACATCATGTGCACCATCGGTGCCATGCCCCCAAGCGGCGTGAACGAGTCGTGCATGCAGTTGACGGCACCGGTCGAGGTGCCGGTGGTGGCGCCAGCGAACAGCCCGCAGCCGGCGGTGCCGAAGCGCACCTCCTTGCCTTCCATGTTTCCGCCCGATTGTGACGTCGAGAGAGACTGATCAACCTGCATCGCGGACAGTTCGGGGTTGCCGTTCTGCTCGGCAAACGTCGCGACACCAGAGAACACGATCAAGATCCCTGCCATCACAGCAATCAACAATCGGCTCTGGCGCTTGTCCTTCACCAACTGCCCGAACGCCACTGCGAGCGACAACGGGATCAGCAGAAGCATGTAGATCTCCATCAAGTTCGTGAACCCGTTCGGGCTCTCGAACGGATGCGCCGAGTTGGCGTTGTAGTACCCGCCACCGTTGGTCCCGAGCTCCTTGATCGCTTCCTGCGAAGCAACGGGTCCGCCAGGAATTGCCTGCTCGGTGATCTCTGTCGACGCGTCGATCGTGATCGCGGTCGTGTGACCCTGAAAGTTCTGGACCACGCCTTGCGACATCAATACGACGGCGAAGATCAACGACAGTGGCAACAGGATTCGCACCACGGTTCGGGTCAGGTCGACCCAGAAGTTCCCGAGGTTCCGCGAACCTGACCTGGTAACGCCACGGATGACTGCGACGACAACCGCCATGCCGACCGCAGCGGAAACGAAGTTCTGAACAGCGAGCCCCACCATCTGGGTGAGATGGCTGATCGCTACCTCGCCCGAGTACCACTGCCAGTTCGTGTTCGTGACGAAGCTCACAGCGGTATTGAATGCGCCGGTCGGAGCGAGCGACTCACGACCGGTTGGATTGAACGGCAGCCCGCCCTGCAGACGCAACAGCCCGTACAAGAACAGGAGCGAAAGCAAGCTGAACGCCATCATCGACACCGCGTACACGTTCCACCGTTGTTGGCGACGGACGTTGACACCCGCGACCCGGTACACGACACGCTCGATCGGTACGAATAGTCGGTCACCGAACGCGGTGCCATCCTCTCGCGCCCCGTAGACATTGGCCATGTACCGTCCCAGCAGCGGAACCGTGATACCAAGCACAGCGACGAGCAACAGCACCTGAATGATGTTCTGCCAACTCATCAGAAACGCTCCGGAAAGATCAGGACCATCAGCAAGTACACGATCGCCGCCACGCCGAGCCCGAGCCCGATCCAATTGTCAGCGTCAGTCACAGCGATCACGATGTCACCGGATCAGAATCCGAGAGAAGCGTCGAAGTCTCCTCGGCCGTCATGGAGTCAACACCGAAGTTGTCGGGGCCGATGATGCGATCGCACCACGAGATGTACGCGACGCACAACGCGATGAATCCGAGAATCACGGCTATGAGGACGAAATCTGCCATTCGAAATCTCCTGAACTCAGGGATAGGTGGGATCGATGCGGGCACGACAGGTCGTCGGCCTCAGGGCGTAAGCGTGACTGGGCCAGTCGTCGCTAAAGCGACCTCGACTGCGGCCGTGAATGCAAGCACGGCACGACGATCGAGCACCAGTGAACCCATCTCGTGTCGAGGCGTGAGGATCACACAGGAGTGTCCGGAGCCACCATCGATCGGAATCGCAGCTCCGCTCTCTGGAAGCACGAACGAATGATTCGAACTGATCGTGTCGACGCCCACCTGTCGAGAAACTCGCGGCATGTCGTGGGGAATCGTGTCGGCGACCCGAGCAGTCACCAGACCGAGTTCTGCAGACGCTGCAGCAATCGCCGCTTCCCACACAGCGACGATCGGTTGAGCAGATCGGCTCGACTCCAACAGGGCATGTTGCGCCTCACTTGCGTCGGCTGATCGAACTGAAAGTGAGGCGCGTCGGACTCGGAGGGCGGTCGACATACTGACGCCGACTCCGAGCAGACCGAGCAACACGACGGCGGCGAGGTCGCGACCGTCAGTGATTCGAAATGTGCGAACCGGTTCCGTATGGAACCAGTTCAGCGACAGCGCGGCGGCAATCGACGTCGTCACGCCGCCGAGCCAACTGGTGAGGGCAACTGCCACGGTGACCGTGGCGAGCAACAATGCGACGTTTGCGAGCGCCAGTCCCTCGCCGGCGCCGTCGCCGATCGATGAACTGGTCCATCCGATCATGATTGCCGTAAGTGGACCACCTACGACAGCAATGTCGATCAGTGTCCGATGCCGAGTGCGTGGGATGTCCGATGCCATGCCAACGGTGTACCTCTGTAAGCCGTGAAGGTAACCCGACCTTCACGGAACATTCACGGCCACCGTCCGCACATTCACGAGTGCTTCACCTCGATGGGTTCAAGGTTCGTGCAAGTGGTGCTAGTCGTCGCCGAAATGGCCAGCAGGGCGATGTCGTCAACGCGGTCTCCCGCGACAGTCGGCGTCGCGAAGAGTGACGTTCAGTTCCGTGTTTCAGCATCCGTCGATCGGGTACTGGAGTCGATGACGATCGATGACGAACCGGCTTGCCCCTAACGAGTCGTTCTGAATCCGTACGTCAGCTGGTAGCGACGACGGACGCTACCAGCAAGGTTTCCGTTGCTCCGGACCCAGTAACGGCTGAAAGCCCGAGCACCGATCGGTGTTCGGCCCGGCTGGCGACCATGAGGCGCTGATCCGCCAACGCGGGAAGATGCCGACCGGATCGGATCCGGTCGGCCTCTTGCCGTGGTCATGTTGGTTGGTTCGCCGTAGGTTCGGCGGTTTCTTGGGGATCAGGCGGGGAGCAGCACTCCACCGATGATGTGAACCGTGGCGTTCGCTGTCGGAACGTCCATGCAGACGGTCGGAATCCCGTTGACGGCGAGCGCGCCATCGACCTCGGTGATCGTCAGGATCGAACGGAGCTGCCCGTCTGGTCGACTGTGACGAATGCGCCCCGGCTAGTCCGAAGCCGGCGATACCGATCGCTGCCGGCCAGAACCGCCGTCGCAACGACAAGACACCAAGACACCAACGACGGCGGCATACGCGACCAGAATGGAGGCGATGCCGATCAGCAATGCCTTCTTGTCGTTCGTTTCGCCGACATCCAGGACCGGACACTGGAAGTCCCGACGCGCTGCGGCAACCAACTCGGCGACTCCCACGCCGGCTTGGGCGGCACCAATCGCGGCGACGACACCCAACCACCGGTGCCGAGCGGGTACGCGATGACGCCGCGCCGGATTGGTATTGGTCGTATTGCAGTGCTCCCGAAACGGTTCCGGCAATCCAGAACTGCGGCCGCACCGAACTCTCTGTATGAACGCGAGAATGCAGCGGATCGGATGACGGTGCGTGACGTAGGCGCGGTCCGCCTCTGGCGCGATCGAGCGGCGACGTCGTCAGCCTCGAGCGGCGGCAACACGCTGGCCGGTCTGCTGGTTCGCGCCGGGCGCGGCGATGCACCTGCTTTTGCCGACCTCTACGACGAACTGGCCGGGCTGGTGCACGGCGTCGTCATCAAGGTCGTGCGTGACCCAGCTCAAAGTGAAGAGGTGACCCAAGAGGTATTCGTCGAGCTGTGGAGGCTTGCCGCTCGCTACGACGAATCGTTGGGGACCGTGAGTGCGTGGGCGACCACGGTCGCCCATCGACGTGCTGTCGACCGAGTCAGATCCGAACAATCCACGAGAGACCGGCACGATCGTGAGATCCGCAATGTCGTGATCGACTACGACGAGGTGAGCGAATCTGTCGAAACTCGCTTTGACACCGCTCGGGTCCGGCGGGCGATGGACCGGCTTTCACCGACACAGCGCGAGTCCGTCGACCTGGCCTACTACGGCGGGCACACCTATCGAGAAGTAGCGGTCCTGATTGGCGTCGCCGAGGGAACCGTCAAGACTCGTATCCGCGACGGACTGATCCGCTTGCGCGACGAGCTGGGAGGCTCACAATGAGCGAGATCGACATCCATCACCTCGGGGCGGCGTACGCCCTCGACGCTCTCGACACCCGTGAACGAGCGGCGTTCGAGGCCCACTACCACGAATGCGATATCTGCCGCGACGACGTGATCCAGTTTCGTGAGACACTGGCCGACATCGCTGGGTCCGCCCCAGTCGAGCCGCCCGCTTCGGTGAAGGATCGGGTGATGGCCGAGGTAGCGCGGACACGCCAACTGTCCCCATTGCTCCCCGAGGGTGTGATCGACCTCGCCGAGCGGCGTCGTCGGCGCCGCCGGTTTCTCGCGCCTGCGCTAACCGCTGCCGCAGCGGCGATCGTCGTGGTTACTGCTTCGATCATCGTGACCCGCGACAGCCAGCCGGCATATGCAGACGAGTTAGCGGCGGTGCTTGCCCAACCGGACGGTCAGATTGTCACTCTTGCGGACACTCGTGCCGGGGCGGAGGATGGCTCGTTCAAGGTCGCCTGGTCGGCCACCGAGGGTCGCTTGGTGCTGCTCGGCGATGCATTGTCGGTGGCCCCGCATGACCACGCCTACGAGTTGTGGCTGATCGACGAGTCGGGCGCGCACGCCACGTACATCCTCGACTCGGCCTCCGACGGTGACGTCCGGGCAGCGATCGACCTAGCCGGCCAACCAACCGCCTGGGGCATCACAATTGAGCCCGAGGCCGGTTCACCAACACCGACCGGCGACGTGATCTTCCTCGGGGAGGTCTGACAGAACGCGCCGACCGGCTTTCGTCCAGCTCGGTTCATGTCGTGTCGGCACGCGCCCCGAAATTCTGCGGCAGGGATCACGACGGCAAACGTCATAATGGCTGCCACAAAAACATCGGGCCGCGGAGTGGGCCGGTCATCGAACAGATCAGCAAACTCGTCAGCGGCAGGCTTCGACGAAGGCGTCGAACAGGCGTTGTTGTTCGACGTCCTGATCAGCAGTGTCTTCGGGGTGCCACTGGACACTGACCAGCCAGCGACCCGCCATCTCAACGGCTTCGATCATGCCGTCATCGGTATAACCGGTGACGTACAGATTTGCACCGAGTTGGTCGACTGCCTGGTGGTGAACGGAGTGCCCGATCGGGTTTGACGAACCGATTGCACGAGCGGCGCGCGAGTCGCCTTCAAGGTTCACGGGATGCATCGTGAACCGGTGATCCTCGGCCTGCTTGTCGCCGATGTGTTGAACAAGTGATCCACCGAGCGCAACATTCAGTACCTGATGACCGCGGCAGATCGCCAGCAACGGTGTGCCGAGATTGACCGCCGCAGTTGCCATCGCCAGATCGAGTTCATCGTGATCGTCGTTGACCCCATACAACGTCGGGTGAGCCGAATCGGTTGTGTAGCGCGTCGGGTTGACGTCGGGTCCACCTGGCAGGCACACGCCGTCGAAGCGGGAAAGCACAGTTTCGAGTTCACCGATCGTGTCGCCGAGCGGAGGGAGCGCAACAGGCTGGCCGCCTGCCCGTACGATTGCTCGCTGATACGTGAGCCCAACGGCGCTTGCGGCCACGCGCCACGAGTCGGCGGTCTCGGTGAACCGCATCGGAAGCGCAATTAGCGGTCGCACCTCATCAGGGTAACTGACGTCTGAGAGGATGATCAGTGACATCAACGAGCAGGGAGGATTCCGAATGACGACGCACGCTGTACTTGATCCGTGCAACGCCGAAACGATTGCAACATTCGAACTGGCGACTGCCGACGAGGTCGATGCAACCGTAGCTATCGCCAAAGCGGCGTTTCCGGGCTGGGCGTCGGTCAGCACTCAAGATCGTGCCAGAGCGCTTCGGCGTTTCGCCGACACGATTGCCGCTCACTGCGAAGAACTCGCAGTGCTTGAGGCGCGTAACGTTGGCAAGCCGATCGACGGCGCTCGCTGGGAAGCGAATGCCGTCGCCGAGGTGATCCACTACTACGCCGGTGCGGTCGACAAGCACACCGGGACAACCCTGCCGTGGGCGTCTGGGCTGGCAATCACGTTGCATGAGCCGCTTGGCGTGGTCGGACTGATCACGCCGTGGAATTTCCCGATGATGATTGCCGCGTGGAAGTTAGGCCCGGCGCTGGCAGCGGGCAATACCGTCGTGCTGAAGCCGAGTGAAATCACGCCATTGACGACCCTACGCCTCGCTGAACTGGCGCTCGAATCTGGTATCCCCGAGGGCGTCGTGAACGTCGTCGTAGGCGATGGCGCCGTCGCCGGGCAACGACTGGTTGACCACCCCGACATCGCCAAGATCGGTTTCACCGGCTCGACTGCCACCGGGAAGAGAATCATGAGGTCGGCCGCCGACACGCTCACTCGGGTCACGCTCGAGCTCGGTGGCAAGAGCGCCAACGTTGTGTTCGCCGACGCCGACCTCGAAGCCGCCGCGGCCGGTGTGCCAGGTTCTGTGTTCGACAATGCCGGCCAGGACTGTTGCGCCCGAAGCCGGATTCTCGTCGAGCGCTCCGTTCACGATCGATTCGTGGAGATGGTGATTGACGCGTCGCGCAGCGTGAAGGTGGGGACGCCATACGAGGACGGGGTATTCATGGGCCCGCTCGTATCTGCCGCCCACAGGGCAAAGGTTGCTTCCTTCGAAGGTGAAGGCGAGATTGCGTTTCGTGGCGACGTTCCCGACGGGCCGGGCTTCTGGTATCCGCCGACGATCGTCACCGGCGTCGACGAGAGCAGTCGGATCGCCCACGAGGAGATCTTCGGACCGGTCGTCGCTGTGATTCCGTTCGACGGCGAAGCGGATGCAGTTCGGTTGGCGAACGGCACGATCTACGGTTTGTCGGGTTCGATCTGGACTCGTGACGCATCGCGAGCGATGCGGATGGCTCGCGCCGTGCAGAGCGGGGCGATGAGTGTCAACTCGAACTCGTCGGTTCGGTACGCCACACCGTTCGGCGGTTACAAGCAGAGCGGCATCGGCCGCGATCTGTCGATGGACGCCCTCGGCCACTACAGCGAAACAAAGACCATCTTCTTCGGCTAACCGATGATACAGATGGTGTCAGGGCACCATCTGTACCACCAGGTCGCTTGGGCGTGGCAACATGGCGACGACACCACAAATTCTGACACGGGGGATCCAGTGACGAGAGCGCGTCTCGAGAACAAAGTTGCATTGATTACGGGCGCGTCGAACGGGCTCGGCCGGGTCGCTGCTGAATTGTTTGCCAGCCACGGTGCCAAGGTCGTAATTGCCGACGTAGCCGATGGGAACGATGCGGTCGATGCGATCGCTGCTGCCGGTGGTGAGGCGGCCTATGTGAGTTGCAACGTGACGGATGATGCTTCGGTCGCCGCCGCAGTCCAGTTCGCCGTCGAAACATTTGGCGGGTTGCATGTGCTCTACAACAACGCCGGTGTGTCACCCGGAGACGACGACAACCCCGTCAACACATCGGACGCCACTTGGGAATTCACGCTCGACGTCAACGTCACCGGCGTCGCACGCTGTTGCCGTCACGGGATCCCTGCGATGTTGGAATCGGGCGGCGGCAGCATCATCAACGTCGCTTCCTTCGTCGCGCATGTCGGTGCGGCCACGCCACAGATCGCGTACACCGCGTCGAAGGGTGCGGTGCTCTCGATGACCCGCGAGATGGCCTGCATCTATGCCCGCCAAGGCATCCGGGTGAATGCGCTCTGCCCGGGCCCGGTACTCACGCCGCTGCTGGCGAAGTTCCTTTCTAATGAGGACCGGCGTCAGCGCCGACTTGTTCACATCCCGATGGGCCGATTCGGCGAGCCGATCGAGATCGCCAACGGCGCGCTGTTCCTCGCCAGCGATGAATCTTCGTTCATGACCGGCCAGTCCCTGCTCATCGACGGTGGCATCACTGCCGCCTACACCACCCCGGAGTAACCCATGTCGACCAACAAGCACGTCTCACATGACCAACTCGTGGCTGACATCACAGCTGGCACGATCGACACTGTTCTGGCTGTGTTCACCGACCACCAGGGCCGGGTTGTCGGCAAGCGCACCGACGGCGACTTCTACCTCGACACCGTGATGCACGAGGGCACCGAGAACTGCGACTACCTGATTGCTTGCGATCTCGATAACCAGCCAATCGCCGGTTTCCGATCGGCGAGCTATGAGCAGGGTTACGGCGACATGCGCGGCGTCGTCGACCAAGCAACGGTCCGCTACATCCCGTGGCTGGACAAGACGGCGCTCGTGCTGTGCGATCTGGTCAACGTCGACTCCGGAGCACCGATCGAGGAATCGCCCCGCCGGATACTGCAGAAGCAGGTCGAGGTTGCCAACGCCATGGGCTACAAACCCATGCTCGGCTCAGAGATCGAGTTCTTCCTATTCAAGGACGAGTACGACGAGGCCCACGCAAACGGGTATCGCAACCTCACGCCAAACTCCCCGTATCTGGAGGACTACCACATGCTCCAGACGACCAAGGAGGAAGACATCCTCAGCAAGATTCGTCGTGGACTGCGAGACGCCGGGATGCCGGTCGAGTTCTCGAAAGGTGAGGCTGGCAAGGGCCAGCACGAACTCAACCTCACGTACCAAGAGGCGGTCGAAATGGCCGACATCAACCAGATCTTCAAGAACGCCGTCAAGGAGATCGCCCATCTCAACGGCAAGTCGGCGACATTCATGGCCAAGCCCCACTTCGACGATGCCGGGTCGAGTTGCCACATCCACTCGTCGCTCTGGACGCTCGACGGTAGTGAAAGCTTGATGGCCGACCATCACGGCGCCCATCATATGAGCGACACCTTCCGCTGGTATCTCGGTGGCCTGATCGCAACGGCACGCGAGTTCTCGCTGATGTACGCCCCAACGATCAACAGCTACAAACGGTTCCTCCCCGGTAGCTGGGCACCGACCGGCATCGGCTGGGCGACCGACAATCGAACGCTCGGATTCCGAATCGTCGGCCACGGAAAGGGGATGCGGGTCGAAAGCCGGGTGCCCGGTGCCGATGCCAACACCTATCACGCCTTCGCCGCCACCCTTGCTGGTGGCCTGCACGGAATCCGCAACAAGATCGAACCACCCGAGCCGTACCTGGGGAACGGTTACACAGCTACCGATCTGGCCCGCATTCCGGGGACGTTCGTCGAAGCAATCGAACTGTGGCGCGGCAGCGCGATGGCCAGAGCGTGCTTCGGTGACGACGTGCACCATCACATTCTGAATTTCGCCGAGAACGAGTGGGCGGCGTTCAACCAGACGGTCACCGATTGGGAACGCGCCCGCTACTTCGAACGAATCTGACTCACCGATCAGCACGCTGCGCGACGGGGGGTCGCGTATCTGCTACACAATGCACCAGAACGATGTTTTTACAGATCGTTCAACAAATCCACAACGCACCAAACCTAGGGGGTAACGGTGTCACAATCCATCGATTCAGATCGTGACGAGCTGCACGAACTTGGATATGCGCAGGAGTTGCATCGAGGCCTTGGCTGGTTCAGCAACTTTGCAATCTCGTTCTCAATCATCTCGATCCTCGCCGGAGGCATGACGGCGTTCTGGTTGGGAATGGTGACAGGTGGCCCACGAGTGATCACGCTCGGCTGGATCATCGTGGGCTTCTTCGCCCTTCTGGTCGGGATGGCGATGGGTGAGATCTGCTCCGCCTACCCAACGGCCGGTGGCCTGTACTTCTGGTCAGCCAAACTGGCTGGTGAGAAGCGCAATGGTGCCAAGTGGTCGTGGTTCACCGGGTGGTTCAACCTGCTGGGCCAGATCGGAGTGATCGCCAGCGTCGACTACGCGCTGGCCGTGTTCATCGCGTACTTCATCAGGATGTTCGACGACGGCTACAAGCTGACCGTCAACGGCGTCTTCCTTATCTTCATCCTGGTGCTGATTGCTCATGGTTTGCTCAACACGTTCGGCATCACCCTGGTCAAGATCCTTGGCGACATCAGTGTCTGGTGGCACGTTGCCGGTGTGGTCATCATCGCAGGAGTGTTGTTCATTTCTCCCACCAATACACGCGGTATCGGTGGAGCATTCGACTCTGCCCCGCGGTCTCAGAACCTCACGGGTTGGGAGGGCGGAAACGTCTCGTGGTTCATCCCGATCTATCTGTTCGCCCTCGGGATGTTGCTGGCGCAGTACACGATCACCGGTTTCGACGCGTCAGCCCATGTCAGCGAGGAAACGGTCGGGGCTCGCACGGAAGCACCGAAAGCGATCGTGCGTTCGATCTACGTGTCGGCGATCGCCGCATTGGTGTTGAACCTGTCGATGATCTCGGCGCTACCCAAGAAGGGGGAGGAGGGTGATGCTCTGTACTACGGACTCGCCTACGGGCCGGCCGAAGATCCCTTTTTTATCAACGCCTCCAATCGGCTGATCTCGAGTGCAGTCGGAACGGGCACAGCCAAGCTACTCGTGTTCATCTGCATCGTCGGTCAGTTCTTCTGCGGCATGGCGTCGGTCACCGCCAACAGCCGCATGATCTACGCCTTCAGCCGCGACGGTGCCCTCCCTGGTTCAAAGTTCTGGCACAAGATCAACCCCAAGACCCGCACACCAACCAACGCGGTGTGGCTGGGCATCGTGCTCGCGGCGATCGTCGGGTCGAGCTCGCTGTACGTCAAGGGCAGCGGCGCCGGACGGTACTCGACGGCGTTCTTCGCGATGACCGGGATCTGCGTGATCGGGCTATACATCGCGTACGCGATCCCGATCTATCTCCGG
>JANPLQ010000077.1:0-2609 GCA_031422395.1 Ilumatobacteraceae bacterium | reverse complement strand
TCTTGTTCTTCAACCGCAACGCGACCGGCAAGTCGGCGGCCAAGGCGTTTGTGGAACGTCTCAAGGAACGCACCGCAGACCGCGACAAGAAGGTCACGGTCAAGGCGTTCCAGACCCAACTGAAGGCAATCAAGCGGTGGGGACGATTGACCCCGGTTGATCTGTCGACGATCACCCAGCCGACGCTGATCGCCAATGGCGACAACGACAGGATGGTCCCATCCGTGCTCTCCGAGGATCTCCATCGCCGGATCAGGAACTCCGAACTGGTCATCTACCCCGACTCTGGTCACGGCGGCATCTTCCAGTTCCACGACAAGTTCGTCCCCGTCGCACTCGAGTTTCTTGCGCGCTGAAGTGAGCCAGCTTGGGCACGGGTGTGCAACCCGGCTGCAACCCACCTGGCGGGCCATAGCGGTCACAGCCGGTCACCGAAGGTGTCGCCACCACTCCAACCTCGCTGCGCAGGGTCACTATTGGGTCGTAACGGTCACCGGCGGTCAAGGGTGTCGCTCATAACCCGAAGGTCGCAGGTTCAAATCCTGCCCCCGCCACCAAGAAGACCTGGTCAGAGGTACTTTCTGACCAGGTCTTTCCGCGCCTGCGCAACCGCGCTGTAACCCGTTGCAACCCAACGTCGGCGGCCGCGCCGTCGAACGAGTGTCGACCAGCTCAGCGGAGTTGACCGACATGACGCGCCAGGACCGCTGGTGTCCGTGGTGCCGGCGGTTGCCTTGAGGCGCTCGAAGCCTTCGAGCACCTAACCCGAAGCTCGTCGATATCAGGGGAGTCGATCCTCGTAATCTTCGTCCGCGACGTGGTCACCCCACGTAACGACTTGGCCGTTCTCATCTGCTTCCTGAATCGCGACGTGCGCCATGAACCGATCGGGAGTTGCGCCGTGCCAGTGCTCTTCGTTCGGTTCGATGTAGACGACATCTCCGGGACGGATCTCCTGGGTGTGTCCGTCGCGGCGTCCGACGTACCCGATACCGTCGGTGACCTACAGGGTCTGTCCACGAGGATGGGTGTGCCACGCGGTGCGAGCACCGGGCGTGAAGCGCACGTGCGCGCAGCCGACGCAGGACTGCTCGTCGGGGTTACGGATGTAGTCGATGTAGACGGTGCCGGTGAACCATGTTTCTGGGCCGATCGCGGTCTGGCCTCCGCTCTGGGTGAACTTCATGTTGCGTCCTTTCTCAGCCGTTGGTCGATGGAGAAGCGGAGCGACCGAGTGCTCGTCCGCCGACCATCGTGGGTTGGGTCAGATGGTTTGCCGCCGTCGTTCACGAGGGCGTGTCCGACGGTGAGCGCAGCTTCGTCGGAGCACAGGAAGCCGCTGCCGGCACCGGTGACGAACGCTACCTTGCCGCTGAATCTGCGGCTCGTAATCATGTCTGGTCCTGTCGGTGCGTCATTGGGCGGTGTAGCCGCCGTCGACGGGAAGGGCAACGCCTATGATGAAGCTCGCGCCAGGGCTGCAGAGCCACAGGACCGCGGCGGCGATCTCATCGGCTCGGCCGAGGCGGCCGATCGGTTGGTTGGCGATGGCGGCGTCGAGTTCGAGCTCGCCGCTAGCGATCATGCCGGTGACCATCGGGGTGTCGATGGTGCCCGGGCAAACGGCGTTGATGCGGACACCTCGGGGCGCGTACTCGAGCGCGGCGCTACGAGTGAGGCCGATGACACCGTGCTTGGTGGCGTGGTAGATGGCGCGCCTGGGCAGGCCGACGAGACCGCCGAGTGACGAGCAGTTGACGATCGCTCCGCTGCCCTGGGACCGCATCTGGGCGAGCTCGTGTTTCATCGATGCCCAGACCCCGCGAAGGTTGACAGCGCTGACCCGTTCGAACACCTCGATCGGCTCGTCGGCAGCGTCGCACGGTGGCACCATGATCCCGGCGTTGTTGAACGCCATGTCGAGCCGACCGAACGTTGCGACGGTCTGGTCTACGAGCGCGGCGACATCGGTTTCGTCGGCGACGTCGCAGCGCACCCCGATCGCGCGGTGCCCCGCGCTGGTCAGCTGATCGGCTGCTGCTCGGACTCGTTCTGTGTCGAGATCGGCGAGAGCGACGGCCGCCCCGGATCGGGCGAATGCCTCGGCGGTCGCGAGTCCCATGCCGGATGCGGCGCCGGTGACGAGAGCCACCTGCCCGGTGAAGTCGTAGGTGACGGTCATGATGATGTCCTTTCGAGTGGTCCGTACAGAATTGCACCTCGCATCACGGTGCTCGTTCGTCTCGTTCGTCGCACCCATCCAACGCCGGCCTGTCCCTCGGTCTGCAACCGACTTGCAATCCGGACTGTCGGAGATGGACTTACGTCGCCTGGCTTGTGTCGAAGCTGGACTGGTGCGTGCGGGCTACATTGCGGGCGTGGATGCAGGTCGGCGGACGCGAGCCAAGAGAGTGATCGGAGCCATCGTTGGCGGCGGGCTCATCCTTCTTGGTGTCGCTGAATTCGTTGTTCGGCTCGACGAGCCGGGACCGCTGCTCTTTTGGCTGCCGACTTTGTGGGGTGGCGGGGCATTGGTGCTCTTGGGTGTCTTTGGCAATGGAGGCAGCGCGCGGCGGTCGGTGGGGCTGGTGACGCTCGGCGCCCTGCTC
>JANPLQ010000076.1:0-37795 GCA_031422395.1 Ilumatobacteraceae bacterium | reverse complement strand
GAGTTAGGTCACCAACTGTTCACCTCACTCGACGCCGAAATCGCGGCGATGATCGCCAGCAACACCGAACTACGTGAGATCGACCGCAACCATCTCGCCGCACACGCCCTCAGCCACCTCATCTCAGGCGGACACCAAGCCATTCGACCAACCCAGGTCGAACTGACCGTGATTGTCGATCTCGACACCCTCGTCGAAGGCTTACATGAGGACTCGATCTGTGAGTTCGGTGACGGGACCCCGATCCCGGTCGGAATGGCACGCCGCTTGGCGTGCAACGCATCGATCCTCCCCGTCGTCTTGAACGGTGACGGGATCCCAATCGATATCGGACGCACACAACGACTCGCTAACCGAGCCCAACGACGTGCCTTGCGGGCGATCTATCGGACATGTGCCTTCCATGGCTGCGATATCAGTTTCGACCGCTGCGAAATCCATCACCTCCACGAATGGGCCAACGGCGGACGAACCGACCTAAAACACCTGGTACCGATCTGTAAACACCACCACCACCTGATCCACGAAGGCGGCTGGAGCTTGACCCTCGCCGACGACCGCACGTTGACGATCCGAACACCCGACGGAGAACTACACGCCACGGTTCCAATCCAGATCAGACCCGGCAACCGAGTCGAACGACACCGCCAAGGCAAACACGCCAAACAGCAAGAACAGAACGAACAAGAACAGCTGCGGGTCAAACAGGACAACCAGACGATCCAGACCCTCCAGCTGTGAGGGTCACATCGCCGCGCCCCTACACACGTCCGGGCGCGAACCCGGCTCAGCGACGTGCGGCTGGCTCAGTCGAAGAGGATCACTCCGCGGATGTTTTCTCCGTTGCGCATGGCGTCGTAGCCCTCGTTGATCTGATCCAGGGTGTACGTCTTGGTGATCAAATCGTCGAGATTGAGCTGACCCATCAGGTACATCTCCATCAGGCGCGGGATGTCCTTGCGGATATTGGCCGAGCCGAAGATCGAACCGACGATCGTCTTTTCGTAGGCCGTGAGGAAGAACGCAGGGATAGCGATCGAGGCTTCAGAAGTGGGATGCAGATTGGTGATCACAATCTTCGATCGTTTACCGCCGAGCCAGAACGCCTGACCGAGCGCATCGCCGTTGCCGACGCCCATCGTCATGATCACCTTGTCGAAACCGCGCCCCCAGGTCGAGTCGGCCATCTGGTCGAGCGCCTCTTGAATCGAGGAGTAGGTGTGAGTCGCCCCGAACTCCATCGCCTTCTTGCGTTTGAAGTCGACCGGGTCGATCGCCGCGATCGCTCGGGCTCCCGCCATCTTGGCGCCCTGCACAGCGTTCACGCCGATGCCTCCAGCCCCGACCACCGCTACATAGTCACCAGGCTGAACGCCGGCCGCATAGACGGCCGAACCCCACCCCGTGACAACACCGCAGCCGAGCAGGCAGGCCTTGTCCAACGGCCAGTTCTTGTCGATCTTGACGCAACTCGACTCGTGGACCACCGTGTGCTCGGCGAAGGTACCGAGGATGCACATCAGGGCCAGGTCAAGACCGTCGAGCGTGTGGTGACGTGAGGTCCTGTCGCTGACCTGTAGCCCGACGGGAAAGTTGGCACCGTTCTCACACAGACTCGAATGGCCCTCGACGCACGGCACACAGCGTCCGCAGGCCGGAATGAACCCGAACACGACATGGTCGCCGGGCTCGAGCCACGTGACACCCTCACCGACCTCTTGCACGATGCCGGCACCCTCGTGCCCGCCAATCACCGGAGGGGCCGGTGCGCCGCCGGTGAGATCGCCGGTCACCAGATGCTCGTCGGAGTGGCACAACCCCGAGGCCACCAGTTTGACCAGGACCTCGCCAGCCTTGGGCGGATCGAGCTCGATTTCCTCGATATTCCATGGTGCGTGCAACTCACGCAGGACGGCGGCTCGTGTTCTCATATCGATTTCCCCTCGTTCATCGAAATGCTTTCGCCACGGACTGTAGTCAGCAGCGAGAGAGCACGCAGCACCCAGATCAGCGCGGAATCACGGTGACTTGGATGTTGCGATCGGTCGGCATGTGGCTGGCGATGTACTCCTGCACGACTTGTGCGGTGACCGACTCGAGCGCCGGATACTGATCGAGGTAGTCGTCGAGATCGTTGGTCGCGTACAGCTCGTCGTTGAGCAGGACCGAGATGATCTGGCTGTTGTTGATGAAGCCGTACTGCTCGTCGATTTGGGCGTAAGCGTTCTCGAACTCGTTGTCAGACGGGCCATTGGCAGCGAGATCAGCCAACTCGCCGATCACGAGATCCGTGATCGCACCGACGCGATCAGGCGAACCGCTCACGAACACGTACGTCTCGATCACAGGATCGGGGTCGGTGGTGATGAACGAGAACGCATTCGGTGAGTACGTCTCACCAAGTTCCTCGCGGATCACATCGGTCAGTCGGGCGCTCACGACCTGACTGGCAACATCTGCCGTGTCGCGAACGACAGCGTCAACCTCGGAGATTGGGCTCGTGAACAACATCGCCACGGTCGCGGTATCACCGGTGCCTGCCGAAACGGACACTTCGACCACGCCCTCGGGCGGCGGACCACCGACGGCAACCCATTCCTCCGGTGTTCCGGAAGCTGGCAGCGTGGCGAGATACGAACCGGCAAAGTCGATCACTTCATCCATGTCGAAATCACCTGAAAACACGAACGTCCAGTCGGTGGCGTCGCCGTACCGCTCGAGCCAAACCCGCTTAGCTCCTTCGAGATCAAGTGTGGCGAAATCTTCTGGAGTGGGAAGCGATGCGTAGCGCGGTTCGCCGGGATATCGAGCGTCGAGCAACGCATCTTCACCGGCGACATCTGGGTCAGTGGTTGGGTCCGCTACAAGCGGGCCGTCGAACTGTTGCACCTGACGAAGGGCGACCTGATCGACGCGCGGCTTGGTCACGTAGAGGTGGATCAACTGAAACAGCACTTCAAGGTCGGTTGTCGCCGCTGTACCCGCGAAGTTGTCGATGTACGGAGTGCTCCATGCGTCGAGTGACACATCACGCCCTGCGATGATCTGCGAGAGTTCCGACGAGTTGAATCGATCGACGCCGCTACCCATCACGATCTGCGAGGCGTAGTGACCGTCGACGACATCGGCGTCGGCGACCAACGAGAGCCCACCGGGGCTGCTGGCTTGCATCTCGACCTGTCCCTCGACGATCTTGTCGGAGTTGAGGATCACTGTCACACCGTTCGGGAACGTGAGCACCAAGGGATCGAAATATGGGTCACCGGTGGACAGAATCGACTCGTTCGATGATGCTTCCACCACGGCAGGGCGCTCCATCAGCGCATCGGGCAAGTCACCGAGCCCTTCTCTCGGAGTGAGGTCACGATCCGCTAGGCCACCAATCATCGCCAACACCTGATCCTCGGTGAGTGCCGTCTCGGAGGCAGGGGTCGAGATGATTACATGCGGCGCACTGTTGGTCCAGCGAGCACGGAACCGGAGATCGAGCGCTTCCGGAGTGATGCCGTCGATGATCGACGTGGCGACCTCGTGTTCGACCTCGATCGTCGGATAGGGGGTACCCATCAAGAAGTGGGCGACGTACTGGCCGGCCCATGCCACGTCTTGAGTCGAGTCCCGACCGTCATAACGCGAGTCGTACCCGGCCCGCACCGACTCCTTGACGACGTCGACCTCGTCGGCTGTGAAGCCGAATCGGTTCGCCCGTTGATACTCGTCGAGTAACGCTTGCAGCGTGTCGCCGACCCGTTCGGCATCGGTGAACGAGTACAGCGCCGGCGCGTCGTAGCTCCGCACGAAACCGTTCCCGCCGGGCAGGATTTCGTCGAACGGCGCTGTCCCAGCCGACACGTCCTGGTCGAGCCGGCGGACCAACGCGTCGTAGATCATCTGATCGATCAAGGTGGCCCGCAGGCTCGCTGTTCCAGTCCCCGTGTCGCCCGGCAGGGGCAACGTGACCTCGACGTCGACCGTCGTCTGATCAGGGTCGGAGTGCAATCCGAAATCGGGTTCGGTGTCAATTGGGAACGAGGTGTCGGGACGCTCAGGCATCGCATCGCTGCGGGCCACTGCCGGCCCAAACAGTTCTTCGATCTGGTCGACGGTGTCGTCGACGTCGACATCGCCGACCACGACGACTGCTGCGTTGTCCGGCCGATACCAGGCGTCGTAGAACTCACGCAACTCCACAGCTTCCATCGCACTGATCGACGTGTCGGTGCCGATCGGGAACCGCCCGGCGTAGGCCGAGTCGGAGTAGTACAGATCCTCAGCGACGTCGAACAAACGACCGCTCGCGCTCTGCGTGCTCACCCGCCACTCGTCGAGCACGACACCTCGTTCGGAGACAACCTGATCGGGGTCGAACGTGGCGTGCGACAGCCATTGCTCGAGTACCGTCAGACCCGTGCTCAACGATTCGTCGTCGTTCGGCACGCTCAACTCGTAGACCGTCTCATCGGTCGAGGTGTAGGCGTTGATGTCAGCACCGAATGACGCACCAAAACCTCGCAACACGTCGATCAGGTCGTTCTTCGGGAACTTCTCGGTTCCGTTGAACAGCATGTGTTCGACGAAGTGCGCCAAGCCGGTCGACGGTCCAATCTCGTTGACCGAACCGGCATTGATGGCCAGCCGCAACTCGGCCTTGGCTCCGGGGTTGTCGTTGTAACGGACGTAGTAGGTAAGGCCGTTCGGCAACGTACCGGTGCGAACCGAATCGTCGAGCGGGATCGGATCATCGGTTGTGTCAAGTAACCCGGGTAGGGGAACCACACCGTCTGCTGGCGCGGCTGATGAACTGCTGGATTGATCACCGGATGTGTCATCAGACTGGCTGTTCCCGTCATCAACGGAATCCGCCGTCGACGACTCCTGGTCGGCTCGAACCACAGTCGGATTGTCGTCACCGCCTGACGAACATGACGCCGCCAACACGCCGACAGCCAACACAACCGCAAGAGCTCGCCCCATTCGGGAGACATTAGGTGGTCGCCTATGCGCGTGACAGACTCGCCCCCATGACTGCTCTCTCGGAGTCGGCTCGTCGGCACCTATGGATGCACTTCACGCGCCTCACGTCTGGTGACGGTGAAGCCGCAGAAATTCCCGTGATTGCGAGCGGCGACGGGTGCTACGTCACCGATCAGCATGGCAAGCGTTACCTCGATGGGCTGGCCGGGCTGTTCACCGTGCAGGTCGGGCATGGGCGAGCCGAACTGGCCGATGCAGCCGCCGAACAGGCCCGCAAGTTGGCCTACTTTCCGGTCTGGTCGTTCGCTCACGAGCCGGCGATCGTGCTCGCTGAACGGTTGGCGTCATACGCTCCTGGGGACCTCAATCGGGTGTTTCTGACGCCAACCGGTGGCGACGCGGTCGAGTCGGCGATCAAGCTCTCACGTCAGTACTGGAAGTTGATGGGTCAGCCAGGTAAGACGAAAGTGATCTCGCGATATCTCGCGTACCACGGCACCTCGATCGGCGCGCTCAGTTTGACCGGTGTGCCGGGGATCAAGACTCCGTTCGAACCACTGATGCCCGGTGCTGTGAAAGTCCAGACGCCGTACCGCTTCCGATGTCACGATTGTCAGCATCTCGACGCCTGCACCTTGCGCTGCGCCGATGATCTGGCGTTGCGAATCGAGATGGAAGGACCCGATTCGGTGGCTGCGGTGTTCATGGAACCGGTCCAGAACGCCGGCGGAGCATTCGTGCCGCCAGCAGGTTACTTCGCTCGCGTGCGGGAGATCTGCGACGAGTACGGCGTGCTGTTCGTCAGCGATGAGGTGATCTCGGCATTCGGCCGATTCGGTCACATGTTCGGCAGCCTGCGATACGAGTATCAGCCCGACATGATCACGTTCGCCAAGGGAGTCACCTCGGGGTATTCGCCGCTCGGCGGGCTGATGATCAGCGACCGGATCGCCGAACCGTTCCTCGATGCCCCCACCACGTTTCTACAGGGTCAAACGTTTGGTGCTCACCCCGTTTCGTGCGCCGTAGCCAACGCCAACCTCGACGTGTTCGAACGCGAGGACATCTGCGGCCATGTGCTGGCCAACGAGGACCGATTCAAGTCGCTACTCGATGGCCTGCGCGATATCCCACTGGTTGGCGACGTGCGCGGTGCCGGCTACTTCTACGCCATCGAGTTGGTGGCCGGCGAGAAGGATGGCGGTCGCGGTATTTTCGCTGCCGACGAAGCGGAGTGGCTGCTGCGTGGATATCTCTCACCACGTCTCTACGAAGCCGGTCTGATCTGCCGAGCCGACGATCGGGGCGAACCCGTGATCACCCTGTCTCCCCCACTGATCGCCGGAGAAACAGAATTCGTGTTCATCGAACAGGTACTCCGACGTGTGCTGACTGACGCCACCAAGGAATGGCAATCCCGCTCGTAGCGATCGGCGGTCCGGGTCTCAGGTGGCGCATTCGCTTTCGCCGATTTCGGCCACGTACGGGCCGGTTTCGCCGAAGTCGACGTAGAAGTCTGGATTGTCCTCGAAGGCTGGGAACTGATCGAGTTCCTTGAGTTCGGCGGCCACGCCGGCGGCACCACCTGAGCGGTCGAGCCACGAGCGGAATTTCTCACCGGCATTGCGTTCGCCGGCGAAACGACGGATCACCCGGACGGCGCCTTCGGCAGCGTTCTTGGCTGGAAGGCGCAACGCTTTCTCGCCGAAGTAGATCTGCTCCTCACCGACGTAACCGCCGAGCAACATCTGATAACCGGGCGCTGATCGCCCGTTGGCGCGACGCTCGGCACCGAAGAAACCGATGTCAGATGAGTGGTGCTGGCCGCATGAGTTGGTGCAACCGGAAATATTGATCCGGACGCCACCAATTTCGGTCAGCCCCTCCTCCTCCAAGCGATCACCGATCGCCTTGGCCAAGCCACGGCTTTGGGTCACGGCCAGGTTGCATGTGTCGGCTCCGGGGCAGGCCACGACATCACGGCTCAGCTCGGCACCGGGCAGCGCCATCCCGATCGCGGTGAGACGCTCGAACAGCAGCGGCAGCTGATCCTCGGTGAGTTCACGGAAGACGAGGTTTTGACGGTTGGTGAGTCGCACGCCAGCCTTGAACTCGCGCTGGATGCTGGCGAGTGCCCGGAACTGGTCGGCGGTGATGTCGCCAAGCTCCGCCCACGCGTATGCCGACACCGAGCCGTTCCCGGCACCGCGGACGACGTTGGAGTGATGCCAGCGCACGTACGGCGACAACCCGCCGATGCTGACCGGCGTGGCGGTACCGAACGTCTGGTCGATCCCGTGGCCGATTTGTGTCACTTCACCCTCGGCAACAACTCCAGCCGGCTGATCGCCATACTCGAGCACGGCGGCCGGAATTCCTCCAGGCCATGTCGACGACGCCACGAGGAAGTGCCGCGACTTCAGGATTCGGCGCTGAACTTCCTCGAAACCGAGTGTGTCGATCAACCACTTGAGGCGTGCCCGCAGCTTGTTGTCACGGTTGCCGGCCTGGTCGAACACCCGAAGGATCGCCTCGATCGTCGGGAGCAGATCCTCGCGGCTCGTGAACTCTTCGAGGGCCAGCGCGGGGTGTGGGTTCGCTCCGAGGCCGCCTGCGATGTAGACCCGGAAGCCACGCTCGACGCTGCCGTCGGCGAGAATCCGACTGACGGCGATCACACCGGCATCGTTGAACATTGCCTGCCCACAATCGGTGGCACACCCGGAGAAGTTGATCTTGAACTTGCGTGGCAGGCGTTGGCCGATCGGGTTCCGCACGAAGTGCTGGTAGGCGGCCTCCGCCCACTGTGTGATGTCGAGCACCTCTTGCGGGCAGGCACCGGCCAGATGGCAACCCTGCACGTTGCGGACCGTATCGCCGCACGCCTCGCGGGTTGTGAGGCCGACCGAGGCAAGATGCTGCATCACGTCGGGAATGTCATCGAGTTCGACGAAATGAAACTGGATGTTCTGACGGGTCGTGATATGGCCCCAACCGCGGCTGTAGCGCTCGACAAGAAAGCCGATCATCTCGAGTTGCTCGGGCGTCATCGAGCCGTATGGCACCTTGACCCGCACCATCTGGGCGGTGCCACCTTGGCGCTGACCGTAGATTCCGTTCGTCAAACGGAACACGCGGAACACGTCCTGGTCGAGATCGCCTGCCTGATAGCGGGCGAGTTGGACCCGGAACTTGTCGATGTCGGCCTGCATGTCAGGGTCGACTGGCATCGTGCGGATCGCCGGGGCGGCGACCGGTGAAGTATCGAGAACGGTCATAGCGAGAATCCTGTCGTGACTTCTGTCGTTGCGTGCGTCGTTGGGTGAGACGAGTGCACCGCTGCATGTTGGTAGGCCGCTGGATCAAGCACGTCGTAGGCCGCGACCTGGCCGACGACAATCGTCGAGGGGTTCACGATTCGGAACGTCCCGAGCTGATCGAGAACGGTTCGGATCACGAACTGTTGTGGCGTGGTCGCCGCCGTGATCACGGCAACCGGTGTGTTGTTGGCCATACCGCCCAGAATCAATCGATCGGCGATCGACGCAGCACGGGCGGCCCCCATCAAGATCACGAGCGTGGTGCCGGTGTTGGCGAGCGCATCCCAATCGAGGGACACGTCGTGCTCAGGATCCTCGTGAGCAGTGATCACGGTCAGGCCGGCGGATATGCCGCGCATCGTGACAGGAATTCCGGCCGCTGCGGGAGCGGCGATCGCAGACGAGACACCGGGAACTTCCTCGACGTCGACACCGGCGATCAGTAGCTCGACTGCTTCCTCGCCGCCGCGTCCGAACACGAACGGATCGCCGCCTTTGAGCCGCACCACACATCCGAATCGGCGGCCACGGTCGATCAGTGTCTGGTTGATCTCGTCCTGGGAGTTGCGGCGCGAACCGGGGGTCTTGCCGACGTCGATCAGTTCGGCCCAGGGAGCTGCAAGCGCCAGCACACGTGGATCGACCAGTCGGTCATGCATGACAACATCGGCACGGGCGAGCAGCGATGCGGCCTTCAATGTGAGCAGGTCTGGATCACCTGGCCCCGCCCCAACGAGATGCACGGTCATCAGCTAGGCCCCAGACGGATCGAGCGTCGCCAAACCGAGAGCAGCGCGGACACGTTCACGAGCTTCATCGTCGCGCCCCTGCGCGACCAAGTCGATCAGTTCGTCATCGAGCGCATCGTCCCAGCCTGGTAGTTCAGACGTGCCGTGCAGAGCGCGAGCCTCGTCGCGGACATCGCTGAGTAGGTCGAGCACTTGGGCATGCACGTCGGTGAAGTCGCGTTCGAGCTTTTGGCGCGCCCAACGAGCGAAAGCCGGACTACGACCGTTGGTCGAGACTGTGATTTGCAGGTCGCCGCGAGTGATCACGGCGGGGAGGATAAACGAGCAGTTGGCCGGGTCGTCGGCAGAGTTCACGAGCACGTTGGCTGCGTTGCCATCACGCGCAACCTGGGCGTTGACCCTCGGATCGTTCGTGGCCGTGATTGCCAGCCGGTACGAGGCGACTTCGCCGCGACGGTACTCGCGTCGATGCCAGCGGATATCGGGATCTTCCGCAAGTTCCGATACAGCGCTCGGGGCGACGACTGTGACGTTGGCTCCGGCACGAAGCAGTGATGCGGCCTTGCGGGCGGCGACAGGGCCACCACCGACTACCAGCACACGGCGCCCACGCAGGTCGAGATTGACGGGGAACGGAGATTCGAACACGGGAGCACTCACAGGTGCAATCCACATTCGGTCTTGCCGCTGCCAGCCCACCGCCCGGAGCGACCGTCAGTCGACGGCTCGGTGCACGGCCAGCAACCAATCGAGGCGTAACCGTCGAGTTGCAGGGTATTGATGATCACGTCATTGTCGGCGATGTACCGATCGTATTCCTCATCGGACATGGCGGCAATCGGGTTGACCTTGACCAGCCCACGCTTGTCGATCGACACGATCGGGGCGGCGGAACGGCTGGCGTCGTCGGCGCGGCGGAGACCGCTCAACCAAGCATCGGCGTGGTTCGGCAGGTACTCCTCGAGCGGCGACAACTTGCGGGCCGCACAGCAAGCCGCAGAACCATCGGCCCACACATCGGCAGCGTCAGCCTCGGGGCGCAGCACGGTGAGGTTGAGTTCGTATCGCTCCATCGCACGCCGCACGGTGTTGAGCGTTTCGGCGAAGTGAAAGCCGGTGTCGAGAAAGATCACTTCGATGTCGGGATCGACCTTGGTAGCAATGTCGATCATCGCGGTGTCGGCAAACGACGCCGTCATCGCCAGACGATTGCCAAATGTTTCGTGCGCCCAGCGTGCGATTTCCTGAGGCGACTTGCCTTCGAGCAGTTGGTTGGCTTGGTTGACCTGTGTTTCCGAAAGTGCGCTGCGACGGCGCACAGCGACGGGCGTCGGGCGGACGTCTGTGCTGGAGTTGAGTGTCGCAGTCATGATTCCCGGTAATTCCGATCAAGTCAGTCAGGTATTAGGATCGACTGTAGCGAGCCATTCCGACGGTTACAAGACAATTCCGATCATTTTTGTCGGATTTACGATTTGGGGACTCAATGCGGCGTTCGATCGACGACTATCCGGCAACTCCTGCTGACGTTCCACCTGGCTGGGAGGACGATTTGGCCCCGGTTTCGTGGGCGATCGCGATCAGTGACGACTACGACGATGCGGAACCACGAGTCGTGCTCACGGTCGAGGAGGTTGGCCGCCGAGGCGAAGGATTCGCCACCCATCTCTCTCCGGACATCGCCCGCCGGTTACGGACCGCGATCCGCGACGCCCTGAAAGAAATCGGCGTAGACCCAGGGGCCTGACCGGGCCGTCACGTTCCACAGCCGCTGTCACCGCGTCAGTCAGCGTGCGCAGCCCAGTTCAACCTTCGGGCGGGCCGACGTCGATCTCGTTCGATGTCCAGCCGCCGTAGGGGCCGGGCGGGTCGGCAAAGACCTCGAACTTGTGTCGCCCCTCGGTCTGTCCGGGGATGTCGTGAAGGTAGCCGTCGCTCGGAGCGGTGCATTGCCCCGGTTGGAGTTCGGGTGAGTCCCAATACATGCCAGAGTCGGAGTCGTCGATCCATAACGTGACGTGCGCCGAACCGGCGGCCGTGCCGGTGTTACACACCTCGAACGACGCCTTGAGCGGTTCACCCTCGCTCTCGACGGGCGAGTTCTCGGGTGACATCAGCAGGCCGTTGCTGCCGAAGTCGAACGCCGGAGCCGGCTCCTCGCCGCCATTGCCACCGCCGCCACCCTCGACCGGTTGCCAGTTCTCACCATCCCACCACCACTGGCCGTCGTCGCTGATCGTCGCTCCTTCTGGCACGTTGCTCACCGTCTGATCCTCCTCGCATGAGACCTGCGCCGATCATACGACGGAGATGATCGCCGGTCGACCGATTGAGCGCCGCGGCGTCACTGCAGCCGGGTCGGAGCCAGAACTAGAGCTCGGTGCGAAGCTGCCAAAGTTCGGGGAACAGAACCGTGTCGAGCATCCGGCGTAGATATGAAACGCCGGCCGTGCCACCCGTGCCTTGCTTCATCCCGATGATCCGTTCAACGGTCGTGACATGCCGGAAACGCCACAATCGAAACGCGTCTTCGAGATCGACCAGTTCCTCACCTAATTCATACAGGTCCCAATATGCGTCCGACGATCGGTATACCTGCAACCACGCTTGCTCGACACCACGGCTGCTCTCATACGGCGCGGTCCAGTCGCGATCGAGACGATCGAGAGGTACCGCCAGGCCGCGCCTGGCGAGCAGCGCCAGCACCTCGTCGTACAACGAGGGTGCCCGCCACGCGGCCTCGACCTCGAACAACAAGTCCGCACGGTGCGCATGCGGCGCCAGCATCGCTGCGTTCTTGTTGCCGAGGTGGAACTCGATGCACCGATACTGATGGCTTTGAAACCCGCTCGAGTTGGCCAGGTACGGGCGCAGCGCCGAGTACTCGGGCGGGGTCATCGTGGCCAGCACATCCCAGGCATGCACGAGTTGCTCGAAGATCCGTGACACCCGGGCCAGCATCTTGAATGCCGGCCCCGTCTTGTCGGCGGCGATCGACGCTTTGGCGGCGACCAGTTCGTGTAACAGCAACTTCATCCACAACTCGCTCGTCTGATGCTGCACGATGAACAGCATCTCGTTGTGGTCGGGCGAGAGCGGGTGCTGCGCACCCAGCACCGCATCAAGGTGCAGGTAGTCGGAGTACGTCATCGGTTCCGTCGTGTCGGGTCCAAAGTCGACACGGGCACCATGTTCATTGACGACGGGTTCGCTGACGACGGGTTCGCTCACAACGTGTTCTACCGCCGTCGCACGACTCTCGGACGCCTCACTCGCACTCACAATCGCCGATCGTAGTTGCCAGCGCACCACCCTGGCCGTGGACGACGACATGACGACCCGTATCGTGCGTGCGATGCCGGTTCGACGGGTCACGATGCTCGCCCTCGGGCTCACGTTGTTTGGGGTCAGCGTGGCGATGCTGGTGATCGCCGATCTTGGACTGGCATCGTGGGACGCGTTCCATCAGGGTGTTGCCAAGCAATCCGGCCTGTCTCAAGGAGCGGCGACCATCGGCACGAGCCTGTCAGTTCTGCTCTTGTGGATTCCGCT
This sequence comes from Ilumatobacteraceae bacterium, assembly GCA_031422395.1. GTDB lineage: Bacteria > Actinomycetota > Acidimicrobiia > Acidimicrobiales > Ilumatobacteraceae > Ilumatobacter. The sequence goes on along the minus strand of JANPLQ010000076.1, from coordinate 25,200 downwards.
CGGTCAGAAGCCCGGCATCGGGACGTTGGCCAACGCGTTCGTCGTCGGTCTCGTCGTTGATGCCGTGCTCGTGCTCACACCGGACGTCGGAAACGATCTCACGCGTTGGGTGCTGTTGATCGCTGGTGTCCTACTCAATGGCGTTGCCACCGGGATGTACATCGGCGCCGGTCTCGGGCCGGGGCCACGCGACGGACTCATGACAGGGATCGCTAAGCGCGGGCACTCCGTCCGCATGGTCCGAACGTGCATCGAAATCGTTGTACTGACGATCGGATGGCTGCTCGGTGGCACCGTCGGTGTCGGCACCGTGCTCTTCGCAATCGCGATCGGCCCGCTCGCCCACCTCACGATCCCTTGGTTCACCTCTCGAAACGACCGCCGGCTGGTTACGGCTGGCGACCGGTGAAGGCGATCAGCTTGGTTTGATCGTCGGCGTCGTCGGCTACCTCGACCTTCGGTCCGTAGTGGCCGCTCTGGCGGAGCATGTCGTCGAGCGGTTGCATCCCAGCCAGCATCTCACTGACGATTGCCTGGTCGAGCGTTTCGTCGAGTCCGGTCGCCCGGGCGAGGTCCCAGGTGTGAACCACCACGTCGCCGAGCATGATCATGCCGATTGCGTTCTCGACCGTCATCCGACCGGGAGGACCGACATCGAACTCCTTAGCCGCAACCAACGGATCATCAAGCAATGCCTGCAACTGACCAGAGAGGTGCGACCACGCCCCGGCAGGATCGGCCTCGACCGAAGGGCCGGCGGACAACTCGATGCCGCCTTTCTTCACGATCGATGGCATCCACTCGACCATGTGGCGAACGATGTCACGGGCAACCCAACCATCGCACGGAGCCGGATTGTCCCAGGCACCGGCCGGAACCTGGTTGGCCCGATCGGCGAACCGACCAGCCACACGCCGGAAGCGTTCAGCGGTCGTACCCCCAGCGTCGAGCAGGTCGTCGAGCAGGTCGTCGAGTCGGTTGAACGTGATCTGCATGCCACCCTCCATGCCGGAGTTGATGTGTCCGTCACGGAACTCCTGACTGGCATGCAACACGACCGTCTGCAATGTCGTCACACCGTCGGCGTGCGTCAACGTCATCGTGTTGACCGACTCGGCGTCGGGGAAACCTTCGAACACCTCGGTCGACACAACACGCCTCGGCGCTTCGATCTCCCGATAGGTCCCATGCCAACCCAACTCGATGCCGTCGTTCGTCCGGCATACATACCTCCAAGCACCACCGACGCGAACATCCATGTCACATGAGATCATCGGGCACCAATCGGGTCCCCACCATCGCAGCACGTGGCGGGGTTGCGTAACTGCCTCCCATACGAGCGCCAACGGTGCATCGAAACGTCGTGTGATCACGATCTCGCGGTCCGTCGGCAGCGTCACTACCGCCGAGCCATATCGGGTTGCCATCAGAGATTCTCCCGTTCGCCTGTCGTTGTCGATTCGGATCGGATTTCGACGAGCAGATCGTCGAGCCGGTCGAATCGGTCGTTCCAGAGTTGCTCGAACGTGCGCAGCCAATCGTTGATCGGCTCGAGCGCCGGCCGATGGACGCGGTACATGCGCTGCCGTCCGGCCGTCCGGCAACGCACCAGCCCGACCTCGCGCAGAACCTTCAAGTGCTTCGACACCTGCGGCTGTGTGAGGCGCAGGGCATCGGTCAAGTCGTTGACCGGCCGTTCGCCGGAAGCGAGGACGTGAAGGATCCGGCGACGCTGAGGTTCGGCGATGGCGTTGAACGCATCGGATGTCGTCGCCGCTCGAGCCATGTGATTATTATATTCCGATATCAGAATATGTCAAGCAAGAATCGCCGGTCGCTCACCCGATGTTACGAAGCCCAACTCTTGGACCGCTCTGGTCATGGCGACATACAACAATCTCGCGCCACGCGATGTATCACCGAGGATCTCGTGGGGATTGACGACGATCACACCGTCGAACTCAAGGCCCTTCACCGCTTCCGGCCCGAACAGCGGGACGTCATCGTGACCCAATTGATGGACGTGATCGACAGCGACCAGACCGGTATCGGCAAGCGCCGCGGCGATCGATGTATGCAGGTCGGAGGGCGCGACCACGCCAGTCAGTCGGTGGCGGTGCTTGACCGCCCGAACAGCGGCTGCGACGGCGGCCATCAACGCATCCGGTGACACGATGTGCCACGACGGTGGCTCACCCTCTGAGCGGACAGAACGACTGGCGGCCGCGTCCACCCCGGTCAGGGGCAGCAAACGATTGGCGATCTCGAGGATCGGTTCCGGAACCCGGTAACCGATCGTGAGGTCGGCAATCGTTCCGCTGGCCCCCAAGTGGGCGAACACATCAGACCAGCGTTCCTGCCCGGCGGGTGTGGTCGACTGGGCCACGTCGCCGACCAGTGTGCATGAACCGACTGGTGTCCGTCGACCGATCACGCGCAGCGCGACCGCCGAGTGATCCTGAGCCTCGTCGACCACGACATGTCCGTAGGTAAACGGCGTCCCGTTCAGCAACGAGTTGGCCTCGTCGACCAGAAACTGGTCGGCCGCCGTCCAGACCCGCTTCTTGCCGGAAGCGCCTGGAAGCATTCGATCGACCAGCTTGATCGGCTGCTGCGTCGGCCAGATCTTGTTGAGTGCCGTCTTGAGTGGGCCGGCCTGCGACCAGAAGTCCTCACCGCCGTTGCGCCGCCGAAGTTCCTGCTGGGCGAGAACCCGCAAGCGCTCACGACGCTGGTTGATCGGGACGACGCCCGACTTGGCCGCGCCAACCCACGTCGCGATCAGATCGGCGGGAAACACGTGTATACGAGATCCGATCGGAACCCGCACATCGTCGTCCAGCGGCTGAATCGCATCGAGGGCGACCTGCTCGAGTTCGACGAGGCGTTCCGGCGCACCCTTCCAGCGAGCCAACTCGGGCTCGTCCAGACCACCGACTGGGATCTTGGGAATACACAAATCGTTCGCCGTGCATTGGCGAACGCTGCGCTCGCCGAGCGATGGCAACACGTTCGAGATGTAGTCGAGGAAGGCACGGTTCGGCCCAACGACGAGCACCCCGTCACGCGCCAACCGACGGCGATGTTCGAACAACAGGTAGGCGGCCCGGTGTAGCGCCACAGCGGTCTTGCCGGTGCCTGGCCCACCCTGCACGATCAGGGCTTGATCGATTGGCGCACGGATCACGATGTCCTGCTCGGCCTGAATCGTGGCGACGATCTCACGCATCGCGCCAGACCGGGCGGCACCGATCTCTGCCAGCACTGGATCGGGGATCCCACCGACGACATCGCCGGCATCAGGGTCATCAAGGTGCTCGTCGAGATACGCCGTGATCTCGCCCTCGGCGAGCGTGAAGCGACGACGAAATACGACTCCCAATGAATCGACTGCGGTTGCCCTATAGAACGGCGCAGCGATCGGCGCACGCCAATCGACAACGACCGGGTCGTGTTGCTCGTCCTCGATATGGCGCCGCCCGATATACCACCGCTCGATCCTCATCGGATCGCCCGGCGCCGGCTCATCGATTCGTCCGAAGAACTCACCGGCACCCGGCGAGCGCAGCGATTCGAGTGCCTCCCATACCGTCACCTCGACGTACTCAGCCGTGTATTTGTCGGCCGCAGATTTCGGATCGACCGCCTCCAAGCGCCGGATCATTCGGTCGCGCGAAGCGCGCCCGAACATCAAATGAGCACGCTCAGCACCGAGCTCAGGAAATGGATCAACCGCCGACACAGGGGCTGAAATACTACCGAGCATCCGAGCGTCGGGCAGACTCTCCACGTGCATCCACCACTCCGGATTGTTGGGCTGACGAAATGGTTCGGCGAAACGCAGGCACTCGATGGTCTGACACTCGACGTCCCGGCGGGTAGTTGCTTCGGGTTGGTGGGGCCGAACGGGAGCGGCAAATCGACGACCTTGCGGTCGGTGATCGGGCTCGTGCGCCCAGACCAAGGCGCGATCGAAGTCTGCGGTCACGACATCGCCACCGAGTTGCAACAGGCCCGGAGCTGCATGGGCGTCGTGCTCGATCCACTGCAGTTGTTCGAGCGGCTCACCGCCCGCGAGTTTCTGACAACGATGGGTGAGCTGCGCCGAATGAACGCCGACATCGTTCGGGAGCGCTCCGAGCAGCTACTCGGAACACTCCAGTTGGCCAACGACGCCGATCGTCAGATTGCGGGATACAGCCACGGGATGCGAAAGAAGACGGCGCTGGCGGCAGCCGTCCTGCACCGTCCTCGGCTGCTGTTGCTAGACGAACCGTTCGAGGGGGTCGATCCCGTGTCGGCGAGGACCATGCGTTCGATGCTCGATCGTTTCAGGGCCGGTGGCGGCACCGTCGTTTTCTCGAGTCACGTGATGGATCTCGTCGAGCGGCTGTGCGACTACGTCGGCGTGATCCATCAGGGACGAGTTGTGGCCAGCGGGCCGACCGACGACCTCCGCAATGGCCGTCGACTGGAGGAGGTCTTCATCGATGTCGTCGGTGCTTCAGCAGTCGACGACGCTGCGCTCGCCTGGCTCGGCTGATGGTTCCGATCGCCTGGGCCTGCGTACGCCTTCGCTGGCGGCTACTGCGCGGTGCGGTGAGGCATGGTGGGGCCGAACAGGTCGGTGCCGTGATCTCGACCGTGGTCTCGGTGATCGTCGGGTTCGGTGCCGGCGGGGGAATTCTTGTTGCCGGTCGTACCGCCGATCGTCCGGGCGATCTGGCGGTGATTCTTTGCGCCACGGTGACGGTCGCAATCCTCGGATTCGGCGTGGTCGCCGGAGTCGCGCAACCGATCGATCCGAGAATCATCGCCGCAGAACCCTTGACCGATCGCGTACGCGCCGTCGGCCTGCTGGCCGGGTCGGTGTTCGGGCCGCCCGGACTGGCCGGAATCATGTTGGGAATCGGGCTCGTCGGCGGAATGGTCCGCGGAGCCTCCACCCTTCCGGTGATCGCGTTGGCCGTGACGTCATGGTTGATCTCGATGCTGTTGATCGCTCGCACGGCGACCACCCTGTTGGCTATTCTGACGAGTCGATTCCCGCGAGCCGGGCAGATCATCGTTGGCCTCTGTGGCTTGCTGTTCTACGGCCTGTTCCAGTTCGTACCGGCGCTGCTTGGCAGGATGGACGTCGATGAGCGCACCGAGGTCGCCGACTGGATGGCATGGACGCCCTCCGGACAGATCGGTCGGTCGCTGGCGACTGCCGACGAATCGGTCGGTCAATCGTTGGTCCATCTAGCAGTAGGTTCGATCTGGCTGCCGCTGCTGGCCGTCGGGTTCGGGTGGTCCGCAAAGCGGCTCGCCTCGGCAACTCGCCAGTCCGGCGGGAATGACACAGCCGATGCGGCGGCCAGGCGGCTCGGTCGCTATGTCCGCAGGGCTTGCGGATCGGGCCCGACCGGGGCGATCGCCTGGCGGACCCTGCTGACCCGGTTCCGCACACCGCGGACCGTGCTCGAAACCTTCACCGGTGCCGGCGTCGGGCTTGCCGCCGTCCTCGTTCCAACGATCGTGCGTGACAGCCCGGGCAGCGGAGCGGTGCTCGTTGGAGGTGCCGTCCAACTCTCTGTGCTGTTCATGTCAGGCAACAGCTTCGGAGTCGACGGTCCAGCCTTGACCCACGAACTGCTGGCTGGCACCGACGGACGCACCCTGGTGCGGGGCAAGGCTCGATCGATCGCCCTTGTCGCCGCCCCACTGGCCGTGATCGGGCCGGTCGCGGCAGCCGCAATTACTGGCGAGTGGCGATATCTCGTAGCCGGATTCGGCGTCGGCGTTGGAGGTCTGCTGGCAGGCACGGGTGCCGCTGTCGTGCAATCGGCGCTCGTTCCGATTGCGATTCCAGAGTCGGACAACCCGTTTGCCAGCGGCGAGTCGGGCAAAGGGATCATCGCCGCCTTACTGCTGTTCGTCGTGCTGGCGGCGCTTGCCGTGGCGACAATACCCATCGCCCTGCTGCTGTTCTGGGCGACCGATCGCGGCAACACTGCCCTCGTGACGGTGTTCGGCGCGTTAACCGTCGTGGCAGGTTGGATCGTCGGAAAGCTCGGAGTCCACCTCGCCACGAGACGACTCACGGGCCGCGATCCAGAGTTCATCTTGGCGGTCACACCGACACGCTGAGTGTTAGCCTCCGTTTCGTGCGCATCGTGATCGCTATCGCTGTGGCAGTCGTGCTTCTGGCGGCGTTCGTGTTTGTCCAGTTCAATCGCCGCAATCGAGTCGATTCGACGCCGCCGGTTCCGGAACACACCCGCCGCCCGATCGAACCCCCAGCACCGATGACAGGTCTCGAATCGGCGTTGGCGCACGCCACCGACCGTACCGGTCGCCCAATGCAAGCCCGACTCGATGAAGAATCCAGACACGTCGACGATCTGCGCGTGCCGGACGACACGGGCCCCGTGCTGCGTCGGGCACTCGACCACGTCGTACACATCGATCCGAGCACGCCTGACGACCAACCCCCGGCCAACCTCTGAGCGATACGCTGGCGCGATGGATCAAACGATCATCGACAATGCGAGCACCGAGGCCGCACCGGTACTCGCCGAGCAGCCAGCCGACGAACTGCTCGAAGAGCTCTTGATCGAGGAAATCTCGATCGATGGCATGTGCGGCGTCTACTGAGCGGTCCAGATTGACGACCGGCGACGCACAACATCGTTCGCTTATGGCGCGGGCCTTGGCGCTGCACCCCCAGGTGTCGTTGCGGCCGGAACCATTCGGGGCGCTTGCCTACCATTACGGCACGCGGCGGCTCGTGTTTCTCAAACATCTCGATGTCGTCCGTGTCGTTCAGGCACTCGACCAACACGACTCGGTCGGAGACGCTTTCGAAGCCTGCAGGATCGAAAGCCATCGTCGGCCTGCGTTCGAGAAGGCGCTCGCATCACTCATCGAATCGGAGATGCTCCATGACCGTCGACACATGGCGGGTTTGACAACATGACCGGATTGGTTGAACAACTCAAAGCCGGACTTGACGCTCCAATTTGTTTGACGTGGGAACTCACCTACGCCTGCAACCTCGAGTGCGTCCACTGCCTGTCGTCGTCCGGCCGCGGCGACCCCCGCGAGTTGACAACTGCCGAAGCCAAACGCGTGCTCGACGAGTTACATGACCTGCAGGTGTTCTACATCAACATCGGTGGCGGCGAACCGATGATCCGCCGTGACTTCTTCGAGTTGGTCGATTACTCGATCAGCCGCAACATCGGAGTCAAGTTCTCGACCAATGGGGCCTTCATCGATGCCGCTAAGGCGCGCCGTCTGGCCGCCATGGACTACCTCGATGTGCAGATCAGCCTTGATGGAACCGATGCCGTCACCAACGATGCTGTGCGCGGCGTCGGCTCGTACGACACCGCACGCCGGGCGATGGACCACCTCGCCGACGCCGAGTTTGGCCCGTTCAAGATTTCGGTCGTCGTGACTCGTCACAACGTCGACCAACTCGACACGTTCAAGCAACTCGCCGACGGTTACGGCGCCCAGCTTCGAGTGACGCGGCTGCGTCCATCAGGGCGTGGTGCCGATGCGTGGCACGATCTGCACCCGACCAACCTCCAGCAACGAGAGATCTACGACTGGCTGCTCGCTCACGGCGAGAACGTGCTGACCGGCGACTCCTTCTTTCACCTCAACGCGCTCGGCGAGTCACTTCCCGGTCTGAACCTATGCGGCGCAGGCCGCGTGGTGTGCTTGATCGACCCGATCGGTGATGTGTACGCCTGCCCGTTCGTGATCCATGACGAGTTCAAGGCTGGCAGTGTCCGGGACGCGGGCGGATTCGCTCATGTGTGGAAGCGAAGTGAGCTGTTCCGCGAATTGCGTGAACCGCAATCGGCCGGAGCATGCATCTCGTGCGGTTCCTACGACGCCTGCCAGGGCGGGTGCATGGCGGCCAAGTTCTTCACCGGGCTGCCCTTGGATGGACCTGACCCTGAATGTGTCAGGGGGCACGGCGAACTGGCCTTGGCCGGCGTTGGCGGCGGCTCGGTGCCGCGACCGGCGATGGACCACTCCAAGCCACAGCGCCCGACTCCGGTCACGCTCATCAGGAAATAGTTCGGCAAGGCGATGTGGGCGTTGCTGCTTCCGGTCGCCTATCTGATCGGCACATTCCCAAGCGCCTCATTGGTCGCCCGCGCCAACGGAATCGACATCCGCGACGTGGGTTCAGGCAACCCCGGTGCCTCCAACGTCACACGTGTGCTCGGCTGGCGGCGCGGCGTGTGGGTTTTCGTATTTGACGTTGCCAAGGGTGCTACGGCGGCCGGACTCGGGCTCGTCGTTGACGGTCGGCCGGCGGGTTACGCACTCGGTGCGGCCGCGGTTGTCGGCCATGTGTTTCCCGCCTGGCAACGGTTCCGAGGCGGCAAAGGTGTGGCGACTGCCGGTGGTGTTGCAGCCGTGCTGACCCCGATCGTGTTCGTGATCTTGGTCGCCGTGTGGTTTGTGATCTCGAAACTCACGAAGCGGGCGTCTGTTGCGTCGATCATCATCGTGATGCTGCTACCCGTCGGCGTGGCGATCGCCCAGCACCAAGTCTGGGAGGTGTTGGCGATCATCGGAGTCTGCGTCTTGGTTATGGCGAGACATGTCGGCAACATCAGACGCCTCTTGACCCGGCGAGAACACACCCTGACGAAGTGAGACTCCCAACATCCTTGAATCCGTGAGCTTGAAACCTCCGGTGCTTCCCCGGCGTCAGGCTGGCAGACTTACTTCATGGCCTACGTTCTGGATGCGCGAGGGCTGCGCAAGACGTTCAAGGACGTCGAGGCCGTAGCGGGAATCGATGTTCAGGTCGAGGACGGCGAGCGGGTCGGGTTACTCGGACCGAACGGGGCAGGCAAGACAACCACCCTGCTGATGCTGCTCGGCGCGATTACCGCCGACACGGGGACGATTTCGATCGCCGGGCATTCGCTGCCGCGGCACCGTTCCAAGGCAATGGAGCAGATCGGGTTCGCCGCCGGCTACCTGCCACTCCCCGATCGCCTCAAGGTGCGTGAAGCACTCGGCGTGTTCGCCGGATGGTACGGCGTTCGCGACCACAAACTCGTTGTCGCGAACGCCCTCGAACGGTTCGAGATCACGCAGCTGGCCAACCGGCAGTGCTCGGAACTCAGCTCGGGCCAGCGCACGCTTGTGGGGATCGTGAAGGCCACGCTCCACAAGCCGCAACTGCTCGTGCTCGACGAGCCGACCGCCTCGCTCGACCCCGACATCGCACTCAAGGTTCGTACCACGTTGCTCGATGTCTGTTCCTCGACCGGTGCCGCGCTGCTCGTCACGAGCCACGACATGCGCGAGGTCGAAATGTTGACCGAACGCGTGATCTTCCTCGCACGAGGTCATGTGATCGCCAACGATTCGGCGCAGGTGATCGCCGACCACTACGGCCACGACGATCTCGAACAGGTCTTCCTCGAAATTGCCGCCGAGCACGGGAGGTGACGAGATGAGCTGGCTGCGTATCAAGACTGTGATCCGGCGGCACGCCTACGTGCTGTGGCGTGCCCCTCACAGGTGGTTCGACATCGCCTTCTGGCCCGTGATGGACGTGATCCTGTTCGGGAGCCTTGGCACATATGTGGCTACCGCCGGCGACGACGCCAATACGGGCGCGCCGTACTTGCTGGCGGGAATCATGATGTTCCACGTCCTGTTCCAGAGCCAGATCGCCGTGGCGACCGGCTTCATGGAGGAGACCTGGAGCCGCAACCTACTCAACGTGATCACTACTCCGGTGACCGAGGTCGAGTACGTGATCGGCACGGCGACGTTCGGCCTCGCCAAAATCGTGCTGGCAATGACGTCGCTGTCAGTCACCGCATTCGCATTCTTCCGGTTCGACTTCGGTGAGGTCGGCTGGGCATTGCTCCCGATCGCGCTGATCCTCACGCTGATCGGATGGGGTGTCGGGCTCGCCAACATCGGCATCGTGCTGCGGTTCGGGCAGGGTGCCGAGATTCTGATCTGGGGTTCGAACTTCATCCTGATGGCGTTCTCGGGTGTGTTCAACCCGGTCGAGGCGTTGCCCGATGCGCTGCAGCCGATCTCCAACGTGCTCCCGAGCACCTACGCCTTCAGCACGCTCCGCGACATTCTCGACGGTGGCACCGTCGAATCAGCGGCGATGGTCAAAGGCATCCTCGGCGGCGTCGTGTTCCTCTTCGCCGGAGCCGCATTCAGCGTGTTGATGCTGCGCAGCTTCCGCCAACGCGGCATGGTGACCCGCTTCAGTTGAGTTCGTGGACCAACGGCGAAAGATCAAGTGCGTCGAGCCCGGGCAGATGAACGTCGACTGCGTCGTGAAGCAGATGTTGCCAGAAATCGTGACGGAAGAAGTGCCTGCCCTCCTTCACCACGTAGTTGAGCAGAAAGAATCGGTACGACTCCTTCAGGAACATGACCTCCTCGGGATCCAGCGGATACACGCCGTGGTAGGCCCGCAGGAATCGTCGAAAGCGTGGTTCCAGCAGCGTGTGGGAACCGTAGGTGAACGACGACTTGTCGCCCGTCCGCGAGGAGACTCGCGACAGAAAGTAGAAGTCGAGTAGGCGCGATTCGATCCGGAACCAGTCGTAGTCCCAGCGGCTGAACAGCCGGAAGTCACCCGTCGTATCGTCGGCATCTTTTCCGGGGTTTGCACCGACGAACTCGACGGAGAAGTTACCGAGGTTCCAATCGATCAGCACGGGCATCTTGTGCCACGAGTCATAGCCGGACTCGTGGACAGCCATCAGGAACCGGTGCGTGTGCCTCCGCACGAGGTCGAGTCGACTGCGATCCAACCCGAACTCTGTGCCAGCACCGCGAGATGCGAGCGCGTCGTACAGGTTGACCGCATCGGACTTGGCTGTCTTCGATGGTGGCGGGATCGAACCCGCAATCTCAGCGCACGCCAAATGAAGGCCGGCCATCTCCGTGCCGAGCCGAGCCACTTGCGTGGCTGAGAGCACTCGCGGAAGCCGATCTTTGACTTCGACCTCCTCGTAGAACACGACCCACATTTCGCCGTCGTACCAGATGTATGGCTTGCCATCGTTCGTCAGCGTCGTGGCGAGAAGGCGTGCGAACCTGCCACCGTGCAACAGTCCCGATGTGCGATGCAACCGGTCGTGATCCTCCGCGAACAGGAAGAACGATCCGTAGTTCGACGACTTCGTGATCACCGTCGTGCCGTCGTCAAGCCGCAGCCGGTAGACCCGATTGGTCGACACCATTGCACTCAACTCTTCGATCGACGCGACACCCCGTCGATCGCCGTATGCACTCCATGCCGACACCACCGCCTGACGGTGGCGTGCATCTGCCACATCCATGTCACGAGACTTACACATCGACTGCCCAAGTGCCTGCGCCAGGTCAGCCCGCCACCCAAACCGCCACCCAAACGGCCACCCAGCCCGCCGCCCAAACCGCCACCCAAACCGCCACGGGTTAGGCGCAGGCAGTTGGCGTCAGATTTCGACGTGGGTGCCGACTTCGAAGACCTGGTCAGGGGGGAGCCGGAAGAAACGCGAGGCGTTGGCCGCTCCGCGGTTGAGCAGGACGAACAACTCCTCACGCCACGGATGCATGCCCGGTGCTTTGCCCGCTGTCACCGACTCACGACCGAGGAAGTAGGTCGCAGTCGCCGGATCGAAGACAAACCCCGGAATCTCCAGCTGCGTCAACGCTTCCGGTACGTCGGGTTCTTCAGTGAATCCGTATTGGATCCTGACCTGATGGAGGCCCTCGCCGATCTCGATGTACGCCGCCCGCTCGTCGAGGCTCACGATCGGAACCTCTTCGACCTGAACCGACACGAGCAGTGTCTGTTCGTGGAGCACCTTGTTGTGACGCAGGTTCGAGATCAAGGCAGGTGGGGCGGCACCCGCATCCTTGAAGAGGTACACCGCCGTGCCGGGCACTCGCGACACATGATGTTCGAGCGCCTCAGCAACAACTTCTTGCATCGGGCGCTCGCCTCGTCTGATACGGGCTGCAACCAACTCGCGACCCTTGCGCCACGTCGTCATCTGGATCACCAGGCCGAATCCGACCAGCAGCGGGAACCATCCGCCATCCGGAATCTTCAATATGTTGGCACCAAGGAACGCTGAGTCGACCAGTAAGAGCGGCAGCAGGATCACCATCGCCTTCGTCGCCGACCAACCCCAACGGTCGCGGGCGAACCTGTAGAAAATCAACGTGGTGATCAACATCGTCATGGTGACGGCGATCCCGTATGCGGCGGCCAGCGCCGTAGACGTCCGGAATGCAACCACGAGGCCGACACATCCGATCATCAATAACCAGTTGACGAGCGGCACGTACACCTGACCGATGTGATTCGGCGACGTGTGCTCGATCGCGAGTCGCGGTAGGTAATCCAGTTGCACCGCCTGCACGGTCAGTGAGAACGCACCGGAGATCAACGCCTGCGAGGCAATCACGGTCGCCATCGTCGCCAGTATTGCCAGCGGCCAGACGGCCCAGTCCGGTGCCATGGCGAAGAAAGGCTTGCGGTCCCCGATGTCGCCGGACCAGCCCGCCATCATGGCGGCCTGACCGAAGTAGTTGAGCAGCAATGCCGGCAATACGACGAAGTACCACGAGAGCTGAATCGGTGATCGACCGAAGTGACCCATGTCGGCATACAGCGCCTCACCGCCTGTCACGACGAGAAAGATCGATCCGAGAGCAGTGAACGCCCGCCACGGGTGTAACTGGAACAGGTCAACGGCGTACGTCGGCGAGACCGCCCTGAGCACATCTGGGTTGTCGATGATCTGATGCAGACCCATCGCCCCGATGACAACGAACCACAGCACCATGATCGGACTGAACACTTTGGCGATCCCTGCCGTGCCGCGCTGTTGAACCGCGAACAAGGCGATCAGAATCGCGATCGAGACCGGAATCACCCAGTCCTTGAACGTCGGCGTTGCCACCTCGAATCCCTCGACTGCCGAAAGGACCGAGATCGCCGGCGTGATCAGCCCGTCTCCATACAGCAACGCCGTACCGAACACACCGAGCGTGACGATCGCGGCGCCGATCCGCGTGCCCGGTTTGTCAGCAGTCGGCATCACCAGCGCTGTAAGCGCAAGGATGCCGCCCTCACCATGGTTGTCAGCCCGCATGACGAAAAACAGGTACTTCAGCGAGATCACAATCAACAGCGCCCAGAAGACGACCGAAGCAACGCCAAACGCAACCGTCTCCGAAATATCCAGCTCGGAGTGATGGAACGTTTCACGGAACGCATAAATCGGACTCGTGCCGATATCGCCGAACACAATGCCCAAGGTTCCAAACGCGAGAGGGACTATCCCTGCGCGTGGTTGATCGTCGTGACTCACAGTGCGGAAACGCTACCCGGTGGGCACCTACAGCGCGGCAACACCGCCGAACTTACGCAGCCGTAACGAGTTGCCGACCACGAATACGCTCGACCCCGCCATCGCCGCGCCAGCAATGGCCGGCGACAGTAAACCCGAGATTGCCAGGGGAATCGCTGCCACATTGTAGGCGAAGGCCCAAAATAGGTTGCCTTTGATCGTCGTCAGTGTGCGTCGCGACAGCGCGATCGCATCGGCGACCGATCGCAAGTCGTCTCGCACCAGTGTCAGATCGCTGGCCTCGATCGCCACGTCGGTCCCGCTGCCCATCGCAATCCCGAGGTCCGCTTGGGCAAGGGCGGCAGCGTCGTTGACGCCGTCGCCAACCATCGCAACGACGCGACCTTGCGCCTGAAGTGCTTGGACGGCTGCCACCTTGTCGGCTGGGAGGACTTCCGCCCGGATGTCATCGATGCCAACAGCCGCCCCGACCGCACGGGCCGTTGCGGTGTTGTCTCCGGTCAGCAGGATCGGGTGGAGACCGAGTTGCCGAAGCTGCCGGATCGCCGCTTCAGACGTCGGCTTGATCGCGTCGGAAACGGCGAGGTGCCCGAGCACGATGTCACCGCTCGACAGTTCGACCACCGTCTCACCGGGTTCAATAGTCACGTCGGCTGTCGGTCGTCCGACCCGATATGGCCGACCGTCGATCAAACCCTCGACACCGCGCCCTGGCTGGCTGCGAAACATCGCAACGTCAGGCAACTCGCCGGTCGAGTCGTATCGAGCGGCGGCGGCGATCGCCCGACCGATCGGATGCTCACTCGCCACCTCGAGTGCTCCAGCGATCAGGAGCACTTCGTGATCAGACATGCCACCCGCAGAACTCACACTGGCAAGCGTCATTGTTCCGGTCGTCACAGTACCGGTCTTGTCGAGCACGATCGTGTCGATCGTCCGTGTCGACTCGAGCACCTCGGGACCCCGAATCAGGATGCCGAGCTGAGCGCCGCGTCCGGTACCGACCAGCAACGCCGTCGGTGTCGCCAAACCGAGCGCGCACGGGCAGGCGATGATCAACACGGCAACGCTGGTGGCGAACGACCGCTCGGTGTCGCCAGTCGCGATCAGCCAGCCGACCAACGTCGCAATCGCCAGCAGGATCACGATTGGAACGAACACGGCCGACACGCGGTCCGCGAGACGCTGGACGGGTGCCTTGCCTGACTGCGCATCCTCGACCAACCGAGCCATCTGAGCGAGTTGTGTATCTTGACCGACCCGCGTTGCTCGGACCACGAGTTGGCCATCATCGTTGACTGTCGCGCCAACCACGAGATCACCTGGTCCGACATCGACCGGCAAGCTCTCGCCGGTGATCAGCGAGCGGTCGACTGACGATCGCCCGTCGACCACTTCGCCGTCGGTGGCGACCTTCTCTCCCGGGCGCACGATGAACAGGTCGCCAACAGCAAGTTGTTCGATCGCAACACGTTGTTCCTGACCATTCACGAGCAGGCCGACGTCCTTGGCACCAAGCTGGACGAGTGAACGAAGCGCATCTCCGGCGCGTCGTTTGGCGCGTGCCTCGAAGTACCGGCCCGCAAGGATCAAGGCGACGACAGTCGAAGCCACTTCGAGGTAGATATGCCGCTCACCGCCTTCACCGACACCCATTTCCATCGACATCTCCATGCCGATCTCACCGGCACCGGTGAACACGAGCGCCCACACCGACCAGACGTAGGCGGCAGTCACACCAACTGAGACGAGCGTGTCCATCGTCGATTGACGGTGCCGCAGATTGAGCGCCATCGCCCTGTGGAAAGGCCAGGCGGCCCACGTTGCGACCGGTGTCGCCAGTGCCAACGCAACCCACTGCCACCCGTCGAACTGCAGCCCAGGCACCATCGAGAGCAGCAGCACGGGAACGCCGAGCACGATCGCGAGTATCAGCCGGCGGCGCAGGCTCGCTGCCCGATCGACCGGCTCCTCACCGACCACCGGAATGTGGGCGCCGTACCCGGTCCGTTCGATAGCGGCGATCAGGGCCTCCGGCTGCTGCATTCCCGGATCGAAGTCGACCCGGGCGCGCTCGGTGGCATAGTTCACTGACGCAGTGACGCCCTCGAGCTTGTTGAGACGACGTTCGATCCGCGCCGCGCAGGCGGCACACGTCATTCCGGTGATCTCGAAATCGACGCGTTCGGCCTGCGCCGATTCAGGAGACGTCAAAGCCGGCTTCATCGATTGCCGCCACGATCCGACGGCGATCAAGGTCGTCACCGTGCACCAAAACGATCTTGTTGTCGAGATCGACTTCGACGTCGGTGACGCCGGCCACCACGCCAACTTCACGCTCGATCGATGCTTTGCAATGACCACAGGTCATTCCTGGGACAGTCAGTTCAATGATCATGATTTCACCAGCCGCTCAATAGCCCGGCTGGCCTCGGTGATAATCCGTTCGGATTCGACCGCGTCGTCGGATTGAATGGCGTTCGCGACGCAGTGACGTAGGTGCTCGTCGACGAGTTGCACTGCCACACTCTGCAGCGCACGTGTTGCGGCAGACACCTGCGTGAGCACTTCGATGCAGTAGGTGTCGTCTTCGACCATCCGTTGCAGACCTCGCACTTGACCTTCGATGCGGCGCAAACGAGAGAGCACTGCGGCCTTGTCGTCCTGGTATCCGGGAGTCATGCCATATACCCTACGGGGGTATCCGGCCGTTTGCTACTTGAGCTTGTCGACGAGGAAGTCGAGTACCCGCTCGACGTTGCGTTGGTCTCGGTGCTCAGTGAGCACCGAATGGTCACGCTTCGTCGTACTCGCCAACGGGACCTCGATGAATGCCGGGCCGAGCACATCGTGCAAGGTCTGGAAGCGTGTTCCCACAAGCGCGTCACCGGTGTAGCGCAGCCCCATCACCTGACAGCCGTTCGACGCTCGATCGATCACCGCTTGCAGATCATCCAGTGAGATTCCGAGGTCAGCGCCTCGTGCCGCCTTGCCAGGGCCGATCACCAACGGCAGCGACGGCTGCGACAGGACCGGGGCAAGCATGATCTCATCAACCATCATTCCCAGGGCGAAGCCGCCACTGAAACACATGCCGACGGCACCGACACCTGGACCACCGACTTCCAGGTGCGTCGCCCGCGCCAGCGCCCGCAGCCAGGCGACAATTGGCGATGTTCGCTGGGTCGCCCACGTTGCGAACTCGTTGGCGACGCACACCTTGAACATCGACCGGAGCATGTATCCGTTCGACGGCTGCTTGCCGGGGGTCCCGATCAGATCAGGCATCACGACGGTGAAACCGCGCTCGACGACTTCGTTGGCGAACGTCACGACCTTGGGAGTGATCCCCGGCAGCTCGTGAATCACGACGACTGCCGGGCCGCTCCCGCGGCGGTATATGTCGCGGGCGAAGCCTGCCGCCGTGAACGATGATCGCTCCCAATCGGCGAGTACTTCACTCGCTTCGGCAGCGCTCACGAGAACCGCCCGACCGCATCGAGCGCCTTGGCGGCCAGGTCCTCGGTGCCTTGCTTGAACTGCGCCAACACGTCCGGGTCATTCTGGTCACCCATCGCGCCGTGCAGGTATCGGGCGTACACACCCTCACTGATTACCGCCAGTCGGAATGACGAAAACGCCACGTAATAATCGATCTCCGAGACGTCGCGACCGGTGCGTACAGCGTAACGCTCGACCATCTCGGCGTAGGACGGGAACCCTGGCGCACTCGTGGGATCGTTGTGCCGTGACTCGCCACCGGGCCCGACCCAATACACGCCGAGATAGCCAAGATCGGCGAGTGGGTCGCCGAGCGTGCATAACTCCCAGTCGAGCACCGCCGTCGTTCGGCCGGTCGATACATCGATCAGGCAGTTCCCAAATCGGAAGTCACCATGGGCGATCGCCACGCCCTGTTGAACTGGAATGTGAGCTGCCAAACGTTTGGCAACCGCGTCGATCGCCGGAATCTCACGAGTCTTCGAATTGATCCATTGCGTCGACCATCGTTTGATCTGACGCTCGACGTACCCGTCGTGACGGGCAAGGTCACCGAGACCGATTTCCTCGACGTCAGCGGTATGCAGGTCAGCCAGCACATCGAACAGGTTCTCGGCAGCGGTCCGACGAAGTTCGATCGGGAGCAGGCCGGCCTTCGAGGGCGAATCGAGTACGGCGCCGTCAACGAATTCCATCACATAGAACGGAGCACCGTTGACCATCTCGTCGATACATAGCCCAACCGTGCGAGGAACTGGCACGTTGGTTCGTCCGACCGCTGTGATGATCCGATGCTCGCGTTGCATGTCGTGCGCAGTGGCCAATACGTGACCTGTCGGCGGTCGCCGAAGCACAAACCGACCTCCGTCGGCAGCGGTCACACGAAAAGTGAGATTGGATCGTCCGCCAACGAGTAGATCAAACACGAACGGACCGACTGCTCCGTCAACGTGGTCGGACAGCCAAGCACTCACTCGGTCATAATCGATGCCCTGCACGATCGAGACCGTAGTAGCGCGGCCGCCAGTCGGTTCAGCCGGGACGTCCGACGTAGGTGACCTTGCCCCAACTGACACTGGAAATCTTCACGAAGCTGCCCGAGTTCGGCGCATGCAGTATTTGCCCGCCACCCAGATAGATCCCGACGTGGCTGATCGGCGAGTAATAGAACAGGAGGTCGCCCGGCTGGGCCGATGCCGCCGGCACCTGCGGGAGCACGGCAGCCTGGGCACGTGAGTTGCGCGGGAGGTAGACACCGGCCTGCCCCCAGGCGTAGTGCGTCAGACCTGAACAGTCGAACGACTCGCCAGGGTTCGATGTTGCGTATCGATACGCGACACCGAGTTGGCCGTAGGCGGCTTCGATCGCGACCCCAGCAAGACCAGACACGGCCGGTACGTTGCTTGGTGGTGAGGCCGAAGTGACCGAGTCACCTCCGCCGGTATTACCGCCCCCTGAATCGCCGCCGGTGTTCGTCTGTCCGCCACCGCCACCGTCGTCACCGTTTGCGGCAGCAGCTTGGGCTTGCTGGGCAGCGAAGTCCGCCTGCAATTGAGCAAACGCCGCCTCAGCCCGGCGTTGCTCCTCTTCTTCGATCAACTGTCCGAGTTGCTGACGCGCCTCAGCCTCTCGCTCGACGTACAGGGCCGTCGCCTGATCGGTCTGACGCTGCTTCTCGGCGATGTACAACGTCAACGCATCGGCTTCGGCGCGCTTGTCTTCGAGGTTCTTGCGTTCCTCGTTGAGTTCCTCGATCAGTTGATCGAGGTCGTCGGTCGTGACCGTGCCTACGGAAAGCGCCACCCTGCTGTACTGATCTCGGCGTAAACCGTCGCTGTACGCATCGGCGTTCGAGAACAACGGACCGAGCACGTCGGCGCCCGCACCCGTAAACGATCGGATTGCAACCGCTGACAGGTCGCCCCGCAACGACGCCAGTTCGGCCTCCTTGGCCGCTACGCGGCCCTCGGCCTCGAGCACTTCCTGATCAAGCTGAGCCTTGTTGTCGACGGCCTCGGCGTAGTCCTCTGCGAGGATGTCGGCCTGAGTGTGCAGCCGATCGAGTTCATCGACAATTTGCTCGACTTCGCGACGCTTGTCATCGACCCCCGCTGACGCCGTGCTCGGGAAAAGTGACGGCAGCGAGATCGCGAGTGTGAAGGTGAGCACGAGGGCTCTGCTCAAACGCTTCATAGGACGGTCGGCAGTGTACCCAATATTACGAATGTGTTGCGATTGAGGTGAACGGTTTGGTGTCACAGGCGACGTTCATTCCCACTCGATCGTGCCGGGCGGCTTCGACGTGATGTCATATGCGACTCGGTTGATCCCGTCGACTTCGTTGATGATTCGACTCGACATCTTCTCCAACAGGTCGTAGGGAAGGCGCGCCCAATCAGCCGTCATGGCGTCGTCACTGGTCACGGCGCGGATGATGATCGGGTGGCCGTAGGTACGTTCGTCACCCATTACGCCAACCGACCGAATGTCGGGGAGCACGGCGAATGCCTGCCAAATTTCACGTTCAAGACCGGCCAGGGCGATTTCCTGGCGGACGATCGCATCTGCTTCCTGCAACGTCGCAACCTTGTCAGGCGTGACTTCACCGATGATCCGCACACCCAACCCGGGGCCGGGGAACGGTTGCCGCCACACCATTTCGTCGGGCAAGCCCAACTCGGTTCCGAGCACTCGCACCTCATCTTTGAAGAGATCCCGCAGCGGCTCGACCAACTCGAGCGACATATCCTCTGGCAACCCACCGACGTTGTGATGACTCTTGATCACGTCAGCCGTGCCATCGGCGCCGCCGCTCTCGATCAGGTCGGGGTACAGAGTTCCCTGCACCAAGAACTTGGCTTCCGACAGGCCACCCGTGTAACGCTCGAATGTCCGGATGAACAGCTCGCCGATCGCCTTGCGTTTGGCCTCAGGTTCGGTGATCCCTGCGAGGGCGGCGAAGAAGTCATCGCCGGCATCAACGTGGATCAACTCGATCCCCATATTGCGTTTGAACGTCTCGACGACCTGCTCGCTCTCGCCTTTGCGCATCAGACCTGTGTCGACGTAGACGCACGTCAGTTGGTGGCCGATCGCCTGATAGACGAGCGCTGCGGCGACGGCCGAGTCGACACCACCCGAGAGAGCACATAGCGCCCGAGCGTCACCGACCTGGGCGCGAATTTTGGCAACCTGTTCATCGATCACCGACGCCATTCTCCATGTCGGCGCACAATCGGCGAGGTCATGGAGGAACGTTCGCAGCACTTGCATTCCGTGCGGCGAATGGACCACCTCCGGGTGAAACTGGACACCCCAGATTCGCCGCTGATCGTTCTCGAGCACCGCAACCGGGGCGTCAGGCGTTGACGCCGTCGCACGGAACCCGGCCGGCGGCTCGGTCACAGCGTCGAAATGGCTCATCCAAACGTCGTGTTCAGAAGGGATGTCCGCTGTGAGGAGCGACGAGTCTGCGGTCCTTGTGAGGCGAGCGCGGCCGTACTCGCCGCGCATGCCGCGCCCAACAGTTCCGCCGAGTTGTTCGGCGATCAGTTGCGCGCCATAGCAGATCCCGAGAATCGGAACACCGAGGTCGTACACCGCCGGGTCGAGATGCGGCGCACCGTCGACATGCACGCTTTTCGGTCCGCCGGACAGGATGATCGCAGTCGGATGCTTGGCAGCCATCTCGGCGGCTGACAGCCGGTGCGGCACGATTTCGGAGTACACGTCGAGTTCACGTACACGCCGGGCGATCAGCTGGGCGTATTGAGCCCCGAAGTCGACAACAAGAACGGTTTGCCGTCCATCATGGGGAGTCTCGATGTTCAAGCCTCTGATGGTAGACAGAAGACGTGCTTCTCCGCGTTCTCACGGCGACGATCGTGTTCAGTTTCGCCGCTACCACAACCCCGGTGATGTCTGCCGCCGATCAGCGCACCGTCGGTTACACGCATACCGTTGCGATCTCTGACAATGACTTTGTGCCGGAGGATCAGAACCTCGGGGATTGCATCAGCGCTGTTCCTCGGCCGGGTTGTGGTAGTGAAGCACAGGGCGGTTGGCGACAAGGTCTCGTGTTCGGTGCGTTGATCATCGCGTTAGCGTTCATCGTCTGGCGGATCGTGGTCGGAGCGAGAAAGGCAAAGTTGTGACACCTGAAGAATTCCGTCGATGCGGATACGAGGTGATCGATCTGATCGCCGACTATCTCGAGGGTGTCGGGGAACGCCGCATCGTTCCTGACATCGCCCCAGGAGACGTGCGAGCGATGTTGCCAGAACATCCGCCAAGCGCTCCCGAGTCGTGGGCTGACGTGCTCAACGATGTCAACGAGACGATCATCCCCAACGTTGCCCATTGGCAGCATCCGAGTTGGTTCGCATACTTCCCAGCCAACGTCTCGTACCCATCGATCCTCGGCGAGTTGTTGACCGCCGGGCTCGGTGTGCAGGGCATGAGTTGGGTCACATCCCCAGCGTGCACCGAACTGGAAACGCTCATGGTCGACTGGATGCACGAGTTGTTGGGGTTGCCGGCGCGGTTCCACTCGACCAGCGAACGTGGTGGTGGAGTGATCCAAGGTTCTGCCAGCGAGGCCGCGCTGGTCGCAATTCTTGCCGCTCGATGGCGGGCAACGGGTGGCCAAGTGAACGCCGATGGCGACACCCATCAACTCGTCGCCTACTCGACGTCGCAAGCCCACTCGTCGATCGAGAAGGGGTTGCGAATCGCTGGAATCGGGACCGATCGGATTCGGATCATCGATCACGACGAACGTTTCGCCATGATGCCGGCCTCGTTGGAGGCCGCTATCGCCGGTGACCTGGCGGCAGGACTCACGCCGTTCTTCGTCTGCGCCACGCACGGTACGACATCGTCGATGGCTGTCGATCCAACTCCTGCCGTCGCTGCGATCTGCGCAGCCAACAACGCATGGCTGCACGTCGACGCCGCCATGAGCGGTATCGCCGCCCTCGCGCCTGAACATCGCGCGATCAACACCGGCCTCGAATTCGCCGACAGCTACTGCACGAACCCTCACAAGTGGATGGGCGTCAACTTCGACTGCACCTTGTTCTGGACAGCCGATCGCGCAGCGTTGCTCGGAGCACTCAGCATTCTGCCTGAGTACCTCCGATCCGCTGCCGCCGAATCAGGTAGGGCAATCGACTATCGCGACTGGCAGATCCCGCTCGGACGCCGCTTCAGAGCGCTCAAGCTGTGGTTCACACTTCGCCTCGATGGAGTTGCGATGATCCAGGAACGAATCCGCCGCGATGTAGCCCTCACGCAGGAGTTGGCCGGATGGGTCGCCGCCGACAACCGATTCGAGATCGTCGCCCCGCACCCGCTCAACCTGCTCTGCATCAGGGTCGCCGGCGACAACGCCTTGACCGACACATTGATCGAGGATGTCAATCGGACAGGGATTGCCCACGTCACCCGAACGGTGTTGAACGAACAATCGGTGATGCGTGTGTCGATCGGCGCACGAAGCACCGAACGCCAACACGTCGAGCAATTGTGGCAACTCATCCAAGCGTGCGTGTGAGCAGGTCGACGAGGATTCTGGCAGTCGCACCCCAGACCGTTTCATCGTCCAACTCGAAGAAGTGCAGCACCAAGTCCGGCGGCCGATCGCCCCAGCGTTCCGAGCGGTAGGTGCCCACTCGGGTGAACTCTCTGAGCGGCACCCAGAGCACACGGTCGACCTCCATTGTCCGCGCCGAGAGGTCGAGCCGATCTGGCACCGTGGCCACCTTGGGGACGATGTAGCTGCGGCTCACCCAGGTGTGGATATGGGCGAGTTCGCCGCGCAACGTCACCAATGACGGGTCGAGACCGACCTCCTCGTGCGCTTCGCGAAGCGCCGCCTCAGACATCGTCTCACCCTCATCGACACGGCCGCCCGGAAAGCTGACCTCCCCGCGATGGGTTCGCATCTGCCGTGACCTACGAGTCAGGAGCACTTCTGGTCCGTCTGGCCCATCGGCCAACACAACCAACACGGCTGATTGGCGTGCATCGGGGAAGGGGGCGACGATCGGGGCTTCCTCATCGGAAACAGCGGCCAACAGATCGGCCAGCGAAGGAGCGGCGCCGATAGGCCACGCCACATCGGGCCCAGGCGACCAGTTGTCCGGCCGCGGAATGACTTGTCGCCCGCCGACCCGGCGAGTGTCCGGGTCGTTCACGTCACTCGGTGGCGGCTGGCGACCAGCCAGACGAGATCAACTCGTTCAACACGTCCGGCAGACCTGACTTCTTCAGGTTGGCGAGCACCTTGCCCGGCTGTTCTTCACCGCGTTCGAACTCCTCCCATGCGCTGAGGAGCTTGGTCAAATCGGGGACGGGACGTTCGAACGTCATACCTGCAAGCCTACGGGGGGCTGGCGCTTACGTCGGTCAGCGGTTATGGAGCCGAGCCGACAGGCGAGGCGACCAATCGTCACGGTGCCCTATTTCGACTGCGCAGCAGGCGAAATAAAAAGTCCGGCACGGAGAATCCTCACCTATCCGATATGCCCGTTGAGTAGGACCGGAACATTGCGCGGTCCTCGTATCTGGCCATTCGCCCAGGTCGTCTGCCTACCAGCATCAAGTTCGTAGTCGGGGAAGGCGCGTATCCATTCCTGCAACGCAACGGTGAGTTCGAGTCGAGCCAGGTTGGATCCGAGGCAGCGGTGTACGCCCAACCCAAAGGCGACATGGCGGTTGACCGCACGATCGAGCTGAAACTGGTCGGCGTTCTCGAATGACTCCGGATCGTGGTTGGCAGCTGGGAACGTCAGCAGCATCTGCTCGCCGGCGCGGATCGGGCAGCCCGCAACCTCGACATCGCCGATCACCTTGCGAGCCATCGTGACCGGGGCGTAGAACCGGAGCACCTCCTCGATCGCCGTCTGCCACAACATGTCGTCGTTCGCCACCGACACCAGTTGGGCCCGCGCTTCTGGGTGCTGAGCGAAATGCCAGAGTGCCGATCCGATCGCGCTCCACGTCGTGTCGATCCCGGCCAAGATTTGAAGAATTACGTATCCAACCTGGAGCTCCTCGGGGATCGGGGCACCGTCGATTTCAGCGGTGGCGATCAACGTCAACAGGTCATCCTCCGGATCTTCCGCTCGCATCCGAAGCATGCGCGTCGTGTATTCGGACATCTCCATCCGCAGCTTCGATCGGATCTCGTTGTCACGCGGCGCCAACTGGAAATTGCGGAAGATCCAGTCACGGAACATGTCGCCGTCTGACTCGGGAACGCCAAGCAGCTGACAGATCCCGTGCACCGGGATCCGTTGGGCGTACTGCTCGGCAACATCGGCGCTTGAGGCGTCGCCCAGATCGGCAATCAGTTGACGGCAAAACTCACGCAGCTCGTCCTCCATCGGTGCAATCTTTTTCGGGCTGAACGACGGCAACAGCAGCCGCCGATGACCGAGATGGTCAGGCGGGTCAGAGGTAATTGGCGGCGCTGGTTTGCGATCGGCATCCGGCCGAGCGACTGACACCCAGATCGACGAGAAGTGTTCCGTGTCGTGGGCAACTTGCGATACGGCTTGCATCGTCACGGGCATGTGCGCACGGCCGTACCGCTCGGTGGTGGCGATCGGACACTGCTGGCGCACGTCGTTCCAAATATCGATCGCGTTCGGCCCCCACGCCTCGTCCAGCCAGTCCCAATCGTTGATCCAGTCGACGACGGGCCGCACGTCCTGGTGATCCGTCTCATACGCCATGTGCACATCCCCCTCGACCACCACGGTATGCCAGATGGAGGATGCACCCAGTGTCGAACACGACAGCTAGCCTCAATGCCGTTCAGATCGGGATCACGTCGGTGCGATTTGCGACCCCGCGGCGCGGCTTCGGCCCTGGTCACATGGCTCGCCAGCCAGGCGAACGACCTCACTGGCAATGCCGATCAGATATGCCTACATCGGTGCGATTTGCGACCCCGCGGCGCGGCTCCGGCCCTGGTTACATGGCTCGGCAGCGAGCCGAACGACCTCACTGAACGGAATGCGGGCTCATGAGACGTGTGTCCCTGCTCGGTGCGTGTTCGTGTATGTCGTCGGGTGTCGGAGTCAGTCTTCGGGCGCGCCGGAGCGCCCCGGATCTCGGGGTGTGGTTCACACAGATTGGGATTTAGCAGAGTGTTGGTTGGTGTTGTTCTGCTGGTCCGGTTTGTCGGCTGGGTTGCCGGTTGATGGTTGGTTTGGTGTGCCAGATTGTTCCGTCTGGTCGTCGCCAGGTGGCGATCCGACCGGTTGTCATGGTGAGTTTCCAGCCGCCTTCGTGGACGAGGTGGTGATGTGTCTCGCATAGC
>JANPLQ010000075.1:0-31263 GCA_031422395.1 Ilumatobacteraceae bacterium | reverse complement strand
TGATCGCCTCAGGCGGAAGCGACTGAAGGCGTCAGCGATGCTCGCCGCGTCGCTACCGGTGATCTATCTCGTCAGCCTGCCCCTCCTCGGTGACGACTGGGGCACCGACGCCGTAGTGGCATTCAGTGTGTGGTTCGCCGTTCTCATCGCCGCGGCCTGCTACTTCGTCGCCGGAATCAGCACACCGAAATCCCCTGCCGCGACGCACTGAGGTGCTGCGCACGGCCCGTGACCAACCCCATCGGGTTGGCGTTAACCGCCGGCGCTCTCGCCGCCATCGTTTTCGCCGGGAGTTGCTCGACGTCGTCGCTGCTGACGCCAATGGCTGTCAGCCGCCACCAGGTTCTGCCCAATGGCGGGCAATGGTCAACGGATCGTCTGTCGCCAAGACACTCAGCGTGTGGGGTCCCGATGCCCTGTCGCTCGGTCTCGTACCGCCGGCGTTCTGGGGCAGTCCATAGCCTCACTGTGAAAGTCTTGGGTTGTGGACACCCTCCAGCCCAAGGCGCTCAAGGCCAACTCGGTTCTCACAGAGCGCAGGTCCAAGTTCGACGAGCCGCACGTCGCTCCGCTCAACCGGTTGGTCAGCTCTCTCCGGTCTCGACTCGGCCCGTCGTCGATTGTGCCTGGTTCGATCCGGCGGAGGGCGGGATCGACGCGAGGATCCTGTGGCTGCTTGAGGCTCCGGGGCCGAGGTCGATAATCGAGGATTGCCGCTACTCCTCGTTGAAGGCATTGAGGATGGCGGTGAGGTTCTGGGCGTCAGCGAGAATTCTCACGACGTCGAGGTGGTCTGGTCTGACGAAGTAGAACCATCCGCAGGGAAAGTGTTCGATCCGCCAGACTCGAAGCCCGCGGATTCCGCATATCTCACCGATGCGAGGCGAGCCGGTGCCCGGCATCCGCTCGGCGGCTCGCAGCGCCTCCACCGCAGCGTCGAAGAACCGAGCGGCGACATCGTCGCCAGCGTGAACCAGGTGGTAGCGAGAGCGCGCCACCAAGTCGGTTTCCGCCAACGGGCGAAGCCGGGCGGGCGTCACGACTCAGTGTGCAGAGCCTGCTCGCGCAGATGTGTGATCCTGCGTTTCGTGAACGGCATCGCGTGACCCGACTCGAGGCCGTCGGTGATCAGCTCCCGCAGTCGTCGGGCCGCCTGTTCTTGCTGGTCGCGTCGGATCAGGTCACGAAGATACTCACTGGTGTTGCCGTACTCACCCGAACGAACGCGAGCATCGATGTAGTCGCGCAGCGACTCCGGTAGAGCGAAGCTCATCGTGTTTCGACTCACGACATCATGCTGCCGTCACTATCAACAGTTGTCAACGCCGGTGGTGGCAGACTCGGCGGGCCAACATGGCAACCGTCGGATCACCCGATCTGCGTACGGTCTGAGTGTTCGCCGCGGCGGAGGATCTACCTGCGGCCAGTGGGCAGTTTCTGGTGACGGCTGAGACCAAGTATGGCGCCGCGCTACACGGCCACGCCGGGTGGCCACGGTAAGCGATTATGTTGTAATTATGTAATCAAAATGGTAGAGTTGATCTCATGGATCACCACAGCAGCTCCGCAATCCGTTCGTGGTTCACTGGGCGGCTGCCCGGTGAGTGGACCGCCGCAGGCCAACCGTCGATCGTCGTCGACCGTGACGAGATCACCGTGACACTCTCGCTAGCGGCACCCACACTCGCTGGCGACGCCACCGATCTTGACGCAGCCGAGGCAGGCCTTGGGCGAGTCGCCGGCTTCCGCGAGGCCAGCCGCGACCAGCGCATGTCGATCGCCCGTGAGGCCGAACACCGTTTTGAGCGCAAGGTCGCATGGGCTGTCTCGGTGGACGGTCGAACCGAACTCTTCAGCCATGTCGCGGTTCCTGTCATGACGCGGCTCCGTCAACCCGAGCGACAGGTCCTCGACACGCTCGTCGCTGCGAACATCGCTCGGTCGCGCGCCGAGGCGGTGGCGTGGTGCGTTCGTCTCGTCGGTCAGCACGCCGACGAATGGTTGAACCAACTTCGCGACGCAATGGTCGACGTGGAGCGGATTCGCGATGCCGGCCCTGACGTTTGATGGCCGAGCGAGTTGACGATTCGGCTTCGACTATGCAGGAAATCAGCGAAGCCTACGAAGCCGCAGTTGTCGGCGTCATCGCGGCACGAGGTTTCGTGCTCATTTGGCGGCGGTGGCCCGGTCGAGTCGGATGACGAGTCGACGAACGTGGGCGATGATTTCGGGTGGGCCGTGTACCTCGATCTCGGCGATGCTGGCCAAAGTCGCCAGCATCGCCGCCAGCCAGTCAGCTGATTCGGCGCGTACCGTGACGGTCGTTTGGGTCTCGTCGATGGCGCTGATCGTCGCCTCGTTGTAGTTGGCGAAGTGCTCGAGGGCGCTCGCCGAACATTGAGCGATCACGGTTGCTTCGAGCCGAGTGGCACTCGAACTGATCGACTGCGCCACGAAATCAGCGAAGCTGTCGGCAGGCAGTTGGCGTTCCGCAAAACGAACACCGGCCAACGTGGTGTTTGACAGACGGTCGATGCGAAACGTTCTCCAATCGTCGCGACGAACGTCGAAGGCGACGAGGTACCAGCGCCGCCCGGCAGACACGAGTTGGTGGGATTCGACGAGTCGATGTGACTGGTCTCCTTGGCGGGCTTGGTAGTCGAAACGAACCTGTTCGCGATCGCGGCAGGCCTGCGCCAAGATGGCCAGGGATTCTGAATCGACGACAGGTCCGATGGTGTTCCATCGCAGGGTCGAGACGTTGGAGTGGATTGCGTTGACCCGCCGACGCAACCGATCCGGAAGCACCTGTTCCAGCTTGGCGAGCGCTCGTAGCGAGGTGTCCTCGATACCGTCGATCGCCGCGCCGGCGGCGGCGCGAAGCCCGATCGCAACCGCAACGGCCTCGTCGTCATCGAGTAAGAGCGGGGGCAGCGAAGCTCCCTTTGCAAGGCGATATCCGCCGGCGACACCAGTGGTCGCGTCGACCGGATATCCGAGACCACGGAGTCGATCAACATCGCGCCGCACGGTTCTGGCACTGACCCCGAGGTGACTGATCAGCTCGGCGCCCGACCAGAACCGGTGAGTTTGCAACAGGGACAGCAGTCTGAGCGCACGCCAAGTCGGATCGTTCATCTTTCCAACACTTCCCGATATTGCGGCCGGAACCTGGCCGCAATCAATCGTAGGGTCAACATATCCCAACTGCCAAGGAGAACTCATGAACACCGAAGCCCTCGACGTCTCACGCCAAGCCCGCCCCACCGCGACGACGTCGGCTGAACACGCCGACCTCCTCCACACCCTGGCGATTCACCGCGGCTTCCTCCGGTGCACCGTCAACGGCCTCACCGACGCCCAAGCCGCGCTCACCCCGACCGCCAGCGCCTTGAGTCTTGGTGGACTGATCAAGCATGTCTCACAGACCGAGCAAGCCTGGACTGCGTTCATTGTCGGTGGTGCTGACGGTATGCAAGCAGCCGGCGATCAAGCAGGCGATTGGTCCGACGGCTTTCGGATGGTCGGTACCGAGACACTCGCCAGCCTGCTCGACGCCTATCAGCGCGTCGCCCAGCACACCGCCGTCGTTCTGGAGTCGCTCAACGATCTGGACGGCGCACATCCACTCCCTGAAGCTCCGTGGTTCGAGCCGGGAGCGACCTGGTCGGCTCGCCGGGTACTGCTGCACATCATCGCCGAAACCGCGCAGCACGCCGGACACGCTGACATCATCCGAGAGAGCATCGACGGAGCCAAGACGATGGGGTGACCACTGGCTTTTCGACCGGTGGACCAACCGGACGTCTGGAAGCGCGGTGGCAATTATCACCTCGGGCTTGCAGCCTTTCGGTACCTTTGCAGCCTTTCGGTATCACGGAACAGCTATTGTGGTTTCGTCATGGAAATGAAACATTTCGGCGGTCCGCGGTCGACTCGCTGTCGTCGGGTTTCGGTTGTCTTGGCCTTGACGCTCGTGGTGCCGCTGCTTACCGTCCGTGTCGTCGATGCGACCAACTCCGGCCTGACCTCCGAGCAGGTTGCGGCCGAGATTCTTCGTGTGCAGGCGCAGGCAGACGTCACCGCTCAACGCTGGGCCGAGGCCGAGCACCGTGCCGACTTTCTTGCTACGGAAATACACGCTGCCCAGCTGAAGGTCGATGCGATCTCGGCCGAGTACGCCAAACTTCAGGCAGTTCTGACAAGGATTGCGATTGATCGGTTCACCGGTCGTGCGGGTAATTCGATGATCCTCCTGTTCGGCGATGTGACCGATGAGTCGGAGATGCTGAAGGTCAACGTGCTGCGCGGTCTCACGCTCGATCAGGGCGAGGTCGAACTCGACACTGTTGATGCCGTGCGTCGCGATCTCGAGGAGGAACAGGCGCGGCTCGATGGGTTGAGCGAGCAGAACGCGGCGACGCTTGAACAACTCGCATCGAGTTCGGCGGACCTCGATCGGCAACTCGCTGAGCTCGCTGAGCTTCGAGAGCATCTCAAGGATCAAGAGGTCAAGCGTGCCTATGAGGCGCAATTGGCCGAACTGCGCCAGCAGGAGGCTGAGGCGGCAGCCGAGCGAGAGGCGGAAGTCGCAGCCCAACTGCAGGCCAACGCTGCGCCCGCAGCCGTGATCGCGGTACAGCCGACGGGCGAATCCTCACAGCCGACGCCGGCCGCCGCCCCGGCCGCGGCCCCGGCCCCGGCACCGGCGGCGGCGGCAGCACCGGCTCCCAATCCCGTTCCTGATCCGGCAGCGCCTTCAGCTCCTGCGCCTGCGGCCGCCCCGGTCGTTCTGGACGGGTCATGGGTCTGCCCGGTAGCCGGCCCGAATGCGTTCGGCGACACATGGGGTGCACCTCGTTCCGGTGGTCGCACACATCAGGGTGTCGACATGATGAGCCCGTTGGGAACACCGCTCGTCGCCGTCGTTGGCGGCACTGTCACCATGAAAACGAATGCGCTTGGTGGCAACGTGGTCTGGTTGACCGGCGACGACGGCAACAAGTACTACTACGCCCACCTGTCGGCGTGGGAGGGTGGCTCACGCAGCGTCGCCGCAGGAGAGGTGATCGGCTACGTCGGAGCAACCGGCAACACGACCGCCAATCACCTCCATTTTGAGATTCATCCCGGCGGCGGCGCGGCGATCAACCCAACACCAACGGTGCGCCAGTACTGCTGATCGTGTGCAGGCAAAATTGTTGGGGGCCGAGTCCTCCAACTCGGCTGCTCACCAGGTCACGATGTGGTGGCGTTCGATACGCTGGCCGCCAGATGGAACTCGACGAGGTCACTCTGAGCATTGCCGATGGAGTCGGTGAGATCGTCCTGAATCGACCCGACCAGCTGAATCCGATCGCGGCAAGAGTTTGCGGAACGAGGGATCAGATACTGGCGGCGCTGGAACGTTCGGCCTCTCCTACTTCGCGTCCCAAACTTTGTGGCAGGGATCACGACAACAGTCGTCGTGATCGCTGCCGCAGAATCCCAGCCTGGAGTTTGCGGCAGCGATTACGACATCCGTCGTCATGTTTCCTGCCGCAAAGTTTTCTTGCCGCAGCGTTAGGGACTGTCGTCGGCTATCGACTCCGGCCGATCGGTTTGTCGTCGATCGGTTTCCGACACCGACCAGCGAGCAGACGCTCACGGCCACGGCTCTAGAAGAAGCTGCCGCAGAACGGGAGCGGGCGGCTGGCAAACAGGAGGTCGGCGTCGTATGCCGCCTCTGGGCGTCGTGACTCGACGACTCCCGTCGCGGCGAGCGTCCACCAGCCGGTGCCGCCGAGATACGCCGCCGACAATCCCGCGATGTCGGTGACCAGATCCGGTTCGGCGTCAGTCCTCGACGCTCCGCCGGTATCGATTCTCCACGTGCCGTTGTTGTGGGCGAGGATCGAATCGCTGACCCGGATCGTGACGGCCCGATCAGTGGGGTTGTAGCGCCTTGCCCGCAGTGCCGACTCGACGTCGACGAGCCGTAGCCATTGTTCGTCGTCGATCGCCTTGTAGGCGTAGGCGCGAGGGTTGCGGAGTGCACGGCGGAGCAGATCGTCCGACGGTCGCTCGCTTGCCTTCCACGTGAGGACCAGGTCGACCGAGAGTACGAATTCCCAGAGCGCCAGTTCAACCCCATCATTTGATCCCCAGATGTCGTGAATTTCGCCGACCCCGGTTGAACCGTCGCTGATGTTCTCGTTCCATTCGACGTCGTAATGCACGTAACCGTCGGCCTTGCCGCTCGGATCGATATGGACAACGGCGAACGATGCCTTCGATTGATCGATCGCATCGCTGAGGTAGCGATGCCACCACGACGTTGGTCGTGTGATCACACCCGGTCGGCGATGAGCGACACGCTCGTACAAGGGCGGGATTAGGTCGAGCAGGTCGCTTGCCGGAACGGTTCGAAATGATCCAGTGGAGACGGCACCGGCGATCGGGTGTGCACCCGCAGGCTTGATCTCGACCGAACAAAACTCGCCGGCAATGCCAAAGCCGTATCGCCGGTAGATCACGGCTTCGCTGGCGCGCAGGCTCATCAT
The DNA here is from genome assembly GCA_031422395.1 of Ilumatobacteraceae bacterium. Lineage (GTDB taxonomy): Bacteria > Actinomycetota > Acidimicrobiia > Acidimicrobiales > Ilumatobacteraceae > Ilumatobacter. The sequence continues at coordinate 24,721 of JANPLQ010000075.1, read as the reverse complement.
CGCAAACCCGCGATCGGATGCATCGCGTACGAGCGCCTCTATCAATCCGGTGGCGACACCTTGACGACGATGCGTGCTCACGACACCGACACGGCTGACGGCACCCGTCGTCAATCGTGCCCCGCCAGGCACGGTCGTCTCGACCGGGAACTGGGCGGCATGCCCGACACACAGCTGATCTTCCCATGCCGAAATCGATGAGCATTCGTCCCAACTGTCGCGCCGTTGCTCCCATTGCTCGTCAGTCACGGCCGGTGTGAGCAACGCCGCGAGGAAGGCGTCCGCCGCCGCCCGATACTCCTCGGGTTTGGTCGGTCGAATCTCGATCGTCATGCCAGCTCCTTGCGGTACTCGACCTCGGCAACTTTGACCTCGCAGTAGTCATCGAAGTCGGCGTCGATTCCGGTCGCTGTCCATCCGTGTCGCTCGTAGAACCGTCTGGCACGCGGATTGTCGTCGAGCACCCACAGCACCGACGTGTCGAAACCTTCTGCCTTGAGGCGAGTTTCGACATGTGTGAGCAGTTGATCGGCGAGCCCGCTTCCCCATACGTCAGGGTCGAGGTAGAACGCCCACACTTCGCCGCGACCGGTGAAGCCGCGAGCGCGTTCGCGTTCCGGACCGTACGACGCGAACGCGACGATCTGCTCATCATCGTCTGTCAGGGCGGTGGCGACTGCAATCCGGTGTCCGGGTGCGAACCGCCACAGGTTCCAGAACGATCGTCGCGATGCGTCGAAATCGTCGGCGTAGAGCACTGACTCCGGGAACACGTGCGAGTATCCGGCTCGCCAAGACGCGACTTGAACATCAGTGATTCCATCTGCGTCGGCCCTACGAGCGGCGCGAATCTCGAACGTCATCGTGCCAGTTTGCCAGCTGGCCTCAATCCGAACCCGCGGGGTTGATGCCGGCGGATAGCTGCGCTGCGAGATCATCGCGAGATCGCCCGGCTGAACGAAACCCTTGGACGTTCCATCCGCGCCGTTCCACCGCCGACACCGCCTCCACTCGCCATGGCCGTCCGAGTAGCACACGTCCGAGCAGACCGAGTGCGCCCGCTCCGAGCAACCAAATCAGATCGACGCCAATCAGGACGAGCGGCGATCCAAACAGCAGAAGAAGCAGAATTAGTGCGATCAACCCGATCGCGATTTCCAAACCCTCGAATCCGAAGTCAACGCCTCCAAGCTCGGCGAGGGCTTCTGCGCCACCATCGTTCTCTTTTCGTCTTTGGCGAGACGTTCGGAATCGTTCGCCGATCCCTTTGCCTTCTCGGTGCGGGATCCAGCGTCGACGTACCTTCCACTCGACACCATTCGGCGTCGTGACTCGTCGGGTTGTCAACGCCGTTCAGACGGCGAGTAGGTCGCGGGCACCGGTGTCGCTTGATGGGTGGCGCAGCTTCGACATTGCCCGAGCTTCGATCTGGCGAATTCGCTCCCGGGTCAGGTTGAAGTGTTCACCGACCTCCTCCAACGTGCGTGGCTCACCACGATCGAGCCCGAAGCGCAGTTTGAGGATTTCACGCTCGCGTTCGTCGAGTGGGGCGAGTAGGCGACCGATCTCTTCTGGCAATAGCGCTGTGGCGGCGACCTCGAACGGTGACTCGGCCGAACGGTCCTCGACAACATCGCCGAGTTCGGCGTCGCCGTCTTCGCGCAATGGCTCGGACAGCGAGAGCGGCTCGGCGGCGAAGCGAAGTGCTTCGGTCACCTTGTCTTCCGGCATCTCGACTTCTTTTGCCAGCTCAGCGAGTGTGGCCGGGCGGCCGTACTTCAATTCGAGCCGCGAACGTGCCTTCTGGAGACGCGCCAACGTGTCGCCAGCATGGACTGGTAGCCGGATTGTGCGACCGGTGTTGGCAATCCCTCGCGTGATCGCCTGACGAATCCACCACGTGGCGTACGTCGAGAACTTGAAACCTTTGCGCCAGTCGAACTTCTCGACGGCGTGCATCAGGCCGAGGTTGCCTTCCTGGATCAGGTCGAGCAGCGGGAGCCCGGAGGCTTGGTACTTCTTGGCGATCGACACCACCAGCCGAAGGTTCGACTGCACGAATTGGCGCTCGGCCTCTTCACCCTGTCGGGCGAGCCGCCGCAGCTCGCGCTTCTTGGCCGGCGTGACTTCTTTGCCGCCTCCATCAAGGGCGGTGATCGCTTCCTTGCCGGATTCGATCGCTTTTGCGAGCCGGACCTCGTCATCCTTGGTTAGCAGTGCGTACTGCCCAATGTCGGACAAATACAGGCGGACGAGGTCTTCATCGTCACGGTCCACGCGATCTTTGGCCACGTTTGGCTTCCTTTTTGTCCGGCTACTGGGTCACGCCCGAGGGCGATCGTTGAGCCCCTGAGACCTCGTGAACTGGTGGTTGAAGATCTGGAAAACACCAGCTATACCGCTTGCGAGGTCCGAGGGGTTGTGGTAACGATACCGAGCCGCTGAACGCCACCAACCGGTTGGAAGCGCTTCCAACCCAGATAACTGCGTTCCGCATGGACGAACGTTCTCGATCGTAAAAACAGATGGACCGCGAAGTGCGTCAGTGATGGGTCGCGTCAAGCTTCGCGCCTCCAGCGGTAATGTAGGCGTCACCGCACGCGGGCACTGAGCCCGTGTCCTGGTTCCTGTCCTGGTTCCTAAGGAGGACCCCATGCCGAATCCGGTCTTGAACGAGCAGGCGCTCCGCGCCGCCGCAAACAACTGGGCACCGCCGAACCCGGCGACCGATTGCTTCCCTCCGATCAACGATGGCCCAGTCAGTTCGTGGAAGTCGAAGTCAGCGATGACGATCAACGGCACGATCAGTGCAACCGCGACGCTGTTCGTGATCTTGCTGGCGAGCGCTGTCGTCGGTTGGATGATGGTCGGCAAACCGGAGATCGTCGAGATCGACGGACTGCTCTACGAGCAATCGAAGATTCCGATGCTGGCGTGGGGAGGCCTGATCGTCGGATTCGGGTTGACGATCCTGCTCCGATTCAAACCGCTTCTGGCCAAGTTCATCGCCCCCGTTTACGCAGTCGCCGAGGGCATCTTCGTCGGTGCCATCTCCCGCGGATACGAGAACTATCAAGATGGGATCGTCGTTCAGGCTGTCGGCGTCACACTCGCCGTCGTTGCAGTGATGCTCGTGCTGTACCGGACCGGCGTGATCAAGGTGACCAACCGTTTCCGCAAGATCGTCACTGCGGCAACAATGGGTGTGATGGTGTTCTACGGCATCAGTTTCCTGGTCCGTTTGTTCGCTGGGGCCGGCTCCGTGAGCTTCCTGTCGAGCCCGAGCTTGCTCGGGATCGGGTTCAGCGTGCTCGTGGCCGGGCTCGCCGCGTTCAATCTGGCGCTCGACTTCGACTTCATCGAGCGCGGTGCCAAAGCCCGACTCGATAAGAACTTCGAGTGGTATGCGGCGTTCGGATTGCTCGTCACCGTGATCTGGCTGTACCTCGAAATCCTGCGGCTGCTCTCCAAGCTCAATCGTCGGTGACCGACGACCGGTTGGTTGAGGCGGCAGCGGTCGCCGTCGCTGGGGCTGCGCTCGGCGCGGCTGCCGGTTCGTTCGTTGGTCTCGCCGTGCCCGGTGCCATCGTCGCCGGCCTGAACGGCGCAATCTCTGGTCGGCGCGGTATCTATCATTGGAGATCTCGAAACGGGTTGGTCGCCTTTACGCTCGACTCGACATGGGCGTTGGCCACCACGGCAGCGGCGCTTGCGTCGCACGCGATCGGAACGGTACGGGGCGACTCTGGCTACTCGCCCGAACTCAGCGAGGGCAAGAATCGTCACGTCTACGAGCGCGGCTTTGAACCTCGGAAGGGATTCGCGGTCACGCTCGGAAACGTGATCTCTGGTGCTGGCGACGTATCGAAGGTCCGACGCGCCAAACTCGTCACCGACCACGAGGATGTACACGCATGGCAGGCCCGCGGGTTCGGACCGCTGTATCCCGTGCTGTATGCAGGGTGGATGGCAGGCGGGGCGGCGATGGGCACGATCGTGTGGGCGATCAGGAAACGTGACGAACCGTTTGGCAAGGTGGTCGAATCGTGTGCGTATTACCTCAACCCGTTCGAGTGGTGGGCCTACAGTCGCGACGACAACTGGCCTCCGCCGGGACTGATCGGCAAACTCGGCTGGAAGAAACCAGCTGTCAGCAGCTTCGCCAGCTTTCGTCAAAACCCACGTTGATGTCGCGATCAGCCCTGTATGCAGGGGTTCAACGCGACATGAATGCGGGTTAGATCTGACTTGACGAGTTCGATCGTGCGGGTCGTACTCGGATCGAGACACTGATCGATACGGCGCGTCAGACCGGTCAGTTCGTCGAGTAGTTGATCCAGACTCAGGCGGTACACAGCGAGTCGTTCTGAGTCGGCGACCTGGTGGATCGATTTGCGGTACGACGCTGTCGCTTGTTCGAGATCGACGACCGGGATATTCGGGTAACGATCGGACCACAGCTCGGCGTGCCATGCATGCTGGTGACAGGCCTGCCCCAACAACCGCTGAAGCGCGCCGTCGGCGGTCGTGGTAACCCAACTCCCGACCAATTCGAACAGGTCGAGACTGGCGGCACGCATCCGAGCGCACACGTCAGCTAGCTCGACAATATCCAAATGCTGAACGACTAGCTGATGAACGGCTAGCTGCTGAACGACGGGTTGATCGGTCACGACTTCGCTCCTGCGCGCCACGCTGCCTCTGCTGCTCCGAGGTCAGTTGCAGGTTCCCCGTCGGCCACGTACTCGAGCAGCATCGCCCTGAACGGACCTGTCGCTTCCAACTTGCCGAGAATTGCGTTCGTTCCCCACACGACGCGGTCGAGGATCACGAAACTCGGCGGCATGTTGAGTTGGGCGATCACGTCGGCATGCGGGCCTTGCACGTCGAAGATCCGGTTGATCGTGTCGATCATCCACTGCCGCGTGTACGTGAAGTGATCGGTGAGGTACGGCGTGTAGGGGCTGCTGACGTAGTCGTAGACATGCTGCGGGTCGAGGGCATGACCGGCACGTAGGAACCCGCTCGTCGCCATCGCCGCCACGAGTTGTTCCGGGTCGCGATTGATGATGATTGCGTCGAGGCTTGGTTTGAGCAGATCCCACTCGCCGGGCGACCAGCGCTTGACCAGACCGAAGTCAAGGAAGGTGACGCTGCCGTCACGATGGAACTTGTAGTTGCCGGGGTGCGGGTCGCCGTTGAAGGCGCCGAACCGGTTGACGGCCTGCTGCGCGAAACGCCACAACACCTCACCAGCTCGTTGCTTGGTGTCGTAGCTCGCCGTGCGACGAAACTCGTCGAACGTCAAACCCTCGACCCATTCCGTCGTGAGCACCTTGACGGTCGAATATTCGGGCACGACGCGAGGGATCCGAACCCAAGGGTGGCCGGCAAACAGATTCGCAAACTCCTCGGAGTTCTGTGCCTCGAGTCGATAGTCGAGTTCCTCGCGCATCCGGTCCCGCAACTCATCGACGAGACCCTTGGCATCGAGCCCTTTGAGCATCATCGATGAGAACATCGCGTACATCACCTGGGCAGCGTCGAGGTCTGACTCGATTGCTTCGTGCACACCTGGGTACTGCACTTTGACGGCCACGTCGCGGCCGTCTGGTGTGACAGCTTTGTGGACCTGACCGATGCTCGCCGCGGCGACCGGCAGGTCAGTCCAGTCGAGGAACACCTGCTCGGGCGGCGCACCCAACTCCGACTCGACGACGCTGGCGGCTAACGACGGTGCCATCGGCGTTGCGTCGGCCTGCAGCGTGGCGAGCGCCGCCTGCGCTTCCTCCGGCAATGTTTCGAAGATGAAGCTGACCAGTTGGCCAGCCTTCATCAGCACGCCCTTCATCTCGCCGAGTTCCCTGGCGACATCCTCGGCAGTGCGGATCGTGAACTGTTCGTCGAGTTGGGCGCGTCGATCGGCCGGCGATCCGACGCCGCGGACTTTCGAGACTGCGAATCTGGCCGTGTTACGCGCCGAGAGTTTCCAGACGCGGGCCGAGCGACTGAAGCGGCTTGTCAACGGAGACGCGGCGGTGGCCTGCTGGGCCTTGGTTGCGACAGCGGCGATGCCGGCGGTCAGCGCTGCGGCACCAGCCAGCGTCGCGACCTTCGACCGTTTCATGTCGCTCGGCGTGCAACCGGGTTGGCGGCCAGCAACTCGTCGGACAGTGCTGCCCCAGTCACCTCGTCGGTCCAGTAGCTGCCATCGTCGAGCCGCCGCAAAGCTGATTCAACCCCGGCGAGGTCCCGGCCGATCGCATCGAGATCAGCTGGCTCCTGGCGGACTTCGGCGTCGGCGTTCACGGCGTGGACGTTAGCGGTTCATTTTCAGCGGCGTACTGTGTGGAACGTGGCGATCCGGATCAGCAGGCGACGACGGTGGGGTCAGTTCCCTGTCGCCGTTGCCATGCTGCTCCCGTCGCTGTTGATCCTGACGACGTTCGTGTTGTATCCACTCGCCAAGGCTGTTCTGCTCGGGAGGCAACGCTGCGATGCACAAGGGAAGCGATGCACGTCGAACGGCTGGGACCAGTACGTCGATGGATTCCGTTCGATCGAGTTCCAGAACGCTTTGTGGATCACGTTCAAGTTTGCCTTGATCACGGTGCCGCTCGGGTTGATCCTGGGTATCGGGCTAGCGGTGCTGGCCGACAAAGTCTTGAAGGGGATCGGGTTCTTTCGGGCGATTTTCTCCTCGACTGTTGCCACCTCCGTCGCCGTCGCCAGCCTGATGTGGTTCTTCCTGCTGCAGCCAGAGGTCGGAGTGCTCTCGAACATCGGTTGGTTGAGCGACGTGTTTCCCAAGCTGAAGAACCCCGGTCTGCTGCGCGACTCGAGCACAGCACTGTGGTCCGTGGCGTTGTCGAGCGTGTGGGCCAGCCTTGGATTCACCTTCATCCTGGTGACTGCCGGACTTCAAGGAATTCCTGAGGATGTGCACGAAGCTGCGGCGATCGACGGAGCGACCGGCACGCGGCGGTTTTGGAAGATCACGTTGCCCCTGCTTGGTCCAACGCTGTTGTTCGTCGTGATTGTGTTGACGACCCGCGCCTTCCAGGTCTATGGCGAGGTCGACCTGCTCACCGAGGGCGGACCTCGGCCTGATGCCACGACCACCTTGACGTATCTGACCTACGGGGAGGAATCGATCATCAACAACAACGACGGGTTGCAGGCCACGACCGCTGTGTTGCTGTTCGTCGTGCTGCTGGCTTTGTCGATGGTGCAGCTTCGAGCGATCGGAAAGCGGGTCCACTATGGCAGCTGAGCGGCCGCCAACCGGAGCGCGGCTGGTCGGGCGCTACACCCTGCTCGGTATTATCACGTTCATTGTGCTGTTCCCCGTCTACACGGCGGTTGTGGCGGCGTTCAAGCCTGGCGATCAGGTGCTCAAGCAACCGCTGCTGCCGACCGCTTTCACGCTCGACATTCTGGGCGATGCCTGGACCGAGGGCCGTCTCGGGCGCTACCTCGTGAACTCGTTCGTCGTCGCCTTGATCGTCACGATCGGACAACTTGTCACGTCGGTGATGTCTGCCTATGCGTTCGCGATGCTCGACTTTCCCGGCCGCGGGGCGTTGTTCGTCGTGTTCCTGGCGACGTTGTTGGTTCCGCTCGAAGCGACCCTCGTGGTCAACCGCCGCACCATCGACAACCTCGGCTGGCTCAACTCGTATCAGGGTTTGGCGATCCCATTCGTGGCCAATGCGTTCGGAACGTTCCTGATGCGCCAGACATTTCTGAGCATGCCGAAGGAGTTGATCGAGGCGGCCCGAATCGACGGTGCCGGACACATGATGTTCCTACGCCGAATCGCCGTACCGCTGGTCAAGCCGACATTAGGTGCCCTGGCTCTGTTCAGCTTCTTGTCGAGTTGGAACCAGTACCTGTGGCCAAACCTGATTACGACCGAGCCTGATATGAACACCGTTCAAAGCGGGCTCCGGTTGTTGCGCTTCGGCTCGCTCGACAAACCCAATCTGCTGATGGCGGGAACAGTGATCGCTGCTGTCCCGATCTTCGTCGCCCTGATGATCTTCCAACGATCATTGGTCAGGGGTCTCACGGCAGGCGCGGTGAAGGGATGAAGCCCTGGCTCGTTGTGATGATCGGGTTCGGTCTGTTGACAGCGGCCTGCGGTTCGGACGAGTCGATCCTGACCGCTGGTAACGATGACTCACCAGCTACGGCTCCGCAAACCACCATGGCGACCGAACCGTCGGGCACGACTGGTGTGCCCGTGTCGACGGTCGAAGGTCAAGCAACCCCGACCACGCCACCCGCGACCAACGCAGCGACCAACGCAACGACCAACGCGACGACCACCACGACACCGCTTGAAGCGCTACCGGCGTGCCCGGTCGACGCCCTCGAGAATGCCAGTGAACCGATCGAGCTCACGTTCTGGCACGGGCTCAACGCCGACAACGAAGATTCGATCAACAAGATCGTCGATGCCTACAACGCCGGCCAGACCAAGGTGCGAGTCGAAGCCCAGAATCAGGGCGGATATGGCGAGACGATCGACAAGTACATCCAGTCAAATCAAGACAGTCGACCCGACGTCGTGATGTTTCCCGAGTACGCGGTGCAACGCACGGTCGATACCGACTCAATGATTCCGATCGGAGCGTGCCTCGATGCGTCTGGCTACGACACGTCACTTTTCCAGCCGTCGGTCCTGAGCGCCTACCGAACGCAGGGCGTCCAGTGGGGGATGCCTTTCAACGTCTCAAATCCGGTGTTGTTCTACAACAAGGTCATGTTCGCCGCCGCCGGGCTCGACCCTGAACGGCCGCCGCAGTCGTTGCAGGAACTACGCGAGTATTCGCAACAGATCGTCGATTCCGGAGCGGCGGCGTTCGGGATCTCGATCGATTCGGGGACCGATTCGGGTGGCGGATGGTTCATCGAGCAATGGTTCGCCAACGGAGGAGATCTGTATGCCGACAACGGCAACGGTCGACTGGCGCCCGCCACACGTGTGTTGTACGACGGACCGGAGGGTGTCGAACTCCTGACGTATGTGCAGGCGCTGGTCACCGATGGTTTGGCGGCCTATGTCGGCGACAATGCGGGAGGGCTCGACAACTTCCTGAAGCTCGCCGATCAGGACGAACCGGCTGCGATGACGATCGGAACGTCGGCCGGCCTCGGCACGGTGATCAACGCCCTCAATGGTGGGCTGGTCGAGGGCATCACGTCAGACGACATCGGCGTCGGCCCGCTACCCGGCCCGGGCGACACACCGACGGCGCTCGTTGGCGGCGCTGCCGTCTATATCGCCTCGCAGCACGGCGACGAGAAGGCCGCCGCGGCGTGGGATTTCGTCAGTTATCTGGTGAGTGCCGAGGTCCAGTCAGAATGGGCCGTGTTGACCGGGTATGTTCCGGTTCGTCCCGACGCCCTGCTGGTCGATCCGGCACTCACCGTGTACGAGTCTGATCCTCGCTTCCGGGTTGCCTATGACCAACTGGTCAACTCGTCGGACGATCCGGCTTTGCAGGGCCCGATCTTTGGCCCGCAGCTCGAGGTCCGGGCGGTTACGGCACGGGCGGTCGCCGACATCTTCTCCGGAGCCGATGTGCAGGAGTCGCTCACGGCGGCCGCCCAACAGGCGAATGCGTTGATCGCCGATTACAACGCCCGCAACTGACACGTTCGTGCGCCAAAAACACGAACGAGGCCGACACCGGCCAACTTGTGGTTGCGGTGTCGACCTCGACGTGTCGTCGTCTATCTCACAGGGCGGCGGAAGCCCAGTGACAGTCCGCGAGGGTGTTGCTCTCGAGCGGGCGACGACGACGATCCCTGCTGGCAGCGGTATGAGTGGAAGCGCGGTGACGTTGTGTCTGGTCCTTGTGCCGAGCAGGCCGATAGGTGCGAGTCAAGATTATGACGTAGTTATTTCAGATTCCCTCACCTGACTCGCACCGATGTTCCAGATGGTGTCAGACACGATCTGTAACATCAGCCAGGTTGCGAAGGGAGCGTTCGCGTCGTCGGCGTTTGCGGCGGCGGGCGATCGCCACGAATGTGATGAATGCCGTAGCGACGACGAGCCACGCGATCAGGGCGATCAGCGAAATCGTCGACAGTGGGCCTGCCCAGTTCGTCGTGTCAGCTGGGCGCTGCACGGTCTGGGTGAGGATGTCCTGCGACGATCCGTCGAGCGGAGCGGTCCAGGTAAACACTCCGTTGTCGGTTTCGGTGCCTGTTGACGTAATCAATTCGCCTGGCAACGAGACGGTGAATGTCACCGCCATCGCCTGATCCGGGGTGAGCCCGCTTGCCGTGATTTGCTCGCCGAATGGCAAGCCCCCGACCGCTTGGATCAGGTCGGCGTCGGCAAATGATTCGAACCCGTTTGGCAGCACGAGATCGCCGTCGATTGCGTTCACGGTCTGATCGTCAGCCGGTGTTCGGGCGGCGGCCATGTTGGTGAACGGTGGCCCGATGCTGGTGAGCACGTTGGCAAGTTCGACTTCGGAGTGGAAGTCGTGAGTCAACGTGATCGTGAGTCCCCCGCTGTCGGTGGCTACAGGACCATCAATCACCCAACCATTGGCGGTGGCATCATCGAGCCGCAGATCGTCGACCAACTCGGGCACCTGTTGGATCAACTCGGCATCGGCGATCGCCGTCACGACCACGCTGCCTGTCCCGTCTGGTTGCATCGTCACGGCAACATCGACGTCGAGCCGACAGGCGGTCAATCCGAGCAGGCAGGTGACGAGGAGGGCGAGGCGGCGAGTCACGGTTTCCGGCCGAGCGCAATCACCGAGAGACCGAACGGCAGATTGACCCGGCGAAGCAACGCCCGTTCGGCACGGGCGAGTGTCGGCAAGAGGCCTTGGAGTCCGGATTGATTGCGTCCGACATCGCTCTTCGGCTGGCCCCGCTCGATCAGTCCGAGGATCGCTGCCGGTGGGACCAGAAACGAATAGGCACCCGTCGCCCGCACGAGTACGAGTCCAGCCCCCTCGATCAGGGACACAAGGTCTGACCGGCTGAAGCGGCGACCTGTATGCGTCGTTTCGTCGTGACCGCGCCACAGCCGCCGGCCACCCGGTTCCATCAGGACGACGAGACCCCCCGGCTTGGTGACCCGGGCGAGCTCGGCGACGACCAGTTGTGGGACAGGGTTGAGCTTGTGGCACAGCGCAGTCACACACAATACGGCGTCGAAACTGGCATCGGGATGGGGAAGTTGCTTCAGATCGGCAACCGCGGGCAGGTACCCGAGCGTGACGCCTCTGGCAGCGTCGAGTACCGATTCTTCGAAGTCGTCGAGCACGGTCGGAGCGCGCTGAGCCAGCCAGCGACCGGTCGCGCCGCTCCCGCCGGCGGCGTCGAGATAGACCGTTTCGGTGGTGATCGGTGGCAAGTGCTCGGCGACGATTTGGGGCAGGAGAGCGCGTGTCGATTCGAACCACCAATGGCTCTCGCCAGCCTCCAGCAGTCGTTCGTACTCGGCTTGTTCCACCTGGTCACGGTATCGCTCGTAGGTGTCGGCGGGTGGTTCATTCAACGGGCTACTGCGGCGCGTCGATACGTGTTCGGGCTCTACAATCTCCGCCAGTGGGAGTTCAACCGGTGACAGCAGGCTCGTTCGCCGGGTCCACGTGCGTGGTGACTGGTGGCTGCGGATTCATCGGCAGCAACCTCGTTCATGCCCTGTTTCGAGCGGGCGCTTCCGTCCGGGTGATCGATGCGTTGGTCGACGGGCACGGTGGCGATCGTCGCAATCTCGACACCCTGGATGTTCCCGTCCTGATCGCAGATATCGGCGAGCCAGTCGTGGCCGACGTCGTTGGCGACGCCGACTTCGTGTTCAACATCGCCGGTCAGGTCAGTCACACCGAATCGATGCGGAATCCGCTCCGTGATCTGGCCCTCAACGCGGTCAGCCATGCGTCGTTCCTGGAGACCGTGCGGTCCGCCAATCCTGGCGTTCGGATCGTGCAGACTTCGACGCGACAGGTGTACGGACGGGCTGGGGGCATGCCGGTCGATGAGACGCACGAGACCCAGCCGGTCGACGTCAACGGTGTCGCCAAACTGGCAGGCGAGCAGCTCCACCTGGTGTATCACAAGGCGTACGGGATACCGACGACATGCCTGCGCCTCACCAACGTGTACGGACCGCGGCAGCGACTGACGAGCAACGAACTCGGCTTCTTGCCGGTGTTCTTCCGCAAGGCGATGTTGGGCGAACCGATCGAGATTTTCGGAGATGGCCTGCAACGGCGCGATCTGCTGTTCGTGGATGACGTCGTCGATGCGATCCTGGCAGCGTCGGCAGATGCGGCGATCGGTCAAGTCTTCAACGTCGGCCACTCGCGTGATTACTCGCTGCTCGATGTTGCGGGGGTGATCGTTGACGCCGCGGGGAGTTGTGTGCCACCAAGGCTTGTGGCGTGGCCATCGGACCACAAATCGATCGACATCGGTTCGTTTCACACCGACGGCCACAAGATCGTCGAGCATCTCGGCTGGAATCCGCGCATCGACCTCCAACAAGGTGCCGAACAGACGATTGCCTTTTATTGTGAGCACCCGTGGTACCTGTCAACGACCTGAGCCGGCGCGGGGCACGTTTCGCGTCGGCGTTTGGCGCGATTGCCGAGCGGGTGACGCGCAGCGGGTCATTTCTGCTCGGGCCTGAGCTCGAGGCGTTCGAGCAGGCCTTCAGCGGCTTCGTCGGAGCGCAACACGTGGTCGGCGTCGCCTCTGGCGCGTCGGCACTGCAACTGGCGCTGGCCGCACTCGGCGTCGGGCCTGGCGACGAAGTGATCGTGCCGGCGTTCACTGCGGTACCAACCGCTGCCGCTGTGCTGGCAGTTGGTGCCGTACCCGTCCTCGCTGACGTCGAGGCCGAGTCGGCGTGCCTCGACCTGGAGTCGGCGAGGGCGGCACTGTCCCCGCGGACGAAGGCGATCATCGCCGTCCATCTATACGGCTTTCCGGCCGACGTCCCCGACCTCGGCGTGCCCGTTGTCGAAGATGCCGCCCAGGCCCACGGGGCGCTCGTCGACCCCGGTCGTTCTGCGATGACCGCCTACAGCTTCTATCCGACCAAGAATCTCGGTGGAATCGGTGACGGCGGCGCTGTGGTGACCAGCAACGCCGGGTTGGCTGCTGAGATTCGTCTGCTGCGTGCGCATGGCATGACCGCCCAATACGTCCACGAGCGGATTTCGCAGAACTTCCGAATGTCGGAACTCGAGGCAGCCTGGTTGCGGTTGGTGCTCACGGAGCTTCCCGACGACCTCAGGGCACGTCGCCGGATTGCCGCTCGCTACAGGAAAGCAGCACCTCACCTCGGATGGCAAAGGGGGCATGATCTCCACGCCTATCACCTGTGCGTTTTCCGGGCCGCTGACAGACCGGCGACGCGTCGACGACTCGAGCAGTCTGGAGTCGCCACTGCCGTGCACTACCCGCTGGCGATTTCTCAACAACCTGCGTACCTTCATCTCGCCGGCCGGGTTGCGACCCTCGAATCTGATCGCTGGGCAGCGGAGTGCGTGAGCCTGCCATGCTTTCCGGAGATGACCGACGACGAGGTCGACCAGGTGTGCGTGGCGTTGGCGGGGCTGCCCGCGTGACGTCGGTTCGGAGCGTTTCGGCGATCTTTCCGTGTTACAACGATGAATCATCGATCGGTGGCCTGGTCGACGATGTGTACGCCGCTCTGTCACCGCTGGTCGAAACAGTCGAGGTCCTGGTGGTCAACGACGGATCACCCGACGGTGCTGGGGCGCTGCTCGATTCGATGGCGGCTGATCGGCCATGGCTTCGCGTGATCCATCATCAACAGAACGGTGGTTACGGGAAGGCACTGATCAGCGGTTTCACGGCGGCCCGCCACGACTGGATCTTCTACACCGATGGTGACGCTCAGTACGACGCCAAAGAAGCGGCATTGCTGGTGCCGCTGGCAGGTGACGATGTCGACATCGTCCAGGGTTACAAGATGGGGCGTGGCGACTCGTGGTACCGGAAGGTGATCGGTCGGTGCTATCACCACGTCGTGAAACGCTTGTTCAACCTGCACGTGCGCGACACCGACTGCGACTTCCGGTTGTTTCGCCGTCACCTGATTGTCGATCGTCCGCTGACATCGACCAGTGGAGTGATCTGCGTCGAAATGATGCGATCGTTCCAGCAGGCCGGAGCGCGATTCGTCGAGACGCCGGTTCATCACTACGAGCGGCCGGTCGGTCGGTCGCAGTTCTTCCGTCTACCGGCGATCGCCCGCAGCGCCCGTCAGTTGCTCGAACTCTGGTGGAGAATGGTGATCCGTGGACGACACGACTGACGACGCGACTAACGACACGATTCACGACACGACTGACGACGCGACTGGCGGGCGTGACTGGCGCCAGGTTGTTGGTCGCGATCAGTCGGCCGGATGGGCGTTTCGAGCGATGCTCGTGATCTCGGTCTTCGTGTTCGTGATCGTCGGTCGTCACCAGTGGTTCATTCGAGATGACTGGGCGTTGATACTGACGCGTCGCAAGATGGCAGTCGGCAGTTGGAGCAACTCGTTGTTGATCGCTCAGGACGGGCATTGGATGACGGTCCCGATCCTGGTCTACCGGGCGATTCACGACACGTTTGGAATCGACTCGTACTGGCCGTTCCTCGTCGTCTGTTTGGCCGCCCATATGGCGACGATCGTGCTGCTACGCAAGATCTGCATTCGTGTCGGTGTGTCGCAGTGGACGGCGACGATCCTGTGCGGGATGCTGCTCGTATTCGGCAGCGGCTGGGAGAACATCGTCTTCGCCGTGCAGATCACATACAACTTCTCGGTGCTCGCGTTTGTCGCCCAACTGCTGTTGGCCGATCACGAGGGACCGTCTGATCGGCGCGATTGGATCGGCGCCGGTGTCGGGCTGATCGGGGTGATGTCGTCGGGTTTCGGTCCGTTCTTCGTCGGGGGGATCGGGCTGTTGCTGTTGATTCGTCGGCGTTGGGCGGCGCTCGCCATCAACTGTGGACCGATGGCCTTGGCGTACCTTTGGTGGTCGGTGAAGTGGGGTGGCGATAATGCCGCCGACGCCGTCGGGCGGCCGTTAGGCAGGTTGCCGGACTTCGTCTACACGGGTATCACGGCTGTGTTCGAGGGACTCACGCCGTTGCCTTCGCTGGTAGGTGTGGCAGCCCTGGCCACGACCGCAATCCTGGTCTGGCGAGCCCGCGATGCCGATGCGCATGACGTGTTGGTGGCACTCGGAGCGACTGTCGTGGCGATGTTTGTTGGCGTCGGCTTTCAGCGCGTTGGGCTCGGGGTCGAGACGGCCGCGGCGTCCCGGTACGTGTACATCGGCGCGATCTTGTTGGTCCCGGCGTTCGGTCTGGCGGTTGATCAGATGCACCGGTTGGGTGAGCCGGCGTTGCTCGCCGGTCGACTGGCGCTGTGTGCTGCGGCAGTTACCCAGGTCGGTACGTTGCACTCGAAAGGCGAGAGTTGGGCGAACATTTCCAGCGACGAACGTAGCCGGCTCGAACTGATTGCTGGGGCGCCGCTGCCGGCAGGTTTCGACATGTCGTTGGAATGCTTGAAGTTCAGCCCTGACGTTCGATGCGGCGACATCGCCGGGTTGGTCGACGAGGGTGCGATCTCGCCTCGGCAACCCGCCAACGATCTCGAGTTGGTGTTCGTCGAACAGGTCAGGGCGGGAGTAATCCCTCCTTGATCACCTTGATCACCAGGACCACCGTGACCGCCAGTCGTCTACCAGTGCGGGTCGCGGCCGGTGAAGGCGATCAGTTCGTCTTGCGCGTTGACCGATTCCGCCAGGGTCAGAGGTTCCCCGTATCGGCCGGGCGCGCGTAGCGCCGGCGAGTCGCGTTCGATCAGCGAGGCATGCACGACCGCAACAAGGCCGGGGTCCAATGTGCTGTCAACTCCGGCGGCTCGCGCCAGATCCCAACTGTGGATCAGGGTGTCGGCGGTCATGTTGAACAGGAAGGCGTCCATTGGCATCTGCCCGAGCGACGATTGCACTTCGGTTTGGAGCGCACCGGCGCGATCCATAGCGTCGAGGTAGCGGTCGCGAATCTGCCTGAATCGGGTCGCTGGGTCGTGGCCGGCAATCAATCCCACGTCGGCGAACACGTCGATCGGGTCGCCGACGCCGGCTCGAGCGGCGACATTGTTGACGACCCCCATGGCATGCCCGGCGACCTCGCGGGCCGTCCATAGATCACACGGCGAGGGGCTGTCCCACGCCTCGTCGGGCACCAGCCGAATCACATGTTCGAGACCGAACACGGCAGTCGTGTAGTAGCGCAGGTTCTGGCTCACCCGGCGGACTGTATCGGCGGCTATCGGGCGTTGGCGAGTGCCAGCCGGAGGCGGCTTTCGTAGTCCTCACGATTGATGTAGGCACCGCAGAGGTGGCGATGCCCGGTGTACGACGTGCGACCGTGCAGCGTGCGCCAGTTGTCGAACAGCATCGCCTCGCCCGGTGGGTTGGCTCGCCGCCATTGAAACCGGTGGTCGTTGGCGAGCAACTCGAATGCTCGCAGCGCAGCGTAGAAGGCATGCATCTCGTCGGCGGGCAGCAGGAATGGGGCTCGGTCGGCGTTGTTGAACGAGACCTGTACCAGGGCACCGGTGTGGTCGTGACGGAGGATCGGGCGAGCCGACATCAAATGGACCCCGTCACCGATGTATTGGCCGGGCACGGCAACGGTCGACAACACGTAGTAGTGCTCGGGGTGCTGCTGGGCAAGTTCGGCGGCGATTCGGAATCCGTCGACCATTGTCGAGAGTCCGCCCTCGCCGTCGAAGGCGAGGCAGTGCAGCATCTGCAGGCCGGGGGCGTCGTGTGCGTAGGTGCCGTCGGTGTGAGGAAGCAGCTCGAGGTTGGTGTAGGCCGTGTCGGCTTTCGACATGTCGGCTTGGAAGTCCCAGAAGCCACCGAAGATCGTTTGGCGGATGTAGCCGACGCGGCGTATGAGGGCATCGGTTGCCTCGATCGTCGGTGGCGTCCCGACCACGATGCAGAACCCGTACGTGGCGACCTTGATCATCCATTCGGCGACGCCGTCGTCGCCGTGCATCACGGATTCGTGCTCAACGGTCGGCCATTGCGCGCCGATCATGTCACGATCCCAGAGGATTCGATCGATGTCGATCGTTGCTCGCGCCGGTCCAGGATTTCGGTGGCTCGCCAGGAACGAAGTCGGCAAACGTGACGGTGGCGTGTCTTGATTCCAGGTGATCTCGACGTCGGTCTCTTGATCGACGAGTGCCGCTCGAGTCCCTGTCAGTTCTGTGCTGACCCCTGCCGTGAACAGTTGCCGTTGTTGCGTGATCGGATGCATGGTGGCGGTGTCGTGGGCATGGTCGCGAAGCCATAACCACGGGAACTCGGTCGTGGCTCCGTCGGTCCAGTCGATGGCCAGCACCGCCGATGAAATCCGGAGATTCGAGATTGTCGTCACGATCAGATTCAACCATGTCACTTTCAACCGTGCTACTTCAACCGTGCTACGTCGACCGTGACAGTTCAACCGGAACACGTCAGCGGCGCGTTCGAGTTGAGCCGCCTCGCACGTCTACCGTGCGGGTCATGTTCCAGTGTGACGAGCAGTTCTTCCGTGTCGAATCGGAGTTGCCGATCTGGAAGTCGAGGTGACACGGTGACTGACCGGGTCGAGTACGACGAGTTCGGATTGTTCCACGAGAACGCGCACGAGTATGGGCTGCCGTACAACGCCCCGCCTCGCGTGCGACGTGAATCGGTGGAGGTTGGTGGCGGTCGACGGTTGAGCGCCTTGGTGTGGGGCGACCAGCCGGCGCAGTTGCTGTTATGTCACGGTGGCGCACAGAACGCACACACCTGGGACACGGTGGCGTTGGCACTCGACCTACCGTTGGTCGCCGTGGATCTACCCGGCCATGGCCACTCCGATGGGGCCGATCCCGAGCGGGATCGCGGGGCGATGTCGCCGGAAGGCAACGCCGCCGATATTGCGGTTGTCGCCGAGGCGTTGGCACCGAATGCCGAAGCGTTGATCGGGATGTCGCTCGGCGGTCTCACCTCGATTGCGTTGACCGCCGCCAGGCCGGACTTGGTGAAACGACTGATTCTGATCGACATCACACCCGGCGTGACCGGCGAGAAGTCGAAAGCGATCTCGAACTTCGTGAACGGTCCCGCCACGTTTCCGAGCTTTGACGAGTTGCTGGCGCGCACCATCGAACACAACCCGACCCGCACGGAAGCTTCTCTTCGGCGAGGGATCCTGCACAATGCGCTGCAGCAGGACGATGGTTCGTGGGTGTGGCGTTATCGCCGACTCGACGGGTTCGGCCTCAATCCGGATCGTCCGGCATCGCTCGACTACGGACGGCTGTGGGACGCGATCGAACAATCGACCGTCCCCGTCCTACTGGTGCGCGGGATGCTCAAACAGTCAGTCGTGGACGACAGCGACGTTTCCGAGTTGATCCGCCGCCGACCAGATGCGGAGGTGGTCGAGGTCGCCAACGCCGGTCACAGCGTGCAGGGCGACACGCCGCTCGAACTCGCCGAAATCATCCGCGCCTTCATGCACAGCCCTACTGCTTGAGGTCTGGCTGCTTGAGGTCTGGCTGCTTGAGGTCTGGCTGCTTGAGGTCTGACTGTCCGAGGCGCAGACGGAAGCGTTGAATCTTGCCGGTTTGAGTTTTGGGCAGTTCAGCGCAGAACACCACTGAACGCGGATACTTGAACGGGGCGATGGTGTCCTTCACATGTGATTGCAGTCCCGCCGCGGTGATCTCGGTCGGCTCGACTCCCGCGACGAGCACGACGTAGGCCCGGACGATCTGACCACGAGCCTCGTCGGGCACTCCGATCACCGCGCATTCGGCGACATCGGCGTGTGCCAGCAGCGCAGCTTCAACCTCCGGCCCGGCGATGTTGTAGCCCGCCGAGACGATCATGTCGTCGGAACGTGCGACGAAATGGAAGTAGCCGGCATCATCCTGAATGAATGAGTCGCCCGTCAAGTTCCAGCCGTCGCACACGTAGGCCCGCTGGCGCGCGTCGGCAAGGTAGCGACAGCCGGTCGGCCCGCGGACAGCCAGCCGACCGATCGTGTTGCGCGGTGCCTCGTTCATCTCGTCATCGACGACTTTCGCTTCATAACCTTTCACCGGCGTGCCTGTGCATGACGGCATCGAATCGCCGAATCGGTTGGAAATGAAGATGTGCAGCAATTCAGTCGCCCCGATGCCGTCGAGCATCGGCTTCCCAGTCTTCGCCATCCACGCCTCGTACACGGGGCCGGGAAGTGTTTCGCCTGCCGACACGGCGGCCCGCAGCGACGAGAGGTCGGCGCCATCGTCCATCGCCGCCAGCATCGCCCGGTAGGCCGTGGGCGCCGTGAAACACACGGTTGCCTTGTAGGTCTGGATGATCTCGACCATGTTCGGCGGTGAGGCATTTTCCAGGAGTGTGGCAGCGGCGCCGAAACGGAGCGGGAAGACCGCCAACCCGCCGAGGCCGAAGGTGAATGCCAGCGGCGGTGAGCCGACGAACACGTCGTCGGGCGTCACGCGAAGCACCTCAGCCGCGTAGCCATCGGCGATCACCAGCAAATCGCGATGGAAATGCATCGTCGCCTTCGGATCGCCGGTCGTGCCGGACGTGAAGCCGAGCAATGCGACATCGTCGCGTCCGGTCGCCACCGCCTCGTATTTGACGGACTTGTTCAGTGCCACCCGATCGAGTTCGGCGTCGTGGTTGGCCGTCCCGTCGAACCCGACGACACGTCGGAGGAAGCGGTTCTCCTTGGCGCAGGCGACCAACTCGTCCATCAATCGTGTGTCGCACAGCGCAATCGTGATCTGCGCTTTGTCGACGATCTTGTCCAACTCGGCGGCGCGCAGCATTGGCATCGTGTTGACCACCACGGCGCCTGCCTTGGTGGCGGCCAGCCAGCAGGCCACCATGGCCGGGTTGTTGGCCGACCGGATCAACACCCGATTTCCTGGCTGCACGCCGTAGTCGGCAGTCAGTGCATTGGCCAGTCGGTTGGTCCAATCGGCGAGTTCCTTGTACGTGCGCTGTCGACCGTTGCCGATCAATGCTGTCCGGTCGCCGAAACCTTTGTCGACCATCCGATCGGTCAGCTCGACCGCAGCGTTGAGGTACTCGGGGTAGTCGAACCCGTCGAGCAACAGCTCCGGCCATTGGTCGAAGGGCGGCAGGTTGTCGCGTGTGAATGTGTCGACATGGGCACTCGGTCCGAGTTTCATATCGGCAGCACCGCTGTCGCCTCGATCTCGACCAAAGCCCGCTGTTCGACCAATCCCATGACCTGCACCAGCGACATCGCCGGGTAGTGCTGGCCGATGATTTGGCGATAGGCGAGGCCTAACTCGCGGAGCCGGGCCAAATACTCGTCGCGAGAGGTGACGTACCAGGTCAGCCTGACCAGGTGTTCCGGGCCGGCCTTGCCTTCGGCGAGCACCTCGACGATGTTGCGCAGCGCCTGGGCGGCCTGTTCGACGAAATCGTCGCTCTCGAATTCTTGCCGACCGTTCCAACCGATCATTCCGCCGAGGAACAGTGTTCGGCCGGAAGCGACAACGCCGTTCGAATAGCCGCGTGCTGGTTTCCACGACTTCGGGTTCAAGAACTCGTGCGGCGAGTTGTCGGGCAAGCTGGTATCAGTCATCAGTCACCTTCAAACACTGGTGTTTCACGGGCGACGAACGCCCGATAGGCACGCTCGAAATCGGCCGTCTGCATACAGATCGCCTGGGCTTGAGCTTCCGCCTCGATTGCCTGTTCGAGGCCCATGCTCCATTCGTGGTTGAGCTGAGTCTTGGTGATCCCGTGTGCGAAGGTCGGCCCGTCGGCGAGCCGCCGAGCCAAGTTGGCGGCCTCGAGTTCCAACTGCTCGGTCGAGTGGATGGCGTTGAAGAACCCCCAACGCTCGCCCTCGGCGGCACTCATCGAACGGCCTGTGTACAGCAGTTCAGCGGCCCGCCCTTGGCCGATGATGCGTGGCAGCATCGCGCATGCGCCCATATCGCAGCCCGCCAGGCCGACCCGCGTAAAGAGGAACGCCGTCTTTGCTTCGGGTGTCGCAATCCGCAGGTCGGACGCCATGGCGATGATTGCTCCCGCACCGACGCAGATTCCATCGACGGCGGCAATGATCGGCTTGCCGCAACCGACCATCGCCTTCACGAGATCGCCGGTCATCCGGGTGAACGCCAACAATCCCTTGATGTCCATGCCGACGAGCGGGCCAATGATCTCGTGTACGTCGCCACCCGAGCAGAAGTTGCCGCCGTTCGGAGCGAACACGACGATGTCGACGTCGTTGGCGTATGCCAGCGAACGAAATGTGTCGCGCAATTCGGCGTAGCTCTCGAATGTCAGCGGGTTCTTGCGTTCCGGCCGGTTCAATCGGACCGTGGCGACCCCGTCAGCGACCGCCCACAGGAAGTGTTGCGGTTTCAGATCAGCCATCGTTGTCATCATCAGCCCTTCGTGGAGTCAATCGTTGCAGGAGGTGCTCAAGCACGTCGAGTTCGTCCTCAGTGACGCCTGAGAACAGTGTGTTGACCTGCTCCTCGTGTTTGCCGGCGAGCTGTTCGAAGTGGTCGCGACCGGCATCGGTGAGGCCGACCCGGTAGATCCGCCGGTCGACGGGCGATTGGTGGCGGACGACGAATCCGTCGTTCTCGAGCCGGTCGACCACGACGGTGGTGTTGCTGTTCGAGACGAGCAGCAATCGCGACAGTTCGCTCATCGTCAACGCGTCGCCGGAGCGGTGAAGCGTAGCCATCACGTCGAAGCGAGGCAGCGTCGTCTGATGCTCAAGGCGCAGGAATTCACGTAGTTGTGCCTCGGTCAGTCGGGTCACGCGCAGCAGTCTGATCCACAGCCGCAGGCGACGTTTCGACAATCGGTCGCTCACAGTTCGCCACCATCGATGGCGATTGCCTGGCCGTTGACCGCGTCGGATCCCGGGCCGCACAGCCATAGGGCTGCGGCGGTGAGCTCGGCTGGTTCGATCAATCGACCTTGGGGATTGCTGCGGGTGAGTGCCGTCAACGCCTCGTCGCGGCTGCGGCCCGTGCGTTCGGCGATGTTGTCGATCGTGCGCTCGGTCATCTCTGTGGCGAGGTAGCCGGGGCACAGCGCGTTGGCGGTGATTCCTGTGCCTGCCACCTCTTGTGCTATGGCCCGGGTCAGGCCGACCGCCCCATGCTTGGCCGCCGAGTAGGCAGAGACGTACGAGTAACCCTTCAGACCGGCTGTCGATGCGATCGTGATCAGTCGACCCCACGGGCGCCGGTCGAGTTGTCGCAAACCTTGGCGCAGAGTCAGGAACACGCCTGTCAGGTTGACGGCAAGCATTCGCTGCCACAGGTCCAGGCTCGTCGAGTTGAGCGGTGCACTCTCGGCAGCGCCGGCGTTGGCGATCACGATCTCGACTTGGCCGGCTTCGGCGAAGAGCCGCTCCACGGCGTCCTCGTCCGTGACGTCGGCAACGATCGCTCGAATGCCGGGTGTGCGAGCGACGGTCTCAAGCGGTTCGGGTCGGCGGCCGGCGATGATCACGTCGGCGCCGGCGGCGGCGAACCCGATCGCCAGGTTGGCACCGGCGCCGGTTCCGCCGCCGGTGATCAGCACCCGACGGCCGTCCATCGTCATACCGGGCACAGTGATACCCGGCACGGTCATGCCCGGCATATTCATACCCGGCACGGTCATACCCGGCACGGTCATGCCCGGCATATTCATGCCCGGCATATTCATACCCGGATCGTCTCGTGTGCTCGTTGTGCGAGCCGGATCGCCTGGTCTCGTCCAGGCAGGTAGGGAAGGGGCCACATCACGTCGTGGTCGCCCAGCTCGATCCCGGCTCGCAGCGTCCAGTACGGGTCGGCCAGATGGGGTCGTGCGAGGCAGACGAGGTCGGCGCGGCCGGCCATCAAGATCGAATTGACGTGGTCAGGCTCGTAAATGTTGCCGACCGCCATCGTGGCGATATCAGCCTCGTTGCGAATCCGATCCGAGAACGATGTCTGGAACATGCGCCCATAGATGGGTACTGCGTCGGTTGAGGTTTGCCCGGCCGAGACGTCGATGATGTCGGCCCCAGCCAGCGAGAACATGGTCGCGATGGCGACCGCCTCGTCGGGTGTCACACCGGAGGCGCCAACCCAATCCGTGGCCGAGATACGCACCGACATTGGCCTGTCATCGGGCCAGGCTGCCCGCATGGCGCTGAACACCTCGAGCGGAAAGCGCATCCGAGCTTCGAGCGTGCCGCCGTATTCGTCGTGGCGTTGATTCGACAGCGGCGAGATGAACGACGAGATCAGGTAGCCGTGGGCGGCGTGCAGTTCGACCATGTCGAATCCGGCCCGCAACGCCATTCGCGTGGCTGCCACGAACTGCTCGGTCACGGTGTCCATGTCAGAGCGGTCCATCTCCTTCGGCACAGCGTTGCGGGCTGACCACGGAATCGGTGAAGGTGAGATCAGCGGCCAATTGCCGTCGGGTAATGGAGCGTCGATCTCGTCCCAGCCGAGTTGCGT
Organism: Ilumatobacteraceae bacterium; assembly: GCA_031422395.1. Classification (GTDB taxonomy): domain Bacteria; phylum Actinomycetota; class Acidimicrobiia; order Acidimicrobiales; family Ilumatobacteraceae; genus Ilumatobacter. The sequence goes on along the minus strand of JANPLQ010000075.1, from coordinate 1,143 downwards.
CGAACCTTTGCGGCCGGCGTGGCCGACCTGGCAGCAGATCTTGGCAGCGGTCTCGGCGTGAACGAAGTTGGTCAGTCGCCGCCAGGCCGATTCGTGCGCTGGCGCATACAGGCCTGTGCACCCTGGCGAGATCCTGGCTTCGGGTGACACACAATTCATCTCCGTGTAGACCAGTCCGGCGCCACCCTTGGCGCGCTCGGCGTAGTGCACGAAATGCCAGTCGTTGGGGCAGCCGTCGACCGCTTTGTACTGGTCCATAGGCGACACGACGACCCGGTTGACGAGCTCCATTCCACGCAGGCGAAACGGTGCGAACATCGGTGCTCGGCCTGGTTTGCCTCCCGCTTGGAGTTGGAACCAATCTTCCGCCGACCTCAGCCACTCGGGGTCGCGTAGTCGCAGATTCTCGTGCGAGATTCGTTGTGATCGGGTGAGCAGCGAGTAGTTGAACTGGACCGGGTCGAGGTCGAGGTAGCGCTCAACCTGCTCGAACCATTCGAGGCTGTTGCGTGCCGCCGATTGCAGCCTGAGCACTTCGAGTCGACGCTCGTCCTGATAGCGCTCGAACGCCGACTCCATCGTCGGCTCGCTGTGCAGCAACTCGGCAAGCGCGATCGCGCTGTCAAATGCCAGCCGCGTGCCCGACCCGATCGAAAAGTGACCGGTCGCCGCGGCGTCGCCCATCAGCACCACGTTTTCATGATGCCACCGCTCGCAGATCACCCGTGGAAAGTTCATCCACACAGCCGACCCGCGCAGGTGGCTCGCGTTTGAGATCAATGCATGGCCGTCGAGGTGTCGGGCGAACACTCGCTCGCACGCGGCGATCGTTTCGTCCTTCGACATTTGCTCGAAGCCGCATGCATCCCAGGTCGCCTGGGTGCACTCGACGATGACCGTCGCGGTGTCACCGTCGAATTGGTAGCAGTGCGCCCACATCCAACCGTGCTCGATCTGCTCGAAGATGAACGTGAAGGCGTCGCCAAACTTCTGGTGGGTTCCCAGCCAGATGAACTTGCAGAGACGCAGATCAATCTCGGGGCGAAACACATCGGCGTACTCGTTACGCACGACCGAGTTGATCCCGTCGCAGGCGACGCCGCGGCGACCGGTCACTTTTCGATCGGGTCGGGCACGCGGCTG
>JANPLQ010000074.1:0-14564 GCA_031422395.1 Ilumatobacteraceae bacterium | reverse complement strand
CGGCTTATCGGACACGATGCTGACCTTGTGTCCACAGATTGTGTTGACAAGTGACGACTTACCGACATTGGGCCGACCGACGAACGCGATCAAACCTGAGCGGAAACCGTCTGTCATGGGGAGTATTCGTATCACCATTCGTGGCGTTTCGTGCCGGAGTGGCATGCTTGCCGACATGTCCCCACGCATCATCAATGGCATCGACGGCGCCAAAAGTCTGGTCGGCGAGCACCTCGGCTACAGCAATTACATCGAGATCACACAGGAGCGGGTAAACCAGTTCGCCGAAGCGACCGGCGACTTTCAATGGATTCACGTCGATATCGAGAAGGCCAACGCGGGCCCGTTCGGCGGGCCAATCGCCCACGGTTATCTGACGCTGTCACTCGGACCGGCGTTGTATCCGACGGTCGTGCACTTCACCGGGTTCTCGATGGGGATCAACTATGGCGCCAACAAGATCCGGTTTCCATCGCCGGTGATGGTCGGATCCAAGGTTCGACTCGGCGTCAAACTTCTGTCGGTCGAAGACATCGCTGGCGGGATTCAAAACGTGTTGGAGTTCACGTTCGAGTGTGAGGGTGCCAGCAAGCCCAGTTGCGTCGCCGAAATCATCTTCCGCAGCTATACCTGAATCGGGCCAGTGATATCGGCGAAAACCTCGTCGAGTACACCCGTGTCGACGTCGTAGACGAAGCCCCGCACGTGATCCTTGTGAGGAATAAATGGCGTCATGCGGAGTCGCTTGATCGACTGGATCGTGTCGGTGTACGGATCGGTGAATGACTCCAGGGACCAACCGGGCTTGATCCCCAGTTCGGCTTCCAAGTCTGCCTTGAACTCGTCCTCGGTGACTCGCTGTAGTCCGCAGTCGGTGTGATGCAGCAGGATGATCTCGCGGGTACCGAGGAACCGCTGCGACAGGCACAACGAGCGAATCACATCGTCGGTGATCACGCCTCCTGCATTGCGAATGATGTGCGCCTCACCGTGCGTAAGTCCGAGCATCTCGAAGATGTCCATTCGGGAGTCCATGCAGGCGACGATTGCCAGTTGGCGTCGTGGGGCGACGTCAAGGTGGCCGTCAGCAAACTGAGCGGCGTACACCGTGTTGTGGTCGAGTAACTCGGGAGCATTGGGGGTGAACTCGACCATCAGCGGAACTCTGGGATGACTTCCGCTGAGAACCGTTCGAGGGTCTCGGTATCCGGATAGTCGGCGCACCACGGGACAAAGCCACCGCAACCGAGGGCAACGTAGTCGCGGATCTTCTCGGCGACCTGCTCGGGCGTGCCGACCAGGTTGTTGGCGCGCCACTCATCGACAGGCTGCCCCCATATCGCTTTCGAGCCGGCCGCCTCGATTTCGGCCTCGGTCTCCCGAATATAGATTTCGGGCGACCACGTCATCCGGATCGTGTCGGCGTCACGGCTAACGGATTTGCAGTGCCCCCGCAGCACATCACGCTTGTGCTCCCACACGTCGAGCGTGCCGCCGAAGTTCGAGCAATCGGCGTACTTGGCGACGACTCGCAGGGTCAACTGCTCTCCTCCGCCTCCAATCCAGATCGGGGGCATCGGCTGCTGCAGCGGCTTCGGGTCACACTGCGCCCGCTTGATTTCGTAGTACTCGCCGGCGTAGGTCGTTTCCGGCTGCGTCCACATCGAACGCACGATTTGGACCGTCTCCTCGAGCATGCCGATCCGGTCCTTCGGCTTGGGGTAGTCGAAGCCGTAACCGCGGTACTCGTTCTCGTACCAGCCGGCGCCGATCCCCCAATCGAGCCTGCCACCCGAGATCACGTCAATCGTCGAGGTGATCTTGGCCAGGACGCCCGGATTCCGGTAGCTGTTGCAACCAACCATTTGACCGAGCCGAATCGTCGAGGTCAGCTGACTGATGGCGGCGATAGTGGTCCAGCACTCGAACACCGCCTCACCGGCCGGGCGCGGGACGTTGTGGAAATGGTCGTAGACCCAGAGCGAGTCGAATCCGAGTTGCTCGGCACGTTGCGCGATCTCGACTGCGGTGTGCCATTTGGCCGCCGCACCTTCGATCGAGGAAAGCTCCATCTTCCAACCCTGGGGAATGAAGACACCGAACACGGTCTCGGGATTACGCATGCCCTGCACGCTACGCGGACTGTTCGAGGAATGACCAATGGTTCTCGAACGGTCAAACGCCAAAATGGTGACCATGGCAAACGTGACCGACATCGATCGGGACCCGATTGATCTACTGGTCGCTGACTACGCCATCGAGCACCACTGCCCGACCGTGTCGTGGGGTGTCGTGCTCGGCGACGTTCTGGCCGCTACCGGATCAGCAGGTGTGGCCTCGGCGGACAAAGCGTCCGGGGTGACGGTGTCGGAGGAGACGGTCTATCGCATCGCCTCCATGACGAAGTCGTTCTCAGCGGCGGCGACGTTGATCCTGCGGGATGAGGGCGTCCTGCAGCTCGACGATCCGATCGGTCGACATGCGCCGGAACTCGCAGCACTCCGAAGTGGCACCTCCGACGCACCACCGATCACGATTCGGGACCTGCTGTCGATGACGAGCGGGCTCGTCGAGGACGACGCCTGGGCGGATCGGCACCTCGACCTGACCGACGATGAGTTCGACGCAATCATCGCCGCCGGGCCAGTGTTCGCTCAGCCGACCGGCATGCGTTTCGAATACTCCAACCTTGGCTACGCCGTGCTCGGCCGAGTCGTGCACCGGGCATCCGGGCGGCGGATTCAAGACATGGTGTCTGATCGCTTGTTGCGCCCGCTTGGCATGACTCACTCGACGTGGGTAGAGCCGGAGCACGACGACTGGACACGCCCGTTGGCGTGGATCGACGATCGATTCGTCGAGGAGATTCCGACGCCCGGCGACGGCCTGATCGCGCCAATGGGCGGAATCTGGACAACCGTCGCCGATCTGGCGAAATGGATCACCTGGCTGAGCGATGGTTTTCCGGCGCGGAACAGTTCAGACGATGGCCCGCTGTCGCGATCGTCGCGTCGCGAGATGCAAATGATCCAGCGTTATGTCGGGAAGCGAACCCTTCGCGGCGTACGTTCACCTACCGGTTATGGACTCGGGCTCCGGATTCTCGACGAGGCGGCGCTCGGTACCGTCGTCACTCACTCCGGCGGCCTACCCGGCTATGGGTCCAACATGCGTTGGCTGCCGGGCCGAGGAATCGGCGTGATCGCCCTCTCCAACGTCACGTACGCCCCGATGACGGAACTGACTGCTCTGATCCTTGATGTTCTCCATGAGCAGGGGCATGTGCCGAAACGGGCAATGCCGATCAATCCGGTGTTGCCCGACCTGGCCGCCCGATTAGTCGGGTTGCTGAACAACTGGGACGACGACACCGCCGAGTCAATCTTCACCGACAATGTCCCGATGGACAGCAGCTACGCCCGACGACACGCCGCACCAGCCAGCCTCGTGACGCTGCCCATCACGCTCAACGAGATCAGCGCCAGCGACTTCGCATCGGCCGTAGTCACATGCAACGACGCAACCGGGCGAGAGATCTCGATCACGTTCTCCCTCGCCCCGATTCACCCAGAGAGAATCCAAGAGTACGAAATCGCTCTGCGGTAGGCCAGACAGATCCGTCCTCACCGGACTGCAACATCCCGGGCTTGACCACTTCGACGGATCGCACCTCAGCCTACGATCCGTCGATGAGTCAGAGCCAGACAGTGCCGGGTCGCGCTCGAGTGGTGGTGATTGGCGGCGGGATCATCGGAACGTCGATCGCCTACCACCTCGGGCAGCTGGGGTGGAACGACACGGTGTTGGTGGAACGTGACCAACTCACGTCCGGAACCACCTGGCACGCTGCAGGGCTGATGGTGACCTTCGGCTCGACATCCGAGACTTCGACCGAACTTCGCAAGTACACACGCGATCTGTACGCCAGATTAGAGGCCGAGACCGGGTTGGCGACCGGTTTCAAACCAGTCGGTTTCATCGAGTTAGCGACCGAGCCGGACCGTCTCGAGGAGTACCGTCGAGTGTCGGCATTCAATCGTTTGTGCGGTGTCGATGTTCAAGAACTCTCGGCTGGCGAGGTCAGTAACATGTTTCCGCTGGCCCGCACCGACGACGTCTTGGCGGGCTTCTACGTAGCGGAGGACGGCCGAGTCAACCCCGTCGATGTGACCATGTCGCTCGCCCGCGGTGCGCGTCAGTTCGGGGTCACACTCGCCCAAGGTGTAACGGTCGAAGACATCGTGATCCGAGATGGTGCCGTTCACTCCGTAGTCACGGACCACGGCACGATCGAATGCGAATATGTGGTCAACGCCGCCGGCATGTGGGCTCGACAACTCGGTGAGAAATCTGGTGTGGCGATTCCGCTGCAAGCAGCTGAGCACTACTACCTGATCACCGAACAAATGGAGGGTCTTGACCCCTCGTGGCCGGTGATCGAAGACCCCGCCAACTTCGGCTACTACCGCGAAGAGGTTGGCGGCCTGATGATCGGGCTGTTCGAGTCGATCTGTGCCCCGTGGAAGGTGGAGGGAATTCCGAACAACTCGTCATTCACGACCCTCCAACCGGATTGGGATCGAATGGGGCCGTACGTGGAAGCGGCGATGAGCCGGGTGCCGAAGTCAGCAGATATCGGTATCCGCACGTTCTTTTGCGGTCCAGAGAGCTTCACGCCCGACCTGAGGCCGATCATCGGTCCGGCACCTGAAGTTCGTAACTACTTCATTGCGGCCGGCCTCAACTCGATCGGCATCTTGACCGGCGGTGGGATTGGCCAACTCGTCGCTCGATGGATCACCACCGACGATCCGGGCGCTGACGTCACCGGCATGCACCCAGACCGACTCCAGCGTTACCAGTCGAATCCTGAGTACCGGCGAACGCGCACCGTCGAGTCGCTCGGAATGGTCTACCAGTGCCACTATCCCAACAAGTCGATGAAGACTGCCCGCGACGCCAAGCGGTCACCACTCCACGATCGTCTCGCCACCCAGGGCGCACATTTCAAGGACGTCAGCGGCTGGGAGGGTGCCGACTGGTATGCCGGGCCAGGCGAAACCCCAGACCCCGGGGAACTCACGTGGGGACGACCGGCGTTCTGGGCGCATTGGGAAGCAGAACATCGGGCTTGCCGCGAGGGCGTGATCCTGATGGACATGAGCTTCATGTCGAAGTTTCGGGTGCAAGGTGGCGACGCCGGATGCGTGCTGGACCGGGTGTCGGCGAACGCCGTCAACGACGAGGCGGGGCGGATCACATACACCCAATGGTTGAACGAATCCGGTCTACTCGAAGCCGACTTGACGGTCACCAAGCTTGCCAACGAAGAGTTCCTCGTGGTCGCAACCGACACCGCCCACCGTCATGTCGAGGCCCATCTTCGTCGCCACATCGGTGATGCACGGGCGTTCGTCACCGATGTCACAGGCGCCTGTGCGCAGATCAACATCCAGGGCCCACGGTCACGAGAACTGCTACAGACGCTCACTACGGTCGACCTATCGAACGAACTGTTCCCGTTTCGAACGGCACGCGACATCGATCTCGGGTTCGCCCGCGTCTTGTGCGTGCGGATCACCTATCTCGGTGAACTCGGGTACGAACTGTTCGTACCAACCGAGCAGGCCGTGCACATCTACGATCTGCTCGTCGTCGCCGGCCAACCGTTGCGACTGCGTCACGCCGGGCTGAAGGCGCTCGCCAGTCTGCGGATGGAGAAGGGGTACCGCGACTACGGGCACGACATCGACAACACCGATAGGCCATTAGAGGCTGGGTTCGGGTTCGCGTTGGCGCTCGACAAACCAGGCGGTTTCGTCGGACGCGATGCCGTTGTCACCGCCAAGGCTGAACCGCTCACCCGTCGACTTGTCCAGGTTCGCCTCACCGATCCCGAACCTTTGATGTACCACGCTGAACCGGTACTACGGAACGGCGAGCCCGTCGGATACATCCGAGCGGCATCATACGGCCACACGCTCGGTGGTGCTGTCGGGCTGGCGATGGTCGCATCGGATTGCACAGCGAGCAAATCATGGCTCGATGAGGGCGACTGGGTCGTCGACATCGCCGGTCGCCGCTGCCCGGCGATCGTCTCGTTGCGACCGATGTACGACCCGGACAACCGTCGCATCCGAGGCGACTGACCGGGGTGAGTAACGCCTCGTACCAGGCTTCTTCAGAATTCGAGGTTTAGGTTCCGATCAGCTGGGGTATCGATCATTCGGCGCCGGATGTTCCCCGACGCCTCCTAGCACTTGGAGGCCGCCACCATGTCCAACCTCGAGTCCCCGACAAAAGTCGAGTCGAGTCCCGTTTCCGAATCAACGATGTTGGCGCTCGTCTATCACGGTCCCGGAGTCAAGAACTGGGAGCAAGTACCAAAGCCGATCCTGATCGATGACACCGATGCGATCGTGAGAGTCGACGCCACGACGATCTGTGGATCAGACCTCCACATCCTCAAAGGCGACGTCCCGGCGGTCACCGACGGTCGAATCCTCGGGCACGAAGCAGTCGGAACAGTCGAATCGGTCGGTGCCGGCGTCAAGAACGTCAAGCCAGGCGACCGAGTCCTCGTGTCGTGCATTACCGCCTGTGGAGCGTGCCGTTTTTGCCGTGACGGTCGCTACGGGCAGTGCCTCGGCGGGGGCGGTTGGATTCTCGGTCACCTGATCAATGGCACCCAGGCCGAGTTCGTTCGGGTCCCATTCGCTGACAACTCGACGTATCCGGTTCCGGCAGGGTCCAACGACGAAGACATCTTGATGCTGAGCGACATTCTCCCGACCGGCTACGAAGTCGGTGTCCTCAACGGGCACGTGGAACCGGGCGACGTGGTCGCAGTTGTCGGGGCAGGACCGATCGGGCTGTCAGCGATCATGGGTGCACGACTGTTCAGCCCGAGCCACATCATCGCCATCGACCTCGCAGACAGTCGGCTCGAGGCGGCGAAACTGTTCGGGGCGGACGTCACCATCAACAACAGCCGCCAGGACGCGCTCGAAGCGGTACTCGAACTCACTGGCGGTCTCGGCGCCGACGTTGCGATTGAAGCGGTCGGCATCCCATCCACCTTCGAACTCGCCACGACGCTGATTCGACCATGCGGACACGTTGCCAACATCGGTGTGCACGGGAAGCCGGCCACCCTGCACCTCGAGACACTCTGGATTAGGGACGTCACGATCACCACTGGTCTCGTCGACACCTACTCAACGCCGACATTGCTGCGACTCACTACTGGCGGTCAGCTCAACGTTGCGCCGTTCGTCACCCACCACTTCGGGTTCGACGACTTCATCGAGGCCTACGACACGTTCTCACGAGCAACCGATACAGGTGCTTTGAAGGTCGTGCTGTCCCCAGGCAAGCGCCAGGCCAACGCCTGACACTTCTGACGGTGCCACCCGTGAGGCGAGAACCTGACGCAACCGGTCGGCGCTGACAACCTCGGAGCGATGACGCGCAACCCGGCAAGCACCGACGACCCGACCGGGCGGTCTCGATGACGCGACCGTTGACGCGCTTCGGCGGATCTTCACACCCGAGCAGTTGATCGAACTGACGCTCAAAGTGCTGAAGTTCAACACTCAGAAGATTCAAGTCAAGCTCGGGAGGCACAAGTGGATCACCGAAGATGAGATCGACCAGATGCGTTGGAACCAGGACGGCACCTACGTCGTGGCGACCTGACTGGCAACGCAGTCGCCGACGCGATAGACCGTAGGAAGCGGGCTTCTCTGAGATTAGGTGAGGACCACTATGACTGGCGACTGGCGAACAAAGGTCGTTGTCGGCATGATCGGCATCGGATTCTTCGGTCTGATCGCGGCGCAGCGTGCCAACTGGGAATCCGGTACCGATCGCGCCGCAGCCGCAGTGTCAATCACGCATCTGGATCAATTCGATACGACGACGGTCCGCCCGACGACATCCAGCACGACGACGTCCAGCACGACGTCCAGCCTTCCCGCCACGACGACGACCAGCACGACGACCAGCACGACGGTGCCAGAAACGACCACCAGCACGTCGGCTCCGCCCGTGGTCCCCGCCACGCAACCACCCCCGCCTCCGGCACCACCCCCGGCACCGCCACCCCCACCCCCGGCTCCGGCACCCCCGGCTCCGGCACCGGCTCCGGCACCGTCTGGGTCCGTCTCATCGAGCGCGATCGACGCAACCAATGCCGAGCGCGTCGCTGCAGGGTTGCCAGCACTGGCATCGAACAGCGCCTTGAACGCCGCCGCCAGCGCCCATTCGGTCGATCAGGCAACACGCAACAAGATGAGCCACGCCGGATCAGACGGCTCGGATGCGGGTGTTCGCATCGCGCGCGCCGGGTTCTCCGCGAGCACATGGGGCGAGAACGTTGCCGCCGGGTACGCGAGCGGCGACTCGGTGGTTGCCGGCTGGATGGGGAGTTCAGGCCACCGAGCCAACATCCTCAATGCCAACTTCACCAGCATTGGCGTCGCCTACGCACAGTCAAGCGACGGAACCCTGTACTGGACGATGGTCCTAGCCGCCTGATCAGACGTCGGTCGAACGCTTCCCGGGGTGAACTTGACCGGCAGCCCATCGGGCACCCGGGTTTCAAGTCGTCATCGATGGGCTAGCCGAGGGCAAACTTCGCAACAAGATCGACCCAGCGTCCCCACAGTTCGGGGGGATAGTCGTGGCCCATCCCCTCGATCACTTCAAACCGAGCGCCTGGGATTATCTCGGCCGTCCGGCGACCGCCTTCGATTCCAATCAGCGTGTCGCAGTCGCCGTGAATTACGAGCGTCGGGACGTCGAGCGTGCGCAATCGATCGGCCCGCGGCGGGCTCGCATTCGTTGCCAGGAATTGACGGGTGGTGCCGCCGGGATCGAAACAGTGCTCGAAGGCACGTTCGGCATGGACCCGCCATCGCTGTTCGTTGGCGAACGCAGGACTCCCCCATATCCGCAATCCGCCGACCCAGTTCTCGATGTACTCATGGCGATTGGTGGCCGGTGGATGTGTCAGAAAGTCCCACGCCTCAGGAGCCGACACCCGAAACTCGCGCTCCCCGGTCCACGACATCACCGAGGTCATCGAGATCACTCGCTCGGGATGATCGATGGCGATCTGTTGCACGATCGCTCCGCCCATCGAGAGTCCCATGATGTGCGCCCGTTGAACGCTCAGCGAGTCAAGCACCGCGACTGCGTCGTTGGCCATATCCGCCAACAGATATGACTCGCCGTTCGGACCGGTCGGTGCATCGGTGAACTTCGTCGATAGTCCGACGTCGCGGTTGTCGAAACGAATCACATGGAATCCTCTGGCGACGAACATCGCACACCACTCATCGGTGTAGTTGATGCACTGACTGCCGAGCCCGTTGACCATCAGCAATGTGGGCGAGTCCGATGACCCGAACTCGTCGTAATAGATCTCGCAGGCTTCGTTTGTGGCGAAACTCATGGTCGGTACTCCACTCCTGGCATGACGCACAGCTGTTCAAACAACAGATTGGCGCCGAGCAGCGCCGTATTCCCGGTCGTGTCGTAGATCGGGGCGACCTCGACGAGATCCGCACCAACCAGACTCAAGCCGCGACATCCACGTACGATCTCGACGCCTTGGATCGACGTCAGTCCGGCGACTTCCGGGGTGCCTGTCCCCGGAGCAAACGCCGGATCGAGTCCATCGATGTCGAATGTGAGATAGGCCGGTAGGCCGCCTAATTGCTCCCGGACCTCGGACATCAGGGGAGCGAGTGAGCGGTGCCAACACTCCTCCACCGGAACGACTCGCCCGCCGACCGATGTGATCCAATCGAAATCCTCGGCGGAATAGCCTGTGCCGCGCAGACCGATCTGCACAGTTCGAGTCGGATCGACAAGTTCCTCCTCGATCGCTCGTCGCAGCCATGAGCCGTGGTTGATTCGCTCCCCGAACATCGTGTCGTTGACGTCGGCGTGAGCATCAACGTGGACGATCCCCACCGGACCGTGAACAGCAGCGATCGCCTGCAGGATCGGATACGTGATCGTGTGATCGCCACCGATTCCGATCGGTATCGCGCCGTGAGACACGATATCGGCGACGAAGTCGCGGATGATCGGCATCGAAGCCTGCGAGTTGAACGTGTTGATCGCCACGTCACCGATATCGGCGACCGTCATGCTGTCGAACGGAGCCGCCCTGCTTGCCATGTGATACGGCCTCAGCAGACACGATTCGGCGCGGATCGCCCGCGGGCCGAATCGAGCCCCCGGACGATTCGACGTCCCTACATCGAACGGCACACCATAGAACGCAGCATCGAGACCCTGCGCACTCGCCAAAGCTGGAAGCCGCATCATCGTCGCTGGTCCGCCGAATCGTGGCATCTGATTACCACCGAGAGGTTGCGGACGTTCTGTGTCAGGCACGGCAGCAGCCTAGATTCATAACGCCATGACGCAAGACCTGATGAACAGGGAACAACGCCCGAACATATTGATTGTCATGTACGACCAACTGGCGCCGTCGATGCTGGCGTGCTACGGCGGGCCGGCGATCGCCCCAACGATCGACCGATTGTCCAACGAGGGGGTCACGTTCGACGCTGCGTATTCGAACAGCCCGCTGTGCACACCAGCCCGGTACTGCATGATGACAGGTCGGTTGCCATCGTCGACCAGGGGCTACGACAATGCCGCCTACCTCGCCAGCACGATTCCGACATTCGCTCACGTTGCCCGCCGGGCCGGATACCGAACGGTGCTCTCCGGCAAGATGCATTTCGTCGGGCCCGACCAACTCCATGGCTTCGAATCGCGTCGCACCACCGACATCTATCCTGCCGATTTCGGGTGGACCCCTGACTGGCGCAACCCGCATGAGCGAATCGACTGGTGGTACCACAACATGGACAGCGTCACCGGTGCCGGCGTGGCCGAGGTGACGAATCAACTGTTGTTCGATGACGAAACCGGCCATCAAGCCGTCAGAGCGCTTCATGACGCCGTCAGAGCCGAGGACCAACGCCGGTTTCTCTTGGTTGCGAGCTTTACGCATCCCCACGATCCGTACGTGACTCGTAGGCGGTACTGGGATCGATACCACGACATCGAGATTCCGATGCCGGTTGTTCGCCGCGCCGACGTAGCTGACGATCCCCATTCGCTACGGCTCCGCGCAGCGGTCAACGAACACACCGTAACGATCACCGACGATCATGTTCGATCCGCGCGGCGGGCCTATCTCGGCAACATCAGCTATGTCGATGAGTGGACCGAGCGCCTGGTCGAGTCACTTGACGATCTGGGTATTGCGGACAACACCGTGGTGATGCTTGTTGCGGATCACGGCGACATGCTCGGCGAACGCGATCTTTGGTACAAGATGAACTTCTTCGAAGGTTCGGCACGGATTCCTCTCGTGATCCATGCACCAGAGCGGTTCACGTCACGACGTGTCGCTTGTCCTGTGTCGTTGGTAGATGTGCTGCCAACGATCGCCGACCTGGCCGGTACCGACATCTCGGAGCTGACAGATCCCGTCGCGGGTCTCTCGCTCGTCAATCTGTGCGACGGCGCTGTCGAGGATCGCGAGGTGATCGGCGAGTACATGGCGGAAGGTTCCGTTTCTCCGATCGTGATGATCAGACGCGGGGACCACAAGTACGTGCACTGTCCGAGCGATCCCGACCAGCTCTACGACCTGGCCGCTGACCCTCATGAGCGGTGCAATCTGATTGCCGACCCTGCCTTAGAGTCCGTGGTGACCGAGATGCGGTCACGTGTCTCCGAACGATGGGATCTCACGGCGATCGAGCAGGATGTGCTCGACGACCAGGCACGCCGGCGATTCGTCACGGAAGCGCTCCGTCAAGGCGACTACACGCCATGGGACTTCACCCCAGTCGCTGATGGTGGCTCGCAATACATGCGGAACCATCTGGACCTCAACGACGTCGAACGCACCGCCCGCTGGCCCCGCTAATTGTCACCGATATCGGACTTCTTGGCGGGTCAGTTCCTTCTGGATTGCGGCGATGTCGGGGTCGTCTAGGCCAGAACCGTTGTGGAGCGATAACGCCGCCGCGATTCCGGCACCTTGCCCGAGCACGGCGCAGCATGACATATTGCGGGTGGCGGCGTGCGAGACGCGATCGCCTCCGGACGACCGACCGGCGACCAACAAGTTGCGAACACCCTTCGGGACCAAGTTGCGGTATGGGAGTTGGAAGTAACGACCGGTCGTCGGGAGAATCAGGATTCCGTACCCGTCGATGAACTCAGGATAGATCCCGATCGAATCGTCGAATCGTGCCTGCTCACGGACATCGTGTTCAGTCATGTTGTAGGCCGCATCAATTTTGCGCGTGTCGCGAACTCCGAGCGTCATCCCGAAGTTTCGCAGGCGGGCACCGGAACAACCCGGTGTGTACGCACGCAGTGCTTTGATTGCCTCCATCGCTTGCTTGCGCCCTTCGATCTCTCCGCGAGTGAGATCATCAGGATCCGTGCCGTCGATCGACGCCATGTGGATCAGGTTCATGTAGGTCAGTTCGCCAGTGTCGTGGATCGCACCCCACGAGCCGGCCAGCGTCGATAGATGAGCAGGGATCAAACCGTCGGCGATCGCCTGCTCGAATGGTTTGCGCAGAAACGGTGAGAACATGTCGTCCTCCTTGCCGGAGGTCTCGATGTCCCACTCGCCGTTGCCTGCCCAGTCCTTGTAGGTCTGCGGGTCAGCCTTGATCCCGGCGATGAAGGCCTGCTTATCGACGCCGGACAGGTGGAACATCACGGACACTGCCATCATCTCTTCACGAGGGGTGAGGCGGGTTGGCGCTCCGGCCCGGAAGGCAACATCGGCATCACCCGACGCATCGATCACTCGGCGAGCACGAATCGCTTCGCGACCGGCTTTCGATTCCGTGATGATTCCGGTGACGGTGACGCCATCCATGATCGGAGCGACGAACGAACGGTGCAACATGCCGCGAATTCCAGCCTCTTCGACCAGCGCGTCGGCCACGAGCTTGAAACCTTCGGCATCGAGTTCGTACGACATCGACTGGCTTTCCGGAACAGCCGCCTCCATCTCGAAGGCGCGGGTCTCGAACTCGCGCCCTATCCCGTTGGCTTCGATCGTCTCCTCGTGGCGGTACCAGGCCATCCCCTCGACACCGACGACGGTGATGTTGCCGCCGAAGCATCCGAATCGCTCGACGAGCGTGACCTCGACACCAGCGCGAGCGGCAGCAAGCGCTGCTGCGAGACCTGCTGGGCCGGAACCGACGACCAGCACATCGGTCTCGTGGATCACATCGATCTGACGAGGAGGCTCAGTAATTGTGCCAAACATGGTCGCCATCCACCCAGTTTGTCAGGCGGGGAGGGAAGCGCCAGCGACGAGCCCCACGGAGGGAGCGGCCGAAGCGCAGCGGAGGCTAGTCCCGACCACCAAGAACGGGGAGGTAAGCGCCAGCCCCGACCATTAGGCGAGTGCAGCCGAGATCGATGGGGTGTCGGCAAGTAGCCGTTTGGTGTACTCCTGATCCGGATTGGTGAGCACACGTTCTGTTGGGCCGAACTCGATCAGCTTGCCGTCCGCCATCACGGCCACCTGTTGTGCGAACGAGCGCACCAGTGGCAGGTTGTGGGTGACGAACAGCATCGAGAGTCCGAACTCGATTTGCAGTTCGATCAACAACTCGATGACTGCGGCTTGTACCAACACATCGAGCGCAGAGGTGACTTCGTCACAAATCAAGACCGACGGGCGGCTGATCAATGCACGCGCGATCGCAACCCGCTGGCGTTCGCCGCCACTCAGCTGGTCCGGGTACCGAGACGCATAGGCGGCTGTCAGTGACACACGCTCGAGCATTTCGGCGACTGCGTTGCGTGCTTCCGAGGCCGAGGTTCCAGCGATCCGTAACGGTCGGGCGACAGATTCACCGACACTGCGCCGCGGATGCAACGAACCGTACGGGTTCTGGAACACGTACTGGATCGAGAGCCGCTGTGCGGTCGGACGGTCCCGAGCGGATTTGGCCAGCGGGTTGCCGTTCAGAATTATGTCGCCGGACCACTCGTGATGGAGCCCTCCGATCGACCGCGAAAGCGTCGATTTTCCCGACCCGGACTCCCCAACGAGTGCCACACACTCGCCGCGCCCAACATCGATGGAAACGTCGTGAACGACCTCGTGGCGCGTATACGAGGCACTGACACCTCGCAGCGAAAGAGCAGCGTCAGCCGAGGTAGCACCGGTCATCTGCAGACCACGTTGACGGGTGCGATCCGGCACTTCACCGGGTCGGAAGCAGCGGACCGTGTGACCGATCGTGACTTCGGTGACCTCCGGAAACGAGGCGTGGCAAGTCTCGATTGCCAGCTCGCATCGCAATGCGAAGGCACATCCAACAGGTCGCCTCCCTGGCGAAGGCGCGCGCCCGCCAAGACCGACAATCGCTTGCTCGCCGCTGATATCGGGTGCGGCGGCGGTGAGGTATCGCGTGTATGGGTGTTGCGGATCCTCGAAGATCGTCCTCGTCGGACCCTGCTCGACGATTCGACCGGCGTACATC
>JANPLQ010000073.1:0-1924 GCA_031422395.1 Ilumatobacteraceae bacterium | reverse complement strand
GCGAGCCCGGCGGCTTCGACATCTGCCGGTGGGCAGAACGAGTCCGCTTGGTTGATGCCACCTACGACGGTGTCTGGGAGCTCCCTGTGCTCGGCGAGGTAGCTGCGCCGGCAGCCGTGCTGATCCGACCGGACGGACATGTCGCCTGGACGGGTGACCTCGGCGACGACGAGCTCCCCCGAGCGCTCACGACCTGGTTCGGAGCACCCGGCGCTGATCGATAGCGCCCGAACCCTGACGGGGGTTCGGACTGTCCGCGCACTCCCCAGACTCCCCACGGAGTGTGCGATTGTGAATCAGAGCTAGCGCCGAACTGCCGATCGGGGTAGGTGGACACCGTGTCCGACATCGTGCAAAGTGCTGCGGTGCCCTTGCTGACCATCGAGCTGAGAGATTCCGGTGGCGAGGTCCTGGATCGAATCTTCGACGAAGGTTCTCTCGGCCGGCTCCGGCCTCCGTTGGACGATTCCTCTTCGCCGTGTCTTCGGTTCGTTGATCCCTGCGGCGACACCGTGCTCAATCCGTGGCAGGCCGCGGCGCTCAGCGTGGAGCTGAAAGCAATCCTCGGTGGCGTCGCCGATGCCGACGATTGTGACCGCGTCATGCGCGTCATCGAACTGGCCGGCAAGTGCGCAGACCGCGTTCACGTCTACATGTGGTTCATCGGCGACTAGGCACGCAGAACTGTAGTTCTGGCCGCGGAGCGTCAGTAAGGAAGCGGGATCGAATGCGCGGCGAGAGCGCCCTCGTATATGCGCTGCGCTCCTTCGAGTGTTTCGAGCACGAGCGCGACCCAACCGGTGCCATCCTCGTGCTCTTCTCGCTGAAGTTGGTCGAGTCCGCGTCGAAGGTTTGAGACGAGAATCGAGAGGCTGTCGCCCTGGAACACAACACCGGGGAACTTCCGCTCCGGCAGCCGGATCACTGCGTAGTTGTGTTGATCGGTCAGCGCTTCGACTTCAATGGTCTTCACTACTCACACCGTAGGTATTCCGCCCCCGCCAGATCTGTAGATCTCGCGCACTCCCCAGGGAGTGTGCGATTGTGAATCAGAGACCGCCGAGCTGCCGATCTCGCGCGCCTCGGCGATCACCTGTGTATCCGCGGTTCTGCGCTCTGATTCGCAGTTGTGCCGGCGCGCCGGACCTGGGCAATCTGCGCTGGTGCCAAACGACGCCGACGATGAAGAGCTCTGTCGGCAGCGACTCTTCGAACGACGTCTACAGGAGCAGAATGCCACGCACCCTGGCTACGCGAACGCATGGGCCGAGTTTCGGGTATGTCTGCTTCGGCACGGTGGATCTGAGGTGGTGCCTCCGGCCAGTCCGGACCCACTCATTGGACTACTCGGCGAGCAAGGCGGTGTCCTCCCCGAATCGACAACGTGTGTGTTGGACCTCGGTGAGCGATCGGACTGTCATGTGAACGTCGTCGCACTGTGGCGATCCGGCGCAGCGATCGCGATTGGAACCGGCTATGCGTTGTCACCCGATCAGCTGTGGCGGGAGCACTCATGGGCCTGGGACAGCGATGGCAGGCTGATCGAAACGACAGAGCCACGGGCTCGATATTACGGCGTCCGCATGGATGGGCCGCAGGCGGATTGGTTCGCCAACTGGATCGCACCGGTCAGCGTCGACGGCAATCCGTAACTGCCGATCGGTGTGCTGGACAGCCGGCACGTGATCGGGCAATCATGGCGTTCAAGCAAGAGTCGAATAGGAGGGTTCGATGGTTGTTCCTATCCAAGTTACGTTCGACTGTGCGGACCCCGACCGCCTAGCCCGTTTCTGGGCGGACCTGCTGGGCTACCAGCTCGACCCGCCACCGGAGGGCTTCGACTCCTGGGAGGCCTGGCTCATCGAGCAAGGTATCCCCGAGAGCGAATGGAACTCCGCCAGCGCTGTCAGCGACCCCGAGGAAC
>JANPLQ010000072.1:0-1528 GCA_031422395.1 Ilumatobacteraceae bacterium | reverse complement strand
CCCCAAGTTGCCGACGATGGATGTGTACATCGTCCCGAAGCACATCTACGAGGGCATCGAAGTCGCCGAGGATTACGAAGCGCTCGACGGAGTCGCCTCCGGCCAGTACTCACTCAAGGAATGGCGCTCCGGTCAGGACTGGACGATGGTCAAGAACCCCAACTGGTTTGGCCGCGACAACGGCATCGACCAAGTCATTTTTAGGGTGTTTACCAACGGAGACGCGATGGCGGCTGCGCTGCAGAGCGGCGAGATCGATGCAGCCCACGAGGTGCCCGCTTCCGCGTTTCAGCTGCTCGAAGGTGACGACAACATCGTTACGGTCGCCGGGATGCAGGGTGGATTCACGCAACTCGCCCTCAACGGTATGGCTGCCGGCGTTGGAGATGGTCATCCTGCGTTGCAGGACCTCGACGTTCGGCACGCAATCTTCTACTCGATCGACCGCGACGTGCTGTTCGAACGGGTCGCTCTGGGCATCGGCAAAGTCGGAACCACGTACTCACCATCTGCAGACCCGACTTGGATCCCCGACCTCGGCGACGAGAACTTCGGCTACGACCCCGCTCGTTCGAATCAAATGCTGGACGACGCCGGATACATCGACACCGACGGAGACGGTATACGCGAGATGCCTGGCGGTGGTCAGCCATTGAACTTCAGGTTCGCGCAGCGGTCCGAATCGGCGTACGGGGGTTCGCTCCACGAGTTCATCACCGGGTGGCTCTCCGACATCGGGATCGCCACCACGATCTCCGTGTTTGACGACGCACAGTTGGGCGAGGCGCTGTACAGCGGCACATACGACCTGTTCATCTGGGGTTGGACGCCGTTCGTCGATCCCGATCCGATGTTGTCGTATCAGACGTGCGAGCAGTTGACCACGGACCCCGAAACTCCTGGGAGCAATGACTCGAACTGGTGCTCCCCGGAATATGACGCCCTGTACGAGCAACAAAAGGTCGAGCTCGATCCGGTCAGGCGGCGCGAGATCGTCGCCGAGATGTTGCGGTTGTTCAACCGTGAGTCGACGTACCTCGTGCTCCTGCAGGACGCCGACA
Source organism: Ilumatobacteraceae bacterium (assembly GCA_031422395.1). Lineage (GTDB taxonomy): Bacteria > Actinomycetota > Acidimicrobiia > Acidimicrobiales > Ilumatobacteraceae > Ilumatobacter. The sequence goes on along the minus strand of JANPLQ010000072.1, from coordinate 467 downwards.
CGCAGGCGTATCGGACCGACAGGTTCGAGGGCTGGCTACAGCAGCCAGCAGGCTCTGGCCCTGTGCTGTTCAGCAACTCGTCGCCCTCGTACGCGAACTTGTCGGTGATCGGTGCCGAGTCAGAGCCGGTCGCCACACAGCCCGACGGGACTCAGCCAGCAGCCGATTCGTCAGCTGACGGTCAAGTCATCGGGACTGCGAACCCACCTACTGGCACCGACGAAGCAACCGAGAGCGTCGAAAGCTCGGCGGCATCTGACGAAGCGGCGACGTCCGGTGAGTCAGATGGCGGCTCGAACACGGGTCTGATCGTGGGCATCATTGCCGCCGTCTTAGTGATCGGCGGGCTCGGCATCTGGGCGACCCGACGTAAGCAGTCTGCTGACGACCGCGAGTAGCGAGTCGGTCAGGTGCGGGCTCGGTTTGTCATCTCCAAGGTCGCCGGTTCGCTGGCGACCTTGCTGTTC
>JANPLQ010000071.1:0-30050 GCA_031422395.1 Ilumatobacteraceae bacterium | reverse complement strand
TCGTCGGTGCCGTCTGACATTTCTTGGAGGTCGGTGACGCCGTCGCCGTCGGTGTCGCGAGTCTCTTTCTTGTCGCCAGCCGCGGCACTGAGAAAGCTGGTTGGGTCGTTGGGGTTGGTGTCGTCGAGTGTTTCTTGGGTGTCGCTGATGCCGTCGCCGTCGCGGTCGCGTTGTCCGGTTGCGATTGGGGTACCGACTGGTGCCTCGAGTGACACATCCGTGAGGAACTGAGTGGCGAACTGATCGACCGCGACGGCCCCGGTATCCGGCGAAGGGTGTTGTGTTCCGGCTCCCGTGACTGGCCCGATGGACGGGTCGCGAACACCTGCGACGAGAGTCGGATCCTCGTCAACCGGCGCCACTGACGCGATTCCAGCACCACCTCCGGATCCTGCAGCCGTGATCCCAGGGGCACTGGTCTCGGATACCGAGTCCGCCGTGGCAGCGCTTGAAATGCCAGTAAGCCCGAGGTCGTCGTCGCCATCATTGCCACCTGGCGGCTGACCCCCTGGTGGCGGCGCCACGATCCCGGCGTCCGGATTGATCGTGTGGACCACGGGCGCATCCGGCTTCCCCCGAGGAGTTGCGTCCGTCGTGTCGGTGCCACCGCTGTCATCCCCGCCGTCGGTCACGAGATCGATGTACCGAACCGGCGGTTGGTCGCCCTCAATCTCGGGTCCTCCGCCGAAGCCCTCAACGAAGTCTGTGTCGCCGCCCCGAACGGAGACGACGCGCGAGAGTTCCTCTCCGGTCGAAATTCCGCCGGATTGACCCGGGTCAGCGTCGGGGTCGGTCGAGGTCTTCGGCGGGTCCGCCGGCGGCGGGGGCGGCGGCGGCGGAGGCGGCTCCGGCGGCGGAGTCGGCACCCTTTTCGGCTCGCCGAACGTCAGCGTGAGATCATCGGTGACTCTCTTGGCCTCGCCGAAGGTCACTGTGAGGCCATCGGATTTCTTACCCGAGACAAGATCCCAGTTGGGTGCCCGCGAGCTGAGGTCGGCACCCGCTGGCGGGGCGTTGCCATGCCCGCTCGAATCCGTCGTACCCTTTGGTGGCGCAAGCGGGTCGCGATCCATACTCAGCGGCGAGTTGGCATCGAGTCGGCCTTCGAGGATCGCGTCCTCGCCGACACCGAAGTGGTTTGCTCCGGTCGACAAGTCGCTGCCGTCGAGATTCGTGAGGCCTTTCAGACTCGATTCGATACTCGTGCCATCGGGAATCGTGGCCGCCGGGTCGAAGCCGACCTCGCGCTCAAGAGTGTCGGGGTCGAGGTCGGTGCGCGGATCGACAACGTCGGGCTTCAAAGTGGGATCGGGCAAGCGGTGATCGGACGCATCAGCTGGATCCGTGCCCTCCAGTCGTTCCTGCACGTCACTGACGCCATCGCCGTCGGTGTCGGCGGTGAGTGCTTCAAGGTCACCCAGAAGGATGTCGTCGCCTTTGGGCATGGCCCCTCGATTCGTGCAACCGGGTCGCCCGCTGGCGACGCTGGACCTCAACCATACGACAATGCGACGGGCAAGTCTCCTAGGAAGACCCCCGGTTCACTACGAATCCGAAACGAGTTTGGCGGCGGCGAATGACGCCGGGTATCGATCAACTGCTCGCGTTTCCTCGATCGCTTCAACCGGTGATCGGTGGCGGTTCGGCGTCATGCGCGAAGGTCAATACGACCCGGGTGCCATTCGGGTCGTTGGCGGTGATGGTCGCCGAGCCGCCGTGGGCGAGGGCGACCTGATGGGCGATCGCCAGACCGAGACCTGATCCGCCGCCGGGGCCGCGCTCGAACCGACGCAGCATCCGATCTCGATCGGCTAGCGCGATACCAGGGCCGTTGTCATCGACGGTGACGCGGCACCCGTCAACCGTCACCGTCACATGCCCGACGGCGCCGTCGAGCGGTCGCCCGTGGAGCAGGGCGTTGCGGACGACGTTCCCGATCGCCAGCCGTGCCCCGTCGCGCCACAAATTGATCGGCTCGCTGGTCGTGGTTGGGAGCACGACGATCTCGACGGTTACGTCGCTTCTTCGGATTTCGCCTGCAACGGCAGCATCGACGAGGTCGGCGATATCGGTCGGCTCGAACCACGCTGGGTCGGCGAACTCGGCGTCGGCCAGCGCCTTCACGGCGGCCAGCGACGACGCAAGACGTTGTAACTGTTCGTGGGTGATCGCCTGAACCTCAGCGCGCATCGTCGGGTCGACCTGTTGGTTGCGAGCGATATCGAGATTTGTCATGGCACTCTGCAACGGAGTGCGTAACTCGTGGGCGGCCGAGGCAGCGAATGCTCGGGCGGCACCGAGCGCAGCCCCACGTCGTTCGGTTTCGTCGGCAAGTCGTTCGAGGTTGTGGTTCAACGTCGATGCAACATCATCGATCTCGGGTGAGCCGTAGACCGTGGCAACGCGCCACGTGGTCGGGTCGGCGTCGTCGAGTCTGTCAGCATCGTTGCGAAGCGCCGTGAGCGGTCGGGTCGCGATCCTCCCGAGGAGATATCCGCCAAGGCCCGCGGCGAGAGCAACCAACAGACCGACCATTGCCGCCCGGCGTCGCAGGGCTCGTGCCTGCGAATCGACGTCGCCGAGTGGCGCAGCGAGCTGCGCCAACGCACGGTCTCCCGGTCGAGGGACATCGAGGACTTCGATGGTGAGCAGTCGCCACCGTTCGCCATCCGCTGAAACGGTTTCCCAACCGGGTGCCGAAATCGCGGGAAGTGAGTCGTCTGGCAGGAGTCCGAATTCGATCGTCCTGCCGTCGGCCAGCACGCGGGTGCCTTCGACGGTGCCGCTGAGTTCCGAGCGTTCGAGACGATCAGCAATCGCCACCAGGATCGGCGCTGTGTCCGCCCGACTTTCAAGTTGGTCATCGACCCGAGCCTGCAGTACTCGCCCGAATTGTGCTTGGAACACAAGTCCGCTGATCAGCAACGCAACGGATGTTGCCGCGAAGGCGGCGATTCCGGTGCGTGTCGACAGCCGCACTGTCTCAGCTCGCCCTCAGCACGAAACCGACACCACGAACCGTTTCGATCATGGCGGGTGCTCCGAGGGCTTCCAGTTTGCGGCGCAGATAACCGACGAATACGTCGACGACGTTGGTGTCGACCTCGAAGTCGTACCCCCAGACGATCTCCAACAATCTGATTCGGCTGAGAACGATCCCTGGGTTTGACGCCAGCGTCGCCAGCAGGTCGAACTCGCGTCGTGAGAGCGCCAGCGACTTACCATCGATATGCGCCACACGTCGGTCGATGTCGATCCACAACGGGCCGGCGGTGAGCGTCGATGTCGCACCGTGCGGCGATGTCCGAGCTCGCCGGAGTAGGGCGCGGAGGCGCAGGGTCAGCTCGTCGAGGTCAAATGGCTTGACGAGGTAGTCGTCCGCTCCGGCAGCGAGTCCGGCGATGCGATCGGTGACCTGATCTCTGGCGGAGAGGATCAGGATCGGTAGATCGATGTCGAGCGCCCGGAGTCGCCCGCAGAGGTCGATGCCTGACATTCCCGGCAGTCCCACGTCTGCGACGAGCACATCTGGTCGACGCCGACCGATGCGCTGGATCGCCTGTTCTGCGTCGGCAACCGCGTCAACGTTGAAGCCGTGCAACGTCAGACCGCGTTGCAGCGCCACTCGTACCGATTCGTCATCCTCTGTGACGAGCACGTACGCAGTGCTGGACGAACTGTCGGGAATCGCCACACCTCAATCTTGGCTCAAGTCGAGTTCGATTTCGGTGAGCACTTGATCGATCTCGTCGAGTTGCTGCTCGAGTTCTGCGACTTCGGCTTCGGTGACGGTGGGTTCCGGAACCGTCACGGTCGTCGTGGTCGGGATCGTGGTTGCGATCGGGGTCGTCGTCGTGGTTGTCGTCGTGGTGGTCGCGCTTCTGGTTGTCGTGCTGGTCGACGCCTCCTCACCACTGGTCGTTGCGGGAGCTGACGTTGTGACTCTTGAGCTGTCCACTGGCGCGGAATCGGGCTGTGTCGACTGGGCGGCGCCGGCGATGGGCAGTGACGATTCGTTGGCACTTCCGCTCCCGCACGCTGCCCCAATCAGGAGCAGCGATACGGCCAGGCCGACCGTTTTCAGCTTGATCGATCCACTCATGATTCGGCGTGTAGTTCTGCGCAGCGTTCGGCGAGCGTGACAAGCCTGACCTTGCGCTGCTCCAGGGTCTCAAGCTTGGCGGTGCGCACCTCGAGGCGGTTCTGCAAGAAGGTGACGAGTTGCGTTCGCCCCTTGGCATCAGCGTCGTCGATCTGTGCTTGTAGCCAGGCCAGCGATCCGCGGACAGTCGCATCACCGTTGATCCGTGCGAGCAGGTTGTCGGTGCGCACTTGAAGGTTCGGGACCCGGGCGCACGCAAGTTCGAGGCGTGGACGCAGTTCGGTGGAGCCGTCATCTTGGGCCGATGCGCTGGCCGTGCCCGGCAGCACGAGCACTGCCGCTGCCGCAAGGGTTGCGGCACCGAGCTTGATCGATCGGCTGAACGAGTGTGAGCTGGAACTGGGTGATGAATTTCGTGATGTAGTCATTGGGGGGTCTCCTTGAATGGGGCCGGTCGGCAGTGTTGCCGACTCGACACCTCCCACAATGATTTCCGACTCTGTGACGACTCTGAGAGGTGGGTGTGACGTTAGTCACAGCACTCACTCGAGCGTCACGGACGTGACAGCCAGAGGCGCTACGGTCGCAGCCCGGCGATCGTCTTTCCGGCACCCCAGTCGTTCTTCTCCAACGCCATCAGAATTGCGGCCACGTTCGTGTCACGGATCCGTTCCAACTCACGTACGTCGTACTGGCCGGACTGTGCGTCGGACTGGGCGGCGATTGTGTCGATCAGCTCGTCGGTCAGTTCAGGGGTGTCCATCAGCTTTGTCCACGGCCATGACAGGCACTCACCGAACTGGCCGATGAAATGTCGCATCCCGCCGAGGCCGCCAGCGATTCGGTACGTCTCGAAGAGTCCCATCTGGGCCCATCTCAGGCCGAAGCCGTAGCGGATTGCGTCGTCGATTTCCTCGGTGGTGGCGATGCCGTCGTTGACCAGCCAAAGCGCTTCGCGCCAGACAGCTTCGAGCAGGCGGTCGGCAATGTGAGCATCAATTTCGGCGCGCACCCGGAGCGGGTGCATCCCGAGTTCGCGGTAGATCTCGATCGCTCGGTCGGTGACGGCGTGGTCGGTGCGCTCACCGGCGACGACCTCGACGAGCGGCAGTAGGTACACCGGATTGAACGGGTGGCCGACGATCAGCCGTTCAGGGTGGGCGAGTGGCTCGGCAAGCTGTGTCGGGCGGAAACCCGAAGTCGACGAGGCGATGATCGCTGTCGGATCTGCGGCGGCGTCGATCGCTGACAACGTGGCGTGTTTGAGGTCGAGCCGTTCTGGCACACTCTCGATGATCAACTCGGCTGTTGCTACAGCATCCTCGATCGACGCACAGATGGTGAGCGACCCGACGTCGGCTGCAGTCGGTTCGAGGTCGAGTTCTCGCCATGCACGCAAGGCGTTGGTGTGGACCTCCGACAGGATCTGCTCGGCCTGCGGCGAAGGGTCATAGACCCATACATCGACGCCGCGAATCCTGAGGCGAGCTACCCAGCCTGCGCCGATCACGCCGCACCCGACTGCGGCCGCCGTGCCGACGCTTGGCCGCTCAACCATGTTTGGTGAGTTTCAAATCGGAGCGGACCTCGTCAGGGCCTTTGAGTCCGTAGCCGATGCTGTCGAGGATTTCCACAGCCCGTGTCACGAGTTCGGCATTGGTTGCGAGCTTGCCGCGGCCGAGATACAGATTGTCCTCGAGGCCGACTCGGATGTTGCCGCCTGCAATCGCCGAGAGGGCGACGTATTCAAGTTGCTTGCGGCCGATCGAGAAGGCGCTCCACGTCCACGACTTCGGGACGTTGTTGACCATCGCCATGAACGTGTTGACGTCTGGTGGAGCACCCCACGGCACCCCCATGCACAGCTGGATCATCGCAGGGTCGTCGATCAGGCCCTCGGCTGCGAGTGACTTGGCCTGCCACACGTGTCCGGTATCGAACGCCTCGATCTCCGGACGCACTCCCAACTCCTGAATCTGGCGCGCCATTGCCTTCAGCATCGACGTGCTGTTGGTCATGATGTAATCGCCCTCGCCGAAGTTCATCGAACCGCAGTCGAGCGTGCAGATCTCTGGCATCAGGCGGCGGACATGTTCGAGCCGTTCGCTTGCACCAGCCATGTCGGTGCCGACAGTGCTGAGCGGCAGCGGGTGCTCGACCGAACCGAGTGTCAGATCGCCGCCCATCCCCGCTGTGAGGTTGAGCACGACGTCGGTGCCCGACGCACGCACGCGTTCGACGACCTCGGCGTACAGATCTGGATCGCGGGCACCGGCACCGGTAATTGGGTCGCGTACGTGGATGTGAACGACCGCCGCGCCGGCTTTGGCGGCAGCGATGCAGTCGTCGGCGATCTGCTCTGGGGTGACAGGTACCTTGTCCGACTTTCCGGCCGTGTCACCGCTACCGGTGACCGCACACGTGATGAACACAGAACTCATGGATGAATCCTTCTCTTGATGTCGGGCTCGTCGGCCCTACGGTTCTCCTCGCGCCTCGTCCGCCTCGTCGCTGGCGCTTCCCTCGGCGGCTTCGGGTGCAGTCTCGCGAAACGCGACACGGTCGGTCGATTTGGGTCGACCATCATCTCCGCAGGACTCGTAGGCGTGAGTAGAGATCATCATGGTCGGCGTACGAGCCGCGGAGGTGACGCGACCCGCCACTCTCGAAGGTGTCGCGTCCATGCAGGATTCGGCGATTGTCGAACCCGACCAGGTCACCTGGCTTGAACGGGTAGACGAGTTGGAACCTCGGATCGCGAGCCATTGTGGCGAACACTCGCAGTGACTCGTACGCGCGGGGCATGTCGGTATGGCGCATGTGTGGTGCGCTGCGGACGGGATAGAACGCTCGCAGCGTGAGCGGTTGGCGCTTGCCGCCATGGTCGATAATCGGACCGATCCAACGATGTTCGGCATCTTTGGCGCGATTGCAGAAGACCCATTCGAACGTCGTCAACGCCTCGTACGCATCGGGGTGTTCTGCCCGGATCGCCTCAACGACAGCCCACCCGTCGGACATGCGCGAGTAGCCACCGGCGACCGTGTTCTCGACACAGTGAAGGAATTGGAACCCTGGCGGCACTTCACGAGTCGGCAGATCGGTGTGCTGCCCAAGATCGAGTCCGGTGTAGGCGGTGGAGTCGGGATCCTGCTTGGCCTTGACACTCCACACGAGCCCAAAATTGGTATCGCGGATCGGGCCAACATGAGCGACAAGCCGCCCGACAAAGTCGAGATCGGTCGGAGTATTGACCAGACGGCAGATGCCGTACTTGATCATCAACGTCAGCCACTCTCCGAGCACCACGTCGTCGTCGAGGATGTTGGAACCGTCGATGGTCGGCGGCTCGCTGAAGTCGGCGCCGGTCCACATGGTCGGCTCGGGGAGGGCGCTCGACGGAAGGTGCTGGTTGTCGGCGATGTGGCGCAACCAGCCGGGATGTACGCGGACGCGGCGACCATCTGCCCAGTCGATCGCGAGGGCACCGTCTTGATCGACGCGGGCGGCGATCAAGGCGAGCGGATGGGGGAGGTCACGAGGTTCGAGCGTCGATTCCCGACTCGATGGTTCTAGGCCGTATCCCTCGGCGTTCTCGGCGAGCCACAGTGAATACGCGTCGAACGAATTGCCATCGGGCCAGGTGACCGTCACGAAACCTGTTGTGCGGTCGACATGTGCTGAGGCAAGCGGCTGCCAGGCATGCGGAATGAAATCAGGTGTCAGCGGATGAGCGAGCGTCGTTGAAGTTGCCGTTGAAGTTGTCGCTGAAGTTGCGGTTGAAGTTGTCGTCACCGTGACCTTCCGCACGTTGGCTTGCGTCCTATTGAATAGGACGTCCTGTTCGTTGTACAATCACACTGTATGGCCGACTTCGGGGACACGTCAAGGCCGATCGGTCCGGTTCACCGAGCGTTCCAGTTGCTGCACCTCGTGGTCGCTGCTGACGAACCGGTTGGTGTTCGAGAATTGGCGCGTCGGGCGGGCCTCTCGAAGTCGACGACGGCACGCATGTTGGGCATTCTCGGTGATCTCGGAATGGTCGAACGGACCCATCACGGAGCAGCCAGACCGGGTGCCGGCGTCGCCGCGTTGACCCGCCGAAGTGATCGGTCGCCGGCCGTGCTGCGTGAACGACTGCGCCCGCTGACGATCGAGATGGCGAAGACGTTCGGCGAGAACGCGGCGGTTGGTATCGATGCGGGTGACGGGTTCATGTACCTCGCCAGTACGAGGCCGCAGACCGCAGTCCAGGTTGCCGATCCATCAGGGGAGACCTTCCGCTTTCATCTCGTCGCCCCGGGTATTGCGGCCATGGCTGAATGGTCAGACGAACGCATCACGACGTATCTCGCAGGTCCCCTCGACGCTGCTACCAGTCATTCGGTCACGGATCCAATCGCGATCCGAACGCGTCTCGTGGCAGCTCGACTTGTCGGATTTGCATGGACCGATCAGGAGTTGGATCTCGATGTCAACGGCCTCGCCGCGCCGGTTCGAGACGATGCCGGCCGGGCGATTGCGATTGCCACGTTGTATGGGCCTGCCTACCGGCTATCCGCCGAGGCGTCTCCTGACCTCGGGCCTGCGCTCGCCACGTTCGTGACCGAACGCGCTCCGGCACTATTGGCGATGTGAATCTCACCGCGCCGCTGATATCGCTCGGACGCGAGCTGGTCACTGACACCTAGTCTGCTCCAATGTCCCAACTGATCGACCTCAGCCATCGTGTCACCGAGGGAATGGTGACGTATCCGGGTTTGCCGGTGCCGACGATCAGCACTCACCTGACCCGAGAAGCGGCCGAGGAGATCTACGGCCCGGGCGTCACATTTACGATCGGGATGATCACGATGTGCACGAACACGGGCACCTACATCGACGTTCCGTTCCACCGCTACGCCGACGGACATGACCTCGCCGATCTGCAACTGGAACGGGTGGCCGGTGTCCCAGCAGTCTGCATCGACCGTGTCGGGGAACGATCGATCGAGCTCGGCGCCACTGAACTTATCGGGCTTGCCGGTCACGCCGTTCTGATCCGGACCGATCACTCGAGCCGGTTCGGAACAGACGCCTACATGGTCGACCACCCACACCTCACCGAGAACGCCGCTCAGCATCTGGTCGCTGCCGGCGTGGCGTGTGTTGGCATCGATTCGCTCAACATCGACAGCACCGACGACTGGCGTCGCCCCGTTCACAGCACCTTGCTACGTGCCGACATCGCGATCGTCGAACACCTGACGAACTTGTCCGCCCTGCCATCGCGCGGCTTTCGTTTCACTGCCGTTCCACCCAAGATCGAAGGTGTTGGAACCTTCACGGTGCGAGCATTCGCCACTACCTGACCCGTTCAAGTCGCGCTGAACCCCTCTATGACGTGTTCAGCGCGACATGAACGGGGGTTGGTGAGGCGGGGAGCGTGACATCGAGAAGTTCCGTGTCACTGCTCGGTGCCGTGAGTCTGTAGGCGAGGCCTCCCGGGATGGCGACGCTGTCGCCGTCACGCAACTCGATCGGCTCTACACCTTCGGCCTCGAACGTCACTTTTCCGACCAGCACAACGAGTTGAGCGAACTCGGTGTGTTGGGCGATCCAGCGTTCGTCGGTGGGTCCGGTGGGCCGGGCGACCCTTGCTGCGGCAAGGCCGTTGGTCGCCGCACCGATGCCGGTGTCTCGGTACTCCCAGCCATCGATACGCCACGGCAGATAGATCGCGGTGCTGGCGATATGACGGACGAAACGCTGGCCACCGAAGTCGCGGCTCGGAAGGTCCAGACCGGTCGGCAATGGGCACGCCCAGTCAGCGATCGTTTCGTGCAATGACGGGCAACCGATCTCGATCACTTCCAGGCCGGCCGAACTCTCGAGCACACGATGACGGATCTCTGGCGGCTGCAATACGCAATCGCCTGCAACCATCACGAACGGCTCACCTTGATCCTCGTATACCAGACGAACCCAACCCGACTTGACGAAGATCATCTGGAAGCGGACCTTGTGAAAGTGCACGTAGTCGGGAACGGGACCGCCATCGGGAATCGTGATGTGCGAGGCGATGAATCGACCACCCCACCGATCAGGGATCAAGTCGCGATATCGCATACCTGCCCGCCCGACGCCTTCCTCACCGCCATGGTGTGAGATAGCGAGCGTCGGCTGGTTGAGGGGCAGCGTGAACGTCGTGGTGAACGGTCGGTACTCGATCAACGTTCCGCCTGGAAGCCGAGCCGGCTGATCGGGATTGTCGTCGAGCAGGTGAATCGTTATCGGACGACCGACTTCGCTACGTTCCAATCGCAACCGGATGCCGTGACCGGAAACGATTCCCGTTGACGGCGAGTCGGCCGGATAGATCGCATCGATCCGAAATCCAAGTTGACTGGTGAGCACTGCCAAGTCATCGTCGAATCGTGCGGTCGGAACGACGACGTGAGCATCGTGAATCATGATCCGACGCTACAGAAGTGATCCGATCCTGCGGCACGTGGATTCAGGTCCACCACACGCGATGCCTGGCCGCAAGCCCGCTCACGATGACGAGTACCAGGACTTCGACGACCTGTTCGATCGCACCCAGCACGTCACCCGCAATTCCGCCGATCTTGCGTGCCGCCAGCCACACAACGCCGCCGGTTCCGACGAACGCGCCGGTGACCATCGGCACCACCCACCATCCGGCGACGACACTGGTCAGGGCGACTCCGGCGCCGAGTCCGAGCGCTGTCGGCACGGGCCGGAGCGAGCGCGTCGAATCGGCCCCGAGGCCGCTCTGCGTTGCCGGTCGGGCGACCAGCATCGCCCCCACGGCAGCGGAGCGGCCGAGCGTATGGGCGGCGAGCAAACCTGAAAGGACGGCCGCCGGTGAGGCAATCGACGCGACGCACACGACTCGGAGTACTACCGAACTGCACAGAGCCGCAACCCCGTACGTGCCGTGGTGCGAGTCCTTGAGGATCTCGAATCGCTGCTGACGTGTCCAGCCGCCACCGAACGCGTCGGCGACATCTGCGAGACCATCCTCATGAAATGCTCCCGTGATCAACAACCCGACGATCACCGCCAGAGCTGCTGCGACGGAGGTCGGAATCAGCTCGCCAAAGCCGACAGCAACACCGCCGACGGCGGCCCCGATCAACGCACCGACGATCGGAAACCATGGCACGACTCGGTGGTGCTCGGTGGGAGAGCGCAGGCTGACTGGAATCCGAGTGAGGAACTGAATCGCTCCGATCAGCCCGATCATGGCCCAATCACTCTCCGAACCATTCGGTGAACGTCGCCACGTTGACCACGGCGTCGCACGCTGCTCGCACGAGTGGTACTGCTGCCATCGCCCCGCTGCCCTCGCCAAGCCGAAGGTTCAGATCGAGCAGCGGATCGAGGCCCAAGTGGGCGAGAAGCCGGCGATGCCCTGGTTCAGCTGAACAGTGCCCGACGATGCAATGGTCGAGCGCGCCGGGTCGTGCAACATGAAGTGGCAGCACGGCAGCGGTTACGACATAGCCGTCGAGCAGCACAGGGATCGACCGCAGCCGGGCGGCGATCGTTGCGGCCGCGATCGCCGTCAACTCGGCTCCACCGACCTCACGCATGATCTCGATCGGGTCGCTGATCGCAGCGATCCGATCTCTGGCGAGCGTGACGGCAGCTCGCTTGCGTGCCAAACCGTCGTCGTCGACTCCAGTGCCGCGCCCGACCCAATCGGCCGCATCGCCGCCCAGTACACCGCATGCCAAAGCGGCAGCAACGGTCGTGTTCCCGATGCCCATTTCTCCGAGTACGAGTAGGTCTGTGTCGATTCGATCGACCGCCGCGACTGCGGCGTCGACGATCTCGGCGAAGCGATGCTTGTCGATCGCCGCCTCGTAGCGGATATCGCCGGTCGGCACGCCCACACCGACGTTGATTGCAGTCACCGTTGCGCCGACTGACCTGGCGAGCGCACTGATCGTCGCCCGCCCCTTGTCGAAGGCTGACAGCATCGCCGCCGTCACGGCGGTTGGGTATGCGCTGACCTCGCCACCTACGGCAACCCCGTGATCGGCGGCGAAGATCAGACCGGCAGGACGTCGGATCGAGGGCGCCGACGTGCGTTGCCAACCAGCGATATGAACGGCCAGGTCATCCAGCCGGGCAAGCGCACCCGACGGTCGCAAGATGTCATCGGCGCGGGCTCGCACGGCACGTGCGGCGACATCATCAGATTCGGGAAGTCGTGAGAGTGCATCGTGTAACCAGGTTGACGATCTCATCGGAGTAGCTCGTTCGGATCCTCGAGGGTGAAGGCCCTGCCAGCGACCATGAAAAGAGCACGGTCAGCGGCGGCGACCCATCGCTGGTTGACGCGGCCAAGTACGTCGCGGTACTGCCTTGCCAGGAGGTTGTCAGGAATGATTCCGAGCCCGACCTCATTGGTGATCACGACAGTCGAGTTCTCTCGGGCGGCCAGTGCGAGCAATGCCGCGTCAGCCGCAGCAAGCACTTCAGATTCTGTGTGATCGTGATACAACAGATTGCCGACCCAGGTGGTCAAGCAATCGATGATTACGAATCCATCGTCCGCCCGGCTGATCGCACCGACGAGATCGAGTTGCTCCTCGATCGTCTCCCACGTATCTGGCCGATCAGCGCGGTGACGCTCGATGCGGGCGTCAAGGTCGTCGTCGCCTGGGATCTGGGGGCTCGTAGCGATCAACGTGACAGAGTCCGTTGCGCGTCGCCCCATGGCTTCAGCAAGCGAACTCTTGCCGGATCGGGCACCGCCTAATAGCACGGTCAACATCAGTAGTCGATGCCGCGCTTGGCACGGATTCCCTGCTTGTAGGCGTGTTTGATCTCGGTCATTTCGGTCACTGTGTCGGCGATATCGATGATCGCTTGTGGTGCATCACGGCCAGTCACGATGACGTTGACGTTCTCTGGACGACCAACGATTGTGGCAACCACATCGTCAATGTCGATCCAACCCCAGGTACACAGATAAGTGAGTTCGTCGAGCAGCACCAGCCGATGTTGACCGGCATTGATCAGGGCTTTTGCCTCGGCCCAACCCGCCGCGGCATGGGCTTTGTCGACATCGAGATTGTCGGAATCCCAGGTGAAACCGTCACCGAATGATCGCCAATCGACACCCAACTCCCGACCGAGTTTCTCCTCCCCAACCTTCCAATCGCCACTTTTGATGAACTGAATCACAGCCACGGGCCAGCCCATCGCCAGCGATCGCAGCATGACACCGAACGCTGCAGAACTCTTTCCCTTTCCGTTGCCGGTGTTGACGATCACGAGCGATTTCGCCGAACGTAACCCGTCTGGCCGCGGGTCCTCGGTCGGGACTGTGGTCGGGACTGTGGTCGTGTCGATAGTCGAGTCGATAGTCGCGTCGTCGGCTTGATCGGTCATGGTGGCGAGCATAGAGGTGGCTGTCGACTGCTAGTGTTGCGTCGTCACGAAGTTGAGCGAAGTCCGGTGAGATCCCGGCACTGACCCGCAACGGTGGTTCCAGCCCCGAGTTGGACGAGTCCGGTCGACCTGCTTCGTGCGTAACCAGACCCTCGAGGCAAGGGGCGGTTGGCGGTCGGCAACGGCCTCTGATCCACTTTTGTCCTCCCAACGTGGAGGAATTTCCATGCGAATCAAATCAATGGTTGGCGTTCTCGCCGGCCTTTCCCTGCTCGCCGCAGCATGTGGTGATGACGACGTTGTCGAACCGGCAGCCGAATCAGCAGCCGAGTCAGCAGCCGAGTCAGCCGAATCCGTGACCGCCGTCGAATCCGAGTCGGCGGCCGTTACTCCAGACACAGATCCGGCAACGACCGAGCCGCCGGAACCTGCCGTCCCGACTGCGATCATTTCGCTCTCACCGACGGCAACCGAGATGGTGTATGCGATCGGCGCGGGTGACCAGGTGGTCGCCGTCGATGACTTCTCGAACTATCCCGAAGCAGCTGCCGCCAAGATGCAAGGAATCAGCGGCTTCGAACCAAACGTCGAGGCGATCGCCGGGCTCGAACCGGATCTTGTCCTCACTGACGGCACGAACCCTGACTTTCTTGCGCAACTCGACTCATTGGGCATCGCCCACTGGGAAGGTCAGGCGGCTACCAGTTTCGACGAGATTTACTCCCAGATCGAACAGCTCGGTGCCGCCACCGGGCACGTCGGCGAAGCCGCCGAATTGGTCGGTCAGATGCAGACCGACATTGAGGCGGTCGTTGCTGCGCTTCCGGTGCTCGAAGTTCCGTTGCGTTACTACCACGAGCTGGATGCGACATACTTTTCGGCGACGAGTCAAACGTTCATCGGCTTGGTGTATGGACTCGCAGGGCTCGAAAATATTGCCGACGCCGCTGCTGGGGATGCCGGCCCATATCCGCAGCTGACCGCCGAATACATCGTCGAAGCCAACCCCGACCTGATCTTCAATGCCTGTTCGAAGTACTGCGGTGAGACGCCGGAGACGATCGCCGCCCGTCCGGGCTGGGACGCGATCAGCGCAGTCGTCAACGGCAACGTGATCAACATGGACGACGATATTGCCTCGCGTTGGGGCCCACGCATCGTCGAGTACATCCAACAGGTCGGTGTCGCCGTAACCACTACGGCCTTGACCACGCAGCCGGCCGGCTGATTGTCGTGAACTCCGAGCAGCGTCAGCGACGATGGAAGGGCACCGCTTGGATACCCGCGGCGATCGTCGCCACGCTGCTTGCGGCGCTGCTCGGAGTCATGATCGGACCAGCAGGTCCTGTCTGGTGGCGGATCCCGCTGGCGCTGCTCGATCACCTTCCTGGGCTATCGATCGACAGCGGGGTCAACGAGCGGGAATGGTCGTTGATCTGGAATATCCGGATGCCGCGGGTCGTGCTGGCTGGCGTCGTCGGTGCGATGCTGGCGACAGCAGGTGCTGGCTATCAAGGCGTGTTTCGGAACCCGATGGTCGATCCCTATCTGCTGGGTGCTGCTGCAGGAGCCGGGCTTGGGGCGACGTTGATGATTGCCGTGTGGGGCGATGTCGGCGACGGCTGGGTCATCGATCCGGTGCCGTTGGTTGCGTTTGTGTTTGCGCTGGGCACGGTCGCCGTCACGTACTTCGTCGGAGCGTCGTTCGGGGGAACAGGAAGCACGAGCACCCTCGTGTTGGCTGGCGTTGCGGTGGTTTCGTTCACGACAGCGGTCCAAACGTTCGTCCTGCAACGCAACTCGGAAGTCGTGCGCGAGGTCTACACCTGGATTCTTGGTCGGCTGACGACGACGAGTTGGGACGATGTGGCGCTCGTGAGTCCGTACGTCGCCGTGAGTTGCCTCGTGCTGTTCCTGCACCGTCGTCATCTCGACGTGCTGCGGGTCGGCGACGATGAGGCCGTCACGCTCGGAGCCAACGTGACCCGAATTCGATTGACAGTCGTGATCGCCGCAACTTTGGGTACCGCCGCTGTCGTATCGGTGAGCGGACTGATCGGATTCGTCGGACTGATCGTGCCGCACATCGTTCGGTTGTTGGCCGGTGCCAGCTACCGGCGTCTTTTGCCGCTTTCGATGATGTTCGGTGCCGCCTTCCTGATCCTTGCCGACATCCCAAGCCGTACCCTGACGGCGCCGGCAGAATTGCCGATCGGTGTTGTCACGGCGTTCTGCGGTGCACCGTTCTTCGTCTATCTGCTGCGAACCCGGCAGGTGTCGCGATGAGTTCGATCGAATTCCGCGATGTCACCGTCCGCTACCGAAAGCGGGTCGCCGTTGGCGGATTCAACGACGTGGTCAGGTCGGGGGAGTGGCTCGGACTGATTGGCCCAAACGGTGCCGGCAAGTCGTCACTGCTCAAGGCGGCCGTCGGCATCGTCGACTACTCCGGCGAGATAGTGGTTGACGGTGCGAGGCTGTCGATTCGCTCGCGCGCTCGTCGTGCCGCACTAGTTGCCTATGTGCCGCAGGACCCGCTGATGCCGAGCGACATGACCGGATACGAGTATGTGCTACTTGGTCGTGCACCGTTCGTCGGCTACTTCGGAACCGAGTCGCGACATGACCGGGCGCTGGTTCGCAACGTGCTGGACCGACTCGATCTGGCGGAGTTCGCCGAACGCCGGTTGGGCGAGTTGAGCGGCGGTGAGCAGCAGCGGCTGGTGATCGCTCGCGCACTTGCGACGGAGGCTCCGATCCTGATGCTCGACGAACCGACCAGCGCGCTCGACATCGGGCATCAGCAGCAAGCGCTCGAACTGGTCGCCTCGCTGCGACGCGACAACGGGTTGACGGTGATCTCTGCGATGCACGACCTCACCTTGGCCGGCATGTACGCCGACCGTCTCGCCCTGATGCACGAAGGGGTCGTGGTGTCGTCAGGTACCGCTCAGCATGTTCTTTCGGCGGACACGTTGAAGGAGTTCTACGGCGTGCGTGTCACTGTCCACCATGAGACCGACGGCACCGTTGTCGTCATCCCGCGCCGCGAACGCCTCGACTGATGTTGACGAACTTCCAGATTTCGCTGAAATCGCTGCCGGGCATGGCCTCATCGGTCTCGTCCCAAACCTCACCGACGGCGTCACTGACCGTGTGTTGCGTGCCGACTCGATCGGCGACGCTGTTGAACAGCCGCACGTCTTTCGCCATCAGGCGTGTGAAGAAGCCGGTGTCGTAGGTGCCTGTGAGCACCCGATTCGGGAACTTGTCGTACGTCGCCGAATTGCGACCGGTCGAGACGTTGACGACATCAACCATCGTTGCCAAATCGAGTCCGTAGGCCTGCCCGAGGGCGAACGCCTCCGACGAAGCCGCCAGCGCAGTCGCTGACAGGTAGTTGTTGAGCAGCTTCATCGCCTGCCCGTGACCCGCTTCTTCGCCGACATGGAAGACCTTGCCGGCGAAACTGTCGAGCAGTTCGCGGTGCGACTCGAAGATCTCCGTTGGACCGCCGAACATCAACGCAACCGTGCGAGCGCGCGCCCCTGCGACACCCCCAGACACCGGTCCGTCGACGTACGTGATGCCATGCGATTCCAGCGCTGCTGCCGCCTCTTGCGCTGCGACCGGCCCGACTGTCGACAGGTCGATCACCACGGTTGTGGTGCAGGCGGTGCTTGCGACGATCTCGTCGACAATCGCCAGCGACGCCGTGCCATCGGGAACGCTCAGCAGCACGGTGTCGGCGCGCTGGACGATCTCGGCGATCGAGCTCGCCGCCGATGCCCCTGACGGGAGCCGGCCATCGGTCCCGGCGGCGTCGTAGCCGATCAGTTGGTAGCCAGCCTTGGCGATGTTCTCGGCCATCGGGAACCCCATGTTCCCGAGTCCGACGAATCCGATCACTCGCCGCGTTGAGTCGCTCATCCGGTCGCAGACTCTTCTGTAGTCGTGGCGGGGCCTGGGTCGATGCCCTCGTCGGCGAGCACTTCGCGGGCCAGCCGGAATGCTTCGACTCCAGCCGGGATACCGGCGTAGACGGCGATCTGGACCAGCGTGTCGCGTAGTTCCTCCAACGTGCATCCATTTCGAAGTGCCCCTCGAAAATGGATCTTGAACTCGTGCGACCGATTGAGCGTGGCGATAATGCACAGATTGTTGAGACTCCGCTGTCGGTCGGTCAATACCGAGCGGCCCCACACCTCACCCCAGCACGCTTCCGTGACGATTCGTTGGAACTCGATGTTGAACGCATCAGCGGTGTCGAACGCGCGTGACACGTACTCCTCGCCAAGCACGCGCTTGCGCGCTTCCAAGCCTGCTTCGAACTTTGTTTGATCTCTGTTGTCGTTGTGCACGGCTCTAACGTAGGTCGATGAGTGACACCACGGCCGTGCCGGAGTACGAGGTGTTCGCCGTCAAGTACGCCGAACGAGATGCGGTACGCGGAGAGCACTTCATCGGCGGCGATCCGCACGAGCACGATCCGATGCCGATGGACTACTTCGTTTGGGCGGTCCTCGGAAACGGGCAGACGTGGGTGGTCGATACCGGTTTCGATCAGGAGGATGCCGACCGTCGCAAGCGTCGACTGCTGCGGACTGCCTCCGAAGCCCTGGCCTTGATCGACATTGACGCCTCTGCGGTGACCGACGTGATCATCACCCACTTGCACTACGACCATGTCGGCGGATTCGACCAGTTCCCGTCGGCGCGGTTTCATGTGCAGGACCGAGAAGTTGCGTTCGCCACGGGACGCAACATGACAACGCCGTCGCAGCAACACAGTTTCACGCCGCGTCACATCGCTGAGTTCGTGCTAGCCGTTCACGATCAACGGGTCGTGTTCCATGATGGTGACGCTGAACTAGCGCCGGGGTTGTCGGTGCATCACGTCGGTGGCCACACCGATGGACTCCAGGTGGTGCGAGTGGCGACTCGGAATGGTTGGCTGGTGCTCGCCTCCGACGCAGCGCATTACTACGAGAACATCGAGTCGCGTCGCCCGTTCACGATCGTGTTCGACGTCGACACGATGATTGCCGGCTTCGATCGAGTACGAGAACTCGCCGGCGACAGCGGGAAATACATCCCCGGCCACGACCCAGAGGTTCTCAAACGCTACCCAGCATTGCCCGGTGGCCTGTCCGGAATCGCCTGCCGCCTCGACTGATTACGGCGGCGTGAGCGAGTGGCCGATGAAGTCCATCGCCTCTGGCGTGACTCGGTTCCAGTACGCCCGAGTATGTGCTCCAGGTGCATATCGTTCGATCGACGGTCCCCCGGGAATCTCGGCCGACAACGCCTCGATCGCTGGCTTGAGCGAGTCGGCGGTACCACACCAGATCGCGATTCGGGATCCGTCGAGCTGGTCTGCTCTGTCATCGACCTCACCGCCACCGACGGCCGGGCTCAGCACGGCGACGCCGCGGAGCCAATCCGGATTGCGAATCGCAAGTAGCAGAGATCCGTAACCGCCCATGGACCAGCCGTGTGCAGCGATCCGGGAGGTGTCGAATCCGCGTGCGCTGCACCAGTCGGGAAGCTCGTATCTCAGCATCGTCTGGGGGTCGTCGAGTCCGCCGTCTCCGGCCCATCGGGAAACTCCGCCGTCGGCGCCGGCCAACACGAACGGAGGGACTCCCGCCTGGACGGCTGAGGTGAGGAACTGCGGAAGCCCGAAGTCCTCGAAATCGGCGGTGGTCGCAGATGCCCCGTGGAGAACGAGGCACACCGGCAGTCCCTGGCCGTCACCGTGGCCGTCGGGCACGGCTGTGAAGAACCCGACCGTCCGGCGGCGAGCTTCCGACTCCAGATACTCGAGTCGGACGTCGCCCTTCGGCGCGTTCGGAATCGTCCCGGCCGGACCCTGGTCGAGGAATATTCGGCGCAGCCGATGCGGCAACGGAACCGTACCGCTGACTACGCCCGCCGCGGCAACACCGACCGCGGCCGCTCCGAGTCCGAGGATTCTCCGGCGGGTCACCAACCGCCCGCCTGCCTGTGGGCGACCGGTGGCACCGACGGGCGCCTCGGGCGGCGGACAACTGTTCACGGAATCAACGCTCGGCACCGGCTAGGAGACCGGGTGATTCCGCGCCATCGAGACAAAATATCACGTCGATGGTTGACATTCCCGTCCGCATTCTGCCCCGACTCGGTCAACCGAGGATCGTGACGATGATGACGCCGATCATCACGAGCGCGCTGGCGAGGTAGTCGTTTCGCACGTGGCGTTCCCCGAGTTTGATGTGCGAGACGGCGAAGGCAATGATCAACTCGACCTGACCGAGCGTGCGCACCTTGACGGCGTTCTCGAGGGTGACGGCCCACGCCCAGCCGATCGACCCCAACAAGCTGAACAGGCCGACATAGACAGCCGGCCGCCAGGCTCGCACAGCCTGGGGGAGTGCTTTCGGGTCGATGATCGCGAAGCCGATCGTGTTGAGCACCGTCTGAATCGCCAACATCACCGTCAACGTCACGAGCGCGCGGTCGAATGCTGGCCCGTCACCGAGCGACTGCGACGCGAAGCGGATGAAGATCGCAGCCAAACCGAAGAACGTTCCGGCAATCAAACCGAGCGCCGCCGCCGGGTCGCCAGCGCGACGCAACAGCGATGGCAATGATCCCTTCGACGCCAGCCACGCCACGCCGACCGTTACGATCAGTGCTCCGATCCAGCCGGGGGCCTCGAGGGCCTCGCCGAGACCGAGCGATCCGGCGATCGCCACAGCCAGCACCTCAGATTTCGAATAGACCGTGCCGATCGCGAAATCGCGCCGGCGGAACGCACGCAGGAGCGCAATCGTGGCGATGATCTGGGCGACGCCGGCGACCGTGACTCTGATCCAGAAGCGGTTTGGGATGTCAGGCAGGTCGTTGGGAAGCGCTGCGAACCAGACGAACGAGAGCGCTACAGCAAACGGGGCACCGTAGAGGTATCGGACAAACCCGGCGGCACCAGCCGACAGCACCGACCGAAGTTCGTGTTGGCGCGACGTGCGAAGGATCTGAAACGTCGCCGCCGCGAGGGTGATCGGAATCCACATACGGTCTCAGGGGTCTAGCAGACAGGTGAGGATTCTCCGTGCCGGAGTTTCATTTCAACTGCTTGCGCAGTCGAAATAGCGCACCGTAACGATTGGTCGCTGCGCCTCCGGCGCGGCTCCTCAGTGCGAGCGAACGGTTGGTGCCGGACACCGAACGTTCAGATGCTCGGTTCGAACCACGTGTCACCGTTGTCGAGCAGACGGTTGGCCTCGCTTGGCCCCCAGGAGCCGCGGAAGTACGGATGGACCGGGCCGGGGTTGTCGAGCGCTGGTTGCACGACACGCCAGGTTTGCTCGACCACATCTTGGCGGGCGAATCGCCGTGGCGACCCGGCGAGCGCGTCTCCAAGTAGTCGTTCGTACGCCTCGCTACGTTCGCCGAGTGCGGCTGCGAAATCGACCGACACATCGACATCTTGGCTGTCGAGATGGGGCCCTGGTGTCTTGGCCTGGAGTGTGAAGGTGACGCCGTCGCGTTTGCCCAGCCGCAACCGAACCAAGTTGCGACCCGGTGGCGGCCCGCCGGCTTCGTCGAACAGCAGCCGGGGCGGCGAGTGGAACTCGATCACGGCCTCGGTGGCCGACGCCGACAAACCCTTGCCAACCCGCACATACCACGGCACCCCGGCCCAGCGCCATGAGTCGATCTGGAGTTGCGCGGCGGCGTACGTCTCGACCGACGAATCGGGTGCGACGCCTGGTTCGTCTCGATACCCGACGTACTGACCGCGAGCGAGTTCAGTTGGTTCGATCGGTCGCATCGCTGACAAGACCTTGGCCTTCTCATCCTGAAGGAAATGCGCGTCTGGGCCGGCGGGAGGTTCCATCGCCAGCAACGACACGACCTGCAACAGATGATTCTGCAGAACGTCGCGGATCGCGCCGACACCGTCATAGAACGATCCGCGACCCTCGACACCAATTGTTTCCGACATCGTGACCTGCACGCTGCGCACATACCGCCGATTCCAGATCGGTTCGAGCAACGTGTTCGAAAATCGGAACACCAGCAGGTCCTCGACGCTCTCCTTGCCGAGATAATGGTCGATCCGGAAGATCCGCTCCTCTGGGAACACGGTATGCAGTGTTGCGTCCAACTCGCGTGCAGATGCACGGTCGCGGCCGAACGGCTTTTCGACGACGATCCGTCCGCGCTCGTTGAGACCGACCGAGGCAAGCCGACTTGCGACCTCTGGGAACATCGAGGGCGGAATCGCCATGTAGAAAACCGCTTGCGACGACTTGTGCTTGTCAAGTGTCGTGCGGAGGGTCGCCCATGTTTTTGGATCGGCATAGTCACCTTGGACGAGATCGAGTCGCTTCATCAAGGGTTCGATGACCGCCGCTTCGGCAGTCGGCTCGGCGGCGATGATCGCCTCCCGAGCGTTCTGGCAGAACGCTTTGTCAGTCCAGTCACTGCGCGCCACTCCGATCACGGGAACGTCGAGCTTGCCTAGTCGCTCGAGGTGATAGAGCGCCGGGAACAACTTGCGCTTGGCAAGGTCACCGGTAGCGCCGAATAGCACCAACGCGTCGGCCATGGGTTGATGGGTATCGCTCAGATTCATCGTGATGAATCCTTCCGTTCGTGATGTCCGCCAAATCCGGCACGCATCGCCGAGAGCACCTTGTCGGCGATGTCGGCACGGCCGCGTGAACTGAAACGTTGGTAGAGAGCGGCGGTGAGCACGGGTGCCGGCACGCCTTCGTCGATCGCCGCGTGTACTGTCCAACGGCCTTCGCCCGAGTCGCTCACGTTGCCCGAATACTCAGTCAACTCCGGGTCGACGAAGAGTGCTTCGGCGGTCAGGTCCAGCAACCAACTCGATACGACACTGCCCCGCCGCCAGACCTCGGTGATCGCCGCCAGGTCGAGGTCGTATTGATAGTAGCGGGCGTCGTCGAGTGGAGCTGTCTCGGC
This sequence comes from Ilumatobacteraceae bacterium, assembly GCA_031422395.1. Lineage (GTDB taxonomy): Bacteria > Actinomycetota > Acidimicrobiia > Acidimicrobiales > Ilumatobacteraceae > Ilumatobacter. The sequence continues at coordinate 7,564 of JANPLQ010000071.1, read as the reverse complement.
GTCGGCGGCGTGGGTCGAAGATCCGATATTGGCCTTGGCAAGCACGTTGAGACCCTCGGCGTAGGCGGCCATCAAGCCGTACTCGATTCCATTGTGGACCATCTTGACAAAGTGGCCGGCACCTGATGGGCCGCAGTGGAGCCAGCCGCTTTCGGCGGCAGCAAGGTCACCTGTGCGGCCCGGCGTGCGTTCGGCGGCGGTGACGCCAGGGGCGAGCACGTTGAGCACTGGAGCCAGCCTGCTCACCGCCCCAGGATCACCACCGACCATCAAGCAGTACCCACGTTCGAGTCCATGAATACCACCACTGGTGCCGATATCGAGATAGTGCAACCCGTGATCAGCGAGCAGCGGCCCGCTGCGGTCGACGTCGTCGCGGTACCACGAGTTTCCGCCGTCGATGATCGTGTCGCCGGGGGACAGCAGCGGAGCAAGTCGGTCGAGCGTCCCACCGACGAACGCCGCTGGGACCATGATCCACACATTGCGCGGTGCTTCCATCTTCGTCACGAGTTGCTCAAGCGTGTAGGCCGCCATCGCACCGTCTGCTGCGAGCGCGTCGATCGGTTCGGGTTTGACGTCGTGGACGACACATTCGTGGCCGGCGGCCATCAGTCGACGCACCATGTTGGCGCCCATCCGCCCGAGTCCGATCATTGCCAGTTGCATCACAACAGATTGCCACGCCGGAGCTACGGTCGCGCCCTGTGAGCGACGAACCAGTTGATCTAGCCCAGGTTGCACGTGACATTGCGGGGTGTACGGCCTCGCACCATGCACTCTTGGCGCATCTGATTGGTCTCGGTGCGATTGATCCAACGACTCCTTCGCGCCTCCCCGATTGGACGATCGCACACGTACTCACCCATATCGCTCGAAATGCATCTGGGCATCTCGAGATGCTGGCCGGTCGTCCTCAATACGAGCGCGGTGCGGAAAGTCGCAACGCCGACATCGAGATCGGATCGCGACGATCGTGGGAAGCACTCGTCGACGACATCGAAGCGTCCTGCGCCGCACTCGATTCGGCGTGGGCGGTCGTGACTGACTGGTCGGGAACCGCAACGACGGTGACCGGGGATCGACCGAAGCAACTCCTACCATTACTCAGGCAGCGAGAGGTCGAGATCCATCGAGTCGATCTCGGGCTCGGCTATGAGTTTGCGGACATGCCGGGTGACTACATCAGCAAAGACCTGCGGCTCTGGGAGATGGTGTGGCGGGCACGCAAACCGATGGGTTTGACGCCGCTGCCTCCAGCGGTACTTGCAGTGCCACCCGGCGATCGCCTGGCATGGATGGTCGGCCGAAACGAGATCGAAGGTGTCGAACCAGCATGCCTGTTCTAGGGCTTGGGTCGGCTCGTCTCGTTATGCGCCAGCGATGTTCAAGGCCGGCAGCCACAGCAGTTCGAGTGTCTGTTCGGTAAGCCGCACGACCCGGATCGCTTCGCTCGCAGCCGGGTCATTGCTCTTGATTCGACGCAGGTCCTTGATGGCATCGAGCGTGCGGGTCCGCAATTGATCGACCCGGTCGTCACGGTGAGATTGGGTACTCACGCGACGACACTGATCCGGGTGCTCAGTTCCATCTCGTCCGCTCGCTGACGGAATCGGTACGCCGTGTACCGCAAATCCTCGGCCGCTTGGTAGAGCTGCTGCACGTTGCGGGCAAGCATCACGTCGCAAAGTTGGGCGCGCGTGGTCGACCAGACCTCCGGGTCGGCAACGTCGCCGAGCGCCATCACCGACGTGCGTTCGATCACCGCCGCCAGATCTCGAAGGTGGGTGGCCCGTTGCCGAAGCACCGACGCGTATGGATGGTGAGCGGTTTGAGTTGACATGTGAATCCTCCTGCATGCATTGGGGGGAGCGAAAAACGCAAAAGGGAAACGCCGAAGCACGAAACCTGTCATGGTTAGATTGAGGTCGACGAAAAGGGCGAGGTTCGAGTGACGTACAGACTTGGTATCGATGTTGGATCGCAAGAGACGGCGTGGGCGGTGGATCGTCGTGACGCTCGACAGGAGCCGAGTCTCGGCGGGGGACTTGTTGCCTCAGTTGTGGCAGTCGTTGGCGGGCAACTGGCAGCTGGTGAGGCGGTCACGGGGGCTGATCCGGCTGATGTCCAGCATCTGACCGGCGACTTCGTGGGTCGACTCGGTGACGCTGAACCGTTGATGATCGGAGGCACGCCGTACGGAGTCGAGTCATTGGTCGGCCATCTGATGGCGTCGATTGTCAGCCTCGCACGCAACCGGTTCGGGTCCGAGCCGGGGGCCGTGGTGTTGGTGCATGATGCCGGTCTCGACGAGTATCACACCGGCCTGATGAACGAGTCCGCCCGCCTCGCGGGGATCCCCCTGGCTGATGTCGTACTGGTGTCTCGAACCGAGGCTGACGAGGCGGCGAGCGAGATCGGCGGCACTGTGCCGACTGGATTGGGCAGTGTCGCGGGTGCCGCCGCGATCGGGTGGATTCGACGTCCCGACGCTGAGGAGTCCGATGACGACCGAGCCGGGGCGGGTGTACTCGGCGCCGCCGCAGGTGCCGCCGCCGTGGTGGCTGGAGGGGCGGTGCTGGGCGCAACCGTTCTCGGTGGTGAAGCGATTGCGGCCGGACCTGTCGCCGCAGGCGTCGCGGGTCTCGGACCGACCGGTTCACCGTTGGCGATGCCAACCTCTGGTCCAATCGGTTCACCGTTGGCGACGCCATCGGCTGGTCCCGCCGGTTCGCCGTTGGCGACGCCATCGGCTGGTCCGACGGGCACTCCGCTGACCGGTCCTCCGGCTGGTCCAACGGGCACTCCGTTGACCGGTCCATCGGCTGGTCCGACCGGAACTCCGCTGCCCGATGCGGTGACGAAAACTGCGAAGACCGTCGCCAAGAAGTCGCGCAAGATTCCGATCGTTGCTGCTTCGATAGCGGCGGTCGGACTGATCGCCGCAGTGGGAGTCATGGCCGCAGGCAGCGACGACCCGGAGGGAGCGTCATCGACAACAACACCCGTGATCGACGAGCCGTCGGGCGAATCCGTCCAATCGTCAAGCGCGTCGGAATCCGATTCAGGAGTGAGCGACGGCGCACCGGTTGTCGTCACCGAAGCGCCGACAACGACTGAGTCTCCGACGACCACTGCGCCGGCCGGACCGATTTCCGGTATCGCCTGCACAGTGGGGAGTTGGACGATGGAGAACGACTCGTTCGCCGCCATGTGGCTCGCCGCCGCCGACGCCGTGGGAGCCGGCGCCATTCTCGTCGGGGTCAACGGAACCGTGGTGGTCGACGTCGGAGCGGACGGCGTGTGGACCAGCACGTACTCGGACTGGGGTTTCACCGCCAGCGCCGAGGATGTCACGATGACGATGTCGATCACCGGTGACGACAAGTCGGCGGGAACGTTCGGCGATGACGGGTCGTTCACATTCGTCGACTCCAACGTCAACACCGTGATTACCGCGACGGTCAGCGCTGGAGGTGTGAACCTGCCGATTCCTCAGCAGACCGACACGGGCTCGGCGTTCAGCGGGACAGGAACTTTTGTGTGTGAGGGCGACACGATGACCGTCGCCGTCGACGGCAATCCCGGGCCGATCGTGATGAACCGCTCGGCATGAGCGCCTACTCGTTGGGCGTCGACCTTGGCACGACATATTCCGCCGCGGCGATCGCCCGCGGAGCAACATCGGAACCGCTTCCACTCGGCACCGACTCCGCACAGGTTCCGTCGGTCGTGCTGATTCGGGAAGATGGCGAGGTGTTGGTCGGGGATGCCGCCGAGCGGCGGGCGTCAGCGGAACCAACCAGGGCAGCGCGTGAGTTCAAGCGTCGGCTTGGCGATCCGGTCCCGATCGTGATTGGCGATCAACCACAGTCCGTGCAGTCGCTGATGGCGCATCTGCTGCGTGACATTGTTCGGCGGGCGACAGAACAAGAGGGTGAGCCGCCAACGACTGTCGTGCTGACCCACCCGGCGAACTATTCCGACTACAAGACCGGATTGTTGAACGAAGCGGCCGAGTTGGCTGGACTCGCCGGCGATCAGGTCATCCTCCTGACCGAGCCCGAGGCGGCTGCGATTGCCTACTCACGCCAGGCCCGCATCGACAACGGTGAGATCGTTGCGGTGTACGACTTCGGTGGAGGCACGTTCGACGCCGCATTGGTGCGTCGAACCGAGGATCGCTTCGAGTTGATCGGTGTGCCCGAAGGCATGGAGCGACTTGGAGGAATCGATTTCGATCAGGCCGTCATGGCGCATGTCGACTCGACGCTTGGTGGACTTGTCTCTGGTGCCGATCGCAACGACCCGCAAACGCGTCCAGGCCAAGCGCGACTGCGAACCGAGTGCCGGCGGGCGAAGGAGGCATTGTCGACCGACAGCGACACGATAATTCCCGTAGCGCTTCCTGGCGTGCAGACGGAAGTTCGGCTGACCCGTGACGAGTTCGAATCGATGGTCCGGCCTCGGGTCGGTGAAACGGTTCGTGCGCTCGAGCGCACCGTCGCGTCGGCTCACATCGGTATCGATCAGGTGTCCCGAATCCTGCTGGTTGGCGGGAGTTCGCGGATGCCTGTTGTGGCCGAAATGTTGCGATCGGCGACCGGCCGCCCGGTGGCCCTGGATGCGCATCCCAAGCTGGCGATTGCGGTCGGAGCTTCACTCGCCGGGGCGGCGTCCATTGGCGTAGCCGATTCGGTGCCGGTCGCAACGGCCGCTCGCCCAGAATGGCAGCCACCCGCCCGTGCTGTGCCGCCTGCTGCGGTAACACGACCGTCGACGAACCGAAAGGGTCGCAGCAAAGGATTGGTTTACGGCGCAGTCGGCGGTGGGATTGGCGTCGCTGCCGTTGTCGCTGCGCTGACCCTTGCAGGGGGCGACTCCGAGAAGCAGGTATCACTCGAGGCAACGACCACGATTCCGGTGTCCCAATCGACGCAACAGGTCGTCACGACTGCGACGTCACCAAGCAGTGAGCCCACGACTCCCAGCTCCACGAGTCCGTCGGAATCGACTCGACGCGGAGTCGGGAACGTCGTGACGACGGTCTCGCTGGGCGAAGCCCTGATTGCGGATATTCGAGCCCTCGCTGTCGATCAGCAGGGTTCGGTGTACGTGGCGGGAGCCGATGGATCGATCTTGCGGTCCGGCGACGGCGAAGCCACATCCGTCGCACCGGCCGATCCGACGCGCACCAATCCTGGCGGTATGGTCGTGATGGCAGACGGCAGCGTGTTGCTGTCGACGACGACTGGCGTGACATCGATACGCGATGGCGTTTCGACGTCGTTCCTTGATGCCGTGAATGCGGGCCTCGGTGCCACGCCGGGTCCGCTGGCGCTCGACGGTTTTGGAAATCTCTATTTGGCAGACAACGACATGCACCGCATCATCCGCCGCGGCACCGACGGAACACTCAGCCTGGTAGCTGGGTCGGGTGTCGCCGCCGCGTCCGGCGCGCCGGTGGGTGACGGGCAACCAGCCGGAACGGTGGCGATCGGCACGGTTGCCGGTCTTGCGATCGATACTGTCGGCAACCTGGTGTTCGCCGATTCGGCGACGTTGGCAATCAGACAGGTTTCGGTCGACGGTACGTTGTCGACAGTCGTGGGCGGCGGCGCCGTCGCGCTCAGCAGCGCGGACGGATCATGGTTTGCCGACGGCACCGCAGCGCGAGACCTTGCCTTTTTGGCGATCGATGGGCTGACTGTCGACGGATCAGATCGGGTGTACGTCGCCGATTCGTTGAGTGGTGCGATCGTGCGCATCGACGGCGGATTGATCGAGCTCGTGATCGCTCGTCAGGCCGACGTCGCGCGGGTCGACGGCGTCGCCGCCCACGAATCGTCAATCGGCGTGGCCGGCTCGCTAAGCGTTGATCGCGGCGGCACCCTGTACTTCGAGGACGGCGCATCGCTTCGAACGATCTCAGGTTCGTGAATGTCAGGGCCCGATCGGGCTCAGTCGAACATGTCGTCGCCGGGTTCGTCGAAGCCCGGGGTCGCTTCTTGCTCGGTCGCTGCGAAGTCGCCAGCACCGAACTCGATGTCGAGGGCGGCGTCGCCAAGCTGTTCGAATCCGCCGATTTCAGCGCCGAAATCCGATCCGACCGTCCCGCGCCCGCCGAATGACTCTGCGTCATTTGCGTAGGGGTTGACGCCGTCGTCGGTCGGCGGCTCGATTGGGCCAAGTCCTGGCAGGAGATCGCCGCGACCAAAGTTGGTGACACCCGCTCCGGTCGAGGATCCGTAGTCGGGGACCAGGGTTCCACCACCAACTACCAGCCCGCCTGATCCCGTATCGGCGTCGGGGTCGACGTCAGGGCCGGCGGTGTTGGGGGTGCGGATCTCGCCGGTGATACCACCCAGCCCGAGGTCGCCCCGACCAAAGTTGGTGACACCGGCGCCTGTTGACGACCCGTAGTCGGGTTGCAACGGGCCGGTGGTGCCGGATGCGAGGCCGCCGCCTCCGGTGTCGGCGTCAGGGTTGACCATGTCGTCGCCTGCTTCTTCCTCCTCCGGATCTTCTTCTTCTTCCTCCTCCTCTTCCTCTTCCTCTTCCTCCTCCTCGGGGGGTGGGGGGGGTGGTGGTGGGGGTGGTGGTGGTGGTGGTGTCGTCGGCGGGGTTTCGTCGGGAACGAGACCGGCACCCGTCTCTTTACCGACGAAGACTGTCGGATGTACTCCGTCGTTCGCCCAGGTGTTGCCGTTGTCGTCCATCCACACCACCTCTCGCACCCCGTTTGCGTCCGTGCTATCGCTGAGCACGTGAGCCATACCCGGACTCGGGTTCGCTCCGGAATCCGATGCCGACGGGTCAGGCATCGTTGAGTCACCTGGCGTGGAGTCGGTGGTATTGCCGGAGCCCGACGTCGGGAAGCCGGTTGAAAGTCCACCCGACATATCCATCGAATCGTCCGACGTTGGGCTGTTTCCCGATGTAGACCCCGAGCTGTTTGCGCTCGTGGGATTGGTCGACGAGGTCGGCGAAGTCATCGTGGGATTAACCGACGAACCGACCGACGAACCCGGAACCGGGATCGTGTTGGTCGGGGTGATCGCTCCGTGCAGGTTCCCGTCGAACACCGATTCGAGCGCCTTCGCCAGCGCCGAATCGTCCGGGCCGGTCTGGCCGAGCAGATAGGTTTCGCGTCCGGCACCGATGATGTCCTCAGGCCGCGGGTTGATGAAGCCTTCGATGTCGGCCGGTGTCGGTTCGATCCCCAATGCTCGCCGCGCATCGACGAACGCCTTGGGGTCGCGGTCGATCTGAGCCTTCTCGGCGTCGTTGACGAACTGCTCGTACTCGGCGGTCGTTGCGGGTGAGGCCGGTTCTCCGAAATGTTCCTCGAACGAAAGCTCGGTGCGGTGACGCACGACGACATTGTCAGAGAACAGGTCCTCCGTTGCCTGCTGAAGGAACTCCTCTAGTTCCTCCGGCGTGTCTTCGAGGCCGAGCCGGTCGCGTTCTGCGGCGTCGCCGATCGCGTCACGGCTGTCCTTGAGTTGCTCGAGCTGTTCGTAGTACTCGCGGACGAGCGCTGTGTCACCGGGTCCGCCGGCCA